>JANNRJ010000029.1:0-78508 GCA_031401235.1 Actinomycetota bacterium
TGGCACAGAGTTAGCCGGTGCTTCCTTTGCCGGTACCGTCAAGCTATCGAAGTATTAGTCCGATAGTTTTCGTCCCGACCGACAGTGCTTTACGACCCAAGGGCCTTCATCGCACACGCGGCGTCGCTGCGTCAGGCTTTCGCCCATTGCGCAAGATTCCCCACTGCTGCCTCCCGTAGGAGTCTGGGCCGTGTCTCAGTCCCAGTGTGGCTGATCATCCTCTCAGACCAGCTACCCGTCGACGCCTTGGTGGGCCATTACCCCGCCAACTAGCTGATAGGTCGCGAGACCCTCCCAAACCGGATTTCCTTTCGTCAGTGAACCATGCGGTTCTCCGACGTCATCCGGTATTAGCAATCATTTCTAATTGTTATCCCAGAGTCTGGGGCAGGTTTCTCACGTGTTCCTCACCCGTTCGCCACTAATCCGCAGAGCAAGCCCTGCATCATCGTTCGACTTGCATGTGTTAAGCACGCCGCCAGCGTTCGTCCTGAGCCAGGATCAAACTCTCCGTCAAGAACTACCTGGACACTCACAGATGTTGCTTGCGCAACAAAGCGCTGTGAACAGGTGACATTCTGGTAAAGAGTTCACGATAAATAATCAAGGCCTAAGCCTCACCGCATCATCGTGTCCTGACCGATCAGAAGCTCTTCTGATCGATTTTATACTTTTGTTGATTTGCATCAACGATTATTTGGTCGGATTATTCATCCGACCGGAATTGACGGACAGTTAATAGCGGTCCCGAAGGACCGTGTAACTGCCCGCACTGGCGTTCAGTCTTCTCTTCCGTTTTCAAGGAGCGATCACTGGGGGCACTCGAAGCACAGCGAACCGTTTTAACGGACCACCGCATCTCGGTGATGCCACCGGGTGAAAGGCCAACTTGGCAAGGAACACATGACTTCTCAGACATGTACAACTCGCGCAAGAGGCGGAGTGCAACAATAGCGGGAAACAAGGGCAATCGTCAACCTCGCTTGCCCAGAAAACACGGTATTTCCCTGAATACTCTTGGGTTTGCGCCTTTGTGTGTCTCGTGTGGCGCGTGTCGCAGTGATTTACGGCGCGAAGTCCAACAAGTGATGCACCGTCTTTCCCTTACGCAGTAAGAGCCAGCGGCCATGCAGCAGGGCAATCTCGGCAAGTTTTGATTGCTCATCTAACTGCTCTCCATTGGCCCGAACACTGCGTTGTGCCAATAATCGACGAGCTTCACTATTTGATGTCGCTAAACCGCTTGTCACCAGCACGCTCACTGTGTCAGAAAGTGCGGCTCTTCCCATTTGAGTAGTTTCGACTTCAGAAGCAATGAGTTGTAACGCAGCTTCACTCGCCGAAATTGGATTAGCGCCGAACAACAGATCGGCGGCTTGTTCAGTCGCATCGGCGGAGTCGTTTCCGTGCAACATCGAGGTGAGTTCTCGTGCCAGTGTGCGCTGGGCGACACGAGATTCTGGACGCGCTTGCTGCTCGCTAAGTATCGCAGTGATCTCATCCATCGAACGCAAAGAAAACTGTGGCATTAAATGCGCAATTTCCTCGTCACTCAGTTGCATCCAGTATTGGCGAAATTGATATGGCGAGGTCCGCTGAGGATCTAACCACACTGCCCCATCGGCGGTCTTGCCAAACTTGGATCCATCGCTTTTGGTTACAAGCGGCCACGTGAGACCAAATGCGCTACGACCCAAATTTTTGCGGATGAGATCAATGCCCGCAGTGATATTGCCCCACTGATCCGATCCACCCATTTGCATTTCGCAGTTGTGGTGCTCGAAGAGTTGACGAAAATCATTTGCTTGCAACAACATGTAACTGAACTCGGTGAATGACAATCCATTGCCATCGCTAAGCCGACCCTTTACTGAATCCTTGGCCAACATTTGATTGACGGTGATGTGCTTGCCGACATCGCGCAGAAATTCGAGCAGTGAAACCTTTCGTGTCCAATCAGCGTTGTCGACGAGCACTGCCTGAGATTTGCCCGGCGTGAAATCGAGAATACGCTCAAGTTGAACCTTGATCGATTGCACATTGTGATTCAATGTTTCTTCGTCCAATAAATTGCGCTCTTCGCTGCGCCCCGAAGGATCGCCGACCATGCCAGTTGCACCACCAGCGAGCACGAATGGTCGATGACCCGCCAATTGCAAGCGACGCAACGAGATCTGACCTAGAAGGTGACCCACATGGAGCGAGTCCGCAGTTGGGTCAAAACCTACATAGACGCCAATCGGACCATTGGCAAGGCGTTCTCCGAGTGCAACCCGATCGGTGCTGTCGTGAATCAGACCGCGTAAAGCAAATTCAGCGACGATGTCTTTGCTCACAGCCATCCCCCGATATTAGGCGCCATCGGCGATGAAACTCGGGAGGTTTAAGAGTGCGTTCGACCCTGAGCCGCTCGCGGTGACCGCTAACGCAATTAGTGCAGTGCCACTGTGAATATCACTGCGGTGAAAGTGTTGAGTGCGGCAATCAGAAAAAATGTGATCCGCTGCACCCTTCTCATTTTGGCCAGGAGCTCAATAGTTGTTTTTTTTGCCATTTCTAGACGAAAATTGGCGAATTCGGTGCGCATCTCATTTCGAGTTGCAAATTGTGCGAGGTCGGCCTTTGTGGCGATCTCACTCCAGGAGAATGGAGGTGGTGCGGAAGGATGCGTGAACGTGATACACGTCAACTTACAGGGTGTCGGCAGCGCAATCCATCACATTGCCAACAATCGACAAAGAATCACATAGAAATTCGACACACTAAAAACTCGGCACACGAATGTTGTACACACAAACCAAGGAAGTGGCTTCCTCTGAACTACGAGGATGCGAGGCGCATCCTCAATTGATCTAATTCGAGTCTGAATCGATCGCGCTGTTCCTGTGCGGCGAGTGGTCCTCCCCCGCCAGGTGAAGTGCGACGACGTACGGCGACACCGGGTGCAATTAACGCAGCAGCCTCTGCACCGAATGCCGTGTCGTTAAGCACAAGATCATGTAACGACACTTCGCCAGAAATACTTTTGGCCACAAGTGCTCCAACCATGGCATGGGCATGACGAAACGGTGTACCACGCGAGACCAACCATTCAGCCAGATCAGTGGCGCCGAGTGTTTGCTGATCGGCCGCTTGAGCCATTTGTTGAGGATGGAATGTTGCCGTAGCGATCATTCCGGACAATGCCAAAATACCCAACGACACTTGATCCACCGAATCAAAAAGTGGCTCTTTGTCTTCTTGCAAATCGCGGTTATAGGAAAGCGGTAAGCCTTTCAGTGTCGTCATCAAACCGGTGAGATTGCCAATCAGTCGACCCGATTTGCCACGGGCGAGTTCAGCTATATCGGCGTTTTTCTTTTGTGGCATCATTGATGATCCTGTTGCATAGCGGTCATCGAGATGGGCAAAGCCAAATTCTTCGGATGTCCACAACACCCACTCTTCGCCAATGCGAGAGAGATGCACACCGATGAGTGCCAAATCAAACAAAGCTTCAGCGACATAATCGCGATCAGAAACTGCATCTAGTGAATTAGCGAACCGGCGCTGAAATCCCAATTCATGGGCAACGAATTCCGGATCAAGCGGTAATGACGAGCCGGCCAATGCACCCGCTCCCAACGGTGACTCATCTAGGCGCTCAATGCACTGAAGCAAGCGATCCACATCGCGCAAAAATGCCCAAGCGTGGGCCAACAAATGATGTGCCAGCAGCACTGGTTGGGCGCGTTGCACATGGGTGTAGCCGGGCAAATACACGCCGTCGTCTCCCCAACCAGCTTCATCGGCTCGGGCCGCCAATACTTCGCACAAAGTCAGCACATGCTGGGCTACTACATCTAATTCGCGTTTCGACCACAAACGCAAAGCCGTTGCACATTGATCATTGCGACTTCGACCGGTGTGTAACTTTGCCCCAGTATCGCCGGCAATTTCGGTGACTCGGCGCTCGATGGCGGTATGAATATCTTCGTCACTTGGTTCAAATTCAAATGTTTCGTCGTCAAATTCGCAGGCGACTTGCTGTAGGGCAACGACAATGCTTTCAGTTTCATCTGCATTCAATATGTTGGAGTGTCCCAAACCGCGTACATGAGCAATTGAGCCAGCGATGTCGTCACGCCATAGACGCCGATCAAAACCAATGCTCTGTGTAAAGGCCATCAAT
The DNA here is from genome assembly GCA_031401235.1 of Actinomycetota bacterium. Taxonomy (GTDB): domain Bacteria; phylum Actinomycetota; class Acidimicrobiia; order Acidimicrobiales; family Ilumatobacteraceae; genus UBA3006. The sequence goes on from JANNRJ010000029.1 coordinate 4,172, forward strand.
GCGTCGGCCGGCGACCCGCTAAATCGTCCGTGCCACAGAGGCGCTCCACTTGATTTTGAGTTGCTCATGTCGGGGTCTTTTTGGAATTCTTGAGCCCAGCAAGTTTGGCGATGTCTTTGGCCAATCGTTTGGCCCCGTAATTGGCACTTGCCAAGCAAAACATTGTGTCGTCACCGGCCACAGTCCCAACCAACCCATGCAAGCGCGAACGATCGAGGGCAGATGCAACAACATGGGCACAACCGGGAGGCGTGCGAACAACCACCATGGGTTCACTCACTTGCACATCGGCAACCCACTCAGTGAGTACTCGGCGTAATTGTTCCGGTGGAGAAAACCGGTCGGGTTGAAAGTTCGGAATTGCGTACACCGTTTCGCCACTCGCAGTACGCATTTTTGTCGCTCCCAATTCCTCCAAATCTCGAGACACGGTTGCCTGAGTAGCGGCAATGCCAGATTTCTTCAGCAAGGCCAGCAACTGCGGTTGGCTCATCACTTCGTGTTCGGTAATAATTCGCGAAATGTTCTGCTGACGTTGAGTTTTGGTACTCATGTAGTTACCTCCATCAGAAATGCCAATAGTCCGCGAGCCGAATGCATCCGGTTATGGGCCTGGACAATGACCCGACTCGACGCACCGTCGATGACTTCGGATTCAACCTCATACCCACGATGCGCAGGGAGACAATGCATAAAGATTGCCGAAGGCTCGGCACAGGCCATGACCTCGGTGGTTACTTGGTAACGAACAAAGGCGATTTCGCGCTGTGCGGATTCGTCTTCTTGTCCCATTGACGTCCAGACATCAGTGTGTACGGCGTGAGCACCTTTGGCCGCCACTTTTGCTCCGCGATATTGCTCGACTGATGGCGCGCCAAAATCGATGATCTGTTCCAGTTCACTAGTTGCGGCGTCATATCCGGCGGGACAACCGAGCCGCACATGCATGCCCAACAACCCACAAGCCTGAGTTAGTGATCGCGCCACATTATTGAAATCACCAATATAGGTGACCGTTTTTCCGGTGAGTGTGCCAAATTCTTGGCGCATAGTAAGTACATCGGCCAGCGTTTGAAGGGGGTGTGCGGTGTTGCTGAGCATGTTGACGACTGGAACAGTTGCTACGGAAGCCATCCGCTGCAAGGTTGAATGATCGAACACTCGCGCCGCTAAAAGCGAGTGATAACCATTCAATACTTGAGTGACATCTTCAACTGTTTCACGGACATCAAAACCAATTTCCTCGCCACGGGTATACACCGGATGTCCCCCGAGTTGAGTAACTGCCATTTCCATACTGTGACGAGTGCGATTGGACGGTTTTTCAAAAATAAGTGCGACGCCTTTTCCCGACAATGGAGAACCCAATTTGGCAAGAGGTCGAGCAGCAAGATCTAGAACGTGGCCAAGTTCATTGGCACTCAAGTCTGTAACTTCTAGAAAGTTTCTCCGAGATTTGGGGCTCTTCACTAATGGCTCATTTCAAAACTTCGGCGATGATCGAAACAGCTTCGTCAATTTCTTCGGTGCTTACCGTTATCGGCGGGGCTAGTCGCAGAGCTGTTGCCGTAACGGCATTAGTTACAAGCCCATGATCCAACAATGTGTTGTATATCAATTTGGCGTCAATACCGGGGCGCAATTCAGCACCCAACAAAAGTCCTCGACCTCGCACGTCGACGATTGCTGGAATCTTTTGCAGTGCCATACGCAAATATTCACCCTGCACTCGAGCAAGCGCGGGTGCATCTATATCTTTCATGACTTGAATAGTCGCCCGTGCCGCCGCCGTGGCAATTGCGGTTCCGCTAAACGTACTGCCGTGATCGCCGGGCTGAAATACTCCCGCAATCGACTTTGTGGCCCACAACGCGCCAATTGGCATGCCATTGCCCATCGCCTTGGCCAGTGTCACTACATCGGGTTTTATTCCGGCATGTTCAAATCCAAACCAGCGTCCTGTCCTAGCAAATCCTGTTTGGACTTCATCCATCATCAGCAGCGCGCCACGTTCCGTGCACAAGGCCCGAACTGCTTGAAGGTATTCATTGGTTGCCGGAATAACACCGCCTTCACCTTGAACTGACTCGAGCAAAACTGCAGCCACTTCGCCGTCCACCGCTTGGTCAAGTGCAGCGATATCACCAAAGGCGACATGACGGAAGCCTTCCGGCATTGGTTGAAACGGTTCGTGCTTGGCAGGCTGGCCGGTTGCGGCCAATGCCGCCAGGGTTCGCCCGTGAAAACTTCCGAACGCACTAACAACACTGTGGCGACCTCGTCCGCCAAATTTGCGAGCCAACTTGATCGCCGCTTCGACTGATTCGGCTCCACTATTGCAGAGGAACACTTGCCCACCACCGCCAAGTAATTCGTCAATCAAAATTGCAGTCTCGGTCGCTACTGGGTTGGTAAAAAAGTTGCTGACATGCATCAATGTGGCGGCCTGGTCGGCAATTGCTTTGGTCACCACCGGATGACTGTGACCTAACGATGTCACCGCGATTCCACAGAGGAAATCCAAGTATCTCTTGCCGTCGATATCCCACAGTTCAGTACCATTACCCCGTTCGAACATCACCTGTGGCGCACCGAACACTGGCATGAATGGGCATGTTTCACGTCCCGCCAACAATTTTGTGGCTACTGCTGATTCGGCAAAGGCGTGAGTTGACATTATCTCGCTCCACTTGACATAGAGAGTTCAATCATTGTGCCAATTCCGGCATCGGTGAATAACTCAACGAGTAGTACATGGGCGATTCGTCCGTCCAGAATGTGGACTCGCCTAACGCCGTTTTCGAGGGCATGAATGCAACTTTCGATTTTGGGAATCATCCCGCCTTCGACGTTGCCATCACGAATCAATGTTCGCAATTGTTCCGGCGAAGTCTGGCGAACAAGACTTTTCGGATCCTGTGCATCGAGCCGCAAACCCTCAATGTCGGTTAGATAGATGAGTTTCTCCGCCTCCAGCGACTCGGCAATCGCTCCTGCTGCGGTGTCGGCATTTATGTTGTAAGCCTGACCCGTCTTATCCGAACCAATTGAGGCGATAACTGGTATGGATCCATCGGCGAGCATCGACTTTAGAATCGTGGGGTCCACTGCCGTGATGTCACCCACAAAGCCCAGCGACGGATCTCGTTGGCTAACTCGCAAGAGTCCGGCATCTTGGCCGGATACTCCGACGGCTTTGGCGCCATGCAGATTGATTGCCGAGACAAGTTGCGGATTCACACTGCCAAGCAACACCATGCTGGCAATTTCTACAGTTTCTGCGTCGGTGACTCGCAAACCATCGCGAAACTCGGGCGTCTTGCCGAGCCGTTCCATCATCGCGCTGATTTGAGGTCCTCCTCCATGAACGACAACGGGCTTGATTCCCACGGCGCGCATCAATGCAATGTCTTGGGCAAAAGTGCTGGCGGCAAATTCATCGCTGACCGCGGCAAGGGCGTTGCCGCCGTACTTGACAACGACAATCTTTCCGAGAAACTTCTGGATGTACGGAAGTGCCTGGATCAGCAATGTGCCGGCGGCTTGGTCGAGCGACGGGTTTGTATTCATGGAAACAGTCCCACGCTGGCAAGTCCAAGTGTTTCGTCGATACCCAGTGCAACATTTGCTGCCTGTATCGCACCGCCCGAGGCACCTTTGGTGAGGTTGTCGATTGCGCAGAGCACCAAGACGTATCCAGTTCGTTCGTCGTATCGTGCGGTGAGTTGTGCCGTATTTGTTCCAAGCGTCGCCTTCGTTGATGGTGATGCAGGTCGCACGACCACGAAGGGTTCGTTGTGATAGGCCCGAGCCAGTATGGCGAGGAGTGATGAAGTGGAGGGGGTTGAGCCATCGGCTGGTCGGGCGTAACAGGTGGCAAGTATGCCGCGATTCATTGGCGCCAGATGTGGAGTGAACAGCACTTGAGCGCCAGTCACCTGTTCAATTTCCGGAGTATGACGATGGTCAAGTAGTCCATAGGCACTGAAATCTTCATTTGCAGTGGCGAACATTGTGTTTTCTTTCAGTGCTCGTCCGGCGCCAGATACACCCGACGCTGCATCGACAATGACGCCTTGAGGATTGATCACACCTGCCGATACGAGCGGACTCAAGGCAAGGCTGGATGCCGTCACATAACAGCCGGGAGTCGCAATAAGAGTCGCCCCCACCAATTGCTTTCGGTACAACTCGGGCAATCCATAAACAGCCTCGGCCAGTAGTTCGGGACACGAATGTTCAAAGCCGTACCACAGCGGATAGTCGGCAGCGTTCACTAGCCGAAACGCGCCGGAGAGATCGACTACTAGTCGCACCACTCCCATAAGTTGAGGCACCACTTGCATTGACACTTCATGGGGCAATCCAAGAAATACGACGTCGCACTTGGATGCACGATCAATGCTGAATTGCTCAAAGACAAGATTTGGATACGCCGGGGCTAAGGATGGATACAGCGCACTCGCCAATGTCCCTGCCTGTGAATCTCCGGTTGCATAAACAACATTGAATTGCGGGTGTTGCGCACAGAGACGCAATAGCTCAACTCCGGTGAAGCCAGATGCACCAATTATTCCGACATTGAACATAGTCGCATTAGCATACATCCCGCTGTATGAATATGCAATGACTGAGAAGATCGGGGCAGGACTTAACCGCGCAAGGTGGCACCAAGCTTCACTGCCGCAGCGATGCACTTGGTGCGCACCCCAGCGACCTCACTGTCGGTGAGAGTCCGATCAGACGCCTGCAACCGAAATCGATACGCCAGGCTCCGCGAGTCAGGGTTAATCCCTGCTCCTCGATAGATGTCGAACATCGTCAATTCAACAATCAATGCCCCACCCGCCTGCCGCAGTGCCTTGGTCATAACCGAGGCGGCAACCGAATGGGGAGTCGCAAAGGCCAGATCGAAATCGCTAGAAGGAAATTTGCTCACCGCTTGGGCAATGCGAATCTTTGGTTCGTCGGCAAGCAAAATCGACAAATTGAGTTCAACACAAGCAACTCGTCCGGCGATGCTGTAGTTGGCTAAAACGGTGGGATCAATTTCGCCAACCGCGCCAATCGGAAGTCGGCCTCGATTCAATTCGGCACTGCGGGTGGCATGAAATCCTGCCGCTGGTTTGTCTTGGCTTAATTGTGCACCCACGCCAAGACCGGCGGCGAGTTGCGACCAGATGTCGATGGCCACTCGGGCATCAGCATTTGCCACCATGACACATAAGGCTTCGTACTCGTCAGGCAACTGCTGTGATCCCTGTGGATAGACATGACCGATCTCAAATAGCGAGATGTTGTTGTTTCGATGCGATTGGTTATAGGAAATGGCTCGCAGCATGCCGTGTCGCAGAGAAGTTCGCAGCACACTTTCTTCCGCAACCAATGGGTTAGCGAGACGTAATGCATCGTCTTCACCGAGACCCGACCGGGCAAGATCACCAGGTGCAAGAAACGGATTCGGCATCGCTTCGGACGCCCCAAGTCCAAGCAACAATTCGCGCACAAGTCGCCGACGTTTTTGCAACGGTGATAATCGTCCATGAATCGGTGATTTTGGGACCGTCTTACCCAATTCGTCGTAGCCATAGTGACGGGCAATTTCTTCAACGATGTCAATTTCAACTGAACAATCGGGTCGATACGAGGGGACAGAAATTTTGACCGTTGACTTGCGCCGATCGGCTACGGAAAACCCAAGCGGTGTGAGCAGTTTGGCAACCTGAGTGGCGGTCAACTCCACGCCCAAGACACGGTGAATTTGGTTCAGTCGTAAACCGACTTCACTTGTTTGGGACGGAAGCGACTTGGTCTGCTTATCGGTAGCGCCCGAGTGAACGACTAATTTCGGACACGACTCACGCAAGATGGCGGCAAAGCGAAGTACTGAGTGATCGATACCGTATGGATCCGCACCCCGCTCAAATCGCAGCGAAGCTTCGGTCCGCAGAGAAAGTCGGGTTACAGAGTCGGCGATACCAGCCGGTTCAAACCATGCCGTTTCTAATGCCACGGTTGTTGTCGTTGGAATGATTTGTGAATTTTCTCCACCCATGATGCCGGCAATACCAACCGGATCATCGGCTGAATTGCAGATGAGCAATTCACGACTGCTTAATACTCGCGTGGCGCCATCCAAAGTGATGATTGATTCGCCATCTCGGGCACATCGAATAATGAAGCCATCACGGACCTGATCGAAGTCATAAGCGTGATTAGGTTGGTTAAGTTCAAGTGTCACAAAATTTGAAGCATCCACGACATTGTTGATTGGTCGCATTCCGGCTTGAGTAAGCCGTCGAGCCACCCAATCGGGCGACGGACCAACTTCAATGCCAGACATCACCGTGACATTGAACCTGGCGCATCGATTTCCGTCGACAATTTTTACCGGGACACTCTTGCGTGGGCCAAGTGACAACTGATCGCCGGGGGGAACATGAAGCGGTTTGTCGAGATTTGCCGCAATATCGCGGGCCACACCCAAATATCCGGTGCAATCAGGGCGATTACGAGTGACATCGAGGTCATATACATAGTCGGTTTCGATGCCCAGCGAAGCAAAAACGTTGGCCCCTAGCTGGAGATCTGAAGGAAGAATATAAATCCCGGCGGCATCACTTCCCAGACCCAATTCAATGCTTGAACACAACATTCCTTCACTGTCGATTCCGAGAATTCCGCGAGATGAAATAACTTGGCCATCGGGCATCGTCGTGCCAATAGTGGCAAGCGGCACCAAATCGCCGGCTGACATGTTGAATGCGCCGCACCACACATGTCGTTCGACACCGTCGCCGGTATCGACGAACACGCGATGAACTTTGGCGGCATCGGGATGGGGCTGGGTGCGCACAACTTTTGCCACCACCACACCGTTGACAGCGACCCCGACCTGCTCGACACTTTCAACTGCCAAACCAAGTTTGGTGAAAGTTGATGCAACGAAGTCAACATCATCGCCAACGTCGGTGAACTCGCTTAACCAGGAGTGTAGAATCTTCATTAAAACTGCCTAAGAAATCGCAGATCGTTGGTATACATCTCGCGAATGTCTTCTACCTTGTGCTGTTCCTTAGCCATTCGATCAATGCCGAATCCAAATGCAAATCCGGTGAATTCATCGGGATCAATTCCACAAGCCCGCAAGACATTTGGATGGACCATGCCACAGCCACCTAATTCCATCCAATTACCATCGGAGCGACGAATGTCAAACTCGGCGCTCGGTTCGGTGAATGGAAAATAAGATGGTCGTAGACGACTTGTGAACTCGCTGCCGAAGAATGCTTTGGTAAAAGCTTCGATGGTTCCGGCCAAATGCCCAAAGGTGATGTCTCGATCAATTACCAGTCCTTCGATTTGATGAAACACGGGCATGTGAGTGGCATCGGGTGTATCGCGGCGAAATACCCGCCCTGGCATCACCGCATAGATCGGAAGATCCCATGTCTGCATGACCCTGATCTGAACGGGTGAAGTGTGGGTACGCAGTAACACTGAATCGGGCTCGCGCAAGTCGTCTGCTCCCGAGTTGAGAAAGATCGTGTCAAAACCACTACGGGCAGGATGCGATTTGGGCATATTCAATGCCTCAAAGTTGTAAAAATCTGTTTCTACTTCTGGTCCCTCGGCAATGTTAAAGCCAAGCCCAATGAACACATCTTCCAATCGCTCGGTGGATTGGGTAACAATGTGCGAATGTCCTCGCCTATCCGGAGTGACAAATTCAGTGAGGTCGATATACTCGTCGGCGATTTGGGCGGCACGATCGCGCGTAGATAACAACCCGAGTCGGCTACTTAGAGCTTCGTCAATTGCCGCTGAAGCGTCATTGATCAGTTGTCCGGCGACTTTACGGGAAGCGACATCAATAATCGAGCCAAGTTGTGATCTCAATTGGACAAGTGAGCCTTTTTTGCCCTTCAGTTCACTATTCAAGTTGCGCAAGGAATCAGAATCAGCGGCAACAGCGATTGCTTCAAGGGCTAAGCGACGAGCCGCTGCAATGTCGTCGATAATGGCATTGGCCGTTGGCGAATCTGGAGAGACCATGTCGCTCCCCAACGCTACTCGCCTAGCCGAAGGCCAACCCGCTGCTTTGCAACTTCAAAACACACCAAGGTTGCCGCCATCGCCACATTGAGACTTTCGCCTCGACCGGCATGTGGAATAGTGATCCACTGATCGACTTCGACTTCCACTGACATTCCGCGAGACTCGTTACCGACAACAATTGCTACTCGACCACTGAGATCGGCCGTGGTGTAATCAATCGTGCCGGGCTGATCATGTGACGATGTGCCCACAAGGCGATATCCTGCGCTTCGAACATTACTGAGTTGGACACCTTCGACTACAGGGACATGAAACAATGCCCCCGCTGATGAACGAACTACTTTGGGATTGAACGCTTCCACGGTGTCGCTGGTGAGGACAACTGCACTTGCTCCGGCTGCTTCAGCCGAGCGCAAAATAGTACCCAGATTGCCCGGGTCACTGACTCGGTCAGCAACAACAATCCAACCGTCGCTCGGTAGCGACGCCAGCGATGCCACCCGGCGTTCGGCAATCGCAATCACGGGTTGAGGAGTTGTAGTCGTCGCCACTCTCTCCATTACTCCCTCAGCAAGTTGATACACATCGGATTCGGTGCCAAATACGCGGATACCGCCAGGGGCAAGAAACTGTGACTCGATCCGCCAATTTGCACTTATCGCTTCAGCAATTAGTGTCGCGCCTTCAATGATGAAGGCACTATCTTCCACGCGCGCACTTCGTCGCGCGCTCAAACGACGCAATCGCTGAACTCTGGGATGTGAAAATCCGAGATGAGTGTCGCTCAGACAAGCGCTCCCTTGGCGGTGGCCACCAAGTTGGCGAATGCTTGGGCATCATGAACGGCAAGATCGGCAAGAATTTTGCGATCCACCGACACTCCGGCTTTACTCAATCCGGCAATCAGACGACTGTATGAAAAATCATTCTGACGGCATCCAGCATTGATTCGTTGAATCCATAGGCTACGAAATTCGCCCTTCTTGGCCCGACGGTCGCGAAAGGCATATTGACCCGAGTGAAGCACCTGCTCATTTGCTGAGCGGAAGGTACGACTGCGATCGCCGTAGTACCCCTTGGCCTTCTCGAGTATCGCCTTGTGTTTCTTGCGGGCGTGAACTGCTCGTTTTACACGTGCCATGATCTAGTCCTTTCAGGAATCTCTATCGTTCGCCAAGCAAACGCTTGATGCGTTTGACATCGCCAGAATGAACATCTACGGATCCGTCAAGACGACGGGTGCGAGTAGAAGCTTTGTGCTCGAAAAGGTGCTGACGCATTGACTGTTGACGACGCAACTTGCCAGTGCCTGTTTTTTTAAACCGCTTGGCGGTTGTTTTGGATGTCTTCATCTTCGGCATGTTGTGTTCTCCGGCCCTCGTCTTAAGTTATGAAAAATCAGTTGTCAGTCACTGCTGCCACGGTTGGCACCACTGCGCCGATTACTGCATTGACTGCCCCGTCAATTGCTGGGGGTGGCGCTACTTTTGGCTTTACTGCTGACGAATGGTTGTTGTTGTTATTCCGCTTAGCGACATTTTTTTCTGGCGAGAGAACCATCGTCATACTGCGACCTTCGAGTCGCGCATATGTGTCGATCCGGGCGATTGGCCCCAGTTGTTCGATAACACCGTCAAGGATTTTGGCTCCCAGTTCAGGGTGTGCAACCTCACGACCACGAAACTGCAACGTGACCTTCACTTTGTGGCCTTCGCCGAGAAACTCTCGGATGTGGCGCACTTTGGTGTCGAAATCACCTTTGCCGATTTTTGGCTTGAACTTGACTTCCTTCATGGTTATCTGCACGGTCTTTTTGCGAGACTCTTTTAGTCGTTGCGCTTCCTCGTAGCGGAACTTGCCGTAGTCCATAATGCGACAAACGGGCGGTTCTGCAAGAGGAGCAACTTCGACCAAATCGAGTTCGGCGATGCGGGCCCTTTCGAGTGCATCTGCAATCGTGACGATTCCCACCTGAGATCCGTCGGCATCAACAAGTCGAACTTCGCGGGCGCGAATCTTGTCGTTGTACCGCGGTTCATTTACTGGCGGTGCTATGGCTTTTCTCTCTTGTGCAAGCGGTATGGCCTCCTGTGGAATATAAGTAACGAATTCAATCAGACTTTTGTCGGTGGGCGCAAACGGGCCGAACCGCCTAGCGACTGTGTCGCTCCTGCGCACTCGACCCAAACGCACTCACTCAACATCAGACTGGTCACTTTCGGGACTCGTGTTGTGTTGTTTTCGTGGTTAGGTGGGAGAACGAATCTCCACTTGGGGCATTATCGTAGCGCAGATGACGGATAATCCCACCGACAATCCCACTGACTCGACCGACCTCCACGATGCAGAGGCGACTCTTGCCGAAGCGCGTAAACGCGTCGCTGAAACTCCGGCCAACGTTGTCGTGGTAAATCACGTGATGGGACTGTATGAATTGGCCGCCATTCATCTATCAGCCGATCCACCCCGACTTGATCAGGCGGCATTGGCCATCGATGCTGTGGCATGTCTCGTGGATGGAATTGGACCTCGTCTCGGTGAAGAGCACGCCACTTTGCGCGATGCTCTGGCCAATATTCGACTTGCCTTTGTCCAGATCAAGGGCTCTCAGTCGCCTGCACCGTGACGACAGAAGCTTCGCGAATACCAAATCGTTCAACCGGCACAAAACTCACTTGAGTGTCCACAGCAATGTCACGGGTGCCATCGCTAATCTCGGCGCAGTGAAACAAATACTTTTCACTTTGGGCATCAATTATTCCTAGACCGCGATGGGAATCAAATGATTCGACAACTCCGTACCTGATTTCGCATTTGATTTCTGGGTTCACGATTTAGCCGAACAACTCGTCGGGTTGCAGTCGAGCGCCACGCGACCAACTAAGTGCATCAAGCACGGGTTTGCCTTCCGGTTGGATAGTTTGTAAACAAATTGCGCCTTGGCCAGCTGCAATAACAATGCCATCTAAAGCGCGCTCCTGAAACTGGCCCGGCACACCCGAAATCGTCGTATTAATTGCACGCGCTGAGCGGATATTAAGTCTTTTACCTCGAAAAATTGTATGGCCAACTCCGACCCGAGTGATTCGTACAAGTTGCTCGGCTGATGTCGTCCAGTTAAACGCCAAGTCTTGTGCGGTGATCTTCGATGCATAGGTCGCATCGCCTACTTGTGGCTCACCGACTCCGGCACCGTTTCTAACAACATCCAAGAGCAACGGAATCGAAATTGTGCACAGTCGCTCCCGTAAGGCATTTGAACTCTCGTTGGCTTGGATTTCGACGACGGTTCGTCGATACACCTCGCCTGTGTCTAGAGCTTCCGCCACACGCATAATACAAACTCCGGTTTCGCTGTCCCCAGCGAGTATTGCTCGCTCCACTGGCGCTGCTCCTCTCCACCGCGGTAACAGCGAAAAATGCACATTGACCATTGGCACAACTGTCAGTAATGACATCGGCAACAATCGGCCGTAAGCAACGACAACGCCGAGCAAATTATTGTCACCCGCCAGGATTGTCGCATCGCCGAGATCGTGGCTGACAGGAATACCCAACTCGAGTGCCGCTTGCTTAACCGGACTTGGTGAAACATCTGAACCGCGACCACGCCTAGTGTCCGGTCGCGTAATTACCAGATCAATACGAACTCCGGATGCATGAAGTGCCCGCAATGGAGACACGGCTACTTCAGGAGTTCCGAAATAGACGATCCGCCCAGCCGCCCCTATCGGAAGCGGTGCCAAGGTGTTCACGTCAGTCGTAAGTGGATCGGTTCGGTATTTTGCGGCTGCTCCTCGAGTTTTCGATATTCGGCCAAAGCTAGTTTTCGTTGATCAGGAGTCATTCGTTCAAACATCAATACACCCTGAAGGTGATCAATTTCATGTTGAAATAATCGGGCCAACAACTCGTCGGCCTCAATTTCAACCGTGTTGCCATCGAGCGAGATACCGCGGACCAAGACTTGTTTGGGTCGCAGCATTTCCACATATAAACCAGGAATCGACAAACATCCTTCGTCGTACACCCATTCTCCACTCGACTCGACGATGGTCGGATTAAGCAGCACCTGAGGATTTTCATCCACGTCATATACAAATATCTGCTTTTGTACGCCGATCTGAGGGCCAGCAAGACCAAGTCCCGGGGCCTCATACATCACCGTAAACATTGTCTCCGACAAGGCGACAAGCTTGCTATCGATGTCAGTAATAATGGCGGCAGGAGACTTGAGCACGGGGTCGCCGTACTTTCGAATTTCGGTGCTATTTGGCTGCGCCATAGCGTGTAAGGCTAGCGACGACTCGGAATGCAGCAAAAGTTGGTGTTTACCCTGAATCCGAGCCAAACGCGCGAATTGGTCGCACTCGAAACGGGTTCGCCGGTGGTTTCATGTTTCCGACAAGAGTCTGCACGCGGTCAAATTGCTGACCATCCATGAAGTACTGAGTCCATGCTGTCGCATTGTTGTAGTCGGTTGACGTCCAGTAATACCCCTTGTTAAACGAACCAAGAGGTGTGTCTTGCCCGCCAACACGGTTTTGAGCAATGTTGTTGTACACCAAATCAAGTTCATCCTTCGATGGTAAGAACCAGTCGTCCCTGCCGCCACACACCGAGTCTTCGGCAAATTTCGCCGCGTACGGACCGTTGGCTCCAAATGTCTGGGTAAGGATGCTCGTATTTATCTCGCCCATCCCCACTCGCTTGGCCAGTAGCCGTAAATTAGCTGCGCTCTGTCCATTCATCGCCTTGTACACCATCTTTTTCCCGATACGCCATGGCAGTGTCGTGGCCTCACACGTCACCGGCGCAACTTCTAAATAGCGTCCCCACGGCTGGTCACTGCCAGCATCGTAAAACACAATCCCACCGCCTGGGCCAATATCGCCAACTTTGCACACTGTGGTTGAACCACCCGCACTACACGCTGCGTTTGGCAAAGGTGCAAACGGCACCGCAACTGGCATTGGAATCACTCCAGTCGACGGCGGAAATGCTCGAATCGCTAAAGCTTGAAACTTCATCGATTTGAATCCAGAGCCAACATGCACTTGACTCTTCAGATCTGTCTTATTACTTGTCTTCCCGGGAATAATTCCGTTGGCATCGGTGAACTGTGTACCGTCTTGAAACAACTGGTACCACGCAAAGCCGTCGCTCGCTTCAGTCGACGTCCACGCTGGCGCGGCGCCCCAATTGCCTTTCAGCCCATTTATCTTCCATGAGTTGTACAAAGTATCTAACTCATTTTTCGACGGCAAGTGCCACACGCCACCTGTGCCATTCCAAATTGCACTCGCAACTGTCTCTGTAGTGCCAGAATTGGCGACGATCTTTTGGGTATTGAATAAACCCATGCCGATTTGTTTGGCACGCGTGCGTTGTTGAGCAATGCTGAGTCCGCCCTCACCGTCTGTATAAATCGAATTCACTAGACCCCAAGGAGCATTTGCCACGACGGGTTTAGCCATGACTTCCAGATATCGGCCCCACCACTGCATCGATCCGGCGTCATAGAAGACAATTCCACCCATTGGCCCCACCGAGCCCACTACACAATTGGTGCCATCTTGCGTGCATGTCGCAGCATTCACACTCGCTGGTGCCATCACCAGCATCGAGCCGAATAACACCGCACTTAACGCGAGTTGATGCAGACGTTTGGTCATCGAGTAAATCTAATGGCTGGCAATAAAAATAACCCGTCGCCCCCGAGCATTATCAGTGCCCAGTAATTCACCGCAAGTCTCGGTCCCGTTTGGCTGCGTCGTACCGTGTAAGGCTAGCGAGCACAATGAGTGACGAGCAGTACTTCGCCCGACAGCCAAAAAGTAAATCGACTCTGTCCGCAGGTGGTGCTACAAAAAATACTCAGCGCGCTACCTGGAAAGTCGGAACGACCAACTTGCATCTGACGACCGATAGCGGGGTGTTTTCACGTCAAGGAATCGATGCAGGAACTTCCGTGTTGATTGAAAATGCGCCACCGCCTCCAAAACATGGAACATTTTTGGATCTTGGCTGTGGTTCTGGTGGACTGGCTATCACCTTGGCTACCTATTCACCACAAGCAACAATCTGGGCAGTCGACGTAAATGAACGGGCAATATCTCTGACCCGGCGAAATGCGACTAGCAATCACTGCCACAATGTGCATGCCGTTGGTCCGGAGGGAATACCACCGGACATAACTTTTGATGTGATTTGGACTAATCCACCGATTCGAATCGGAAAGAAAGACCTTCATGATTTGCTAAGCACGTGGCTGGCCCGATTATCTGCAAACGGTGAAGCTTGGCTGGTGGTGAATCGCAACCTTGGGTCCGATTCACTCGTCAATTGGCTAAAGGAACTCGGCTACGACGTTTCGCGACACACCAGTAAACGCGGTTACCGGGTTATACGCGTGGTGGGTCGACCTGGATCTTGATTCGCGAACCCTTTGGCCTGGGCGTGCTGTGCAACATCGTGACCAAATCATCCACCGATGCCGCTCGGACAATCACTTCGTTTTCACCGAGTGCGGCGACATTTAATAACATGTTGGTTGCGAGTTCAGTAGCAAATATCGAAGTACCCGCACCACTAATCCGTGCTAGCGAACCAAATGGCGGCATTGATAGCACTCGCCTTCGTTCGCATTCATTTTTTAGCAAGGTGTCGAAATCAAGCGTTTGCAAGGCTTGGAAAAGTTCGTGTTGCGCGGAATGGGTTTGCAACATCACTCGCCCACCTTCGATGCGACTGCGCGCTACTCGGGCGGCCAGCGCAATCATGCTCATTGTGATTTCGGTGGCCCGGTAACGCGGCGCAAATAATTCGGCATCAACATCTAACAGCACTACAGTGTCGGCTTGATGAACTCGATGTAACACGGCTTCGGTTCCGACGAACAACATCGCCGAGGAATCAAAGTTTACGTTGGGCTTGATCGACCCCGAAACCTCAACAACTTCAGATACTTTGCGATTGGCGGCGGCGGCAAGTTCTTCACGCAATCGATTGATGCCAAGCTTCAACATGGCAAATGTGTTTGCGCCACACAACAGACACACTTGTGGTCGCTGGGTCGAACAGCGCGGGCAGACAAATACTTCGGCGGTGGTTAATTGAACTGCAGCGTCGCACATTTCGCACCTGGCGATAGCGCGGCAACGGGCACAAGCCAGTAGGCGCGCTCGGCCCTTGGTATTGATCACGCACACAATTCGCCGCGAATGATCGTGTAACTCGGCGATCAACTCTGACGACAACAGGGACGAAGCCCAACGTTCGTCGGCGGCGCGATCGATGATGCATATCTCTGGCCAATCGTTTAGTTCGATGTTGACTTGATCACTTCGTTGCCGTACCCCGGCAGCGACAAATGCCGTGACGCTAGGAACCGGCGTGATCAGCAGACACGAGATTCCTAATCGTTGGGCTCGCTCAATTGCCACATCTCGGGCATGCCATGTTGGCGTTCGCTCTTCTTGCAGGCCGTCATCATGTTCATCGATCACCACGATGCTTGACAGCCGTGGTGCACTTGCCCAAATAGCACTGCGAGATCCGATAATCACATCCACCCCACCAGCACCTTGCGCCCAGTCATCGGGCGTAACTGCGACCGTTAAACCAATCCGGCGAAGTTTGGCGGCCATCATTCGGGCCCGGTAAATTGTCGGGACTACCACCAGGGTCGGACCAAAAGTTGCACACGCCGCGATGGAATCTACTAATTCGGCGTGCGGCCCCTTGCGCAAAAGTACGGTGCTGCGTTCGTTGATTGCCCAGAGAACATCAGTTTCTTGTTTATTGGCGATGGGACGACGGCCAGAGTAATTGGCCTTGGGCAATCTTGGTATTTGCGTGCTTGGCGATCCGGCCACGCAAAATGCGCGGAGTCTTCCGGCCCATCTCCTCGTTGCCCAAACTCCTAGTTCGATGATCTCCGCCGACGGTCCTTGACTAGTAACTGCGATGATTGGCAGCAACTTGGCTGGGTCCAATTCAGTGCCGAGCCCAACCACCCACCCCGCGACTTTGCGATGGTGAAGTGGAATGCGAACTCGCGAACCGATAACGAGTTGTTCGGCCATGGCATCGGGCACCAGATAGTCGAAGATTTTGTCGATTCCGGTGACATCGGGAACGACGCGAGCGATCAGAGTTTGACGGCTGCCTTGAACTCTTTGAGTCGGGACAACGACTCCCATGTGAAATCTGGAAGTTCGCGGCCAAAATGCCCGTAGGCCGCAGTGTTTCGATAGATCGGTCGCTTTAAGTCGAGATCTCGCAGAATTGCCGCTGGGCGCAGATCAAACACTTCCTTTACAGCTGCTTCAATGGCGAGTTCATCAACGTGATTAGTTCCAAATGTTTCGATCAAGATGCTAATCGGATGCGCCATTCCAATCGCATAAGCCACCTGCACTTCACAACGTTGAGCGGCACCGGAGGCAACCACGTGCTTGGCAACCCATCGAGCCGCATACGCCGCTGAGCGATCCACCTTGGAGGGATCCTTTCCACTAAATGCCCCACCACCGTGACGACCCATACCGCCATAAGTGTCAACAATAATCTTGCGACCGGTGAGCCCAGTGTCGGCATGTGGTCCGCCCTTGACGAATTCGCCCGTCGGATTGATGTGCACGGCAAATTTATCGTTGGCAAACTGCGTTGGAATGACCGGACGAATAACTTGTTCGATGAGATCTGGGCGAATGACAGTGTCGCGCGGTGTTCCTTCAGCGTGTTGCGTCGAGATGAGCACCGTCGTCAGACGCACTGGTTTGCCATCTTCGTAATCAAATGTCACTTGTGTTTTACCATCCGGGCGCAAATATGGGATAGCACCGGACTTGCGAACATCGGCGAGTTTCTCGGCCATCCGATGTGCAAGCCAGATCGGCAAGGGCATGAGTTCGGCGGTTTCGTTACAGGCATAACCAAACATCATCCCTTGGTCGCCGGCGCCTTGGCTGTTCAGTTTGTCCTCACCACTCTTGCCACTTCGAGTTTCTTCGCTTGTATCAACACCCTGGGCAATATTTGGACTCTGTTCGTCAATGGACACAATCACCCCACAGGTGTTGCCATCAAATCCGTACAACGCATTGTCATAGCCGATGTCTTTGATAACTTCGCGAGCAATTCTTGGGATGTCGACATAGGCAGTTGTCGTTATTTCGCCGGCGACGACGCATAGCCCGGTAGTGAGCAGAGTTTCACAAGCAACACGACCATTCGGGTCTTCTCTCAAGATCGCATCAAGAACCGCGTCCGAGACTTGATCAGCCATCTTGTCGGGGTGCCCTTCAGTGACGCTCTCCGATGTGAAGGTGAAATTTCTCACTTGGGCTCCTCTTGATGTCTATTTCGAATCCGCACCACACTATCCAATACCTCACGGGCAACGAGCCGTTTGTCGGCAAGCGGCACATCGCGTGGTGGTCCATCTCTAAATACAAGAGTCACCGCATTGGTGTCATGACCAAAACCGACGCCTGGTTCAGCGACATTGTTGGCCACGATCAAGTCAACATTTTTTGCCTTTAACTTAGATTTGGCATGATCAACCAAGTTGTCGGTTTCAGCGGCAAATCCGACAAGAACTTGGCCAGGTTTCTTGGTCGCTCCCAACCCGGCCAAAATGTCAGGTGTTGCTTCAAGTTCAAGTGACTCCAAAGATGAGATTCGTCCAGTCAACGGATCCTTCTTCAGTTTTTCCAGCACGCTTTGCTTCGGTCGCACATCGGCTACTGCGGCAGCCATGATGATGACATCAGCAATAGTTGCCACTTGTGACAACGCATCTCGCATTTGTGCCGCGGTTTCCACTTCCACGATTTCGACCCCGAACGGAATTTTTCTCTCGACCGTACTGATCAGAGTCACCTTGGCCCCGCGGATCGCAGCTTCGGCGGCAATGGCATAACCCTGCTTACCCGACGAGCGATTGGCAATAACTCGCACAGCATCAATGGGTTCGCGGGTGCCCCCAGCCGTGACCACTATGTGGGTTCCGTATAGATCACCAGGTGTCAGCAACTGCACGATCTGATCAAAGATCGCCGCTGGGTCGGCGAGTCGTCCGACTCCAGAATCTCCACCGGCAAGTCGTCCTTCTTCTGGATCAATTACATACACTCCCCGTCGGCGCAGCGTCGTGAGATTGTCCTGTACGGCTTGGTGTTCCCACATTTCGGTGTGCATTGCTGGGCAAATCACCACTTGCGCCCGCGTTGCTAACAATGTTGCAATCAGTAAATCAGATGAGATCCCGGCCGCATAGGCCCCAATGACTCGTGCAGTTGCCGGGACAATGATTACCAGGTCGGCGAGTTGACCGAGCCGTGTATGAGGTATCGGATCTGTGTCGTCCCATAGCGAGGTGTGAACTGATTCTGAAGCCAGAGCCGACAGCGTGGCCTTACCGATGAAGTGTTCAGCATCGGCTGTCATTATTGGTGCAACGTGCGCACCTGCGTCGATTAATAAACGGCACAGTTCGATCGATTTGTAGGCGGCAATACCGCCCGATACACCTAAAACGATGTGCTTGCCTTTTAGCGCACTCATCGCCGATAGTTAGGAGTTACAGCGTCGGTTCGACTACTTCGATGATTGGCTCAGCAATAACTTCAGCAACTGGTTCGACGACTGTTTCGACAGCTGGTTCGACGACTGGCTCGACGACTGGCTCGGTGATAGTTGCCACTGATTCGCCAAACACCGCGACCACTTCTGATGCGGCTTCGTCGAGAACTTCGATGTCCGTTTCGGCTTCCAATTCCTCGTACACGGCCATCGGCACGCTCTTGATTTTGTCAGCGGCGATCTCTTCAAAACTGATGGAAAGTGGCTTACGAGATGTCGAACTCACTTGTGGTGGCACCATGCTGCCAAGACCTTCACCCAATTGATTGAAATATGAATTGATTTCGCGGGCACGACGAGCCGATAAGGTAACAAGCGCAAATTTTGATGCGGTTCGATCCATCAATGACTCGATTGGCGGGTTCATCATTGTGTCTTCACTTGCCACGTGGGGTCTCCTCTATAAGCCGACCGTTAATTCTACCTTCTTTACCCTCCCGTCGTGGCTTGATTGCAAGGTTTTCAGCGTCCGCGACGCGCCCGTTCTTGATTGATCAGACTCAACATCTCGTCCACGGTTGAAGCCAGATCATCGTTTACCAGTACATAGTCAGCAAGCGCCTTACCAACCGGCTCTTCGTCTTCAGCCTTACGCAGTCGTTGCGCAATGCGTTGTTCCGGATCACCACGACCGACCAAACGTGTTTTTTGTTCCTCACGACTTGGCGGCAGTACAAACAACAGCAGCGCGTCTGAATGCAAACTCTTCACCTGACGAGCACCATCAACTTCAATTTCCAGGACTATGTCACGATCATCCGGGGCTTGGGGTATGGGAGTCCCGTATAAATTTCCGAGAAATTCGGTCCATTCCAGAAAGCCGCCTTGGGCCACGCGCTCTTCGAACTGCGCCCGAGTGGCAAATACATACGCATCGTCGGCTTCACCGGGACGACGATGGCGAGTTGTCCACGATCGACTTAACCACAACGTCGGGTCACGTTCGATAAGCGCATCGACAATCGTGCTCTTGCCCACTCCCCCTGGTCCCGAGACCACAACAACGAGCGATTTCGAATTTGTCATTGCCCAAATTTCGCGATCAACAAGGCTCGTTGATTCGGTTGAAGATCCACTACTCGACACTTTTCAGGGATACCAATTTCGCTCATCACTCGACGGGCTCTGACCTTGCCGATCTCAGGAAGCGACTCCAACAACTTGACGACATAGAGGCGATTTACGGCTGCGTCTGGATTCGTCGTGCTCAATGCATCGGCAAGGAGGAGAGATCCGCTAGCTATATGGACTCGAACTTCTGCCATTTCATTTCGAATTGTGCGAGCGCGCTCGATCGTGGCCCTTCGTTCGTAGTTGGAAATCACTGCGGGCGGCGACATTGAGATACTTTACCGCCTAGTTGATTTACTGGGCCTATCGACGCAATCCCCCACGATGTGCGACACCCACTATTTGTGACCATTCGCTAATGCCATGCATCTCGGCCCAATTCACAAGTTCTCGAGCAATTCGCAATGCGGCACACGGCTCAACAAACGTCGCCGTACCAACTTGAATCGCAGATGCACCGGCGCACATTAATTCCGCTGCATCTACACCGCTGGCCACGCCGCCCACTCCGATGATCGGCAGTAAAGGAAATGCTGCTGCGACGTCATAGATGGCGCGAACGGCAATCGGATGAATTGCTCGACCTGACAATCCACCGCCGCCACCACTGCCTAAGACTGGCAACCCAGTGTCACTGTCGAGTGCCATCCCCAGCACTGTGTTAATCAGGGTGACGGCCTCGGCACCAGCTTCGTGAGCGACTCCAGCAATCTCGACTAATCGATCCGTGTTTGGGCTTAGTTTGGCCCAGCGCGGCACACCACATGCCGTCGTTGCTTTCATCACTTGCGAAGTGAGATGTTCATCATGGGCAAACATCACGTGTGTTCCCCTGGATTCGCTTCGAACATTTGGGCACGACAAGTTCACTTCAACGGCGCTCAAAAATTTGGCCACAGGCGCCAATTGTTCGGCGGCCCGAGCGTAATCTTCAACATTGCGCCCCCAGATACTGGCGATCACAGTTGCTCGGCACGAAATGAGTTGAGGCAGGTCGTTGGCAATCCAATCTTGGATTCCGGCACCTTGCAGTCCGACGGAATTCAACATTCCGAGGGGAAGCGGAAATAACCGCGGGGCTTTGTTACCGGGCCACTCAAATGCAGCCAGAGATTTAACCACTACACCACCCAATTGCGCCAGTGGCATGTACTCGTTAAGTTCGGCACCGTGACCCGATGTCCCTGATGCCGTAAGAATTGGGTTTTTCAAAGCAACTGATCCGACTACCGTTGGCCCAAATTTCGAAATCATCGCCCGTGATACTCCTGCAATGAACGAACTTCCAACGGATGCTCTTGGGCCTCGGCAAGTCCCTGCACTGCCGCAAGGGCGGCTTTGATTGTGGTCACCGAAGACACCCGATAAATGTTGGCAGCCTTTCGAATTGCCTCACCATCGGTTCGGGTGCGGCGGCCACTTGGTGTATTGATGACGAATGTGATTTCGCCACGCTTGAGTAATTCAACGGCATCACTATTCAATTGGGTCGCCAAGTCAACTTCCGACTCTGAAACTTTGCCGACCACGCGATCCACCGGATACCCGAATTTTTGCAAATAATCTGCGGTTCCACTCGTGGCCACGATGCCGAGCCCGAGTTGGCGCAATCGTTTGGCAATCACAAGACTGCTGGATTTGTCACGATCGTTGAGCGTAAGAAACACCATCCCCGATGTTGGCAATTCCGTTCCAGCAGCGGTTTCGGCTTTGACAAACGCACGACCAAAGGTGCTGTCAATACCCATGACTTCACCGGTGGAACGCATTTCCGGACCCAAGGCCGTATCCACTTCAGGGAATCGATTAAACGGCAGGACAGCTTCCTTCACCGCCACATGACCGTGATTAATTGGGTTCTTAAGTAAACCTTCGGCTCGTAATTCCCCAAGAGTGGCTCCAAGCATTACCCGGCTTGCAATTTTGGCCAGTGGCACACCCGTGGCTTTGGCCACGAATGGCACTGTGCGACTGGCTCGGGGATTTGCTTCCAAAACGTAGATAGTGCTTCCGGTAAGAGCAAATTGAACATTCAAAAGACCACGCACATCAAGTGCGTTTGCGATTGCTTTGGTGTATGACTCAATGGCTTCAATAGCCCAGGGTTCAAGAGTTTGTGGCGGTATCGCACATGCTGAATCACCAGAGTGAACTCCGGCTTCTTCAACGTGCTCCATGATGCCGCCGATGAGCACATCGCCGGTGGCATCGCGAATTGCATCCACATCAATCTCAGTGGCATCTTCAAGAAATCGATCCACCAACACCGGTCGGTGTGCCGACAAACCTCCTTCGCGTCCAAGAGTTCCGGCCACGGCCATTTCACCCATCGCTCGCACAAGATGCGAATCATCGTGCACAATTTGCATCGCCCGGCCACCGAGAACATAACTTGGTCGAACCAACACCGGATAACCCACTCGGTGCGCCACGTTGAGCGCATCATCTACATTGAGAGCAGTTCCACCGGGCGGCTGAGTGATGCCAAGTTGATTACATAATGCACTCCACTTCTGGCGATCTTCGGCAACATCAATGGACTGGGCCGAAGTTCCGGCAATAAGAGACGCAGGCAATTCACCGGACAATTTGAGAGGAGTTTGTCCCCCAAGGGATACCACGACTCGAGGTGGTGCACCTCCAGCAATGGTTTCTGCCTCGATTACGTTCATCACGTCTTCCACGGTGAGTGGCTCGAAGTACAAACGATCAGACGTGTCGTAATCGGTGGACACAGTTTCTGGGTTGCAATTCACCATCACAGTCTCATATCCAGCATCGCGCAAGGCGAAACTGGCATGTACACAGCAATAATCAAATTCGATCCCCTGACCAATTCGGTTCGGGCCGCTGCCAAGAATTATCACTCGCGGTTTGCTCGACGGACGAACTTCGCTTTCGTCTTCATACGTCGAGTAGTGATACGGCGTTTGAGCCTCAAACTCGGCACTGCATGTATCCACTGTTTTGTAAGTCGGTATTACTCCAATATCGATTCGCGCATTTCGCACCAACTCTTCGGATACGTCCCAGAGATACGCCAATTGACCATCGGCAAATCCGAGTCGTTTGGCGCGTCGCCAGTTGGCACGGGTCATTGCTTCGAATCCAATTGCTGCGAGCACAACTCGCTCCTCAATGATCATCTGCATTTGATCGATAAACCACGGGTCGATGCGTGATGCCAAATGAACGACATTCAGGTCAATTCCACGCCTCAGACACTCGCCCACCTGGAACAAACGTTCCGGAGTAGGAATTGCAATTGCGGCAATTATTTCTTCATCCGAGAGAAGTGCCATCGGTTTCTCGGCTGGGTCGCAATTGAGACCAAGGCGACCGATTTCAAGAGAACGTAAAGCTTTTTGCAGACTCTCAGGGAAAGTTCGACCAATCGCCATCGCTTCTCCGACACTTTGCATTTGGGTCCCAAGCACTCCACTTGTTCCAGGAAATTTCTCAAATGCCCACCGCGGAACTTTGGTCACCACATAGTCGATCGTCGGCTCAAAACTTGCCGGTGTCATCTTCGTGATGTCGTTGGGGATCTCATCAAGGGTGTAGCCGACGGCCAATTTGGCCGCAATCTTGGCAATCGGAAAACCAGTCGCCTTGGAAGCCAAAGCCGAGGATCGCGATACTCGAGGGTTCATTTCGATGATCACTTGCTCCCCGGTTTGCGGGTTCACCGCGAATTGCACATTCGATCCACCGGTTTCTACTCCGACCCGTCGAATACAAGCGAATGCTGCGTCGCGCATCCGTTGATATTCAAAATCCGACAAAGTGAGTGCCGGAGCAACAGTGATTGAATCCCCTGTATGGACGCCCATCGCATCAACATTTTCAATTGAGCAGATAACGACACAATTGTCTGCGCGATCTCGCATCACTTCCAACTCAAACTCTTTCCAACCGACAATCGAGCGTTCGATAAGCACTTCGCTGATTGGACTGGCGGCCAAACCATTGGCAACAGCGGTCACGAATTGCGGCGCAGTTTCGGCGATTCCCGTACCGTGACCTCCGAGAATGTATGCCGGTCGAATGATCACCGGCAGACCAATGCTGGCAATGACTTCATTAGCTTCTTCAATGCTGTGGGCCACGCCACTGGGGGGAACCGCGAGACCAATTTCAATCATCGCCGCCTTAAATTTTTCGCGGTCTTCGGCGGTGGCAATGGCGAGTG
Source organism: Actinomycetota bacterium (assembly GCA_031401235.1). Taxonomy (GTDB): domain Bacteria; phylum Actinomycetota; class Acidimicrobiia; order Acidimicrobiales; family Ilumatobacteraceae; genus UBA3006. The sequence goes on from JANNRJ010000029.1 coordinate 28,143, forward strand.
CATTGGCACCAATGAGTTCAGGCGTGCCGGGAACCCCAACGACTCCTCGGGCATAAAGCGCCATGGCCAAATTGAGTGCAGTTTGTCCACCAAGAGTTGGCAACACGGCATCCGGGCGCTCGCGCTCAATAATTGCTTGCAAGACATCTACGGTGAGCGGCTCGATGTAGGTGCGGTCGGCAAAATCGGGATCGGTCATGATCGTCGCCGGATTGGAATTGGCAAGAATTACGCGGTACCCCTCGTCTCGCAAAACACGACATGCTTGAGTCCCCGAATAGTCAAACTCACAGGCTTGACCAATGACAATTGGTCCCGAACCGATGATCAGGATTGAGGTGAGATCACTGCGACGTGGCATTAGGCAGATTCCATGAGATCACAAAATTCTTGAAACAGATATCGGCTGTCATGAGGTCCTGGGCCGGCTTCGGGGTGATACTGCACACTGAAACAACGAGCGTCGCGAACTCGCATTCCTTCGTTGGTGTGGTCGTTGAGGTTTGTATGCGTGATGTCAACCCGATCGCGCAATGACTCTGGATCGACACAAAAATTGTGGTTTTGACTGGTGATCTCAACAACACCTGTGCGCAGATTGCGCACCGGATGATTGGCACCATGATGCCCGAACGGCAACTTGAACGTCGTGCCACCAAGAGCCAGCGAAAGCAATTGATGTCCCAAGCAAATACCAAAGATAGGAACTCCAGCACCTAGTAGATGCCGCAAGGTTTCTGGTACACCAGTCACGTTTTGGGGATCACCTGGACCATTGGACAGGAACACTCCGTGTGGCGACATTTTTAAGACTTGTTCGGCTGCCGTTGTGGCGGGCACCACTCGAACAGTTGCCATCTCGCCAAGGCAACGCAAGATGGTTTGTTTGATGCCGAAATCAAACGCCACGACATTGAATTGTCCGGTACCAAATTGATATTCCTCGGACGTCGTAACTTGAGCAACAAGATTGACGCCCTCCGTTCCGACTTCCCGTTGTGCTGCCTTATGCAGATCTGACACCGATGCGGTGCCAAATGCCCCTGTCATCGATCCTGCTTGGCGCAAAATGCGAGTGAGTCGGCGGGTATCGATGCCGGCAATGCCGGCAACTTTTAGGACTTGCAAGTAGTGATCGAGGTCTTCTTCGCTGCGCCAATTGCTGCGCCGCCTCGCTAAATCACGAACAACAACCCCGCGAGCAAAGACTTGCTTGGATTCATTGTCGTAACCGGTGGTGCCGTAATTTCCGATGTGTGGGGTCGTAAACGAAATGATTTGACCGGCATACGAAGGATCAGAAAGTACTTCCTGATAGCCGGTGAACGTGGTATTGAAAACCACTTCACCGCTACATATTCCATTTGGTGGAATTGCACCGATTGCCTCGCCTTCAAAGATGCTGCCATCGCGCAGCACAAGTGCTGCTTCTCGAATGGTCATCGTTGCGCCTCTCCATCAATTACGACTGGATCACCGCGAAATACGGTATGACGAACTTTGCCACGTAAGCGTCGACCAACAAAGGGAGTATTAATACTCTTGCTCGCTAAACGGCCCGGATCCACTTGCCAATTTATCTCCGGATCGAAAATGCAAAGGTTTGCAGATGACCCGGGTGCAATTTCGCATCCGTGAGTTTTGGTAATTCCAGCTATGGCAGCCGGATTTCGAGACAGCAACGCCACGATCTGATGCAACTCCATATCCAATTCGGCAAGCACGACACCAAGAGCGGTTTCCAAACCCAACATGCCGGGAGGTGCTTGATCAAGAGGAAGTTCTTTATCTCGCCTGGCATGTGGAGCATGGTCTGTGGCAATGGCATCTATTGTTCCGTCGCGCAGTCCGTCCTTCAACGCACGAATGTCGTGCATCGAGCGAAGCGGTGGGTTCACTTTGAACACCGGGTCAAACCCGATCAGCATTTCTTCGGTAAGCGAAAGATGATGCGGAGTGACTTCGGCAGTTACCGGAAGCCCATCGGCCTTGGCTAGACGAACAAGTTGCACTGATCGTGCCGTGGAGAGATGCAAGAAATGCACTTTGGCGCCGGTCAACCTGACCAATTCGATGTCGCGACTCACCATTAATTCTTCGGCGAGTGCAGGCCAGCCGGGAACTCCCATGTCGGATGAACTGCAACACTCGTTCATCGCCGCGCCAACGGTGAGCGACGTCACCTCACAGTGTTGAGCCATGGTGACACCAAGACCTCTGGAGTATTCCATTGCTCGACGCATCAAAACTGGGTCTTGCACTCCGTTGCCATCATCTGTGAACAGCCGGACTCCGGCTTTGGCCAGTTCAGCCATCGGCGACAAAGCAGTGCCCAATCGACCAATCGTGATACATCCACTCGGTACAACGTCGACTAAGCCCGCACGACGACCTTGTTCGCGCACAAATTCGACTACCGCGACCGAGTCCTGTGCCGGGTCGGTATTGGGCATCGCCACCAAAGCGGTGTATCCACCCAACGCGCCGGCGCGACTTCCGGTTTCAATCGTCTCGGTATCTTCGCGACCTGGCTCGCGCAAGTGTGTGTGCAAATCGACGAATCCCGAGCACACGACACAACCTGACGCATCGAGCATGTCATCGCCCCTGAGATCGGGGCCGACTTCGGTAATCACTCCGTTGACAATTGCAACGTCGGCAGCGCGCTGTGACGAGCCACTGATGATCATTCCGCCCTTGATGACCAGCGTTCGCGTGTTTGGTTTCGACATCAGGAAACCTCGCTCGCCAGACTCGACTGCGTCGGCGCCTGTTCACCGGCCAGCAAATCGAACAACACCGCCATACGAACCGCTACACCATTGGCAACTTGGCGATGGATGAGTGAGTTTGTGAGATCCTGAGGATCAATTTGCATTTCAACTCCCCGATTCATTGGTCCGGGATGCATCACCACCGAATTTGGCGACAAACACTTAACTCGGGCATGAGTTAATCCGTATTGCTCACCGTATTCGCGCAATGTGGGCACATGTCCTTGAGACATTCGCTCACTTTGCAGACGCAACATGTACAACACATCGGTGGCTTCAATAACATCATCGAGGCGATAATTCACGGTTACCGGCCAGTGCTCGATGTCGTGGGGTAACAATGTTTTAGGGGCTACAAGTGTGATGTCAGCACCAAGCATTGAAAATGCTTCAATATTGCTCCGAGCAACACGTGAGTGCTTGATGTCGCCAACGATCGTGAGCCTCAGTCCATCAAAACGATTCCGGCCAAATGCCTCGCGCACCGTATAACAATCCACCAACGCTTGGGTCGGATGCTGATGTGCGCCATCACCAGCATTGACAATCGAAGCAGACGTCCATGCACTCATCTGCCATGGGACACCAGCCGACTTGTGGCGTACGACAAATGCGTCAACGCCCATGTCGCTGATTGTCTCCACCGTGTCACGAAGGCTCTCACCCTTGTTCAGACTTGAAGTCGACACGCTGAAGGTAAGAGTGTCGGCTGATAGCCGCCTGGCCGCAGTTTCAAAACTCAATCGAGTACGGGTCGAATCTTCTAAAAACAAACTCACTACCGTTCGGCCCCGCAAAGCGGGGACTTTTGGAACAGGACGCGTGTTGATCTCGGCCATGTGTTTAGTGAGTTTCAAAATTCTCTCCAGACCTTCTGGGCCCAGCTCTTGGATACTCCGCAGGTGCTTCATTGGTGGTTACTCGATGTCACTTTCACTCCATCGCTGCTGACGATGACCTCGTCGCTCAATTGTGTGGGCAAATTCTTGCCAACATAATCAGGACGAATTGGCAATTCTCGATGACCACGATCCACAAGAACCGCAAGTTGCACAGCCCGTGGGCGCCCGTAATTGTTGATTCCTTCCATGGCTGCTCGAACTGTGCGTCCGGTAAAGAGCACGTCATCAACAAGCACAACAGTTGATCCAGATACATCACACGGGATCGAACTTATGGCACCGACAACGATAGGTCGCATCGCAATGTCATCACGATGCATGCTCACATCAATCGCGCCAACTGGCACTGAAGGTGATGTTTCTATCAATGAAATCACGGACGCAAGAGCATCGGCGATCCAAGTGCCACCTCGTTGCAACCCGACGATTACGAGTTTGTCAACGCCGTTATTCCGTTCGACAATTTCGTGGGCGATGCGAGTAATAGCGCGACGCACGTCGGACGCTGACATTACCTCTACAGAAGTTGCAACCACACTCTTTCCCTTCGTTTGAACCTCACAGGGTTCAATTAACGACGATCGGCTGGTATCAGCCGATCGTCACAGTAGCACTCAGGGAATGCGCCGGTAGAGGATCCACCATGCATTGGACTTCACCTCGGCAAAGTGACTTCGCGCGGCTTCCCACACGCTGGCCGGTTCACCAATCAAGGTGGTCGGCAACATGACATATTCGACGGTGTCAGCCTGGGGTAAGCGATCACCCGAGGCAAATACATCCGGACCATACAGCGATCGGGCAAATGGATTGGGGAAGGCATAAATTTCCAATCGTCGCCCCAATTGGGCGGTCAGCGGGTGATAGGCCGAAATTGCCGCTTCTTTCGGTATGAGAGCAAAAAGTTCTTTCGCCGCTGCCACAGACGGGTGGTCGGCATGCCACTGAGTGATTTGTGAGCGACCCCCAGGGAGCGGTGCCCACAGATAGGCCGTTACTAGCGAGGAAACAAGAACTAAAGACATCATCAAATTCCGTGCCAGTTTCGGCGCTCGGCCAATTGCGTACGCCGTGCCAATGATGATCGCCGGCACTGCCACTATCGAATAGTGGTATTGAATGTGATACTGATACCAAAATGTGCTGACAATGTTCACAGATAAAGCCAGAATGGCTGTAAGAACGATTTCTGGCCGGATCAAAAATATGAAACCCGTTGGTGCCAGCATTTGCCAGAGATAGAAAGGCCGATTATCGCTGGCAAGATATGAAATCACTTTCCACGGTCTGCGAAATGTAGTCCTCACCAGTCCCCCGAACCCGCCGAACGGAATTCGCCACGAGTTGCGAAATGTAATCCCAGTGAAATTTTTCATCACAACGAAAATGAATACGACCATCGTCGCTACAGAACCGACTACCACCATTAGTCCACGCTTGATATCGCGATGAAGGGCGACCCAAACGCCGATGGGTACCAAGATCAGAGCAACATCTTCCTTGACCAGCAATGCCAGAATCACCGCACCGGCAAACAATCGCCATTTGCGCTCTAGCGCGCCATACAGAGCAAAACCGATTAACAATGGCAGAAATGAATCGGGATGATAGTTCTCAAGATTTGTCCAGCTCACCGCCGGATGGAGCAAATACACGGCAACCATGGCGGCACCCATGGCGTCGCTGGAAAGTCTTCGACGTGAATATAGATACACCGGAATGCCACCCAAGGCAATAACGATTGATTGAACGACCAATAAGGTCGCCGTGCTTGAAAAAAACCAATACAGCGGCACGAGCAAAATCAATATGAACGACGAATGATCACCGAATAAATTACGACCCATCAAGGTGACAAATGGCGATTTGCCCTGCGAGAGGAGCCAGATCCCCTGGTCATATAACCCAAAGTCATACGCCGAAGTGCCTAATGCATGATGTATTCGAACGGTGAATGTCGTGAAATATGTGGCATACATTGCCATCATCGAGTAGGCCACAACAGTCCACGCTGAGACTCCTCGAAGGCGTCTCACTGGGTTATTTTTCGTCGGGTCGAACGACCAAAGCGATTGCGGCCAATACTCCGTTGACGAACTTGCCGGATTCGTCCGTAGAAAATGTCTTGGCCATATTTACCGCTTCATTGATTACAACTGCAGTCGGAACTTCAGGACGACCCAATAATTCAAACGCACCAATGCGAAGTATGTTTCGATCAATTGATGCCATCCGTAGCAGCGTCCATCCCGTCGCATATTCGGAAATGAGATCGTCAATTTGTGGCGCTCGCTTCGTAATTCCTTCGACAATTAACGTTGTCGTTTCATCAACATCAAGAACTTGAGCCGCCATAACTTCAGCGGCAGAAATTCCCTTAACCTCAGCTTCATACAACAAATGAAGGGCTCGTTCGCGGGCGTTCGACCTTATGTCTTCGCTCGCCGCACGATTTCGCTGGCCAGCCGCCATGATCAGACGCGGGTGATGTATTCGCCAGAGCGCGTGTCTACCTTGACACGATCCCCGACATTGATGAACAAAGGCACTTGGATAGTCTTGCCCGTTTGCAATGTTGCCGGTTTTCTGGCTCCCGATACTCGATCCCCTTGCAGACCGGGTTCGGTATTGGCAATTTCAAGTTCAACCGAGGCCGGGATTTCAACGCTGACGATCTCATCGGCATATGTGGCAATAATCGCTACAGAGTTTTCCACCAGATAGTCGGAAGCATCACCTAACGCAACGGGATTGATATTTACCTGATCGAATGTTTGGGTGTCCATGAATACGTAGTCGTCACCATCTCGGTAAAGAAATTGCATATCGTTCTTCTGCAAAATTGCCTGCTCGACCCGCACTCCGGCGTTGAATGTACGGTCAAGCATGTTGCCAGTGCGCAAATTTCGCAATCGGGTGCGCACGAATGCACCCCCTTTGCCCGGCTTCACATGTTGAAACTCGACCACGGTGTACAACGTGCTCTCAATGTTTAATGTGATTCCATTTTTTAAGTCGTTCGTGGTGATTGCAGGCACAGATGATCTTTCTGACTTTGGGTGAGGATGCGACTACCGGTTGGAGTAACTAGAACTAAATCTTCGATTCGGACTCCACCGAGACCTCCACGATAGACGCCAGGTTCAACGGTAACTACCTCGCCCACCTGTAGTGGCTCAGAAAAATCTTTGCGTATCCACGGAAGTTCGTGAATTTGAAGGCCAACTCCATGCCCAGTGCCGTGGATAAATTCAGGACCGTATCCGCGTTCCGTGATGTATTGGCGGCAGACCTGATCTACATCTGAACAGAGAACTCCCGGCGCAATTTTTGCCAAACCGAGCTGTTGAGCTTCGCATACGGTTTGATGGATGTCGGCCAATTCTGAAATTACATCGCCGATGAGATACGTCCGGGTCATATCAGAGTGGTATCCATCCACCAACGCCCCAACATCGATCACAAGGGAGTGTCCCCCGACAATCCGATCTGCAGTTGGTCGATGATGCGGCCGAGCGCCATTGGGACCGGAGGCGACGATCGTTTCATAGCTGGGTCCATCGGCACCGTGTCGCCTCATCAGATATTCAAGTTCGTCGCGAATGTCGCGCTCGGCCACCCCGTCTGTGAGCATTGATTCAACTTCGGTCAAAGCCCGATCGGCTGCCATCGCTGCTAATTCGATGCGGGCAATTTCGGCATCGGATTTGATTCGGCGCAACTGCTTCACAAGACCAGATGCGGGAATCAACTTAGTGGTAAACGCATGTTGATAGATTTCGAAATTTTCCACAGTTACTTCGGACGGATCAAAACCACAAGTCGATCCTGATGACAAGACTTTGGATAGGACTTCCAGATGATCGGCGCTACTGCGAGCTTCGCGCACGTCAATTTCGACAGCCGACGATTTGGCTTGGATATGAGCCTGTTCGGTGTATCGACCGTCGGTTACGAAGATCATTTCGTGGGAGCGCACGACCAAAGTTCCGGCCGAGCCGGTGAATCCGATAAGCCACCGGATATTTTCCGGCGAGAACACCAGCAGTGTGTCGGTTAAAAACTTTTCGTGTAGTTGCCGACGTAACAATTCAGCACGACCCGTTACACGCAGTGTCGGCAACTTAGCCATCGGCAAGATGCTTGGCAATCGCCTCTATTGCCAACACATACCCCTGACCGCCGAAGCCAGCGATCGTTCCAATTGCCACCTGGGCAACCACACTCACGTGACGCCACGGTTCTCGCGCGGCCGGATTGGAAAGGTGAACTTCCACAACAGGTCCTTCAAAGGTGGCCAGGGCTTCGCTCAGACTCCAGGCGTAGTGGGTAAATGCACCTGGATTGATGATGATTGCGGCACACCGACCGCGAGCACCGTGAATCTGGTCAATCAGTTCGGAGGCACTATTGCTTTGATACGACTCGATGAGAAGGCCGAATTTCTTGGCTGCGATACCCAAAGTTGCCAGATGGTCATTCAGGGTTAATGTCCCGTAGACCTCAGGTTGGCGTGAACCCAGCAGATTGAGGTTCGGGCCGTTGAGCACGAGCACGGTGGAAGTTAGCGAGCGAGCCATGCTCTCAGGGTAGTTCCATACGTCTAAAAGCTTCGACTACGTTGGCGCGACTGATTTCGGCAACGGTTTCAACTCCGGCGATGCCATCAAGTACGAAGGTCAACCCGTTGAGGGCCTTCTTATCGGACATCATCAGATTGATGAGTTCGTCCGTTGAGCATCCACTTGGCAGCGCCACTTCGAGCCCATACGTTTCGCCAATGACCTTGTAGTGATATTGGACTCTTTGGGCATCGATTCGTCCCAAAACTTCGGCCAAATGTGCCGCGAACACCATTCCAATTGCAACTGCTTCACCATGCAATATCCGAAACTCAGTTGCAATTTCGACGGCATGAGCCAGAGTGTGCCCGTAATTGAGCACTGCCCTCGCACCACTTTCGCGTTCATCCCGGGAAACGACGTTGGCTTTAATTTCAATGCAGCTAGCAATTCGCGCGGATTGATCTAGTGCAAGTAGATCCTTCCCGCTGAGGAAGTGATACTTGGCCATCTCTCCCAAACCGCTGCGCATTTCTCTCTCCGGTAATGTTGACAATGCGTCCAGATCACAGATCACGCCTACAGGCTGCCAAAAAGCGCCGACAAGATTTTTGCCTTCGGGTAAATTGACTCCTGTCTTCCCCCCGATCGCCGCATCAATCATTCCAACCAACGATGTCGCCACATGCACCACCGGAGTGCCGCGATGCCATGCTGCCGCGGCAAAACCTGCGACATCGGTGACCATTCCCCCGCCAATTCCAATTACAACGTCGCCTCGAGTGAGCGAGGTTCGGGCGAACGAGCGGGACAACTCTTCAATTATGGCAAGAGTTTTGTATTGTTCGCCATTGCCGATGAACAAAGTGACCGAAGGTATTTCAAGGTCAACCTGAAAGTCGATATTCTGTTGCGTCACAATTACGGCACGCTGGGCACTTTCGGGAATGATCTGTGACAATTGTTTGCGAACACCATGACCGACGATGACCGGATACGTGCGGTCGCCAAGTTCAACTGAAATTCGCCGCACGGTCACGAAGCTTCCTGATCCATAAGGTAATTGAACACAACCTTTACAATCTCGTTGATATCTCGGCCATTGGCATCCACTCGTAAATTTGCTAGTTCCGCATAAAGCCGTCGTCGTTCAATACTCATTGCCACCAGTGTTGCAAATGGATCGTCATCTAAAAGAGGTCGATGACTCCCATTGGATATTCGTTTTAACAAATTTGCCGGCTCGGCATCTAGCCACATCACATGTGACTTTGAATTTTGAATTGCCCGTCGGTTTTGCTCCGTTAACACCACACCTCCGGCTGCTGCAATCACTTTGGGTACGTCATCGGCAAGGATTAATTGCAACGCTTTGCTTTCGTGTGCGCGAAAGGCAGGTTCTCCTTCTAGTTCGAAGATCTCTCGAACTGACAAACCTGTGGTCGCAATCACCACATCATCGGTGTCGACGAACTGGCAACCAAATTGTTTAGCCAAACGTTTTCCAACTGTCGTTTTACCGGATCCAGTGAGGCCGATGAGAACTATGGACCGCGTCAACATGCAAAGTAGGAATTGCCAACTACTTGAGCGAATCGGCAAATGATCGACAATTGCGAACAAACTCAATGACCGAGTCGCCGCCGAATTTTCGCTGAGCCTCATTGGCCAATACCAGGGCGACCATAGTTTCGGCAATGACCCCCATCGCTGGTACGGCAGTGACATCAGTCCGCTCTTTGAAACTCACCGTCTCTTCCTTGGTTTGAGTATCGACGGTCTTGAGTGTCGGACGATTCAATGTTGACAGCGGTTTCATTGCCGCCCTGACTACCAGAAGTTCTCCCGTGGACATTCCACCTTCAGTGCCTCCGGCAAAAGTGGTGTGGCGACGATAATTTTTTCCATCCTCATTCCATGTGATGGCGTCATGGGCTTGGCTACCTCGCCGACCGGCAACTTCGAACCCGTCCCCGATTTCCACACCTTTGACTGCTTGGATACTCATGATCGCCTGGGCTAATAGCGCATCAAGTTTTCGATCCCAGTGAACATAACTTCCGAGTCCCACCGGAAGTCCATAAGCCAACACTTCAATGATGCCACCAAGGCTGTCACCGTCGCGTGAGGCTGCTTCGATTTCGGCGATCATTCGTTCCTGTGCCTCGGCGTCAAAACAACGTACTGGTGATTCATCCACTTGTTCAAGATCGGTCGGCAGGGGTCGAACACTCCCTGAGCTTCTGGCACTACCGAGTTGCAACACATGCGAAAGGATGTTGACCGAAATGGTGTTTAACAACAACTTTGCCAATGCGCCAGCGGCCACTCGCGCTACGGTCTCACGTGCACTCGCTCTTTCCAATACATCTCGAGCGTCGGTGAACCCATACTTCTGCATTCCGGTTAGATCAGCATGTCCTGGTCGCGGTTGAGTCAGCGGTTTTTTCGTAGATCCGGGCGCCGGTGACATCTCTTGGTGCCAAACGTCGCTACGAAACCATTCGGTATTTTTGATCTCAATTGCCACCGGCGATCCAAGAGTACGTCCATGGCGAATGCCACCCAGCAACTCAATCTCATCAATTTCGAATCGTTGACGAGGTCCACGACCGTAACCGAGTCGCCGGCGGGCCAACTCGCTTTGAATGTCCTGAGCGGTGACATCAAGTCCGGCAGGGAGACCTTCGACTATCACAACCAGCGATTGTCCATGGCTCTCCCCAGCCGTGAGATATCGCAACATGGTTTTTAGGCTATCGGTGCATGTCGCATGCTTCGCGCGCTGAGTTCCTCCAGCGCCGCCGATCGCATAATCTCGACACTTGGCAGTCGCCCGAGCCAATGTTGTTGTTGCAGTGCACCTTGATGAACCAGCATGTCAAGACCATCAACGATTGTCGCACCGACTTTGCGAGCCTCACGCAACAGCGGTGTGAGCAATGGATCGTAAACCGCATCAAGTACGAATTGTCCATGGTGTAAATACGTCGAACTACATGGGATAGATGATTCGTTGACCGATCGCATGCCTATCGGTGTGCAATTAATCAAAATATTTGACTTGGCAATATCTGACTCGATTCCTATCCGTGCCAAGCGAGAAATCTTGATCGCCTCTTGAGCATGGGATTCAGTTCGATTGATTACAACTAATTCGGCAATTCCTCGCAACGACATGGCGGCGATAATTGAGCGGGCAGTTCCACCAGCACCGATAATTGCAACCTTTGCGGATGCCAACACGGCTCCAGCAGATTCGAGGGCGTTGCAGCACCCCTCGCCATCGGTATTGATACCCAGCAATGACCCATCTGGTCGTCGAATCACTGTGTTCACCGAACGAACCAATCGTGCTGATTCATCCAAATCGTCAACAGCATCACAGATTTCACTCTTCAGAGGCATCGTCACCGAAAGCCCAGAAATGCCAAGAGTTCGCATCGCCCGTATTGCGTCAGACGCGCTACCGGGAGCAACTTCGAACGCGACGTAAATCCAGTCGTCTCCATGAATCCGAAAGGCCGCATTGTGAATTGCAGGAGAAAGACTCTGTTCAATAGGCGAACCAATTACAGCCGCGACGTTCATGGCAACAATCCGGCCTCACGTGCCTTGGTCACGTTTTGTTCGTGTTGTTCAAGTGTTGCCGCAAAGGCATGCCCACCGTTGGCATCGGACAAGACGTAATAGAGATATCTGCACGGTCGTGGCACGTTTTTGCAAATCGGATCGGAAGCCAGTGGATTCGGCGCCGGACTGAGGGCGGCTTTGATCGATGCCCTACCTGGATTGGCAATTGGTGTTGGAGGCAGACCCTTATACAGGTAAGTGTTGTACGGAGTATCAAGAGCTTTTAGATCACTAAATTGGGCATCGGCCGGTGCGTTGTAATACAACGTGGCATCAATTTGCAACAGCATGCCACTTTGCATTCGGTTATAGATTACTCGAGCGATTTTGGCGCGATCGGCGTCAACCTTGGCTTCGCGTTCAACTAGAGACGCAACAATTAGCGCCCGATAACTCGATACGCCGACACTTGTTGGCGCATCGGCGAGTCCTTCTTGTCGTCCAACACGTTCCATCAACGAAATCATGCTTTTGATTACCTGAGTTTCAGATTCTTCTCCGGATACTTGATATGTATCTGGAAACAACATCCCCTCGAGCGACAGCTCTCCATCGGGTTGAAAAAGGGAGCGGACTTCTCCGGCATGAGCGATTTCAACAAACCGATCAGCATTGAGATGGGGCGATAATGATGCCAGCCGTTCACCCATTTGGACGAGGGTAAAACCTTCCGGGAAAGTTACATTGACAAAGGTTTGGGCTGGTGGAGTTGCCAAAACTTTACGAATATTTCCCATATGATCACGAGGTTTGATCAGGTAATACCCGGGAACGAGTTCAAGGCCACCTTTGCGCGAGACATACCAACGAAAGACGCCTGCATTGGTGATGAAGTCTTCACTTTGCAATCGGTTGCTCACCGAATTCAACGTGTCACCTTCATTGACGGTGAAATTGATCGCAATTCCGGGTCCACCGGAAGGATTGACTTGCTGTAAATACCACAGTCCAACCGCACCCAGTGCAAGCAATAGCACGGTGACGATTCCAATCGCTATCAATAGAAATCGCGAGACTTGTCGAAATTCAGGCCTTTGGCGCTCGAAGGCAAATCCTCCTTCTTGGGCCGATTCAGTGGTGCGCTTCGGAGCGACGTCCCACGGGTCTTGCACCCAATCTTCATCTGAGTTTTCTCTACTGCGTGGACTCAATAGCGGATCATTCACTGGTCTCGTCCAATAATTGATGTTGGCGATGGTCCAGCCAAGATTGCAACATCACTGCCGCGGCGACTTTATCGACCACCCGCCGACGCGCTTGGGCTTTCATTTTTTGCTCCATCAAGATGTTGTCGGCCGTGACAGTGGTGAGTCTTTCGTCATAGGTGTACACGGGTACAGTCAAAACTTTAGCCATCGCATTGGCTTCATCGATGGCCGATTGTGCGGCCGCACCGATTGAGCCAGACATGTTGAACGGCAATCCGATGACCACACATTGGATCTCATGTTCGATAACAAGAGCCGCAATCGATTGGTAGTCGCCAAGTCGACTACCACTGCGTTGCAAGACGGTTAACGGAGTGGCAATTGTTCCACTTCGATCACTCGTTGCCACCCCAATTCGTTTAGACCCGAGATCAATCCCGAGAGCGCGCATATCAAAGTTCAAGAGCTTTAGTGATGGCCCGTCGCGCCAACTGCAAGGCTTCGTCTATTCCGGAAGGGTTATTGCCACCGGCTGTAGCAATGTCGCCTTTTCCACCACCACCGCCACCAATTGCACGAGCGGATTCCTTGATCAAGTCACCGGCACCAACGGGAAATCCTTTTTTAACGGCAGCAACAAGTGCGGCACCTCCGGTGTCAGTCACTCCACCAAGCACGACGACACGTATTTGCGGATTCGACCGGATGTCGATGGCTAATTCGCGCAAGTCAGTCGCACTCACATCATTTACTAATTCAACTACCACCCCATTTATTGCGGCGGCAATGAGGCCAGACGATTTCGATCGTGCGGCGGCAGATCGCAACGTTCTAATTTCAAAATTCAACATTTTCTTTTCGTCTAATTCACGCTTCACCGCAACGACCAGATCGAACGGCTGAGTACTCAAAAGCAATGCTGACGCAGATAAGTTTTCGTACATTTTCTGCACATACTCCACCGCGTTCTGCCCTGTCACCGCTTCAATGCGACGCAAATTGGAGCCAATTGACGACTCGCCAACAATCTTGATGAACCCGATATCACCAGTCGATCGAACATGCGTGCCACCGCACAGTTCAATTGAACTTCCAGCTTCCAATACGCGCACGATGTCCCCGTATTTATCACCAAAAAATGCTATTGCCCCCAGGTTCGACGCTTCATCCATTGTCGTCTCATAGGATCGAACCGACACATTGCTGAGAATTTCGTTATTGGCGATGCGTTCAATTCGTTCGATTTCATCGTTGCTGATTGCGGCATAATGACTGAAGTCAAAACGCAGACGATCGGGCGCAACTAGTGAACCGGCCTGCTTCACATGCTCGCCGAGAACTGTGCGTAATGCCCAATGCAAGACATGCGTAGCCGTATGATTTCGGCGCGTTGCACGACGTGCCTCCACGTCAATGTGCGCTGTGGCTTTCTGACCGGCGGTTATCGAGCCAGTTGTTATCTGAGACACATGACGGCGCAATCCAGGTAGTGCAAAAGATGTATCCAGTACCGTTGCCTCACCGGTTTCAGTACGAATGCGGCCGCGATCACCCACTTGACCGCCGCTTTCGGCGTAAAACGGTGTCGTATCGATAAAAATTTGGACGGTTTCATCGACACCGTCCAAAACAGCAAGTACTCGGGCATCACATTCGTCTTGCCAGTATCCGACAAAGGAAGTCGACCCAAATTGCTCCACTACTTCACGATATGAATCGACCATCGAATCATCCGCGCGGATTCCCCTGCGCGCAGCCTTTGCCCGCCTGCGTTGAACTTGCATTTCACGCTCGAAACCAGCGACATCAACTTCTACATTGCGCTCACCGGCGATTTCTTGAGTGAGTTCAAGTGGAAAGCCATAGGTGTCATGCAGTAAGAATGCCGATTCACCACTAAGCGAATTTTTGGATTGCATTTCATCTTCGAGAATTGTCACTCCGGTTTTTAATGTTTGACGAAATTTCTCCTCTTCCTTGGTCAATACGCCAACAATGAAGTCGCAATTTTTGCTTAATTCTGGATACGCACCGATCATCGTCTGCACCGCTGTTTCGACGAGCCGCGGCATCACCAGTTGCTCACATTCAAGTAAGTAAGCGTGGCGAACGGCTCGACGAATAATTCGGCGCAGGACATATCCGCGATGTTCATTGGATGGAAATACGCCATCATTGACGAGCATCGTCGCCGAGCGCGCATGATCCGCCAGAACCCGCAAACTAAAACTGTTGCGGTCGGCATAGTCGCCGATGACATACTTTTTTGAAGTGAGCGATTGAGCAGTTTCGATGAGGGGATAAAGAACATCGGTTTCCCACACCGAATCTTTGCCTTGGATCAAGGCGAGAATTCGCTCAAGCCCGGCGCCTGTATCAATGGAAGGCTTGGGGAGCGAGGTTCGTGTGCCGTCCAGGCCTTGATTGAATTGCATAAACACGAGATTCCAGAACTCTAAGAAACGATCTCCTGCCTGATCGATGAGCGGTCCACCGTCCGGTCCAAAACTCGGACCTCGATCAATGTGAATCTCTGAGCATGGACCACACGGACCGGTTTCGCCCATTTGCCAAAAATTATCCGCATCACCCAATCGCTGAATGCGATTCATTGGCACTCCAACTTGCTCGTGCCAAATCTGCTCTGCCTCATCGTCACTTTCGTGGACGGTTATCCATAGTTGATCGCCATCAAAGCCGAATACTTCGGTGACGAGTTCCCATGACCATGGAATTGCATCGGATTTGAAATAGTCGCCAAACGAGAAATTGCCCATCATCTCAAAGAAAACCAAATGTCTCTTGGTTCGACCGACATCATCTAAATCGTTGTGTTTTCCACCGGCTCGGGCACACTTTTGAACGCTTACCGCACGCCGATAAGGGGGCACTTCATCGCCAACAAAATATGGCTTAAATGGAACCATTCCGGCGTTGGTAAACAACAACGTCTGATCATGCGGGATCAAGCTCGCCGACGGAACCGGTATGTGCCCCTTGGAAGCAAAGAAGTCGGTGAACGCGCCACGAAGTTCGTTTGCGGAGCGAATTGGAGTCGACATTTCATAACAGCCTACTCGTGGCTGATATAGACCTGACCTTCATTTGATTGATGCACTGTTGTGTCATTGGTACGTAGATTTTGCACAATTTCAGAGGCCTGATTAAACAGCCACACTGCACCATCACAAATATCGCTTGCTACTTGCGAAGGTGACAATTGATTGGCGGCACTCTTGGCTTTGCTTTTGACATACCGCGTCCCGTACACGCCACCGAAAACTCCAAGCACGAACCAAAACAATCGTCGCCTCATTTTTTACTCCTTTTGTTCTGAATGTTCTGACATCCGTCGGGCAACTTCAGTCTCCCAACCGTGAGGAGATGGACGATAGTAGGATTCCTGGCGAATAACTGTGGTGCCATCCTGATTTGGCAGATATTCCTCCTCCACCCAGCCTCTTGGGTCGTTATGTGGATACTGATATTCGGTTCCATGGCCCAAGGTCTCGGCACCCGTATAGTGCGCATCGCGAAACTGAGCCGGGACCTCGACCGCCACGCCACGACGAATATCCTCGCGAGCGCTCCAAATGCCCGTGGCCACAGAATTGCTTTTCGGTGCGACGGCGAGATACACCACCGCCTGGGCCAAATTTAATTGAGCTTCCGGTAGTCCGACATGGTCAACGGCTTGGGCCGCCGCTACGGCAATAACCAGCGCTTGTGGATCGGCTAATCCCACATCTTCACTTGCCAAGATCACAAGTCGACGAGCAATGAAACGTGGGTCATCGCCGGCTTCCAGCATTCGCGCCAACCAAAACAAGCCAGCATCGGGATTACTGCCTCGAATACTTTTGATGAATGCCGATACCACGTCATAGTGGTCATCGCGACCGTAACTAAGCGCACTGACTTGAAGCGCGGCATGCACATGTTCAACGGTGACCGGATCTGGTTTTGCCAAGGCACATGCAACTTCAAGCGCGGTGAGAACCTGTCGGCCATCTCCGGCGGATCGCATTTCCAAAAGTTCTACCGCGGGAATTTCGGCTACCACGCCCTCGGCTTCTATCCCCCGCTCGATAAGTTGACGAATAGCTCCAGCATCGAGAGGCTCGAGATGAAATAACGTCGATCGGCTTCGCAGCGGTGAATTGATTGAGAAAAATGGATTCTCCGTGGTTGCCCCAATCAGAGTGATTATTCCATTTTCGACCGGTGGCAATAAAGCATCCTGTTGCGAGGTCGAAAAGCGATGTATTTCATCAATGAACACGATCGTCGATTGCCCGTGTTGACCCAGTCGTTCAATCGCCCGACCAACGATCTCGCGAATATCTTTCACGCCGGCGTTTACCGCACTCAATCGCTCGAAGGCAGATTTTGTGGTGAGTGCGACGACTTCTGCAAGTGTCGTCTTACCTGTTCCTGCCGGTCCCCAAAAAATCACCGACGACAGCCGATCGGCTTCGATCAGCACTCGCAATGGTGCACCTGGTGCGACTAGATGTTGTTGACCGACCATTTCATCAAGGGTTCGAGGTCTCAATCGCGCGGCAAGCGGCGCCTGCGATCGCAGTATGTCCTGCACCGCCGAGCTAAACAAGTCTTCGGGCACTTCAGCCCTTGGTCGGTGGCGGCAACAGCCGAATTCCGAGCTCGTTGAGGTGCGATTGATCAACCGGTGTTGGAGCATTCGTCATTGGATCCGCCCCCGACTGAGTTTTGGGAAACGCAATCACCTCACGAATATTGCTTTCTCCGGCCAAGATTGCGACTAGTCGGTCGGTGCCAAATGCGAATCCACCATGTGGTGGAGCACCAAATTTGAACGGTGTCAAAAAGAATCCGAACTTTCGGTCAGCATCCCCGTCAGAAATTCCAAGTTGTCGAAACACCCGGCGCTGCAAGTCAGAGTCATGAATCCGGATCGAACCGGAGCCCAACTCCCAGCCGTTTAGGACCAGGTCATAGGCCAAAGCGCGGACACTCATCGGATCGGATTCGAGACGATCGATGTCATCCGGATGCGGTGAACAAAACGGATGGTGGCCAGGCTGCGGTTTGCCGGTGGTCGCATTGAGACCAACGAACAGCGGAAACTCGGTGACCCAAACGTATCGGTATGGTCCCTCATGGACAGGGGGTCTTCCGATGTCATTACGAAGTTGACCGAGAACTTCACACGTGGTTGACCATGTGTCGGCGACTAACAGCAGTAGATCGCCTGGTTCGGCTCCAGTCGCGGCAATTAGTGCCCCGTGTTCGATTGGTGACAAAAATTTTGCCACTGGCGATTCAAGAATTCGGCCCTCGCCGACTTTTATCCAAACCAGTCCTTTGGCTCCGAGTTGTTTGGCCCGATCGGTGAGGGCATCCAACTTATTTCGTCCCATCGCCGCTGATTCGGGGTACTTCGTCGCATCCACTCGTAGACCCTTGATGCACCTAGCCGATGAAAACGCCTTGAATTCAGTCTTCGAAAACACGGGTGTCAATTCGATCAGTTCAAGACCAAATCGCAAATCGGGCTTGTCCACACCGAAACGAGTCATCGACTCATTCCACGTCATGAATTCGATTGGTGGTGGGGCGCCGTCAATGACTGCTTCGGCCGCGCCAAGAACTACCGCGCTAATTACCGCAAGAACATCTTCCTGAGTGACAAAACTCATTTCGGCATCCAATTGCATGAATTCGTATTGTCGATCAGAACGTAAATCCTCATCTCGCAAGCAGCGAGCGATCTGATAATAACGATCGATTCCAGCCACCATTAGCAATTGCTTCCACAATTGCGGCGACTGTGGCAAAGCATAAAACGAACCTGGTTCCTTGCGCGACGGGACCAGAAACTCTCGGGCGCCTTCTGGCGTGGACGGCATTAACATCGGCGTCTCAATTTCAACGAATCCCTGTTCCTCCATTACTCGACGAATTGCCGAGTTGACCTTGGAGCGAACTCGGAGATTTTTTTGCATTCGCTCACGGCGTATGTCTAGATAGCGATACTTCAGTCGAATGCTTTCATCCACATCGTCGGCACGTTGATCAATCGGAAATGGAGGAGGCTCGGCCGAATTGAGCACCGTGATTTCACAGTCAACGAGTTCAATTTCACCCGTTGGAATGTTGTCGTTCACTGTTCCGCTAGGACGGGCTTGCACCCGGCCGCTAACTTGAACCACCCATTCGCTTCGAACATCGGTGGCGTTGTCAACCACGCATTGTGTGATCCCGCTGTAATCGCGAAGATCAATAAATGCGAGATGCTCGCCATGCTCGCGCCGCCTAGCTATCCAGCCACAGAGTACGACTTTGCTGCCGATGTGCTCAGGACGGAGCACACCACACAGATGAGTGCGTAGCGACGTGGACTGATCGGGAGCGACTATTTGCTTGGATGCGGTCATGATGAAGCCAGCTCCTGGCGAACTTCGTCAATCAAGTTGCTGCGTGAGACGACTCTTTGCTCACCGCTGATCATCGGCCGTAACACCACCGTGTCGGTGCCAACTTCTTCGCTTCCGATAATGATCGCAATCGCACTTCCACTTCGGTCGGCTGCTTTCATTTGGGCTTTCATACTGCGATTATCAAAAGCACGGTCGGCACTGATTCCAACTAGACGAAGTTCATGGCAGAGCTGAGCGGCCTGTAACCCGCCAGTGCTGTCCACCACAAACACATTTACGGCCAATGTTGGAGCATCAAACACGCCCTCCGCATCGCATGCCAACAGTGTTCTATCCAGTCCGAGTGCAAATCCGATTCCGGGAGTCGGAGGTCCACCGAGGGCCTCCACGAGCCCGTTGTAACGCCCGCCACCACCGAGAGCGGTGTGCGCCGATTGGAGTGCAGTGCTGTTGAATTCAAATGTTGTACGGCGGTAATAGTCGAGTCCACGCACAAGGTGATCATCCACGGCAAATTTCACTCCGTGAAGTTGAAGCGCTCTCAAAACTGTCTCGAAATGCCGGCCAGCGTCAGCAGAGAGAAAATCACCGATGAGCGGTGCTGACGCAATTATCTGTTGATCCTCCGGTCGCTTGGAATCAAGAACACGCAATGGATTTCGGGACAATGTGGACAGCGACTCTGGGGAAAGAGAATCGGCATAGGACTCAAAGTAGGTACGCAATGCAACGGAGTAATTTTGGCGATCGCCGGCATCACCAAGAGTATTGAGACTAAGAATCACTTGTTGAAGTCCTAAGCGTTGGTAAAACTCCATTGCCAGAGCGATCACTTCTGCATCTAGATACGGATCATCAACACCGAGAACCTCAATTCCGACTTGGTCAAACTGTCGGTACCGACCCTGTTGGGGTTTCTCATATCGAAAATTAGGACCGGCATACCACACCTTCCACGGAGTTGTTGGCCGATGCTCAACGAAAGCACGACAAACACTCGCGGTTTGCTCTGGCCGCAGGGCGATTCGCCGACCGCCCTTATCCTCAAAGTCGTACATTTCCTTAGTTACGACCTCAGTTGATTCCCCCAGTCGAAGAAACACTCCAAGGTCTTCAAACATCGGGGGAATCATAAAGTTGTACCCGGCCGCCTCAACAACACCTGCAAACACGGCTTGGAACGCACGCCAACGGGCGGCGTGCGGGGCCAAAATATCGCGGGTCCCGGGACTTGTTCTGAATTCGCTCACGCGTGAAGGTTAGACGCTGGATGCGCATCTATTGAGGGTTCATTTTTCGCATCTGCCGACATGACTCGGTACGCGTCATACACCGAATCAATTCGTTTGATGGTTCGCAATACCGATTGCAAATGAGACGGATCAGCAAATTCGAACTCAAAGCGCATTTTGGCAACGCGATCTGCCCCCGTATGGGTGGTACAGGCGACAATGTTCACATGCTCCTCAGAAAGAGCGTTGGCCACATCCCGCAACAATCGCGCTCGATCGAGAGCGACGATCTCAACGGCAACGACATACATCGCACCTTGCAGACTCCCTGACCATTCCACATCAACAATTCTGGCCGCTTGTTGAGCAACCGCGGTTGCCGCATTCGGACAATCAGATCGATGAATACTCACCCCTCGTTCTTTGGTGAGGAATCCAATAATGTCGTCACCTGGCACTGGCGTGCAACATTTCGACAGTCGAACAATGATGTCTTCCATGCCTTCTACATGAATGCCGACATTTTTGTTTTCAGTGATTCCTTTGCGTTCTAGACGTGACCCAACAGAAAGTTGTTCGGAATGGGACCCATCTCGCATTGTTCGAGCCAATCGCCCAGCCAACATAGATGCATCAACATGGCCTTCGGCGATGGCCAGAAAGAGCACGTCAGCCTCGGCGTAATTCATTGATGCAATTTCGTTGGCGAAAGCCTCCGAGCCAAGCACCTTTTGCACCGGGAGTCCTTCTCGACGCAAGTGCTCAATGACGTCGTCACGCCCACTATCGACCAGATCTTCATGGCGCTCGCGTGAAAACCATTGTTTAATTTTGCTTTTGGCCTTGGGAGACGCGACAAATTCAAGCCATCGCTCAGACGGCTCTGCATTTTCTGCCTTTGAGGTGAGAATCTCGCATGTATCCCCTGCACTCAAAAGATGTTCAAGTGGCACCAACCGACCATTTACTCGGGCACCAATGCACGCATGACCAACCTCGGTGTGCACGGCATAGGCGAAATCTACCGCGGTTGAATTCATCGGCAAGGCAATCACCTTTCCCTTTGGTGTGAACACGAATAATTCTTCTTGATCAAGATCCGTCTTGAGGCTCTCCAAAAACTGTCGAGGGTCTGAAACTTCGCCCTGCCAATCGATGATCCGATTTAGCCAATCAATATCTTGTGCAGGGGATCCATCTTTGTATGACCAATGTGCGGCCACTCCCCATTCGGCTCGTTGATGCATGTCACGTGACCGAATTTGTACCTCAATCGTTTTGCCGTCAGGTCCAATAACAGTGGTGTGTAACGATTGATACAAATTGAACTTTGGCATCGCGATGTAATCTTTGAATCTTCCGACAACCGGTTTCCAATGTCCATGAATACAGCCGAGTGCGGCGTAGCAATCATTCACCGAATCGACGACGATTCTCACAGCCATCAAATCGAAAATCTCGTTAAAATCGCGACCTTTTTGCACCATTTTTTCGTACAGGCTCCAGAGGTGCTTGCCGCGAGCGGTGAGTTCTGCTTCGATGTGCACTTCCTTGAGCCAAGCCCCAACCTGTCCGAGGGCTCTGGCCAAATAGACATCGCGTTCTGGGGCTCGAATCGACACCAGATGATCGAGTTCGGCGTAACGCTTCGGATATAACGCCGCAAACGAAAGATCCTCGAGTTGCTGCTTCAGATCTTGCATTCCCAATCGATGCGCTAGAGGCGCATAGATATCCAGTGACTCTTGAGCCACTTGGCGTTGTTTATCAAGCGGACGAGATGCAATTGTTCGCATATTGTGCAACCGGTCAGCCAATTTGATGATGAGCACACGCAAGTCGCGGGCCATCGCCACGAGCATCTTTCGCATTGTCGCGGCTTGTTGTGCCTCCTTTGAATCAAAATGAAGCCGCTCAAGTTTTGTCAACCCATCCACAAGTGAGGCAACTTCGGCGCCAAAGTTCTGCTCGACATCGGCCAGAGTTATTTCAGTGTCTTCCACAGCGTCATGAAGTAATGCGGCGACGATTGAAACTTCGTCCAGACCAAGATCGGCGACAATCCGGGCGACCGCAACTGGGTGACTGATATACAGTTCACCGCTATTACGCGTCTGATGCTGGTGCGCCTCGCGAGCCATTGCGTATGCGGTATTGATATTGGTGATCGAGCCTTTAGGGTGCCGAGCCTTATACGCCGTCAGCAGCGGTACAAGATCTTCGGCAATCGCAGAGTGTTGGCGACGCCACGGCAGAACCCTCGATGTCGTGCTCATTGCGAGCTACCCATGACCAAAGTCTATGGGCAACTGGACTGGACTAGCCGCGACTTCGCTTTTTGCGGGGACGAGGTGGATGCGTTAGCGCCGAAGCAACGGTCACCTGTTGACGAACCGGTTCGATTGTCTTCGAAATCGACTTTGTAGTCGCAACATTTGCCAAAGACACAGTAGGTACCACTCCGGCCAACCGCAACATGTCAGCCCCGAGAGAAAGTTGTCCGATCAGTGGGCGATATTTTGGTTCGCGTTGTTTTAAGACAGCCAGCAATGGAGTGGCAATAAAGATGGATGAGTAGGCGCCAAGCAACATGCCGACCAACAATGCCAGAGCAAAATCTTCCAATGCGACCACACCTAACACCCACGAGCCCAACACCAACAATGAGAGGACTGGCAAAATTGCGGCCACACTGGTATTGATCGAACGCATCAACACTTGATTCATCGAGACATTCGTGATATCGCCATACGACACTCGAGAAGCAGAATATCTCTTTGTATTTTCATGAACTTTGTCAAACACAACTATGGTGTCATACAACGAAAATCCGAGAATTGTGAGGAATGCAATCACCGTGGCTGGTGTTACCGAAAACCCAGTAACTGAGTAAATACCGACACTCAACAAGACGTCATGAGCCATGGCCGCAATTGCCGAGAGTGCCATTTTCCATTCGAATCGCCAAGCGATGTATAGCGAGACCACGCCAAAAAAGATGATCAATGCCCGCAAAGCCTTTTCGGTGATCGTCCGGCCCCATGACGAACTCACGGCGGCAACACTTACATCCTGAGCCGTTACTCCCGCCGCGGCAGCAAGTTCGTCTTGAACCTTCGTTTGCACTTGTTGTGTTTGTTCAGCAACCTGAAGACGGATGCTTTGACCCGCATTTCCATTCAGGGTTTGAATCTTGGCGCCGGTGGTTGATATTCCATTGTCTTCCAGAACTGTTCGCGCCTGATCGATGGTCAGATTTGTGGACGGAACCTCCCATGCCACACCTCCTTCAAAATCGATACCGAGATTAAGCCCACGGTTATATAGCGAAAGAATCGAAATAAGAAAGAGCGCTAGAGAAAACGCGAACCCCCAACGGCGACGACCGACGAAGTTAAACGTTGTCTCCCCGCGATACAGGCGACCAAAACCTCCGCTCATTGGGATACTCCTGTATTCACATCTGGCCGACGAACTACACCGAGTACGTTGCGACGCTCAAAAAATCGACTTCGAGCCAGCAGAAGGACAGTCGGACGGGTGAAGAAATAGGCGACAATGACATCGGTAAGTGTGGCGAGACCAAGGAAAAAGGCAAAACCACGAACCGAGCCGACGGTGAGTTGCCACAGGATCGCTGCACCGATAAATGAAACTGTGTCAGCGGCAAGAATTGTCCGCCAAGCAGCGGCAAAACTTCGTTGAGCTGAATTTTTCAATGACTTGCCTTTATGGAGTTCATCTTTGATGCGTTCAAAAAACACCACATAGGAGTCGATAGTGACTCCAATTGAGACGATGATCCCAGCCACCCCAGCCAGCGACAGCGCCAGGCCGTTTGTTTTTGAAAGGAACGCGATGATGCTCCACAGCAGCGCTCCAGAAACCATCAACCCGCCGACCATTACCAAGGTAAGTAGTCGGTAATAAAAGAGAAAAAAGAGCATTACGAGAAGCACGCCGAGTAGGCCGGAGAACATTGCCGCGCGCAATGAATCCTTACCCAATGTCGGCGACACTGTCTGTACTTGTGAAACGCCAAATTTCACGGGTACTGCACCGAATTCTAGAATTTTTGCCAGATCACGAGCTTCTGATTCCTTGAAACTGCCACTGATCTGAACCGAGCCACCACTAAATACTGGTTCGCGTACGACTGGTGCCGAAATTACGACACCGTCCAGCACGATTGCGACCTGTGCGGTCGGGCACGTTGGTTCACGGTTATAACAAGTGGTTGTTAGCGCATTCCATAGTTGATCACCGTCAGCGCCATTTCGTAATCCGACAACAACGACCCATGAACCATTTTGAATTTCCGCTTTGGCATCATTGGTAAACACCTTGCCGCTAGCGGCGGCTGGACCGACGTAATAACCAGTGCCCTTGCCGTCGGTGAGCAACACAGTCGCGGTCGGATCATTTGGATCCGCCGAAGCAGGAACGGTAATAACCGGAACACCCGTGGTCGTAGTCGGGGCAACAGTTGTCGGAGGCACGGTCGTCTCAGGAACACTTGTCGCGGAAATTTTCCTCGTCCCGCCGACGCCACCACTGGGTGGCGGCAAAGTCGTCGCTGCCGGCGTTGTCGCTGACACTGTGGTTGTTGAGGTCGTTTGAATTAGTCCGGCTTGAAGCACCGGCCTGAGCAATAATTCACCTTGTCGGCCAACAATGTCTAGCGCCCGTTGTTGATCATCGACTCCTGGCAGGTTGACTACGACGGTGTCACCTTGACGAATGATTTCTGGTTCGGCAACGCCAATTGAGTCCACACGAGATCGAATAATTTCAACGGCTACATCGAGAGCCGTTGCATCGTAGACACCTTCAGGTTGGAGGGTGATCGACGCACCGCCCTGCAAATCAAGACCGAGTGAAGGAGTATTTCCAGCAACAAGATTGGACGCCAATACCCCACCGGCGACTACCACAATTCCAATCAGCGATAAGAGTAGTCGGCGTACCATCTGGGGCGAATCTAGGGAGAGAAGATTGGACGCTTAGTTAGAGCTTGCCGCTTGCGTACCGGCTGCTTTGTTCACCACACGAGCCACCGCACTTCGAGCAACTCGGATTTCAATGGACTTGCCCGGAGTGTGTTCGGCAATGTCCAACCATATGTAGTCGTCTTCGACAGACGAGACGAAACCATATATTCCTGAATTGAGTATGACCTCATCGCCTTCGCCCAGAGTGTTCTGCAAATTACGGGACTCTTTTTGGCGCCTGCGCTGTGGCTTAAGCAACAAGAAATACATGGCCACAAAGATAAGCACAAGAGGCAAAAGGCTGACGATGCTGCTCCCGCCTCCGCTAGAGGTGGCACCCAAAAGATGAAAAACGGTCTGTGACATAGGTTCGTACTCTAGCGACTTATGGTTCAATCTGTGTCGTCACGGCCCACACAGCAAGTATTTGTCGGCGAAATTGATCAAATGTGCCCATTGTGATTGCGGTGCGTATGTCGTCCATCAACGCAAATGTCCAGGCCAGATTGTGTAGCGAAACCAGACGGGAAGCTGTTGGTTCGCCGACTTGAAATAAGTGTCGCAAGTAGCCACGGCAATGACGTTTACACACCGAACATCTGCAGGATTTGTCAATTGGTTCGTCGGAAGAAATGTACTCGGCTCGCTTGAGATTTATTCGACCATCACCGGTGAGAGCGGTCCCATGTCGCCCCAGTCGGGTTTGCATCACGCAATCAAATTGATCAACACCTAAGTTCACCGCCTCCACAAGGGATGCGGGATCCCCGACTCCCATTAAATATCGCGGCCGATTGTCAGGCAGCGCTTCCAGTGCACTGGCCAACGCCGGCAACATTTCGTCGCGAGTTTCGCCAACGGAAAGACCACCAATCCCGTAACCGTCAAAATCAAGTTCGGCGGTGCGCTGCGCACTTTCACGGCGAAGATTCTGACTTGTTCCGCCTTGCACAATTCCGAACAGTGATTGATCGGTTCGTGAATGAACTGCCCGTGCTCGACTTGCCCATCGTGCCGTTCGATCAACCGCAATTCGTAGAACTTCGTCTGATGAGGGCAATGGTGGGCAGACATCGAGCACCATTTGAATATCGGCGCCAATCAATTGCTGAACCGCCACGGCAGACTCCGGAGTGAATCTGTGCGATGAACCGTCGTAGGTCGATTTAAAGGTGACGCCCTCATCGTCTACGTCCGGATTTAGCGAAAAAACCTGAAACCCACCGGAATCGGTGAGTGTAAGGCCCGTCCAGCCAGAGAAGGCACCGAGCCCACCATGATCGGCAATGATCTGAGCACCTGGCCTCAACATCAAGTGATACGTATTCCCTAAAACTATTTGGGCACCCAAATCTTCATAATCTTGGGCGCTCAAATATTTAACTGCACCCCGTGTGCCGACCGGCATAAAGCACGGAGTCGAATATGTACCGCGGTTGGTCTGTGCCAGCCCGGTACGCGCCAAACCGTCGCGCGACTGTTCGGTGAACGAGACGGGAAACATTTGTTACAGAGTACCGAACCACATTCAATTCAAGTGACGATCCAGCAACATTGCATCACCGAAGGACAAAAACCGATACTTGTGTTGAATCGCTTGGAGATACAACGATCGCCACCGTGTCCCGATGAAGGATTCAATCATCAGCAACAGAGACGTTTTTGGCATGTGAAAATTCGTGATCAACAGATCTACAAGTTTCCAGTCGTATCCAGGCGTAATAAACAAACTGCTGCGGCCACGATTCAGACCTGTCGAAGCGGCTGTCTCAAGTGCCCGCGTTGCAGTGGTACCGACGGCAACTACCCGTCTGGCTTGTCGGCATCGTTCGAGAGTGTCAGCCGAAACAGAATATGACTCGGTGTGGATTTTATGATCGATGGGATTGGTCGTGCTTATTGGAGCAAAGGTGTCCAAGCCAACAGTGAGATCAACCGTGACCATTTGAACGCCCGCATTTTGCAAATCTTGTAGAAGTCGATTAGTGAAGTGGAGCCCAGCCGTTGGTGCTGCCGCAGATCCAGCGTGACGGGCATACACCGTTTGGTAGCGATCGGGATTTGTCAGCGGCGAAGTGATATATGGCGGGAGTGGCATTTCTCCTCGTTCGGCCAGCATCGTGTCGAAATCGTCAACCAGAATCGTGACCACGAAAGTGTCACCGGCTTCAGTTCGCTTACCAACTTCAATTAGCGACACTCCGTCGTTTCCGTACAGAATTTCGCCAACTCTCAACTTTCCACCTGGGCGAATGAGCGATTCCCATTCGCCTGAACGCATATCTATGGGTTCGAGTAACAAGACTTCAACGGCGCCGCCCGTGGCCCGACGAAGATGTAGCCGAGCGGGTATAACTCGAGTGTCATTGACCACGAGCAGATCCTCAGGGTGCAAATAGTCACCAATATCTGCCACTCGCCGATGCAGCGCTTCGATATTTCCTTGGTCGACTAATAGTCGCGCTGAATCCCGAGGTTCAATTGGAGTTTGAGCGATTAACTCTTCAGGCAGGACGTAATCGATGTCATCGATGTGCACTGTCGCTAAAACAATTCTGGCGGCGAATCAGGGGGTTCGAGACCAATGTGGCGCCAAGCGCTCGGCATCGCCACGCGACCTCGCGGCGTTCGCGCGATCATGCCCTGCTGGATAAGAAATGGTTCATAGACATCTTCGATTGTTTCGGTCTGTTCACTCACGCTGATCGCCAACGTCGATAAACCAACTGGTCCACCTCCAAATTGACCGCAGATCGCGGACAGGATCGCCCGGTCAACTTTG
The DNA here is from genome assembly GCA_031401235.1 of Actinomycetota bacterium. Lineage (GTDB taxonomy): Bacteria > Actinomycetota > Acidimicrobiia > Acidimicrobiales > Ilumatobacteraceae > UBA3006. Next base: position 56,589 of record JANNRJ010000029.1, read on the forward strand.
TCGAGTCCGCGATCATCCACACCAAACACCGCCAATGCGCTTTGGGCAGTGTTCTGATCGACGGTCCCGTCGCCGCGAACCTGAGCGAAATCTCGCACACGTCGCAAAAGACGATTGGCGATACGCGGAGTGCCCCGAGAACGCCTAGCGATCTCGGTGGCACCTAGCGCATCGATATCAACTTTCAATATTCCTGCGGTGCGACGAACAATGAGCTCAAGTTCGTCCACTTCGTAGTAGTCAAGTCTCGCAACAAGGCCGAACCTATCCCGCAACGGACCAGTGATCATCCCGGTTCGCGTTGTGGCCCCAATCAGTGTGAATTGCGGGAGGGTAAGTCGAATCGACGAAGCGGATGGACCCTTGCCAACAACAATGTCAATTTGAAAATCTTCCATCGCCGGATACAAAATTTCTTCGACGTTCCTTGACAGACGATGAATCTCGTCGATGAACAACACATCATGATCACCAAGTTTGGTGAGAATTGCCGCCAAATCGCCGGCACGTTCCAATGCTGGTCCAGATGTGACATGTAGTGTCGCTGACATTTCGGATGCGACAATCCCGGCCATAGTGGTTTTGCCCAACCCAGGTGGGCCAGCGAGCAGAATGTGATCGGCGGGCTGTTCACGCATTCGGGCCGCTTCCAGCACAATTCCCAGATGCTCCTTTAATTCGCGCTGCCCAACGAAATCATCTAGTCGATGCGGCCGAAGACCGCTTTCTTCGACCGCGTCGACTTCGTCACCGACATTTGGATCCAAAAATTCTTCACGCACGACGCACCCCCAAAAAATTGAGTGCCAGACGAAGTAATTGTTCAGCGGATTTAGATACTGGAAGTTGGCGCAACACATCGCGAATTTCGTCGTTGCCATAACCGAGCCCAGCCAATGCTTCTCGTACATCGGCCACGACATTTGTAGTTGTCAGCGATGAGACGCCCGGCTGTTCTCCGATGTCATCAAGCATTGACATATTTAGCCGCCCTTTCAATTCGACAAGTAACCGTTCGGCCGTCTTTCGACCCACCCCTGGCACCAACGTAAGCGATGCAAGATCGCCGGTAGCAACAATGTCGACCAGCGAACGAGGTGAATGAACAGCGAGAATCGCCATCGCCATCGATGGCCCAACACCGTGCGTTGCTATCAAGGTTTCAAATGAGTTTCGCTCATCTCGTTCAAGGAAGGCGAACAGCGTGTGAGCGTCTTCACGCAAGTGTTCGTACACATACATGAATGCGCTTGAAGTTGGTTCAAGTTCGGCGAGTGTTCGCGGCGTGACATGCACGAGATAACCGATCCCAGCCACTTCAATCAGAGCAGTACTATCGCTGTTTCGTTCCAGCACCTTGCCGCGCAGTGATCCGATCATGCTGATTGTGCTTTTTTTTCGGCGGCGACGATGCTTTGACGAAGTGGCAACATTGCCAGATAGCACAATGCCAGTGCCGCAGCATCGGCTGCATCGGCTGGCTTTGGCAGTTTGGATAAGCCGAGACGCTTTTGCACCATTCGCTGCACTTGCAATTTGTCGGCACCACCCCATCCAGCGATGGCGCTTTTTACCTGCTTGGGAGTGAATTGAACGACATCACACCGACGGTCGGCGGCAATCGCCAAAGCCAGTCCGCTTACTTGGCCAACACTCATGGCAGTGCGAACATTTGCTTGAAAAAATACTTGTTCGACAGCCACAGCGACGGGAACAAACTCGTCGAACAATGCGACTATCTCTTTGTGCAACTCGGCAAGTCGTTGTGGCAATTCCGTTGTGGCAACCGTGGTGATAACACCCAACGAAACAACAACAGGTTGTTGAGTTCCATTTTGGCGTAGCACCGCGTAACCACATCGGGTAAGGCCCGGATCAATGCCAAGTACCGTGAGACCAGCCTGAGCGTCACCGATTGGGGCGCCAGTTAGGCGACTTGGGGCGAACATAGGTTCGATCCTAGTCATTTCATCCACTACCTATGCGGATTACTCCCGATCGATTGCGGTTCGAACTGCGTCAACAAGTTCGCCAACTGGGCGAAAATTAAGCCCGGCCATGGCCCGATGAACATACCGAATGATTCCCTTGCCATCCACGACGAATACGCTCCGTCGTGAGAATCCGAGTGGACCTAAAACGCCATAATGACCCGAGACCTTCTTATCGGTGTCGGCAAGCAAGGGAAATCCGAACCCGTGTTTCTGAGAAAACTGCTCGTGGCTTTCCACATCTTGTGGTGAGATGCCAAGAACTTGTGCACCGACATTTGTGAATTCATCGATGGATTGCGTGTACGAACATAACTGTTTCGTACACACAACGGTGTTATCACCAGGATAAAACACCAACACGACTGGTTTTCCAATGTAATCAGATAACGAATAATTTCGTCCACCGGTTCCGGGAAGTGTGAATTCGGGCGCGATATCGCCTAAAGAAATTGTCATTGTGCGACTTGTGTGAGAATTTCTTCTGAAATATCAAAGTTTGAATAGACATCTTGGACATCATCCAACTCATCCAACTCATCCATGATGTGCAACACCGCCTTAGCATCACTCATTTTGGTTACCGGCACCACCAAAGATGAGACCATCGTAGAAGTTGCCGACGCCACTGGCATCCCCGAACTATCTAACGCAGCTTTGAGAGACTCGACCGCTGCTGAATCGCAAATGACAAGCCAAGAATCTCCGTCATCGGAAATATCCTCGGCACCTTTGTCTAGGGCCACTGACATGAGATCATCCTCGCTCACCGATCGCGACACGTGCAACACACCTTTTCGAGAAAACTGCCATGACACGGCGCCAGGTTCAGCCATCGAGCCGCCAAGTTTGCTGAAAATAATTCGGACATCGGCGGCAGTTCGATTTCGGTTGTCAGTAAGCACATCGATGAGCATCGCTACGCCGCCTGGTGCATAGGCTTCATAGGTAATCGATTCATAAACAGCGCCGGTTCCTACTCCGGTGCCTCGTTTGATTGCACGATCAATGGCATCGTTGGTCATTTGAGCGGCTTTGGCTTTTAATACGATCGTTCGAAGTGCGGCATTCGTGGTTACATCGCCGCCGTGTTCTTTAGCGGCAACTTCAAGTTGCCGAGACAACTTGGCAAATATTTTTCCCCGTGCTTTATCGACGGCGGCTTTCTTGTGTTTAATTGTTGCCCATTTAGAGTGACCGGACATTTTTCATCGCTCCCTTCTTATTGTTCCCTCATAAACTATTGACAAATATTTCATGGATTCGAGTATCAGCAGTAAGTTCCGGATGAAATGATGCCACCGTGATCGCTTTCTCTCGAGCCAACACAATGTTGGCTTCGTGTCGTGCCAGCACCTCCACGGTTTGGGAAGCAGTAATTACTTGTGGCGCTCGAATGAACACGGCGTGAAAAGGGGTGAGCAACGAGACAACATCAATGTCGGCTTCAAAGCTGTCAACCTGCCGACCGTACGCATTTCGGCGTACATCAATGTTGATCGCACCAAATGACTTCTGATCCGGCCGCGCATCATGGACATTGGTCGCCAACAAAATCATGCCCGCGCAGGTGCCAAAAATAGGCAGACCTTGCGAAATGACCTCGGCAATTGGATTAAATAACTCGGATGACTCAAGCAACATTGACATTGTGGTCGATTCTCCGCCGGGCAGTACTAGGGCGTCAATCCCGATGAGATCGTCAATTGTTCGTACGTGACGGGTACTGGCCCCTAATTCAGTGAGTGCAATTTGGTGGGCAGCAAATCCACCTTGTAAGGCCAACACTCCAACTAGAGGGCCCACCCGGGGGCCTCGAATCGTTCACCAGCCCCGCTCGGAATAGCGCTCATTGATCTGATCCATTCCGATTCCCGTCATCGGCGCACCAAGATTTCGACTTACCTTGGCAATGATTTGTGGATCGCGAAAGTGTGTTGTCGCTTCAACGATTGCTTTGGCTCGCAATGAAGGATCCTCACTCTTGAAAATTCCGGATCCGACAAAAACGCTTTGAGCACCCAATTGCATCGCCAATGCGGCATCAGCGGGTGTGGCTATTCCACCGGCACAAAAAAGCGGTACCTGAAGTTCTCCAGTTTCGGCAATCTCTTGCACGAGTTGAAGCGGTGCGGAAAGTTTCTTGGCCCAGTCAAACAATTCGGCCGAATCCGCCTGAGTGATTCTTCGGATATCGCCGGTGATGCTGCGCAAATGTCGAACTGCTTCAACAATATTGCCGGTCCCGGCCTCACCCTTTGATCGAATGAGTGCGGCGCCTTCACTAATTCGCCGCAGGGCTTCTCCTAAATTTGTCGCACCGCACACGAATGGCACGGTGAATGCAAACTTGTCAATGTGATGAGTTTCATCGGCAGGTGTAAGTACTTCTGATTCGTCGACGAAATCGACACCGAGCGCTTCCAAAACTTGCGCCTCCACAAAATGACCGATCCGGACTTTTGCCATTACCGGAATTGAAACGGCGGCTTTGATTCCTTCAATCATTTCTGGGTCACTCATCCGAGCCACACCACCATCTCGGCGAATATCGGCCGGTACTCGTTCAAGAGCCATTACCGCAACCGCGCCAGCATCCTCGGCGATTTTGGCTTGGAGGGGCGTGACAACATCCATGATTACGCCACCTTTGAGCATCTCGGCAAGACCGCGCTTGACACGAAGAGAACCTGTGGCCGATGAACTAGACGGGCGACGTGGTGATGCTGAAGGTGAACTCATGAACTCATCGTACCTAGATAATCCATACCCACCCAGCACGCAACGTCAGAGTCGCTTAGGGATACTTAACCTCGTCTGGATCAACGCCTGAAGCAATGATCGCCGACTTATCGGCTCGGGCTACTTCGACAAAGGTGCGACCAGGGGTGAGTTTGATGATCGCTCCACTTGAATCCGTCAAGGTGAACGGAATCAGCCGATTGCTTCGCTCCCATGTCCCGGTGATGGCTACTCCCTCGGTGTATACGGTTACTTTTCCGCTACCCAAAGTTTTAGATACCGGGCTGTAGGAATTGGTGTATTCAACTTCCAGAATGACGACATTGCGCACGTTGAGTTGCACATCGTCAGAATCCACTAGAACTTTTTCGTCCTGAAGTCGGCCGAAAGTTAGATCAGTTGCGTTCCAATCCCATCTCACCTTGACACCATCCATTGACAATTTGACTCCATCAATCTTTTGTGCCGAGGTTGGAACTGCATCACTGGCAGTGCGATACGTGAATTGTGCGGGAGGTGGACCCGAACCATCTGGTGCAAGAGTCCACAACTTTGAAGTCTCGGCGAACAAATCGTGCGGTGCCGGTCGATCGCTATCGCGATGGAATCCGCCGTCCTTATTTGCAACGGTGTAACTGAGGTCGACCAGATCAGATTTTTTGATAGCGGCACTCACCTGTGGATTTCCTCCACTCCACACAAAGAGTGGTTTATTAAATGAACCAAGCAAATTGATGTCTTGGAACCGACCACTACGAATTGGTCCGACCGGATCGCTCCCCTGACTATGAAAAACGGCGGCGAACCTAGTGAGTTTCTCCACATTTTCTTCAAAAATAATATCGGCTTGATTTATTCCAATTTGAGGCATTGCCTTTGGATGATTATCGATCTTTACCACCATTGCCGGACGACTGAGAATGGATGTGTCAGCGGCCGGCTCACCGGTGAGTGGATTGACCGGAATCGGAACCGTTGTTGTCGTGCTTTCCTCGACCACAGTGGTAACAGTTGGAATAGTTTCGGTTGTCACAGTTGGTGACGAGCCGCCGCAGGCTCCGAGAACCGCAATCAAGCCCGATACGCCGACGTATTTGAGACGACTTGAAGTGAAGTGTGACATTGAGTTGGGCTCCTCTTACATTTCCCTGAGCAAAGCAATGCGCTCGGCCAGTGGCGGATGGGTATTAAAGAGTTTATGTAATGAACCCAGTCGCCCTGAGTCTTTAACTCCAGAAAGGGGCTGTTCAATCCACATATGAGCAGTAGCCATGCTCGCCGAATGTGTGGTGGTGGTATCGGCTTGCAATTTCTCCAAAGCCGATATGAGCCCCGGTGGATAACGCGTGATTTGACATGCCGATACATCGGCAAGAGTTTCACGACGTCGGCTAATTGCCGCCTGCATCAATTTGGCCAAAATAGGGGCAAAAATAAGAAGAGCGAAGCCGATCAACGCGAGCGGATTGGAACCGTTGTTACGATCACCGCCGCGATGCGCTCGCCCGCCATTCCACCACATCATTCGAATCGCAATATCGGTAATTATCGCCACCGATCCGACGAGTGTGACGGCAAGAGTGGACACCAGAATGTCGTAATTACGAATGTGTGACAACTCATGAGCCAAAATACCTTCTAATTCGACTCGGTTCATTTTTTCCAGCAATCCCGTGGTTACAGCAACGGCGGCGTGACGAGGATTACGCCCGGTGGCAAAAGCATTTGGCGCCTCGTCAACGATCACATACACGCGTGGCTTGGGCAACCCACTGGCGATACACAAGCCCTCGACCAAATTGTGCAGACGCAAGTACTCGGTTGGATCGGCCGGTATGGCCCGACTCACGCGTAAGGCAATCGCATCAGATTTCCAATACGAAATAAAGGCAAAGGTTCCGGATATTACGACAGCCAGAATTGTTCCGGTCGTCCCGTTACCGACCAAAGTGCCCACCGCGGCTCCAACGAGGACCACAATTAGCACGAATCCAAAAATTAATGCGACCGTTCGGCGTTTATTAGACGAAATGAGATCGTTCATTTGCAGAGAATTAGAACTTCACCTGGGGAGCAGTTCGTGCCGATTCTTCGACTTCGAAAAACTCGCGCGCAGTGAAATTGAACATTCTGGCAATTACGACCCCCGGAAACTTTTGGATCGCCGTGTTGTATCCGGCGACAGAGTCGCCATAGAACTGACGAGCGTAAGCAATGCGACTTTCTGTATTGGAGAGTTCTTCTTGCAAGGAGACGAACCCTTGATTTGCTTTGAGGTCCGGATAGGCCTCAGAAAGGGCGAACAATTGCCGCAACGCACCGGTGATTGCATTGTCAGCCACGGCTTGGGCAGCCGGTGTTGACGGGGCCGCCATTGCCGAGTTTCGTGCGGTAATGACCGCTTCCAGAGTCAAACGCTCATGGGACACATAACCCTTCACGGTCTCAACCAAATTAGGAATGAGATCCAGGCGTCGCTTCAACTGCACATCAATTTGTGACCATGAATTGTCGACATCGTTGCGGCGACGCACCAAACCGTTGTAGGAGAGCGCCACGAATCCGGCAATCAGCACGACGAGAATGACAATGATAACTAGTGGTTTCATAGTTCCATTCTACGCCGAACGTGCCGCCTGCGAACGCCTAAGTAATCGGCCATTGAAGAATGACAACAGGCGACTTGGTGCAACTGTAAGTGCCAAATTTGCTTCGTCATCCAGCAATCGACGATAGATCGCAAGGTATTCCTGGGCCAAGACTTGCATTGAAAAATGCTCGGCTCGAAGCGCACCACCTTCAACTAATCGCTGAGTGAGCGAGGAGTCGGTGAGAATTAGATTGAGTGCATCGGCGAGCAATGCAGCATCGCCTGGTGGCACGAGCAAGGCATCACGGTCGTGCGTTGCGACGTTGCAATATCCGTCGAGTGCACTTGCAACAAGTGGAGCCTGGGCGGCCATTGCCTCAAGCAAAACAATTCCAAATGATTCGCTGTGCAGCGATGGGGCGCAGAATACCGTGCATGAAGCAAGTCTTTTGATCTTGTCGTCCTCGGTTATCCGACCAAGCCAGTCAATCCGATCATCGCTGGCAAATCGATTGCGCAGGACATCAATTCCCGGTCCGTCGGAGGCGACCCAAAGTCGTACATTTTGGGGAAGGTATTTCAAAGCTTCTAGCAAAATCTCTAACCCCTTGCGCGGCTCGTATCGACCGCAAAAAAAGATGGTCGGTTGCTTCACTCGTTCGATATCTGGGCGACGATAACGACTCACTTCGATGCCGTTGAACAACACTTGATAATCGCCATCTAGGTAACGAGCGGCAAGTTCACGAGCCTGTTCGGACACGGCAACGCGCACATCAATATGATTTGCGGCCCACCTGGCAGTCCGATTCAACACCCGGTACGACGTCGAGTCGCCAGCAGCGTGGAAAGTTCCCACTGTTGGCGCCATGCGCATTAACAACGCAGTGACCGTCGGTCCAGGGACCAATGGCTCGTGTAAATGAATGACATCAAATGCTTCGTCATTTAAAGCTCGAATGGTACGCAGGGCCGCCGACGGATCTGGAGCAAGTGCGGCAATGGATCCGTTTGCCGCAGTCGGCAAACTATTGCCAAGTGGCGTTACAAAACTTTCTGGCGGCGGGCCATCACACGGGGCCAACACACGCACTTCGTGACCAAGTCGTCGCATTTCACGAGCCAGACCGAGCACTTGCGACTGCACTCCACCGGGAACCGACACGCTGTAGGGGCTGACCATGGCCACACGCAACATGGCACAACCAGCACCCGTTGGAGAGTCACCCACCCGCTATACGGTACGTCCCAATTCAGTCGGGCACACAAAATCGATAAATTGCGCAACTACAAGTAGGTTTGCCGACATGACGAAATCGGGCTCGCCAACAAAAATGCCGGCAATTTCAATTGTCGTAACTCCAAACAAACGCTCCGCCATTTTGGAACTCGCGATCGAGGCTGAGCGGCGCGGTTTTAGCGGACTTGCCTGTCCCAGCCTTGGGGCCACGCTCGGATTGTGCGTCTCACTCGCCCATGTCACACACTCAATTCGGTTTTGGACATCGATTCAGCCGATCTATTACAGCCATCCTGTCGAATGCGGAAATTCGGCCGCCCATATCCATGAAATCTCGGCCGGTCGATTCGCTCTTGGCCTTGGAGTTAGCCACGGTCCGGTAACACAGCGACTAGGAGTGGAGACAGGCAAGCCGCTGTCCGATGTTCGTAATTACGTTGCGGCCATCCGCGCCAACGAACGGTTCAGTGGTCCACTACCGCCGATTTATCTCGCCGCATTGCGCGACAAAATGCTCAATCTGGCTTGCGAGATTGCCCAAGGCGCAATTTGGGCCAACGCCTCTCGACGTTACATGTCATCGCAACTATCACGTATTCCAACCGATCAGCGATCTGACTTCTTCGTAGCCAACATGGTACCCACGGTCGTAAGTGAAGATCGCCAAGCGGCACTCCAAATTCATCGCAAGACACTCACCGGATATGTATCGCTGCCTAACTATCGCAACTATTGGCGAACTGCCGGATATGACGACGAGATGAGCGCCATCGAAGATGTCCTGGCAACGACGCCGAAGGAACAACTCGCCGACCAACTTATGGCCACGATGAGTGATGCTTGGTTGAATGACTGCACAGTGTCGGGCACTGCCAACCAGGTGCGCGACCAATTTGAAGCCTGGTCAGAAAGTGGGGTTACTCCAATTGCAGTGATGTCGTCAACATCGGGTGGACAGGCCAAAGCAATTCAAGAATTATTCGACGTTTACGGCTGAGATTGACTCATCCACTCGTCGAGTGATAGCCGATACAAACAATGCCGGCGAAGTGAATTGCCGACTGGGATGTTGGGATGATCAAATGTCTCGGTTTCCTTCATGCCGAGCTTTTCCATGACCGCCCGGGAGCGAAGATTGCCCACTGATGTAAACGAAACGATCTCTGCCAACTTAAGTAACTCAAAAGCAACGCGAAGTACGCCCCTGGCCGCTTCAGTGGCGAAACCTCGACCCCAAAACTGGGTAGCCAGTCTCCAACCAATTTCGACTCCCGGCAAAAACGGCAGTTCCAGTCGTGGAGAACTCAAGCCAACATAACCAATGAACTCGTCTGTGGCGCTTAGTTCGGCTGCCCACAAACCCCAACCATTGATGGCGATATGAGACTCACAGCGATCTGCCAAAGCGTCACTTGCGGTGCGATCCAGAATTGACGGAAAGTACTTCATGACTATCGGGTCCGCAGTGAGCGCAGCAAACGGTTGGCGATCGCTCGGTTGCCACTGGCGCAAACAAAGGCGTTCGGTGTCGAACTCAATCAACTTAGGCATGAAATTAACTGTTCCACTCGCGTTCGGATCTCGTCGCGAATCTGTCGAACAACCACAATATCTTTTCCGGTCGGATCAATAATCGGCCAGTCGATGTATTGCTTACCAGCGATATACGGACATTCGTCGCCACAGCCCATTGTCACCACGACATCAACCGCACCCAGCATTTCATCTGTCCAACACTGTGGTTCTAGCGACGAAATATCAATGCCAATTTCGGACATCGCGGTCACAACTGACGGATTCAATTTTGATGCGGGTTGGGATCCAGCAGAGAAAACTTGTACCGATCCAAGAGCAAGGGCACGCATGAATCCAGCCGCCATTTGCGAGCGGCCCGCATTGTGCACGCAAAGAAATAATACACTTTTCATAAAAGCGCGTCCTTCGCAATCTGTTGACACCGATTCCGAATCGATCACAAGGAAATTACTACAGACAAATCATGCAGAGTTCGATGATGATATAGAGTCGTTTTCGTTCCTCGATGACCTAAAACTTATGGAGTTGGCATATGAGCGAAATCCAGATGAGCGACGACGAACGAATTGATGCTCTAGTTGTCAAAATGCATTTGTCGACACTGAATCGCTTGCTGCCTCTTTGGATTGGGGCGGCGATGTTTTCCGGCATCGGGCTCGGGCGTGCGTTTCCCGACCTCAATGTCCAGTTGGAGAAGGTAAAAGTCGACAATGTGTCGTTGCCAATTGCGATTGGATTGCTGGCGATGATGTATCCGGTGCTGGCCAAGGTCCGCTATCGGTCGATCGGAACCGTAGTCAGCGATCGTCGATCGTTGGTGATGTCGCTGGTGCTGAACTGGATGATCGGACCAGCGGTGATGTTCACGTTGGCGTGGCTGTTGTTGCCCGATCTACCTGAATATCGAACCGGATTGATCATCGTTGGTTTGGCTCGCTGCATCGCGATGGTGCTGATTTGGAACGATCTTGCGTGTGGCGATCGCGAGCTCGCAGCTGTTCTCGTGGCGATCAATTCGTTATTTCAAATCGTGGCTTACTCGCTACTCGGCTACTTTTATCTAGACTTGCTCCCCGGATGGCTCGGCCTCGACAGCTCCGGCATTGATGTCACGGTATGGAAAATAGGCAAGTCCGTTCTTATCTTCCTCGGTTTGCCGCTTCTGGCCGGTTTTCTCACTCGCACCTTCGGAGAACGGGCCAAAGGGACTGAATGGTACGAGCAACGATTTCTGCCCAAGATCGCCCCGATCGCGCTCTACGGATTGTTATTCACAATTGTTATCCTCTTCGCCCTGCAGGGCGACCGGATCACCAACCAACCGTGGGACGTCGTCCGCATCGCCCTCCCGCTGCTCGCCTACTTCGCAATCATGTGGTTCAGCACGTTTTACGTCGGGTTAAAGATGCGAATCCAGTACGACCGGAACGTGGCGATTGCATTCACCGCTACCGGCAACAATTTCGAGTTGGCGATCGCCGTCGCGATCGGCGTGTTTGGCGTGTCCTCGGGGCAGGCGCTCGCTGGTGTCGTCGGCCCATTGATTGAGGTACCGGTCCTCGTTGGCTTCGTCTATGTGGCCCTATGGGCACGGAAGCATTTCTATCCGCTCCCAGAACGAGTCAACCGCCGGTAAGGCCGAAATGGCGAAGTTTTAGCAACAGGCGATCGCACCATCGGTCGAACAGCAGGCATTTGTTGTTGTAACCAATTCGGTTGTCGCGTGCATGGCATCGGCATCGGCTAATACGGTATAGAACTCCCAAGGTGCGCCGTCGGGGTCATGCACCCACACTTTGTCTTGCACCGCGAAGCAACATATTGTGTCTTTTTCGATTGAATCGACCCAACCTAATTCTTGGAAGTGGCTGATCGCGGCGTCAACCTCATCGGTTGACATCACTTCGACACCGAGATGATTGATGCGCGGGTAGTCGCTTCCTTCCGCTTTTGGTGTTTCGATGAGCACCAATTTGAGCGGCGGCTCGGCTATCGCAAAGTTTGCATAACCCTCGCGCAATTTGGCTGGCTGAGTGGAGAACATTTTGCTGTAAAACTCCACAGCTTCGGCGAGATTCGACACATTGAGGGCTAGTTGCACACGTGAGGTCATGGGCTTATGATATATTGATGATTATCGATATTGCAAGTATTTCCTCGAAAATTTCTCCGGTCGTGAAAACGTCCCAAATTTGTTGTGTGGCAGTCTCCGAAGCACCGTTGAACAGGAGCAACGCCACACGAATAGCCACTGCGTTTGCCGCCCTCGGCGACCCAATTCGTTTGAGGTTATTTAGTTTGATCGCAGCGGCCGGAGATTCTGAGACGTGTGCCTGTGCCTTGGTCAAACCAACTGGACGCTCCCAACCAACGGTTAGTCATCACCTCAAGGTATTGCGCGAAGCCGGGCTCATAACCAGTAACAAACGAGGCACATGGGTGTGGTACCGCATAAATCCAGATCGCTTGAGCGAACTGCAATCTATTCTTGGCTAGCTATTTTTAATAGCCAGGATCACTTGGCCAATTCGGCGAGAACAAATGCCACTGCTCAGGGGCGCGTTTGATCAGTATTTCCATTTCAGAGATGAGCATTTGAGAAATTCGGCTCACATCTTCGCGCAATGATCCCTTTCGCTCGACCACAACTGGAGGGCGCACCACCGTGTGGTGACCGTCAACTCGGCGAGTGAAGTATGCAGCAGCCGGAATCAGCGGTGCTCCAGTGCGTAACGCAAAAAATGCCGGCCCGGCCGGCACGGTGGTGCGTTCCCCAAAAAACTCAACTTCTACCCCACTTCGCACGCCATCGCGGGGAATGTCGCGATCGCACAATAACGACACCGGCCGGTTCAACTTCAATGCTTCCTGCACTGCAATACCGGCTCGATCATCCAAGGGAATCACATGGGCCCCCATTTTGGTTCGCATCTCTACGAACCATTCGTACAGTTCTGATGGTTCGAGTTTTTCAACAACCGCTGTCAGTTGATACCCCTCGTCACAAAGCCAGCGACCAGCCCATTCCCAGCCACCGACATGGGGCAATGCCAAGATCGCGCCCTTGCCGCCTTGCAATGCATTTTCAATGTAGGAAAATCCTTCAATGCTGTGCCCCGCGCTGATGGTCTGACGACTGAGCGTCGAGAGACGAAATGTCTCCAGGTAATAACGGGCATAACTCTGGAACGACCGTTGAACGGCTTGACGAAGTGCGAAATCTTTGAGTGTCGGATCTACCCGCTGCAGATGTCGCTCCACCAATTTGCGCTCGTCTCGCATACCAAGTGAAAATGGTGGAGACAGAGCCATTGCCGCCCCAAATACAAGTGGCGCCGGAGTGAATCGCGCCAGCATCGAGGCCAATTTGTAACCACTGAGGGTAAATGAATCGTTGCCGAAATCGCGCCAAGTGGCCATGAGCTTATTTCAGCCAGAACTTACGCGTTACGGGTGTCGGCGACGAGATTGCAACCGAGCACGGTATGCATCCCGAACCGACCTGCGCGATGCACGACGCGACCGTCGCACAGCTTGCTTTTCGGCAGTAGTCGGGGCAACGGCCGCCTGGCGCCACACTTTGAAGAAGCGTTGGATTGCTGTGGCCGAAGTAAGCACCAGCATCAGCCACATCACCCAATACAGCATCGATCCAAAGAGCAAGCCGATGCATAGCAGAATGATCCGCTCGGCACGCTCCATCAACCCGCCTTTGGCTTGAAGTCCAAGCGATTCGGCTTTGGCTCGCTCATAGGAAATGAGCATTGACACGCCCATCACTGCAAAGGGAACAAGTGCCGCATGTCCGCCGCGCTCATTGGTTAAATACCATGCCACTCCACCAAGGAGCACCGTGTCGGTTATCCGGTCGATTACCGAGTCAAAAAACGCGCCGCGCTGACTGGCTGAATTAGACGCCTTGGCCAATGCCCCATCCAATAAATCAGGCAAAGCAGCTAGCACCACGAGAAACAAACCAAGTGGTAACGCACCCAAACCAATGGCAAAGGCGGCTCCCACAGCAATCAGCAGACCGATCACAGTGAAATGATCGGGAGTCATCTTGGTCCGACGCAATAGTTCGCCAATTGGGCGAATTGCCCGCTCTACTTCCACGCGAAAGCGGCCGTCAAACATTGATCAAAGTCTAGTTGGCGTCGGTGCGGCTACAGGTCTGGGTTCAATTCGGTGAGACATTGCACAATTTCGCCGTCAATTGCATCCACTAGAACCAAGCCCCGTTGACGAGGTGGGTCTTCTGCGCTGTAACAAAATACCCTCCAAGTTGGCCGACTCCGCAGGCCTAACCACACCTGTTGGGCAGATGCGTGTCCGACGGCAAAGTCGGCGGCTCGTGTCGCCAGAACCAGGGCCTGCTTTTCATCAACTTCCAATGACCACGATGATGTCAATCCGTAGATGCCAAACACACCGAGAATGATTGCGGCAATCACCATCCCGTTGTTGACGAGACCACTTGTCGACGAAGAGAACGCAAAGCGAATCAACAAACAAACCGCCGCGACGAGAAGATATATCGCGGCCGGAATTCGCCGACGACTGTTATCTGGAAATTGATTTGGTCCGACAAAAGCCGACACATCAAGATCTGCCGGCAACTCGTCGCGAATTTCGTTGCTGCTCATATTGCTAGACGAATCCACGCCGCCCCAATTCGCCGTGAAGTGACATCTAGGGCTTCCGGAATAATTTTTGTACTAGCCACTGAGACCATAAAATTAGTGTCGCCTCCCCACCTGGGAACCACGTGAATATGCAAATGTTGAGCAATGCTGCCCCCCGCCACTTGACCAAGATTTATTCCAACGTTGAGTCCTTGCGGGTGATACTCATCTTTAAGCACACGAACTCCCATGGTTACAGTGGCCCAAATTTCAGTCGTCTCTTCTGGAGTGAGTAATTCGAGATCTCCCACTTCCCGATACGGAAGCACCAATAGATGTCCAGGCGAGTATGGAAATGCATTGAGAATGACGAAACAAAACTTTCCGCGATGAACGATGTGTGTCTCATCATCGGAAATCCCGCTATTGAGTATCTCAGTGAATACCGATTCGGGTGTGGGGTGAGGCTTCATGTCTCGCTGGACATATTGTGCACGCCAGCCATTCCATAGTCGCTCCAGCATCAATTCACCGCCGATTCAGTTCTTAATCGGTTGATGAATTCGAGAACCGGCACATCTCGAGCAACAACACCACCACGAGGATTGAGTCCAACCGTGTCGTGAGCAACGTCGTCGTCACCGACGACGAGGACATACGGAAGTCGCTCAAGTTTGGCGGTGCGAATGCGCTTGCCAAGTTGTTCGGTTGCCGGATCAATGTCGACACGA
Source organism: Actinomycetota bacterium (assembly GCA_031401235.1). GTDB lineage: Bacteria > Actinomycetota > Acidimicrobiia > Acidimicrobiales > Ilumatobacteraceae > UBA3006. Next base: position 72,044 of record JANNRJ010000029.1, read on the forward strand.
AAACCGGCGTCGGCCAATCGATCGACCAACTGAGTTGCATATTGTTCATGAGCCGTGGCGACTGGCAGCACACGCACCTGCACTGGAGCAAGCCAAATGGGGAAAGCTCCCCCGTAGTGTTCGAGCAAAACCCCAAAGAACCGCTCCACCGAGCCGAACAACGCACGGTGCAACATGATCGGTTGACGCCGCACATTACCAGTGTCGATGTATTCGAGTTTGAATCGCTCCGGCAGATTGAAATCCAATTGAATCGTGCTCAATTGCCACTTTCGACCGATTGCATCGCGCACATCAATGTCAATTTTGGGACCGTAAAAAGCCGCATCGCCTTCCGTAGTCGTGTATTCAACGCCATGTCGCTGTAATGCTTCTTGAAGCGCCACGGTTGCCTTGGCCCAGATTTCGTCAGACCCCACCGATTTTTCAGGATTCCGAGTGGACAATCTGAATTCAAAGTCATTGAAACCAAAACGACGTAACACCGACATGACGAAGTCCATCAACGAAGTGATCTCATCGGACAACTGTTCTTCGGTGCAGAAAATATGGCTGTCGTCTTGGGTGAATCCACGAATCCGCATCAGACCATGCAATGTGCCAGCACGCTCATAGCGATATACGGTGCCAAGTTCATAAAAACGAAGCGGTAACTCACGGTAACTGCGTTGCCGGTTACGGAATATGAGACAGTGCATCGGGCAGTTCATTGGCTTGGGGTAATACGTGCCGTTGTCCATCTCCATCGGCGGATACATGCTGTCTTTATAGAAATCCAAATGACCAGAGGTTTCAAACAATTCAGCCTTGGCCAGATGGGGCGTATACACAAATTTGTAGCCACCACTTTGATGTCGGTCGCGGCTGTAGTCCTCCATGATTTTGCGAATAATCGCACCTTTGGGATGCCAAACCGCAAGTCCCCCACCAATTTCACTTGGGAAGGAAAGCAAGTCCATTTCCGCTGCTAGCCGTCGATGGTCGCGCTTTTCTGCCTCGATCAATCGAGTTAGGTGTTCATCCAATGCGACTTTTGATTCCCAAGCGGTTCCATAAATGCGTTGCAGCATTGGACCCTTTTCATTGCCGCGCCAATATGCCCCAGCAACTTTCATCAGCGCAAAATGTCCGAGTTTGTCAGTGGATGGCACATGCGGGCCTCGACAAAGATCGACGAATGAGTCACCATTTCGATACACACTCACTTCATCAACGCCAGTTAATTCGCCGGCATCTTCTGAATCGGCAGCACCAGAGGTGACACGTTGGATGATTTCACACTTGTATGGCTGATCGACGAAAAGTTTGAGAGCTTCGGCCGCGGACATCTCTTCACGAATAAATGGCTGCTTTGCCAAAATGATTTCCCGCATGCGTACATCGATAGACGCCAAATCGTCTTCGCTGAATGTGCGGCCATCTGGCAGTTCAAAGTCGTAATAGAAACCATCCTCAATCGCCGGGCCGATGCTGAACTTCGTCCCTGGAAACAAATTAATCACGGCTTGGGCCATCAAATGTGCAGTGGAGTGTCGCATAATATGACGTCCGGGTTCTGACTCCGCGGTGATAATCGCAGCTGTCGCTCCATCGGGAAGTACTCGGAGAAGATCCCACGGCTCGCCATTTATTGTCGCACCAACAGCCGCTTTGGCCAAGCGCGACCCAATATTGGATGCTAAATCCAACCCCGTCGAACCGACCGGCAATACACGCACTGAACCGTCGGGAAGAGTTACATGAATCTCATTGGCTGAAACCGTCATAGCGCAACAAGTCTAGGTTGTGGGCAACCTCAATGGCTTACCAATTTAGCATCGACGCCGCATTCGCTTTGAGTCAGCATGTGCGCAATATCGCTTGGCAAAGTCTCGGCACGCTTCGTCGCATACACGTTGCGATATTCCTGCCCCGTGAGAGAACGGATTTCGAACATCACTTCATCGATCAACTGACGCAAAATTAAATGGTCATCGTGGCGATCCAAATAGTGCTCCACTGCAATTGGCCGGCCAACTCGAATCGTGACAATTCCACCGAGTCGGGGAAATTTCGCGTCTGGTGGCTGGATCTCCCTTGTACCAACGACGCCGACAGGAAAAATCGGACAGCCCACCTTCAACGCCAACCGGGCCGCGCCGGTATGACCTTTGTACAACATGCCATCACGACTACGAGTTCCTTCGGGAAAGATTCCGAACAATTCACCTCGCCGCAACACATTCTCGGCGGCGTCGAGTGCGGCACTGGATTTTTCGCCACCACTGCGGTCAATTGGAATCATTCCGAGCGCAGGAAACAACCGCTTAGTTTTCCACGAGTCCATGTACTCGCTTTTTCCGACAAATGAAATGTTTCGTGGAGCATGCAACATCAGGAATGCGGAATCAAGGAAACTAATATGATTGGAACACAAGATTGCAGGACCAATCCTTGGAATCTGATCAAACCCTTCCAGCTCAAATTTCCACAAGCGTTTTGAGGGCCACTTAACCAACTGCCGAACTCGCGACTGCAATTGTGTCGCTCCTTGATGCAGCTTGGAAACGGTCATACCTTCAAACTACGTTGTCCGTGGATTAATTAGACAAAACAATTCCGAGCAACTCGGACGCGCTGGTGACGCGATGTCCGGACCTCGCGGCCGAATCAACTGCGGCCACGGCTGCCGGTGTATTTAAATCGTCATCTAGCGCCGTGCGTACTTCTGCAAGCGCAGCCGACCCATCGCCGTGGGCGGCCCCCTGCCACAAATTCAGACGAACTTGGGCACGACCGATGAGCCCATCATCCCATTCCCAATCTTGGCGATAGTGATGTTCAATCAAGCCAAGACGAATCGCCCGCGGATCGTGTTCAAGTCGCAATTTGTCCACAAATACGAGATTGCCTCGACTCTTTGACATCTTGTGACCATCCATGTGCACCATTGCCACATGCATCCAATGCTTGACAAACGTTTCGCCAGTTGCTGCTTCCGATTGCGCCCTCTCGCATTCGTGATGCGGAAAGATGAGATCACTTCCTCCGCCATGAAGATCGATTGTTGTGCCTAACTCCCGCAAGGCCAAAGCCGAACACTCGATATGCCAACCCGGACGACCGGCACCCCACATCGTGTCCCACGACGGTTCATCGGCTGCCGATGGATGCCACAGCACAAAGTCAAGTGGATCCCGTTTGTGTGGATCATCGACATTTCCGCCCCGCTCTTTAGCCAAAACGATCATTGCAGCGCGATCAATATGCGACAACTCACCGAACCCGGGTGATTTGCTTACATCGAAATAGACAGAGCCACCCGATTGATAGGCGAATCCGCGCTCGATGACCATTCCGATGAATCCTCGAATATCAGAAATGGCCGATGATGCTCGTGGCGTGCTGTGCATCGGCAATGCGTTGAGAGCAATCATGTCGGCATTGAATCGCGATTCTTCACCAGCTGCTAAATCCAGATAGTGAACTCCGAGTTCCCGCGCTCTGGCGAACAACGGATCATCGACATCGGTGACATTACGAACGCAACGTACTTCATGACCCATATCGATGAGTCGGCGTTGCACGATGTCATATGCAATGAATGTGAAGGCATGGCCAAGGTGAGTGGAGTCATATGGCGTAATTCCACACGTGTACATCAGAACGAGATGCCCTGGCTCAAATGGAACCACTAATTGTCGTGGCGTATCAAATAATTTCATTGTCAAAGCAATGGAATCCTTCGACCATTCACTGGGTCAACTTCCGGAATGCCTGTCAGTCGCGGCGCGACGCGAGTTTTATAACGCACATTCAGTTGCAATAGCACGGCAGTGAATGCTTCCAGGGCAAGCGCATTTGACAAACCGCCAGTATTTAGTGGCCGACATCCTGGAATCGACATCACCAAATCACAGACCACTTCAATTGCCTCCGGATAGTCAGAACATATGAGCACGTCACTATCCACTTTGTGTTCAAGATTGCCAAGTTCTTTGGCTGGCAAATGTTGAAATGCGGCGACCACTTTGCTCTGTGGGATCGCGGCTTGCACATGCCCGGCAATACTTCCGCGAGGCGGAATCAGGGGTTCAAATTCATTGCCCACGCGAACCAATGCATTGGCCATCGTGATCACGATTTTTCCGCGCAATGCCTCACTGTGTTCACCAGCCGTGGTCGCCGCCGAATCCCACGGTGTCGCAACCACAACAAGTTCACAGGCTGCAGCCTCGGCGTTGTCTCCGCCAACGATCGAGAAGGTATAACCCGTCCACGGGGCGATGAGATCGCGAACAATTTCTTGGGCGCGGTCATGCGAACGTGACCCGAGGACGACGTCGTGACCGCCAACTCCGAGTCGCAAGGCGAGGCCACGTCCTGCTGGACCCGTTCCACCAATAATGCCAACCCGCATACCATGAGCCTTACACATACTGGATCGGACAGATACGGTTGAAGACATGGGAATTCTTGATCACAAAAATATTGTCATAACTGGCGTTCTTACCGAGGCATCACTTGCCTTTGGCGTGGCTCAACTTGCTCAGCGCGAGGGCGCCAAAGTGGTGCTCACAGGGGCCGGCAGAGGTCTTTCGATCACCCAGCGCACTGCCCGCAAACTTGACACCCCAGCCGAAGTATTTGAATTTGATGTCACTGTGCCCGAACACACATCCCAAGCTCGAGATGCCGTCGCCAAATCGCTTGGCACGGTGGATGGAGTTCTTCATGCCATTGGCTTCGCCCCTGCCTCGTGTTTGGGAGACGACTTCATGGCTGCACCATGGGATGACGTGGCAATGGCCCTGCATATTTCGACATATTCACTAAAGACGTTGGCCGATGCATTCGTACCACTGATGTCAAACGGCGGCACATTGGTTGGCTTGGATTTTGACAACACTGTTGCTTGGCCGGCATACAACTGGATGGGCGTTGCCAAATCCGCACTGGAGTCGACAAACCGTTATTTAGCCAAAGAACTCGGCCGCCAAAACATCCGTTGCAATCTCATCGCCGCTGGACCAATTCGGACAATGGCGGCGAAATCGATCCCGGGATTTTCTGCGTTTGAAGATGCCTGGGGCACACGTGCTCCCCTTGGTTGGAATGTCAACGACTCGTCGGTTGTGGCACGCAGTTGCGTGGCCATGCTGTCTGACTGGTTTCCTGCCACCACAGGTGAAATCATTCATGTCGACGGTGGTTTTCACGCCATGGGTGTGTAACTGATTAATACGTTCCGTCCCAGTTGGAGCACAGTGATGTCACGAAATCGAGCGATCGGTATGTTGTCGATTTTTGCTGTCGCCACCGTCTCAATTTTTTCGTTTGGCATCGCCGCCACATCGGTTTATGCCGCTAATGACCCACTCATCGACCAGCAATGGGGCCTCACCATAATTGGTGCCCGAGATGTGTGGAGTCAATCCACTGGCGTCGGTGTAACGGTGGCGATTATTGACAGCGGCAGTGGACCGCATCCAGATCTGGATGCAAACTTGATTCTTGGTCACTCCTTCATCAATGGTAACGAATCCTCAGATTCCGCGGACGTGGATTCTCACGGAACTCATGTGACGGGTATTGTCGCCGCGGTAAATGGCAACGGCATCGGGATATCGGGCGTAGCACCGAACGCGCGGATTCTTTCGATACGAGTATTCGCGTCTGGAAATGAGAATAGCAATTCGGAAGATATTGCCAAAGCCATAACTTTCGCCGTGGATGCAGGGGCGAGAGTAATAAATCTATCTCTTGGCGGTGAAGTTCAAGTCGTAAGAATCACCGACGCGGTTCAATACGCTGTCAGCAAGAATGTATTGGTTGTCGCGGCAGCAGGTAATGGCGGTCCAGATAAACCTCCATCGTGGCCGGCAGCCGACGACAACACCATCGCCGTCACGGCAATAAAAAAGGATCAGACCTTCACCAATTTTGACCGGCGTGGAGATTACATAGATCTCTCGGCTCCCGGGGACGACATTTTGTCCACGCGGACCTCCGAATTTACTTGTTCCGGATTCGTTCCACCGGCTCTATATGGCTGCTCGCAGGGCACGTCATTTGCGGCGCCCTTTGTCAGTGGCGCCGCCGCCCTGCTCTTCGCGGCCCGACCGAATCTCACCGTCGCCCAGGTTCGTTCTCTGCTGATGTCGACCGCCATAGATCTTGGCTCACCTGGCCGAGACACAACTTACGGTGTGGGCCTACTCAATCTTCCGGCAGCGTTTGCGGCGCTAAATGCTCTATTTCCAATTGTTAGTAACCCGATGATTGCCGCCGATGGACGCGTCAATTCTGTTGTTACTGGAACGACTCCAACATTGGCTGTATCGCCACAATTGCAGTGGTACCGCTGCACAAGCGCAGGTGTAGTCGCCAGTGCCCCACCGAGCGGTTGCGCGCCGATTACTAGCGCAGTGGCACTCACCTACCAAATGACTGTCAACGATTTACGCAAATTTCTACGATTTGCAG
>JANNRJ010000030.1:0-193090 GCA_031401235.1 Actinomycetota bacterium
ATTCTGTTCGGACGTCACGCAAATGTCTAACGGGTGTTTCTAGCCATTTGCGTGCCATGCTACGACCATGTGAAGTGGCCCGAATCAATCTTCGATCGCCTCCCTTGCCAGCGATAACTCCTCGTCGGCGAACATAATTCAATTCGATGAGATGCTCGATTGAGCGATAGGTGAGTGCACGACTAAGCGACCAAATTCGCCCGAGCGGCGTTGTCGGCTGAAGTTGCTGAACAACTGCCCAACCGTGCTCGGCACCGAGAACAATTAGCACTAGACAAACATTGTCGGCCAGTGACAGCCGATCTTCGACCATCTCATCAATCTATAACCCGGCGGAGGAATGTAGTCAGATATTGACTAGATTTTTAATTCTATGCGGTCTTGCTTTCCGAGAACGATGTGAAACGACTTGGCTTCGCTCTCAGTTGTGTGATCATGACTGCAAGTTGCGTCCAGTCCAGTGCGCAGGTAGTTACCGTGTTTGCAGCATCATCTCTGCAGGGAGCATTCCATCAACTTGGTTCCGAATTTGCGAGTTCTCACCCAGAATACGAAGTCGTGTTTTCCTTTGATTCTTCAACCCAATTATCACAGCAGATTGTTGACGGTGCCCCAGCCGATGTTTTTGCATCGGCCGATGCCAACACTATGGATCTGCTCGTGCTCAACGATGAAGTCGCGGGAACCCCAACAGTGTTCGCGACGAATGATCTTCAGATACTTGTTGCGATCTCGGCTACTGATCGAATTCATTCATTGACCGATCTATCGAGTCCTGATGTCGTGGTAGTGCTTGCCGCACCTGATGTCCCATTGGGAAGGTACACGGTGAAAGTCCTTGCTGCTGCTGGTGTCACTGTTTCACCGGCGAGTTATGAAACAAGTGCATCAGGTGTGGTTGCAAAAATTTCAAGTGGCGAAGCCGACGCGGGAATTGTCTACTCCTCCGATGTTGTGAGCGTCGGGTCTAGCGCTGTCGGTATCGGTATTCCAGTGGACGTCAATGTCGAAGTTCTTTATCCGATTGCGGTTACTCGCCGCGGGACACAGCTTCCAGGTGCCATCGAGTGGATGAAATTTGTGCTTTCCAGTCGGGGCCAGGAAGTACTCCAGCAGTTCGGCTTCTCTTCGATTGGTGATCATTAGTGAGACATTCGCGAATTCCATGGTTGATTTGGGTGCTGGCATCCATTGCGCTCGCCTTGTTCTTCATTCCGCTGCTCTCACTTGTCATTCGCGCCCCGTGGAGCGATCTCACCCAAACGTTGTCCTCGAGCGTCGTCCATGATGCACTCAGGTTGTCGCTTGTATGTTCACTTATTGCAACTTCGTTATGCATCATTATCGGAGTGCCATGTGCCTGGGTGCTTGCTTACTCATCACTTCCCGGCAAGTCAGCATTTCGGGCACTGTGCACGTTGTCGATGGTGCTTCCACCAGTAGTGAGTGGCGTGGCACTTATTGCGGCGTTGGGGAGACGAGGAGTAGTTGGACAATTTCTCTTTTCAGGATTTGGAATACAAATACCGTTCACGATTGTGGCGGTGGTTATCGCCGAAACTTTCGTCGCCTTGCCATTTTTGATATTGACCGTAGATGCGGCCCTTCGTCAACTTGATCCGGTGTTCGACGAGTCCGCGCGCGTCCACGGTGCGACAAGTTGGTATTCCTTTCGCCGGGTGATTCTGCCAAGTATTCGGCCGGCTGTGATCGCAGGTGTTGTACTCGCGTGGGCTCGGGCGCTCGGTGAGTTCGGTGCAACCATCACTTTTGCAGGCAATTTGCAAGGTCGAACTCAAACGGTTCCTTCGGCGGTTTTCTTGGCTCTCGAGCGAAATCGAGGAGAAGCAATTATGTTGAGTCTCGTTCTTGTCGCCATTTCGTTAACAGTGTTGGTCTTGCTTCGTGATCGCTGGGTAACGGCAGTAGCGCGAGGTGGTTCATGGTGAAGTTGAGCGCGCACGGTTTGTCGCACATTGGTGCGATGCGAATTGCCATCGATTTAAGTGTTCAGTCTGGCGAGGTTGTGGGAGTGGTCGGCCCCAACGGTGCAGGAAAAACCTCCTGGTTACGGTGCATTGCCGGATTCATCAGTCTCAGTTCGGGCTCCATCATTTGTGATGACGCGGTATGGGACGATCCCTCGGCGTCTTGTTGGAAAGCTCCGGAGCAGCGCGGAATCGGCATGGTGTTCCAACAACCGGCTCTGTTTGGGCACTTGAGTGTGCGTGAAAATATTGCCTTTCCGATGCGCGCCAGAGGAAAGTCGACCCTGCAAATTAAGGAAAGAGTTGATGAATATCTGGGTCGATTTCAACTCGGTAGGTACGCTGGCTTTCATCCGTCACAGTTGTCCGGTGGCGAGCAACAGCGAGTGGCCGTGGCGCGGGCGTTAATCGGTGAACCCGATGTGTTACTTCTCGATGAACCTTTCAGCGGAATCGATGTGGATACACGAAAAACAATTCGAGCAGATCTTGCGCTCTATTTTTCCTCCTTCAAAGGGGCCTGTGTACTGGTTTCCCATGACAGTCACGATGTTGATGCGTTGGCAACGTCAAGGATCGAATTAGACCACGGCCAGTTGCGTCCGTCATGAATAATGGTGAGGTGAATCTTCATCAGCTGTTTGATCTGGTCGCTCATGAAAGTGACGTCTATGTTGGTAAAGGTCTCGAGTATCCATGGGGCGGCTTGTATGGCGGTCACATTGTCGCCCAGGCTTTGCGTGCGGCGGCGTTCACGGTGGATGACGATATGGTTCCGCACTCAATTCGGGCATATTTCATTCGCCGCGGCGACAACAAACAGCCGGTGCAATACGAAGTCGACCGAATTCGCAATGGCAAAAGTTTCACGACCCGTCGAGTAGTCGCCCGTCAAGGGGATGATGCAATTCTCAACCTTGAGTCCTCGTTTCAGCGGCACGAGAACTCACCAGATGTCACGACCGTTGGGTTTCAAAAAAATCTGCCTGGTCCGGAAACCATTAAAGAATCATCGTGGAGCACTTTTTTGGAGCGTCGAGATATCGACCCCGCCGCACTTGCAAGTTATCATCGCGATGGGTTGGGTCGTTTCGGGGCATGGATGAGAGTAAAAGATTCGCTCGGGGACAGCGAAATTCTTAATCGGTGCGCCCTTGCTTATCTTTCAGATGACTTGCCAAATGAAAGCATTCTTCTGGCTGTGCCGGCTTTACAACAGGCCGCTGATGAAGGGCGCTGGTTCGGCGCCAGTCTTGACCACACGGTGTGGTTTCATCGTCCCGTTCGTGCCCACGAGTGGCATTTTTATGAAATGACCTGTCACACCCTTGTTGGTGGTCGCGGATTGACTTTCGGATATGTGTTTGACGCCAACGGAACCCATGTTGCGACGGTGGCTCAAGAGTCGCTTGTCCGAATAACGCCAAACATTGCCTGACAATGGTGGTCGGGACCGGCGTCGATCCGGTGACCCTGCGCTTTTCAGGCGCATGCTCTGCCTACTGAGCTACCCGACCGAGAAAAGTGCACGCACCTTCTCAGCGGTCCCGACGGGACTCGAACCCGCGACCTCCGGCTTGACAGGCCGGCGTGAACTCCAACTTCACCACGGGACCAAAATGTCAGAACCGCACAATGCGCGACTCCGGTGTTTTGATCTTTGTTGCTGAACTTGACCTTATTTCTATTCGAACCTCACTCGTAACTTACATTCCTGACTGGCACCCCCAACGGGATTCGAACCCGTGCCGCCACCTTGAAAGGGTGGTGTCCTAGGCCACTAGACGATGGGGGCATGGACGAATATTCAGTTGAGAGAGCCATAGAAATCTAGCAGTGGGACGCCTTGAATCCCCTTCTGTTTTTATCGTCGTCTGATTACGTAATTAGTCCGCTTGGAGTGCACCGGTTTGCACCGTTACCGCCCAGTCGAGAAGCCACCCCAAATATGAATAAAGGTGAAAGTGGAGGCGTGCCGGGTCATCAATCTCGTCGTCGCTCGCGTCAATGAAGTCGTCGCTCTCTTGAACATCGAGCATTGTGCCAAGCACGAGACGCAGGTTGTTAATCGATCGTGTGAAAACATCAAGTTCATGTGGAGTCATAATCAGTGTTTCATCGTCTGGCGATCGAACAAGCGCCGATTGTGCTACCGAAAGTGAATCGAGTCGTGATGCCATAAGTTCACCTTTCATCAGCCGTTGATACTCGATATCCGATTCAGGGTCGTCGTGGTAAGCGGTAGGAAAGAGTCTTCGAAACTTGTCAGTACTTGTGTTGGTTAGCTCGCTGTCATCCAAAAGTGAGTCGCGCAATTCACCCAACAGTCGTAGAAGTGAGCGTCGATCCTCGGTATCGATGCACAGCTGGTAGGTACCATCGCGACCCACTCGAATAGGTCCACGTTCCCGACCGATCACTAGGAACTCGAATCTTTTTGCATGGTTGCCCATAGGCCATGTTCATGAAGTCGATAGACGTCGAACTCGGCTCTCTCCCGTGGGCCGGAGGACACCACGGCACGGCCCTTGTGATGGACATCGAGCATCAACTCGGTTGCCTTCTCCAAGCTGTACCCAAAGAGTTTCTGAAATACAAAGGTGACATACGACATTAAGTTGATCGGGTCATTCCACACGAGCACGATCCACGGACGATCAGTGACAGTTGTCTCGAGTGTTCCTGGTTCATCGACTACGACAGGTTGAACATCAATATTCGAGTTCATAGCCAGGAGTCGAGTGACGCGAATGCTCTGCTGGTTCGCCACAACTCCATTGTGCCGAATTTGAGGCCTAATTGGTGATGGTTCATTTGCTGCCGTAGTCTGACGGTGTGGCATTGGGAGTTCGACCCGTCGTTCCGTCGCGACTCACCACCAAGCTATTTAGTCATGGCTCGGGAAATAGCCGGGGTACTCATTCGCAAAACCGGATTGGCGCATACATTGCCCTAACTAAACCGCGCATCGTGGAGCTACTTCTAGTGACCACAATTCCGACGATGGTCCTGGCCAAGGGCGGATGGCCCGCACTTTCGCTAATGCTCATCACCATGGTTGGCGGCACCCTGGCGGCAGGCGGTGCAAATGCGATAAATATGTATATCGACCGAGACATAGATCGGTTGATGCTGCGGACTCAAAGTCGACCTTTGGTAACTGGTGTTATAACTCCGCGTGCCGCACTCACATTCGCAATTTCTCTCGAATTTTGTGCTTTCGCAATTTTGGCGATTGGGGCGAACTTTCTGGCGGCCTGTTTGGCGCTAAGTGCCACATTATTTTATGTGTTTGTTTATTCGATATGGCTGAAACGCACCAGCAAGCACAACATTGTGATTGGAGGCGCGGCCGGTGCGGTACCAGTGCTGGTCGGCTGGACAGCGGTAACGAATTCACTGACCTGGACCCCGGTGGTTCTGTTTCTGGTGATTTTCTTTTGGACCCCGCCTCACTTTTGGGCACTTGCGATTCGTCACGCCGATGACTATCGGGCGGCGGGGGTTCCGATGCTTCCGGTTGTGGCATCGCTTCGCCAAACAGTTCGCAGCATGGTGGAATATACGGTCGTCCTCGTCCTCACGACAATCGCCTTGATCCCCATTGCCGGCATGGGCTGGATCTACGGGATTACGGCCATTGTGTTTGGGGGCATATTTATCATTTCCACAATTCGTCTCGGTAGCGACCCAAGTGAGTCTCGCTCAATGCGGTTGTTTTCGTTCTCAATTAGCTATGTGACGGTGCTGTTCTTGGCGCTCACCGTAGATGTATTGCTCCGCTGACAACGCCTAGCACGAGGTGAAGTTCGGGCTTGATCCCTCCATATTGTTAGTGTCATAGGCGACTATGACAGCTCTAGAAGCGAGTTCGGCCGTGAACTCCAACTCCTCTCAAACTAACGGTTCCCAAAATCTTGTTGGTGAGATGGCGACATGGATTACGACGACTGATCACAAGCGCATCGGACGACTCTTCTTGCGCGGTGGTTTCGTTTGGTTAATTAGCGTGATCGGAGTTGGCTTTGCCCTTGGGATCGAGCGAATTGATTCGGGTTCAAGCTTTTTTCCAGCTGACAGCATTGTTCAACTCTTTTCCTATTTCCGCACTGGCCTTGCTCTTGGAGTCCTGGCACCATTGTTCATTGGAGTAAGCATTGCGATCGTTCCCCTGCAAATCGGTGCCCGTGCAATTTCGTTTGCGCGTATGTCCCTTTTTGGATTTTATTTGTGGATGCTCGGAAGCGTCATGGTGATGGTCTCGATCATTGACAACGGTGGTCCATTTGGTGGAAATCGGCGAATGGTGGACGCCTATCTACTGGGTGTCGGTCTTGTACTTATCGGATTACTAGCGGCTGCGATTTCGGTTGCCAGCACTGTGATTAGCGCTCGGTCAACGGGACTTGTCATCTCGGAAATTCCAGTGTTTTCATGGTCTGCTTTGATTGGGGCAGTCGGGCTCATTCTCACCCTCCCAATTCAACTCGGGTCCGTGATTTATGCCGCGGTCGATCACCATTATGGGCGATTGGCGTTCGGGGGGAATTATGGAATCGACAAATGGATTGGTGGCGCTATTGGTCAGCCGCAAACATTTATCTTCATCATTCCTGTTCTTGGGGTATTGGCTGAAGTCATTGCTTCGCACGGTCCAAGGCGTCAGTTAATTCGAACCGGTGGATTTGTCGGCGTCGGTATCCTTTCCACGGTTCTATTCGGCGTGGTGACTCGTACAGAGCATCTGTTCGAATGGTCAGGATCGCTGGGTGACAAAATCACCAGCGCAATTCCTTATGCGCTGTTTAACCTTTTGCCAATTCTCGGAGTGTTCATCGTGCTCGCCGTGTCATTACTGGCGCTCAAGACCAACCCACCTCGACTAAATGCTCCGTTGGTGCCTGCGTTGCTTGGCGTCGGAATGGTGTTTACGGGAATGCTTGGCTATGCAGTGCAGATGATTGCTCCAGCAGATCTGGCGGGAACCGTTTTTGAAGAAGGAGTGTTCGTCTATATCGGATACGGCGCGGTTCTCGTTGCTATTGGGGCGATTGCACATTGGAGTAATGAGTTGCGCGGTCGCAGTTTACCGAGTGGAGTTGTTATCGGCTTTGGGATTGTCGGGTTTATGGCCACGGTATTGGCATCGCTGCCGTACTACATCGTCGGATTTGCCAATCAAAGGGCAAATTCTGTAACGAATTTTGAGTATGACGGACCACGCGCTCTATGGAATGTCCTAGTAACAACGGGACATGCACTGATGGCGATTGTCGTGCTTGGATTTTCCATCGTCATTCTTAGACCACAACCGTTGTCAGCAAAGTCGACACCATGACTGCAACAGTAATTTCGCCACCACGCTCTGCGGCGAAACACCAAGTATTCGTCGCCACCGCGACAGCTGGAAGCGCAGTATTCATGTTGATGCTTGGCATGCTCTCGATTTGGTTGCGGTTTCGTGATGCTGCCCCGCTTCGTGAATCATCAAACGGAACCAAAATGATTCGCGATTGGTTACCAGTTAATATCGCGATTCCTGAGGTTGCCACAAACACCACCCTGATCACACTGGTCATGACCTGCGTGATCGCTCAATGGGCCGTTTATGCGACGCGCCGATCTGATTCCTCGCATACTTATCTTGCCCTGGCAATTGTTGCGGTGCTGGGAATTGCGGCGATCAACGCTCAAATCGCAGTGTATGTGCAAATGGAAATGGGCATAGCCGACGGCGCATATCAAACATTGTTCTATGCCATCACCGGCACCATGACGGCCTTACTTGCTAGTGGAGTCGTGTTCAGTTTGGTCGCACTCTTTCGAGCACTTGCCGGACGTCTTAGCGATCGTCAAGTTATGAGCGCTCATGCGCTTTACTGGTATGTCCTCACCGCCGCATTTTCCGCAATGTGGTTTATTGTGTATGTGCAGAAATAGGTAGATAGATGTTCACGACTGGGTCAAAATATTTTCTTGGAGTTGGGCTACTTGCCAGCATTGCAATTGCTGTTTCGCTGTTTTTTGTCAATCCATCCGCACTTGGTGTAACGGCATTGATTGGTCTCATCGGCGCAGTTGGTCTGCTAGCCGGAGTGATGTTATTTGTGCGAGATGGTGATGTCACCAATGGCGAATCATCGGCTTCCAACCATCCTGCGGCGACCACAAGTATGTGGCCACTGCTGACCGCCGGAGGCGTGACGATCGTATTGATCGGCACAATTACTCAGCCGGTGATCTTCCTTCTCGGAATTGTGGTGTTGGTTGGGGCATTTGTTGAATGGACGGTGCTTGCCTGGAGCGAAGCTGCATCATCGGATGATGAGTTCAATGTCGCCGCACGAAAACGACTGCTCAACCCAATCGAATTTCCAATACTTGGAGCAGTCGGTTTAGGCATGTTGATATTTAGTTTTTCGCGCGTCATGCTTGCGGTTGACACTAAAGTCGGCGTTGCTCTTTTCATCATCATTGGGGCTCTGCTACTTGTCGGTGGCGTCTTGTTCGCAGTGCGCACAACACTGAAACAGAGTGTGGTGAGTGCAATTTGTGCCTTTGCCGCAATTGCCATTGTGGCTGCAGGGATATCCGGGGTTAACAGCGGGATGCGATCCGAACTTGTGGCCGCCAAGTACGAAAGTGACCACGAAGTACAGCGCGAATGCGGTCCTGAAGCGTCGGCGCATGGCGACAGTGGCGTTACTCAAACAATTTCGGCGACGAGTGGAGTGATCGCGACAGTTGAATTCATCGGTGGCAAGTTGGTTGCTCAGGTTGAAGGTATTTCGGGCGAGCAGCAGGCGATTACAATCTCCCGATCAAGTCCTTCTAATATTGTCTTCCGTAATTTGGATAATGGCAAGTTCAGATTGGTTGCCCACCTCGGTACAAAGAAAGTGACCGAGGGAGTGGTTGAAGAAGTGGTGGTATGCACTCAACTCATCGAGCGCGGCGCCGAACAATTGCTCACACTTTCAATCCCCAAATCATCGAGCGCGAATGGCCCGTACACCCTGTCGGTTGCCGGGCTTAATGGTCAAGACATCGAATTGGTCGTGCCGTGATAAACCTTCATCGACCACAACGCATGTTGAGCCACTTGCGTATGCTTGCCTCCGTGCTACGACGATTTCGCAGTTGGATTCTGGCCAGTGGCACCGCGGTCGCTTTAACCGGTTGTGCCACGAATGCGGCTCAAGATACGTGGAAACCAAAAGGTCCGAATGCGGCCAAGATCGACAATCTCCAGAAGCCGATTTTCGCGGTTGCCGGAGTCATTGGGGTCATTGTTTTTGCCGCGGTGATTTATTGCGTGATCAAATTCCGTGATCGGGGCCAACCGATTCCGCGTCAAACGCACGGTAATCCAGCACTAGAGATAACTCTCACGATCATTCCGGCACTCATTCTTGCGGTTGTCGGCGTCTTCACCGTTCGCTCTGTGTTTGATCTGGCTAAGACAAGTGACACTGAAATGATCATCAATGTCACCGGTCAGCAGTGGTGGTGGGAATACGACTACCCCGTGCAAGAGCAATTCGGGATCACCCAACCAATCATCACTTCTGGCCAATTGGTCATTCCTGCTGGCACTAAAGTGTTGTTGCGCGGGACAAGCCGAGATGTCATTCACTCCTTTTGGATTCCAGCGTTAAACGGGAAACGTGACGTTGTACCCGGTCGTGTGCAGACGAACCGTATTGAAGCTGATAAACCTGGAATTTACGCTGGTCAGTGCACCGAATTTTGTGGGTTATCACATGCCAATATGCGCATGGAAGCCATTGCACTGAGCAAAGAAGATTTCGCAAAATGGGTGGCCAACCAACAAACTGGCTATGTGGCTCCAACTGACGGAACATTGGCCAAGGAAGGCGAAACCGTATTTTTGAATCAATGCGTCCGATGCCATCAAGTGAACGGCCTCACTCGAGCAGATGGAACGCCGGCAATCGCCGCGGCGGATGAAAACGTATGGTCCGGCAGCGCACCGAACCTCACTCACTTGATGTCACGCAATACCTTTGCCGGCGCAATGTTTGATCTGGCCAAACCGTCCTGTCGCAAGGAAGTTTGGGAATCTGACTCGGCAACTTTTGGTGGCAAGTATCTAGCCGGTGTAACCGAGGACTGCTTAAACCAATCTGCACTTCGGGATTGGTTGCGAAATGCTCCAGCGATGAAACCAATGTATGCAAACCCGGCGTTGTTGGCTCCCACGGATGGAAAATATCGCGGGATGCCGTATCTCGGGCTCTCCGAATTAGACATCGAGAAACTCGTAGCCTATTTGCTGACGAGACAGTAAACGGAGATCACAGTGACCATTAGTGAACGCCCAACATCGCACATCGCACTTCCATTTGTCGAAGTTCCGGTGACCGCGTCAACAACTTTTGGAGTTCTTAAGCGACCCGTTAGCACGACGGGGTGGAAGTCATGGGTGTTTACCGTCGATCACAAAAAAATTGGGATCATGTACGGCGCGACGGCAATGTTCTTCTTTGTCGTTGGCGGCATTGAGGCGCTACTTATTCGCCTCCAACTGGCCGCACCCAATGGCAAAGTGTTAAATGCCGACGTCTATAACCAGATGTTCACGATGCATGCAACCACAATGGTGTTTCTATTTGTAATGCCAATGGCCGCCGCATTCGCCAACTACTTCATACCTCTCCAGATCGGGGCTCGCGACGTTGCCTTCCCACGTCTAAACGCATTCGGTTTGTGGGCGCTTATTTTCGGTGGAATTTTTCTCAATTTGGCGTGGTTTCTTGGAGGTGCAGCTGACGGCGGATGGTTCATGTATGCGCCAAACTCCGGACCGGTATTTTCCCCTACCCATGGAGTTGATTTTTGGGCCTTTGGCTTGCAAATCGCGGGAATTGCTTCTCTCTCCGGTGCCATCAATTTGATCGTCACTGTACTAAATATGCGCGCACCCGGCATGAGCCTGATGCGCATGCCAATCTTTTCGTGGATGGCGCTCGTGGTGCAATTTCTTTTGTTGTTCGCGGTTCCCGTTATTACCGTTGCATTATTCCTGCTCATGTTTCAGAGAAACTATGGCGCGACCTTTTTTGATGTCAGTGCAGGCGCCGACCCACTGCTCTGGCAACATCTTTTCTGGATTTTTGGACATCCTGAGGTGTACATCTTGGTGTTACCGAGTTTTGGCATTGTGTCGGAGGTACTCCCGGTATTCTCGCGTAAACCATTATTTGGATATCCGTTCGTCGTGTTTTCGGGTGCCGCAATTGGCTTCGTAGGTTGGGGAGTATGGGCTCATCACATGTTTGCATCTGGACTAGGCCCAGTTTCGGTTGCCGTGTTTTCCGTAACGACGATGTTGATTGCGGTTCCAACGGGTGTGAAAATCGTCAATTGGACGCTCACACTGTGGGGTGGAAAGTTGTGGTTTACCACGGCCATGAAATTCTCCATCGGCTTGATCGTGCTGTTTACCATTGGTGGTCTATCGGGCGTGACTCACTCCGTTGCCCCATCAGACACTCAGCAGACCGACACCTACTACATTGTGGCCCACTTCCACTATGTGCTATTTGGAGGCGCAGTTCTTGGACTGTTCGCCGGTTTCTATTACTGGTGGCCAAAAATATTCGGCAAGATGCTCAGTGAGCGAATTGGCACGTGGAATTTCTGGTTGATGGCAATCGGGTTGAATCTCACATTCGGACCAATGCACATCTTGGGGCTTCAGGGTCAACCTCGCCGAATGTATATCTGGACCGAGGCACGATCCGGTGAAGGTTTCTTTAACCTTGGATTCTGGAACTTGATTTCCTCGATCGGTTCGTTCGTTATTGCCCTCGGAGTATTGCTTTTCCTCGTCAATGTTGTGCACACGGCACGCAAGGGAGTTGTTGCGCCGTTGGATCCGTGGGATGCCCGAAGTCTGGAGTGGATGACAACCAATCCACCAAAAGAACACAATTTCGATGCCATTCCCACAGTGCATCATCTGGACGAATTTTTCCATCGTAAATACAAGGAAGATGAAAATGGCGCGATGATCAAGGTAATGAGTGCCGAGGAAATCCTGACCGAGCAAGAATTGGCGGCAGACGAGCACATCCATATGCCATCGCCTTCGTATTGGCCACTGGTACTTGCCCTTGGGTTGCCGATCATCGCCTACGGCGTGATTTTCTCGACACCAATTGCAGTCTTTGGTGGGATCATTGTGTTGTTTGGCGCATTCGGTTGGGGACTTGAACCAGCAACGGCGAAGGAATCTGATTTTGATTCGCCGACGCATAGTGGCGATCAATCGGAGGAGGTGGTTCCCGTTGGCTGACCTCGCTGTTGATAAGGACATGAGCCACAGTGCCCATGGTTCGTCGACCCATGGTTCATCAGCCGGTATTTCCAATGTGAAGTTGGGCATGTGGCTCTTTTTGGGCTCAGAGTGCCTGTTGTTTGGCGGACTCATCTCTACTTACATGCTCTATCGCGGACGTGTCAGCCAAGGACCCACTCCATCACAAGTATTCGATATTCCATTTACCTCGGTAAGCAGTTTTGTGTTGTTAATGAGTTCATTGACCATGGTGCTCGCCGTTTCTAGCGCCGCTAAAAAAGACGATCGTGGAACAACGTTGTGGTTGACCGTCACTGCACTTCTTGGGGCGACCTTCGTTGGCGGCCAAGTGTATGAATTCACTGCATTCAAAAGTGAGGGGCTTGGGTTCGGAACTAGTTTGTTTAGTTCGAGTTTCTACGCCCTCACCGGTTTCCATGGGGTGCACGTCACGGTTGGCATCATCATGCTCATGGCTATGGTCGGAATTGTCCAACGTGGCGAATTTCCCGGAAGCAAGGCCGAGACCATTGAGATGATCGGTCTGTATTGGCACTTTGTTGACATCGTCTGGATCGTTATCTTTACTCTCATCTATTTGATTCCGGTCTGACCATGAATACGGCTCAGGTGCACTCAAAGGAAACCGAGCATGGCATGAGCAATGTCGGTTACGTGCGCATCGCCTTGATCTTGGGAATCATTACGGCACTTGAAGTATCCACCTACTACGTGGACTTCGGGCCACTATTCTTACCCGCCCTACTGATCATGATGTCAATCAAATTCGTTATGGTGGTCAGTTATTTCATGCACCTAAAATTCGATAACAAGTTATTCAGCATGATGTTCTATGCCGGGTTAATCCTTGCCATTGGCGTTTATTCAGCCGCACTTGCCACCTTCAAGTTCTTTCTCTCCTGACAATAAATAGTCGGGCTCAGCTATGACGGCGATGCAAATCGCGGTGAATAGTCATCCTTGGAGATTTCAAGCTCATCCAGAAGTGTGGTTTCTCGTGTTTGCGGTCGTAGCTGGTTATATCTATGCAATCCGTGTCATTGGACCAAGGGTGTTGGGATCGACGCAGGTGATGACCAGACGACAGGGAGTTTCCTTTTTCTTTGCTGTACTCATCTTGTGGGGCGCATCGGACTGGCCGATCCATGACATTTCTGAGGAATATCTCTATTCAGCGCACATGTTGCAGCACATGATGTTGTCATATTTGTTGCCGCCACTGATGTTGCTAGCGATACCAATGTGGCTGTTCGATGCTGTCATTGGCAATGGTCGTCTACGACATGCGGTTGGCATTCTTTCAAAACCAATCGTCGCTGGAGTGTTGTTCAACTTGGTAGTGATGGTCACTCATATCCCAGATCTGGTGAACCGCAGCGTGTCGAACGGGTTACTGCATTATTCATTGCATGTTTTGCTCGTGACCACGGCACTATTGATGTGGATGCCCGTCTGCGGACCCGATAGGTCGTACCAAATTGGTTACGGCGGCAAAATGATTTATTTGTTCCTGATGTCGGTTGTGCCAACAGTTCCGGCGGCATGGTTAGCCATTGCCGATGGTGTGGTCTATAAGCACTATGACATTCCGGTACGAGTGTTTGGCTTGTCAGCAACAACCGATCAACAACTGGCTGGCGCGGTAATGAAAAGTGGTGGGTCGATCTTCCTTTGGTCGATAATCATCTTCATTTTTTTTCGACGATTCATGGGAAGATTCTCCGAGGAACAGTCATATCGAGGTAAGCCGTCGGTTAGTGCCAACGAAACCAACGACTAGCCAAAAGCGGCGTGACAATCGCCCACACACTCAAAATGACCCACGAGGATTGGGGATGAGAGCCAGAGTTGGAAAGAGCCTCCCGCAAAACATCGGTCAGTGCCCCTGAGGGCAATCCAGAACTAACCGCACGCAAAGAACTTGGTAACGAATTAATCGGGATTACCACTCCACCGACAAGCAGCATGATCAGGTATACAGCGTTTTGGGCCGCCAAGTTGAGTTCTGCTTTCAATGTTCCAGCCATCAACAGTCCAAGTCCGGCAAAGGCAAGTGTTCCCATGAGAAGCGCGATGAGACATTGCCCCCATGAAGTATCCGTCGGACTCCAGCCCAGGATTACTCCGATAGTAATGAGCACCAAGAATTGAATCGCCTCGATCACGCCGACAGCACAGCTCTTGGCCAACACCAACCGAGGAATGCCCAGTGGGGTGGCGCCGAGTCGCTTCAACACCGCATACGAACGTTCGAATCCGGTGGCGATCCCCAAACTCACCATCGCCGTGGACATCACAGCAAGGGCCAATATGCCTGGGAGTAAAAAATTCACATTGCTTTGTTCATTAGTTGGGAGTAGGTCGATGTTGCTGAAAAAAAGTAGCAATGTTGTTGGGATTCCGATGACGACCAACAGCTGTTCACCATTGCGCGCTATCACTGCAAGTTCCATTCGTAATTGGCTAAGTAGTGGCTTCATCGTTGATCACCAGCAGTGAGTCGTCTGAATACATCCTCAAGTCGTTGCTGGCCAGCTCTCAAGTCACGGATCTCAGCACCAGCATTGGCCATCCATTGCGATAACGCGGCGATCCGATGTGCATCAGCAATGCCAACTACAAGAAATTCGTTGGGATCGATTTGTTGTACCTCGACGCCAAGAAGACGCGACAGTTCATCGAGATTGAAGACGGATGACGAATGAAATCGGATCTCGTCTCGACCTTGACGTAACTCATCGAGGGATCCGTCGGCGATGATTTTTCCGTTATTAAAAATTATTATCTTGTCAGCAATTCGTTCCGCTTCATCAAGTTCATGAGTTGCTACGACGACAGCACAACCATCGCGTGCCAGCCAACGAATGATGTTTCGGATCAGGTCCCGTCCATTGACATCGATTCCCGATGTCGGTTCATCCAAAAATGCAACTTCTGGCCTGGCGGCCAAGGCCAAGGCCAGAGACAAACGCTGCTGTTCGCCCCCAGAGAGACGTCGCCAGGTGCGACTTTGTAAATCCGATAAACCGACTTGAACCAGGAGTGCCTCTGGATCAACTGATTTTCCATAGACGGTGCAATAGTGACGGATTATCTCGCCAACTCGAGCGCTTGGGTAAACGCCTCCGTTTTGGAGCATCACACCCATTCGTTTGTTTAGTTCGCTTCGTTGGGTCCGGGGGTCAAGTCCGAGCACGCGGACTCGACCAGAATTGAAAATTCTGAATCCTTCGCAAACCTCAATGGTCGATGTTTTACCGGCACCATTCGGACCGAGAATTGTCGTCACTTCACCTGCGTAAGCGCGAAAGGAGATTTCATTCACGGCGCGTACCGTGCCGTAGTCAACAACGAGGTTGTCCACACAGACAGCGGACTTACGAGCGGATTCCACAGTGCAAGAGTACGCAAAGCAGACGGTTCGTCCCATGTCGCACCGCTAACCTGAATTATTAGTGATTGACATTCGACTTTTGCGATCCAATAATCAGGCCGTTCGAACAGCGATGGGACGCCGTGGAAAACCCGAACTTTTGGACCAAATCGATGATGCCGAGCGCCTTGATAGTCGACTCAAGGAGATAGTGATCGAGCGGGACGCGATTCGCCACCGCATCAATGAACTATCAAACCAGATTGGCGCCACACGTCGGTCCGGGGATGGACAAAGCGGTGAGGTGTTGATGGAGGAGAGTCGGCAACTCGGTGGCAATGAGCAACGGCTTGCCTCTGAATTTGATGACGTCAACGCGTCTTTGCGAGATGTGCTTTTGCGATTGCCAAATATTGTTCATGATGACGCCCCTGACGGGTTGACAGAGCGAAACAATCCCGTAATTAGTGGACCGCACAATTTGCCGGCCACGTTTTTCGACCATCAGCGCATTCCTCATTGGGAATCTGCAACCGCACTGGGAATTCTGGATAATGAGCGAGCGGCAAAGATCAGTGGGGCAATGTTCACTATGCCCAGAGGCGCCGGGGCGACACTGTCGCGCGCCTTGTGTCAGTACGCACTGGATCAAAATGCGGATGCATTTGAAGAAATTCGGCCACCATCGCTGGTGACGACAGCAACGCTCACGGCGACTGGCCAATTGCCGAAGTTTGCCGATGATGCTTTTTTCATTGAACGCGATGATCTTTGGTGCATCCCAACTGCCGAGTCACCTCTCACATCAATACATGCTGGTGAAGTACTCGCCGAGGCTGATCTTCCGCGTCGTTATATGGCGTACACCGCGTGCTATCGACGCGAAGCAGGCTCAGCAGGTCGTGACACCCGCGGAATGTTGCGCAGCCACGAATTTGACAAAGTCGAAATATTCTCGGTGACAACACCCGATCAGGCGCCGGAGATGCTCAACGAGTTGCTCGGGCGCGTCGAACGAGTCATCGCCGGTCTTGAACTTCCATATCGAATCATCGAAATCTGTACCGGAGATCTCGGACAGAGCCACCACCGTGGATTCGATGTTGAGGTGTATGCCCCTGGATGCGACCAATGGTTAGAGGTGAGTTCGGTGAGCTGGTTTAGCGACTATCAGGCTCGCCGGGCAGACATTCGATTCAAGCGAATTGGCCAAAAGGGCTCCGAGATCGCCCATACTCTCAATGGGTCGGCACTGGCGGTACCACGAGTCTGGGCGGCAATAGTGGAAAACTTTCGCCAAGCCGATGGATCGATTCGTGTTCCCGGTATTTTGGCTCCCTATATGCGGGGAATCACCGTCATCTCGGCGAAATAACGAGAGTTATTGGCGATGTCACTGCGAGATCGACGGGAGCAATACGAAACTTCCGGTCTTGAGCGACATGACCTTTGCGACAATCCAAGTGAGCAATGGCATCGTTGGTATGCGGATGCCCTGGATGCGGGAGTCACCGAACCAAATGCGATGACTGTGGCGACTACCGGCCTAGATGGGGTACCCGATGCGCGTGTCGTGCTGGCCCGCGATGTGGATGAGCGTGGAATCGTGTTCTATACCAATTACGCCAGTGATAAGAGCCAACAATTGCAAATCCATGCAGCAGCCGCCGCGGTTTTTGCTTGGCTAGACCTTCATCGACAAATTCGTATTCGCGGTGTAGTGGAAAAAGTCTCCGATGACAATAGTGACGAATACTTTTCTTCCCGTCCGCGAGAGTCTCAAATTGGTGCTTGGGCATCACCACAGTCGCAAGTGATTCCGGATCGTGCATTCCTGGAGCGACGAGTTTCCCAATTCAACGACCAATTCAAGGATGAGTCCGTGCCGCGTCCCCCAACCTGGGGCGGTTGGCGATTGTTGCCGACCCAATTTGAATTTTGGCAAGGTCGACCAAGTCGATTACACGACCGATTTCGGTATACGCATGTTGATGCTGCCCAGAGTTGGTTGATTGAGCGTTTGGCTCCCTGACTCCACTAATTGGCTAAAGCCGGCCAGCTTGATGCTGCCGCCACAAGCCCGTCGACGAGTGCTTGAGTGTGCGGGGTGAGGGCTGGACCTTCCCAGTTTGACCAATATGGACTCTTTCCCCTGACGCGTGGCGGAAGTTCAATTTGCACCCCACCTCCACGCGGCAAGTTCACCGGATTGAGCGGGTGCTGTCCGGCCAATTCAGCCGGAATTTGCTGGAGGTCGTGTTCGATGTCGTATCCAGGAAGCCAAGACCGTAAGTGTTGAGCGACATGCGATGCAAGTTCGCGATTTCTACCGCCGAGGAGAAGTGTGGTGAACAAACCCTTGCGGCCGTATCCATGAACGGTGACCACTACATCCACGTGATCGATAAAGGAAGCTAGCGCGGGGGAATCCGACGGATCAATTTTATGTGAGTCAATATGCCACTTCAAATCTGGTGGTTGGTGAACTCCGTAATATGAGGCTCCCGACTTTTCAGCCGCCAAACGGGCGACTACATCGGTGTGTTCCTCCAGCGAACCGCCGTGGAAAGCCATAAATCCAAATGAACTACGAAGTTCACAAAATTCTTCAACGCCGGGGTGTGCAAGCAATCGTTTGAACATCACTTCACTATTTGCTGCGACTCGGGGGCGCGTCGGCGTTGCACAACGAGAACCAACGCGAACCCAACAATGATGATGAATATAAGCGCGAGTTTTGGTGACCCTTGGCGTTGCAGAAATGTCGCCACCTGCGTTTGCCAACTCTCAACCCGCCGCAGTATCGGATTTTTGGTGGTGGATTCGGAGATAGCCAGATACCAGTACCAAGTGAGATATCCGCCAGTGAGAATGATAAATATTGCCGCCAGGCGGTCGACATAGTGCAATCCACCGCGCAAGAACCTAAGTAATCCGCTCTGGGCAAAGGCGAGAGTGACCGTAAGCGCGCTCACCAGTAGGGCCATGCCCACGCCATATAGTCCGATGCTCAAGACCCCAGATATGAACCCGTTAGTACCGATGCTGCCAAAGATTGCTGTAGTAAGAAAGCCAATCGTGCAGCCAATCGACGCAATTGCATAGGCAACACCAAAGAGGAACATTGCCGGAAAAGTTCGATCCCGTCCTCCGGAAATGTTTGGTGTGGTCAGTGGAGGTTTCCAACCCGCAAGCATCGCCAAGCCGATGAAGATGAGCGCGATTCCGATGGCAATCCCGGCATATTTTGCGTTCAGTTCTAGCCACTGAGTAAATAGGCGGGAAATGGTACCGACAACCAAAAACACGGCAATGAAACCGACCGACACCGCAGTACTCACCGTGAGGGCCCGACGAAGCGAAGCACGTTGCGTGCTTTTCCCGTCAGATTTGTCGAGTCCCAAAAAATACAATAGATAAGCGGGGAGCAAGACAAACCCGCACGGGTTTACTGCTGCCAGTACCCCAAGCAAAAAGCTGTAAGCAAAGTTGCCTTGTATCGCAAGCAGACTCGACTGAATCGCTGTCATGCTGGAAATACTTCAGAAATGATTGCATCAAGAGTCGATTCGGTGAGCTCACCGGCATGTTGATTGACGATTCGACCTTCGCTAGTGACAAATATGGTGAACGGGGCGGTAGCAATACCCAACGCTGCGACCAATGCACCAGACGGCTCGGTGAACATCTCGTAGACTACGTCGTATTTTTTGGCAAATGCTTGAGCAACTGAAGCTGAGTCGTTCATGTTCAGACCAATAAAGCGAATTGAATCCCCATACTTGCGATGTGCTGTGGCGAGGACCGGCATTTCGCGGCGACATGGTTCGCAGGTGGAGAACCAAAAATTGATCAACAGTGGTGTGCCAATCAAATCAGAAGTCGACATCGTCGTGCCGCCCAGAGAGATTATTGGGCTAGTGGGGAGAGTCTTGCCCGCTAATTCATCATTGGTGCCAATTGTCGGGTAGGGGGCTATGCCAGGAGTCGTGAGGACCGCATCAATGGCAGGTGTTGAGTGGGCGCTCCACCACCAACCGATGACCACGCTCAGTACTAGAGCTGAGATGATGGATGTGAGTCGGAGTCGGGCTTTGGTAGGCACGACTGCAGACTACTGAGCGATACCCACCAACAGATATCACAAGGTCGAGGTAATAGTCACGCCACAAGGTGAGCGGGAATGGGAACCTCTTGCACGACTGTCCGGCAAATATTGCGAGTAGCCGGTCGACCCCGGGGACGCTTCGTTGTACAAATTCGACCCTCGTCCAACAGTTCACCTCCCCATACCCCCCATGGTTCACTACGTTCCAGTGCGCCCTGTAGACACTGAACTCGCGATGAACATTTGGAGCAAATTACTTTGGCCCGAGATACATCGACGAACTCGTCAGAAAAGAAGAGGTACGACAGCGTGCCGTTTCCGTCGCTACACCGCTTAGGTGAGAGAACGAGAACTTGATCGTCGAACTCATTCGAAGTTGATTGTGTCGCAAGTGTTTGCATGATGTTGTCCTGTCTTATGACTGTTTATGTCTTGTGAATAGTGATGAATTGGCTTCACGTCGGAGAGCTTGGGGGGAAAACAAAAAGACCGCCGGTTTTACCCGACGGCCTCGTGGAACTCTCCGACGTGAAATCTTTTACGTCTGGTGCCTGCCGAGGTGTCGGGCCGGTCGATTGGTGAGATATTTCACCGTTGCGGCCTGATTAGTAAACCAGCGTGACATGCTGGCAATTGCAATGGTAAAACCAAATGCGCGCATGCCTACGACCATTGCCGTGGAGTCCGAGAGGTAAGTTGCGCTGAACATGAACCATGAAGGCAATCACACCGAGTGCTCAATTGCAAGCGATTTAACACAAAAGTTGTGTGATCCAATACTGGCTAGGGTCAAAGGGCGATGCCTCGACCTCTAGATCCCATACCTGAGCCAGTTCGCGGCAGGGTATTCGCCACTGAACGCAGGGTTCGCCTCGGCGATGTAAGTCCAAAGGGCCGTCTCCGACTTGATGCAACGGCTCGATATTTGCAAGACATTGCCAACGACGATGCAGTCGACGGCGCATACTCGGACATTCATGGATGGGTGGTGCGCAGAACCGAAATGTGGGTTCATCAGTTTCCGGTGTACATGGATGACATTAATTTGCGTACGTGGTGCGGTGGGTACGGATCACATTGGGCCGAGCGCCGCACACAAATTGTTTCGACCTCTGGTGCGCTGATTGAGACGGCCGCATTGTGGGTTCATGTGAATCTTCAGACTCTGCGATCAACCCCGTTACCAAGCGACTTTTTGCCAATTGTTGACCTGGCCAGTGGCGGTCGAAAAGTCAGCGCCAAATTAACCATCGGCAAACACTTACCGCCTCTCAACGAGAACTCGGTGAATGTCAGGCCGTGGCCGG
This sequence comes from Actinomycetota bacterium, assembly GCA_031401235.1. Taxonomy (GTDB): domain Bacteria; phylum Actinomycetota; class Acidimicrobiia; order Acidimicrobiales; family Ilumatobacteraceae; genus UBA3006. The sequence goes on from JANNRJ010000030.1 coordinate 21,122, forward strand.
TTCGATTTACCGACATGGATGCAGTTGGACATATGAACAACGCTTCGTATTGGATTGCGTTGGAGGAGTATTTGTCTCGGCATGGATCTCGCCGAGCGCCACTTCATGCCACGGTGGAACATCATCTAGCAATTGATCCAGGTAGTTCAGTTCGAGTATTTGAAGATCAAATTGATGATCGCGTCATCTTGCGTCATGTCTTGGACGGTGGAGTCGTCGCAGCGGTGACTCAACTCGTTTCGTTGTAAATCAAAAAACTCAGGTGTGCGTGTATTGGCGCACACCCTTGTCGGTGTGATAGTCAAACTCGCCTCGAATCCGCAGATGCTCTAAATGGGCATATGTTTCACTGTCGGCCATGGGACCCTGAGCCCGGGCAGAAAACAGATGACCTGAGAATTCTGTGACGGATGCCGGCTTGGCAAACTCCGTGGATATTTGGCGCAGTTTTTCGAGCCGTTGCAGGTGATGCTCCTTTATCACTTCACAACGGCCAGCCAGATCTGTAAACGGGTTGCCGTGGGCTGGTAGCGAGATAGTCACTTCTGAACCGAATGCGGCAACTTTGTCTAGTGAGGCAAAGAAACCGGCTAGCGGATCGGCGGCCGTTGTCATTCCTGAAATGTGCGGAGTGATGTTTGGCAAAACATGGTCACCACACAACATGACTCCGGCCTCCGCATCAAAGAGACAGAGATGATCCTCGGTGTGGCCGGGAGTGTGAATTGCCACCCATTCTCGATTTGCAAGTGAAATATGTTCACCTTCGGCAAGACGGATGGTTGGTCGCGGAGATGGGAACAAAGTCGGAGCCGATCGACGGAGTTGAAATAACAATCGTCGGCGAAGCGAAAATTTGAAGCCGTCTCCTCCCCATGGAGTGTTGTCCCAAGTTGGGTGTTGCGGTAATGGATTTTCGATGTCCACATCGTCTGGCTCGGTCGGGTCGTACCACAAACGAAAACTCTCATGAGTAATGATGTCGGCACCAGTTTCCTTGCGTAGACGGGCGGCGCCCCCGAAATGATCCGGATGACTATGCGTGATGACGATTGAATGCACCCGCTTGAGGGGAATTCCAATGGCGTGCAATCGAGCCTTGAGCGCCTTCCACGATTCGCGTCCGGGAAGTCCCGGATCAATAACTGCCACCCCCCGTTTGTCCTCCAGCACATACATATTCACGTGTCCGAGTCCAGGCAACGAAATAGGAAGTTGGGTGCGGAAAATATTCGGTGCAACTTCAACTATTTCAGTGCTAGCCGGAAGTTGTTCCTGTTTAGGAGGTCGCGGCTCACTCATTGGTATCAGGATCGTTGATCACCAAATCAGACACAGCACCGGTCGTATCGTTGATGGTTGGTGGAGGAACAAAAAAATTGTCGCGATAGAAGCTCAACTCACGAACACTTTCCTTCACATCGTCAAGGGCGCGGTGTAGTCCACTCTTTGACGTTCGATCTAGGCCGATTTTTGGATACCAACGCTTGGCCAGTTCCTTAATACTGGAGACATCGACACTTCGATAGTGGAGGTAATTTTCAATATCAGGAAGATACTTGGCGAGAAATCGTCGATCGGTACCGATTGAGTTTCCGCACAGTGGTACTGACCTGGGATCTGGCACGTGAAGTTTGATGAAATCCAGAGTTTGCTGTCCTGCTTCTTCCAATGTGATCGTCGAAGCCGCGATAGCGACGAGCAGACCGGATTTAGTGTGCATTTCGACGACGAACGGATCCATCGCGGCCATTACTTCGGCGGATTGATGAATGACGAGGTCTGGACCTTCGGCGATGATTTTAAGATTGTCATCGGTAACTATTGTCGCGATTTCGACAATGACATCGATGGCCGGGTCTAGGCCCGTCATCTCCAAGTCCATCCACACAAGCACCCCACGAATCTACGCCTTATACGGCCCCAATCGATGTGCCGTCTAAAGTCAACGGGTGGTGCAAATTGATGTTCGCCAACTTGACCCCGATTTGCCATTGCCGGCAACTGCACATATCGGCGATGCCGGAGTAGATCTCTTTGCGCGCCAAGACGTAGTGATTGCCCCTGCCGGTGGTCGAGTTCTTGTGCCTACAGGTATTGCCATTGCGATTCCAGATGGATATGTCGGTTTAGTTGTTCCGCGTAGTGGACTGGCGCACAAACACGGAGTCACCCTTGTCAATACCCCTGGAGTCATTGATAGTGGTTATCGCGGTGAATTACAGGTCGTGATAATCAATACTGACCCGACGATCTCGTATTCGGTGAAGCGAGGCGATCGAATTGCTCAACTACTCATTCAGCGTACCGAGTCTGTGCAATGGGTGGCGGTCGACGATCTCGATGGCAACGATCGCGGCGGCGGTTTTGGCCACTCGGGTCGCTAGTCAACTCACATCAACTCCGCGGAAGTCGCGAGACAATAATCTCCTTGTCTTCCAGCTGAGTGATCTCTTGGTCGGTCAAGTTGAGAAGTTCACGAAACACCGTTCGGTTGTCTTCACCGCGATACTTTGGTTCCCCGCGTACCGAAGTGTCGGAGCCAGAAAAATGCCATGGACTATTTGGAATACGAATCGTGCCTGTTCCGCGATCCGAAACATGAATGATGGCATTTCTTTCATGAGCCCAATCGGTCGCTGCAATTTCACTTGTACTGCGTAGACGCCCCATTGCAAGTTGATGCTTGGCCAAACGTCGCTCCAATTCGTCGGCGTTTGGCACACCAATCGCCCAGTTGCGAAAAATCTCCTGCAACTGATCGAGATTTGTGAGCCGAAGCTCAACATCAATAAACCGGGGATCGTTACGCAGGTACTCCATTTCCATCGCCGCCAGATAAAGCTCGAATGTGCCCTTTTCGGCGGGATGCCCACTTACCACTACGACGGTTCCGTCCGCCACAGTAAGAATCGGATAATCGGCAGGTTGGAATGATCTAATCCAGCCAGGTTCGACTTCTTGATCCCAAAGTTGATCATGGGCATGTTCATTCACGTAAAGCATGGTTTCAGCCATCGAGATGTCGATGTACTGACCTCGTCCAGTGCTTGTGCGCTGATAGAGCGCCGCCAAAATTGCGGCTGCCGATTCAATCGCCGTGTACACATCACCGTGGCTGTGTGGGTCGTTTGCATAATGGCCATCTCGAACATCACCTTGATGCTTGGTGATTCCAGTCTCAGCGTTAATCACTGGCGCATATGCACGTCGATCCATCCATGGCCCCGTTGAGCCATATCCCGTGATCGATGCATAGATGAGACGCGGGTGAGCCTTGGTCAGTGTCTCGTAATCAAGACCCAGTCGCTTCATCACCCCTGGTCGAAAGTTTTCAACGACGATGTCACAGCAAGCACTGAGTCGTTGCAATAGTTCCACGGCTTCCGGTTTTGTCATATCGAGAGATATGTTTCGTTTTCCCGTGTTTTGTTGAATGAAGTAGGTCGACAGCGAGTTAACGCGTGGGTTGGTGAAGCGCGTAAGGTCGCCTGTTGGTGGCTCAACCTTGATCACATCAGCACCAAGATCGGCAAGCATCCGAGTGGCATGAGGACCGGATAGCACCCGTGTGAAATCCAGCACCCGCACACCGTCGAGGGGCCTCGAAGCAACTGACTCAGACATGATCGGACGACCGGAGAGGCAACGAAATGTCGCGTCTAATCGAGCATGACACCAAGCGTGCGCAATGCCATTGCTGAATACAACGCGATACCTGTGGACATTGCGTCTTCATCAAACATCACCCGATTGGAGTGATTTGGTGGCGCCTTTGAAGGGTCCATACCCGCTGGAGTCCCGCCAAGAAATACCATCGCCCCCGGCAATTTTTCCAGCACATAACTAAAGTCCTCCGCGCCCATGATCGGAGTTGGCATTCGTACCGTCTTTTCAACACCGACAATGCTGCTAGCCACGTCGAGGGCGAAGTCGGCCGATGGGGAATCATTGACGGTAACGGGATACCCAAGTTCGATGATTACTTCGGCGCTCATGTCGTGGGCGGCGGCGATTCCCTCGGCTACGCGTCGGATTCCGTCGTGCACTTTGCGCCGAGTCCTGTCGCTGAGAGCACGAATGGTGCCTTCAACTCTGGCCACTTCGGGGATGACGTTGTAGGCAGTCCCGGAAATAAGTTTTGTAATCGTGATCACGGTCGGATCAAAAATATCGATCCGCCGAGTGACCAACATTTGCAATGCTTGGACAATTTCGCATGCGACTGGCACGGGGTCGAGAGTGCGGAATGGTTCCGAAGCGTGGCCACCTTTACCTTTGACAACGATTTCGAGGCGATCACTTGAGGCCATGATTGGGCCACCTCGCGTCTCAATGAATCCTGAGTGCTGCGAGGAGGTTATGTGAATGGCATAAGCAGCGACGATCGGAGATGATGTCCCATCTTGTCGCAGCGGAACATCAAGCAGTCCTTCATCGAGCATGTACTCGGCGCCGCCATATCCCTCTTCGCCAGGTTGAAACATGAACAGAACCCGACCAGGCAAATCGGCCTTGCGTTCGCTGAGCATTCGGGCCGCTCCCGCAAGCATTGCCACGTGTGTGTCATGACCGCATGCATGCATGCAATTGTCGACGCGAGACGCAAAATCCAGTCCCGTGTCTTCGGGCATCGGTAGAGCGTCCATATCTCCGCGAAGCATGACGGTTGGGCCCGGTTTGTCACCGGTAAGCAGCGCTGCAACTCCACTTGTTGTTTTGTGCAACGTGATTGCAAGTGGCAAACCTTCCAGTTCGCTGAGCAATCGTTCACGGGTCTTGGGGAGATCAAGTCCGATTTCTGGCCAGCGATGGAGATCTCGTCGAAGTTCGCGAGCTCGTCCGAGGAGACCCGCTGAATGTTCACGGATACCCGTAGTTGAGCCATGACGCTCGGTTGCTGGGGCAGTTTTTGGTGTTGTGGCCATGACCCATGGTAGGCACGGGGGCATGTCCACGCCCGATGCGGAACAGATCCAGCATGTCGATGCGAATGGCGTGGTTCTGGCAATGGTGTCCCGAGCCGAGATGCGGGCCCGAAATCTTTGTCATCGTGCGGTGTTCGTGGCTGTCCAGTCTGAAAATGGATGTCTACTGGTACATCGTCGCTCCAAGTCCAAAGATATGTGGCCAGGTTGGTGGGATATCGCCGTCGGCGGAGTAATTGTCGGAGACGAAACATATGAAGTTGGAGCCAAGCGCGAACTCAATGAAGAAATTGGAATCAGCGAAGTGTTGCTTGAATATCTGTGTGACGGGGAGTACCACGATTCATCGGTCAATCTCATTGGTCGGTGTTTCCGTCTGCGATCTAACGGTCCGTTCATCTTTCGTGATGGTGAAGTAGAGGAAACCAGATTTGTCACGCCGCCCCAATTTGCCCAGATGATTAATCAGTTTCAATTTGTGCCGGACAGTTTGGCCCTAGTTCTCCCATACCTTGGGGATTTTTGGTCGGCCAGTGCTTACGATGGTGGAGAACGTCAGTGAAAGGAAATGCCAATGCTCACCGTTGAATTCACGATCGAACCATTTGTTGCGGGTGCACCTGGTCCCCATGTCACCGCCGCTGTAGCAGCAGTTGAATCACATGGCGTATTCGTTGAATTCGGTCCATTTGGATCCTCGTTTTCGGTCTCCCAAGAACTGATGCCACTTGTGATTGCCGACTTGATGAAGGCGGCGTACGACAATGGCGCAACATATGTGAGCATCGCGGTTGGCTCGATTGGTGACAAGTCGTGAATGAAACTTTTCAACCATTGCTCACTGCGCTCCAGCCGATTGTCGCGGCAATTGGTGCGCAGATTATTGCTGCCGACAATATTCAGAGTGCAGATATTCCGGTTGTCTGGGAAGGGGTAACGATCGCTGGAGTGCGATTGCCGCTGCTCCACGGTGCGCTTGATCGTTTGATTGAAAGTGTCGAACGCGAACTTGGGGGACGACTGGCTGCATTGTCTCGTCACAACAAGCAAGTTGCAATTCGCTTGCTCGATGAGCGAGGTGCATTCATTTTGCGTCGCGCGGTTGAAGACGTCGCTGATGCTATGGGAGTGTCACGAATTACGGTGTACAACTATCTCAACGCATTGCATCGCTAGGAGCGTTGGTTACAACTTCCGCAGATGAACTTCAGAAATACGATGATCCGCTTGCTTATGAAGTACGAGTGAAGCACGCAAACGTGTGGGGGCGATATTGTCGTGCAAATTCCTCCCGTTGATTTCGCGCCAAATATTACGCGCCACTTCAACAGCCTCTATTTCCGACAAATGAACAAAGTGGGCGAAGAAACTTTCTGGGTTCTTGAAGACAGTTTGTCGTAAAGCAAGGAATCGTTCCACATACCAATTCTCGATATCTGATTCAGCGGCATCGATATAAATTGAAAAGTCAAAATAATCCGACACAAATTCGGACGCTTCAGAACCTACTTGTAAAACATTTAGTCCCTCAATGATCAAAATGTCGGGTTGGCGAACCACTTCAGTTTCACCTTCAATGATGTCGTACACTATGTGGCTATAGACAGGTGCCGAGACTTCAGCATTTCCGGCCTTCACATTGCGTAAGAACTGAAGCAACAGCCTGGTGTCATAACTTTCGGGGAACCCTTTTCGATTCATGATTCCACGTGCTTCCAAGGTGGCATTGGGAAACAGAAAGCCGTCGGTAGTGATGAGTTCAACCCGGGGGTGCTCAGGCCAGTGAGTGAGTAGAGCTTGAAGAATGCGAGCAGATGTGCTTTTACCGACCGCCACGCTTCCGGCGATACCAATCACGTATGGCATTTTCGGGGCAAGCGTGCCGAGAAATGTTGACGAAACTCGGTGCAGGTTTTGAGTAGCACTCACGTACAAATTGAGTAGCCGAGTGAGAGGTAAATAGACGGCAACGACCTCATCAAGATCGATGCGATCGTTTATTCCGCGAAGTTCATCCAAATCACTCTCACTCAACGTGAGAGGAGTTTGTGCCCGAAGTTTTGCCCATTCACCTCGGTCAAAGCGCTCGTACCGATCGGCATCTGCTGCATCAATCACAAATTGGAATTAACGCAACCACGGGGCCTTGGCCGACACTGCCCCAACACCGCCTGTTAGTACATCAGCCCCAGTTTCGGTGACCAAGATCGTATGTTCGAATTGAGCGGTGCGCTTTCCATCCGCTGTCACGGCCGTCCATTCGTCGTCCCACATGCGGTGCTGCCATGTGCCCAGTGTGATCATCGGTTCAATCGTAAATGTCATTCCTGGTCGCATAATTGTGTTGTTGCGCGCATCGAAATAGTGAAGAATTTGAACATCGGTGTGAAACTGCTCGCCGATTCCGTGTCCGATGAAGGATCTCACAACGCCTAGTTTGTCTGACTTGGCCCGATTTTCAATGGCTTTGCCAATGTCACTGAGTGGTCGACCCGGTTGAACTGATTCGATTCCCCGCCAAATGCATTCCTCAGTTACACGAATCAAATGCTTGCTCTCATCATCGACATCCCCAACCGAGAAAGTGGCGTTGGTGTCACCGTGAACCCCGCCGATGTAGCAGGTGACATCCAAATTGATGATGTCCCCATCTAGGAGAATCCGAGAGTCAGGGATTCCGTGACAAATTACTTCATTGACTGAAGTGCAAACACTTTTGGGGTATCCGGAATAATTCAGAGGACTGGGATAGGCATTTCGTTCGATGCAAAGTCGATGAACGTAGGCATCAATTTCATCGGTCGTGATACCTGGTCTCACGGCTTGGCCGGCAAGTTGCAGAACTTCGGCAGCAATCGCGCCGGCAACGCGCATCCGAGCAATGACATCAGCCGACTTCACCGCCGATTCGTTCCAGCGATTTACTTGCCCAGTCTCGGCATACGGCGGACGTTGGATGTGCGTCGGCACTTCGCGACGTGGACTCACCGTTCCAGCGACGACACGACCCTCAAGAGGCTTGTGGCAGCGCTTGTACTTACGACCGCTACCGCACCAGCAAGTGTCATTGGCTGTTGGAAGCACATCGGGGGGAGAGGTTAAAGCCGAGATCTTCATCGTGTCATTCAGGATACGGCTGGTTGCGCCCAAGGAATCGATTTTCCAATGCTGTCAAAGCCAACAGGCTAGACAAATCGCAATCGTCGTGCCGCTATCAGGGTCATCCGAATCAGGAGGGCTCCGTGCCGAAATCGCGAGATGTTGGTTGCGCCATAGGTACGTTCCTTGTAATGAACCGGCACATCCCGAATTCGCATATTGAGTCGCGACGCTCCAAATAGCAAATCAAAATCACCAAATGGATCAAAATCACCGAAATGCGAGCGATTTGAAACAATCTTCTGGTAGTCGCTTGTCCATAGTGCTTTCGTCCCACAAAGAGTATCGCGCACTTGCTGACCTAAGAGAAATGTAAACGCGATTCCAAATAAACGATTTCCGACAATATTCAAAAATTGCATTGCATGTCGCTCCATGGGATAGAGCAGGCGGGATCCATTTGCGAATTCGCACACTCCATTTTGGAGACTTTCAATGAATCTTGGTAGTTCTTCAGGTGGTACCGATAGATCCGCATCTAAGACAATCAAAATGTCGCCTCTTGCAATCTGAAATCCAGCACGAACTGCATCTCCCTTGCCGATTCCAGGTTGCTTAATTGCGTGAAGGCGAATGCTACGAACCAACCCCAGAGATTCCGAGATGACCGAATTTATCTCGGCCCATGTTTCATCGAGCGAGTTGCCCTCAACAAAGATCAGTTCTTGGTTTTCACTCATGACTGGGAGGCGTCGTACGAGTTCACGAATATTTCCAGATTCATTTCGCGCCGCAACAACCACACTGACTATGGGATTGTTCTTGGAGATAACTGACCGGCTGCAACTACGTGCGACAGTCACAGTGACGGCAGCAAAGGCGCGAAAGAGGGGAAGAGGAGCAAGCCAACGATTTACGTTCCGACTGAGCAGAGGGATTTTTATTGGGATCAGAATTCCGGGTGTACGACTCACCACCTCGAAATGTGATTGTTCAAGAAGATTCTCGACTTCATTGGGTGGTATCCAGTTCCAGGTTTTGTCTGTTTGTCGTACGTGGAGCAACTCGGCAAGTCGAATGATCGGCTGCCAAACTCGACTATAAGAAACGATAACGAGGCGTGTTTCACGAGCCGCAAATGAATGCAACTTCTGGAAAACAGAATGAATATCCTCAAGTTGCTCCACAACCCCTGACAAAAGTATGTAGTCAAAGGCTTGTCCTGGGGGTGGCTCAAAGGCTTCGATGGATTCGGTCACAAAGGTAAAATTCGGGATCGAGTCGCGCGCCTTCGTGATCGCGTCGTGATCAATGTCAATACCATGCGCATTTGCGGCTTGTAACTGATGCAGTATCCCACCATCTCCGCACCCAATGTCAAGTATTCGTGAGTTTGGGACTATAACTCTTTGGATGAGTCGCACAACTTCTGCCTTGATGTATCTCATTTAGGAACCACTGATTGCTTTGTGATGCAATAAAGGTATTCAAATCGAAAGGGATTGAACCATTTTCCACGCCGGTTTTCCCACGCGAAAAGTTTCTTCAGCCAACTGCCCGGTATGGATGTACGACGCGATATCCCGCCTGATAACAGGAAACTGGGACCGAGCAATGGACGATGCTCTTCAACTTTGAGATTCGGCCACTGCTGTTTTAGTTTGTCTCTGTCTCGTCTCAAAATTAAATAACTGAGAGCCTGGTTGCTATCCCACGGCGAGGACGAATCAAACGACCACGTTGGACTATAGGCGTCGTATTTTTCCTGATGGATGTACTTATAGACAAACCGTGCAAGAAATCCCCAATACGGGTCGATGATCGCGATCACACCTTCATCAATGAGAACTCGCTGTGCTTCATCCAGAAATCTCTCTACGTCTGGCAAGTGATGTAGAGAATCCTTCATCAAAATTCCAGCAATTGACCCATCAGGAAATGGCAGGCATGCTGCGTCAAGGCAAAGATCAGGGCTTACAGTTCCATCAATATCGGTTGTAACGACCCCTTTTATAAAATACTTTACAAGGCCAGGTCCAGATCCGATTTCAATGATTACTCCGTCGTCATGTCGATCCTCGATCATGTCTCCCAAACGTCCGTAGAGATACTGATAGATCTCCGTAAGGTATTTATCACCCAAGATGAACTCATCAGTTCTCACTATTCGTGCTCGTTCAGGTATGTGCATTCAAGTCGTTCAGTTCTAAGAGGCGAAAATGAAACTTCGAAGTCGAGTGTCTTACTTGTATTGCAAAGTTGACGTGCATCATAAATCTGTTCACTCCACGTTCTTCCACTCGTGAGGTACCAGCCTGCACGAAACCATTTGACTGTAGGTATTGCAAAAAGCAATAGAGCGGTCAGAATCAATAGTTTCCCTACCCGGGGAACTGTGACAATCATTTGCCGAAGAAGCAGCGCACTCGCTAACCACGAAAGAGTCATAGGTGCGACAAAGTATCTGTCCGCAATTCCTCCAAAAATATAACTTGTAAGTGAGAGAAAGAATGCTGTCACAGCCAGCAAAGACCAGAAGTAATACTGTGAAGATTTCCGAAATTGAGGACTCATACCTATGGCAATGACAACTATCGCCAAACATGCCGGGGATAGGAGACCAAACATCCAAAATGGTCCTAAGTCGGCCAGAGCGAGTATCCGTGAGTCCCCTCGGCCCTTGGATGCGGCTGAGATTCCAACTATCGAAAGTTGAATCAGAAGAGTTGCGAACAATGTAACGAGATTTTTGACTGCACCGCGGCGGGTCTGGCCTACCTTCGTTAGCACCTGAAGTAACAGAGGTATCGCCGCGACAATTGCAAGGGGATTACTAAGACCCAGCAGAAACAGTCCTGCTGCAAGCCACCGCGAATAATTATGTAGCACACGTTGAGAGCAACAGGCTACAAATACCGCAACCGTCACTGGCCATTTTACGTTGCCGATATTTACTAACGAACTCTCCATCGCGACCGGGACAATGGGCAATATCAGCCCACAAAGCGACGCAAATTTATGACTTCCCGTTTCGAGATAGGTCACGGCAGCAACAAATAATCCGCAGGCAACCCACAACATGTTGACAAGAATGGCGGACATAATCGCGTGCCACTCGACTGGGAACCACACCACAACTTCAGCAAAGAGTCGGGGAAGCACATGCAAATAAGGCTCTGATCTTGAAAACAAGACCGCTGGACTTTTGTTAACGGCATCCAAAAAGTAGTCATATCCAGGATCGCTTGGAAATCGATCTATTGCATTCCAACTCCGGGCGAAGATCGTCACGGTATAGAACACTGTTGCAAGCGCTAGCCACTTCCGCCACAGGGATCGTTCTTTATCAGGAAGCGACGTGCTGAAATTCATCGACCCATTGTTGCACTTGACCGGTATCGGCATGTGGGCTGGTGCCGAGTGCTATTGATTAATCGGAATCCAGTTGCCGTGAAACCCATTGGGGACTCGTGCCGGCAGGTGGATGACGGCAACAGGCTCGTCAGTGAAGGCTTGACTGTCAAGGATGACCAATTCAGAAAGATTGGTGGCAAGATTGTGACGCAGCGCCATGACCCAACCGTCGTCTTCGGCGGCGTTTTCCGAACGGGGGACAAACACTGGTTCTCCATAGCCGAAGTACATGCCATCATTTCGAACTTCGCTTGTCGCCGAAGTCAAATCATGTTTGATCAATACGTCCTGGATGAAGTCGCCCCGAACGCCAGCGCCGTAGCCAAATCTGTTCTTACTTCCAATGAGGCGTTCATCTATGCGCGGAAACTCCATCGGACGGTCATCGAGGCGGCTTTGCCGAGCCGCTCCGGATATCGGATTGAGTATCCATTGGTCCAGCGTTGGTGCACCTTCATTTGGTCCGCGTGTCTCGGATGCAAACATTTTGTTATGGCGTACCGCATCGAGAACGACTGTTCCATCGGCGGCGTCGTAGGCGTTCATCGGATGAAATATGTAACACGGATCTATGGCGCACCATGTGATATCACCTGCGCTACCTTCCCGCGGTAACAGTCCGATTCGAGCCTGGTATTTATTGTCCCAACGGTAAGGAAATCTTTCACCCCCCATTGCCAACTCAAGATTGAAAACGCACGGCAGGTCGAATACAAGCACGTACTTTTCAGTGAAAGCAATGTCATGCAACATCGGTGATCCTGGGAGTGGAACATCAACCGTTTTACGCACCTTGCCGCTGGTATCAACGACGAGATACTGAACCTGATTTCCCCATCCAAACCAGTAGGCCATCACATGGAGTTCACCTGTGTGGGGGTCGCGTTTAGGGTGGGCAGAAAATGCTTGGGGCAAAGTTCCATCAAAGTTGCTCGCGCGAATCGTGTCAAGCTCGAATCCAAGTTCAATTGGCGGGCCACCTGCTTCGACAATCGCAAATGTTTTTCCGGCGTGTCCGATCACATTGGTGTTAGCGGCAACATCGGCATGGCCCGCGGGCCAGTCCGTCGGTGGTGCGGTTTCCCCAAGTGCCTGAGCAACTTTTGCACTTCGCACCCAGCGGTTTCGGTACCACTCGGCTTTTCCATCGCGTAGCCGAATTCCATGAACCATTCCGTCGCCGATGAACCAATGGTGATTGTCCGGGTCAATGTCACTCATCGGGTTTGGACCATTGCGTAAGTAACGGCCATTCAATTCGAGCGGAATTTGACCTGTCACGGCTAAATCAAAAGCGGTGGTCTCTACATCAACTGGTGCGAGATTTCCGCTCAAAAAAGGATTGGATGATTGAGGCAAAGATTGTACGGACATGTCTCAACGGTACTCCTTCCGCAGAACCAAACAAAGATGTCAATAATTTCATCATTGTAATTTGAAAAATATTTGAGCACGAGTGGCGCGCCAGGTATTTTCGGCACTTGACTCGTAAAAAATTACACATCGCACCAGTCGGCGGATTGATTCGAGGTCAAGGGGACGAAATATGGAAGTAAGACGCGAGTTACCTGACGATCTCGATCAAGTCAGCGAAAGAAGGCGGCGCGTTCCAGAAATGGCACTCGGATTAGTCCTAGTTGTTGGCGGAGCATTTGGTGCGCTGATGATGTATCGGAGTGGCACGGAATCTGTCACGGTTGTGTCCAGTGCACACAAATTGCATCGAGGCCAAGTCATTTCACCTTCTGATCTGGTGGCCACAGAAATGCCAAGTGGCGCTGCCCGTTTCTTTGTCAGTGGTTTGGAAGCACAGTCATTGGTGGGCAAGACAGTCGCTGTAGATGTTGACGGTCATGTTCCGATGTCAACACATATGGTGACTGCCAACAGTCCTCTGGCATCATCCGAAGCTTTGACATCTGCACCGGTGGAAGTAGGTAACTTCCCCAGCGAAATTGCCCCAGGTGATCTTGTTCGAGTGGTGTTGGCACCGGAAATCACAATGAGCGCGTCAACACCTCCTCAAATGTTTGAAGGTGTGGTGAAGGTATGGTCGATTCAATTTCCAGAGGACTACTCGGATCAGGCAGTCGTTACTCTAAGAGGGCCGCTAGAACTGGCAATGGCCGTTGCTGGTGCCGGACGAATACACATTGTGCTTGTCGGCAACTCAATTGAAATGAGTCGTCCATGACATTGCTGGCTGCGACTGCTCAGCGTGGTGTTGAATCTCATGAGATCGGACTAGTCGGTGCACTTGCCACACGTGTAAGTGAGTTACTCGCCGACGATCGCATTGCTCGTCGCACGATTGGTGACTGTGAACCAAATTCGGCGGACGAGCATGATCTCGCCCGCAGTGCCGTGCGGGTTGAACTCGCCCGGTTGAGTGGTGCCCGACGTGCGGAGGCACGTGCTGTATTAACTTCAATCGAAGAACAACAGCTTTCAAACGCCGTTATCGCACAAGTGCTTGGGCTTGGGCGCCTCCAACCATTGCTCGATGACCCGGATGTGAGTGATATCCATGTTCGTGGATGCGCCCCAGTTTGGGTGAAGTTGCTAGATGGTTCCCGTGAACAACGACCACCTGTGGTTGACACCGACAGTGAACTCATCGATCTAATTCGGCGCGCTGGAACTCGCATGGGAAGCACCGAACGGCGTTTCGATGCCGGAAACCCGGAACTAAACCTTCAGTTACCAGATGGCTCGCGTCTATTTGCGACGATGGAAGTCTCTTCGCGCCCAAGTTTGGTGATCCGTCGTCATCGCTTCGACATTTCGTCGCTCAAAGAATTGCACCTGTGCGGGATGTTCTCAAATGCACTCCAGGAGTTCCTTGCCGCTGCGGTACGTGCCAGACGCAACATTGTTATTGCTGGCGGAACCGGATCTGGAAAGACGACCCTGTTGCGTGCACTAATCAATGAAATACAACCTGTCGAGAGACTTGTGACAATTGAAGACGCCTACGAACTTGGTTTGGATCGATTTGAGCAACTACACCCGGATCATGATGCACTTCAATCACGCCCGGCCAACATAGAAGGACAAGGCGAAATCACCCTTGCCGATCTGACTCGTATGGCTCTAAGAATGGATCCGGATCGAGTCATCGTGGGTGAAGTTCGAGGAGCCGAAGCATTTCCGATGCTACTGGCAATGGGTCAGGGCAATAACGGTTCAATGTGCACAATGCATGCCGATAGCACGAGGTCCGTGTTTCCGAAACTTGCAGCGTATGTTTCGATGGCATCCACCGGATTACCAATCGAGACCGTGAATTTATTGATTTCAAGTGCGGTTCATTTCGTTGTTTTCATTGATAATTCTCATCGAACCCGACGAATCACATCAGTTCGCGAGGTTATTGATAGCGATGGCGTCAACATAATCTCAAACGAAGTATTTCAAGCTGGATCCGATTCAATCGCTTTACCGGCCTATCCAATACGTGAATCTACGCAAATGCTTTTGCGTGAGCACGGCTTCGACCCCACGCCACACTGGCGGATGCCGCGTTGAACGCACTTCTGATCGCGTTGTGCGGGGCCGTTGCTGGTCTTGGCTGCCTTATATCGCTAATTGGTGCGCGCGGCGAGCAACTACTGTCATCGATCTCAACTACCCAAAAGTATGCGAAGCGTCGAGTTCGACCATCGCTTCTGATTGCACCATGCGTTGGCGGCATTATCTACTTTCTCTCTGGATGGATCATTGTTGGTTTAGTCGCTTGTGTAGTCATAAGTCTCGTTCCTGGAATTGGAGCAAGACCGGCACACCGTCGCGACGAGCAAGTCATCGTAGAGGCAGTCGCTTCTTGGACGGAACAGTTGCGTGACACGCTTGCTGGATCACATGGTCTCGAGCAAGTAATTATTGCAACAGCACCACTTGCTCCCTTGGCAATAGCGCCAGCAGTCGAACGCTTGAGCATTTTTATCACTTACGGATCGCTTTCCGATGGGCTTCGGCGCTTTGCCGAAGATGTTGATCATCCCACTGCAGACTTCGTGACAGCGGCTTTGGTCACCGCATCGCAGCATCAGGCTCGTGATATCGGTTTACTCCTGGGACATCTTGCCCAGTGTGCCCGCGACGAAGGAAGAATGCGGACTCGAGTATGGGTCGGAAGAGCCAGGACTCGAAGCGCGGTGCGGATCATCACAACGGTAGTTTCGTTATTCGTTGGCGGACTGTTCATATTTAACCGTGAGTATCTCCAACCATATTCAAGCGTTTCTGGACAATTCATACTCGGCGTAATTCTGGTTGGATTCGCGGTCGCATTGTTCATGATGCACAACATGTCTCGAATAGAAACTCCCGAGCGATTCATACGTAGACGAACAGTAGTTTTGCGATGACTCACGCGATGCTGTACGGCGGAATTATAGGATTTGGATTTTGGCTGATCGCCTACCCTCATCAACTCGGCGCGTTCATTGGCACTTCTGGTCGGATTAGTTTGCAAAGTCGGGCCTGGTTAAACAGACGAACCGGAATCCGCCATCGCGCCGATTTGGAAATCATGAATAGAGTCGCGTCCAGTATGGTGATTCGCAAATTGGTCAGTTCCCTTTGTTGCATTGCGTTCATTACTATCGCATTGACACTTCTTGCCGAATTCAAGATTGCCATCCCCCTTGGGGGATCAATTATTGCCGCCGCTCTTGGAGCCGCGGTCGGATTTGTTCTTCCTGATCATTTGCTTCGTACATCGGCCAACACGCGACGGCGGAATTTCCTCCATGCGTTTTCAAGTTATCTCGATCTCACCAATGTTTTGCTTGCCGGTGGTGCTGGGACCGAGACGGCACTTGTCGCGGCTGCAGATGCCGGAGATGGCTGGGCATTCGATGAAATCCGTCGTGCACTTATTCGTGCGCGTAGTGGTCGGCGATCGCCATGGAGTGAACTCGCCTCTCTCGGGAACCGATTCAATCTGCCAGAAGTCATTGAAGTTGCTGGAAGCGTTCAACTAGCTGGAGAACATGGTGCTCGCATCCGTATGTCGCTGACTGCAAAGGCAGACTCGTTGCGGTATCGACAAATGGGCGAAATTGAAGCCCAAGCACAGGCGTCCACCGAACGAATGGGAATTCCGATGGTGGTGCTCTTTATTTCCTTTATCGCGCTGATCGGTTACCCCGCCGTAACCACAGTCCTTGGAGGTCTATGACTTCAAAGTTGTAATCCGACACGCAGTCTTGAGCATGAAAATAGTTCCATTACCAAGAAGGGAAATTGAAATGACATCACTACAGCAAATATGGCAGTTCTACTGGATTCGATTTACGGCATCGGCAGAAAAAGATGTCGATTGCGGAGAGGTGAGCGCGACCACCGTTGTCATGGCAGCGGCACTCATTGCACTCGCAATCGTGGTTGGGGCGACCATCACTTCGCGAGTTCGCGATAAGGCCGATTCACTAGACCTCGGCTGAGTGTTTCTCGGAGACGCCATGAGAACGAGAATTGGCCGCGCAAGCGACCCAGAATCAGGTGAGACCACGACCCAGGTCGTGCTTGCCATCCCGATCGTCTTATCTCTCGTTCTCATGGCTGTCCAAGGTGCTATCTATATACATACCGCACATCTCGCATCGGCGAGTGCCGCCCGGGGAGCAACTGCTGGCGCAGCAATGAACGGTGGAGTCATCGCCGCTCTCGATGCGGCGGTGCGATCCTCGGCTGAATTGTCAGCACAACTTGCCAGTGAACCGCAAGCGACGATTGCCGATGACCTAGTGAGAGTCACCGTGAAACTTCGCGTACCTCAGGTTGCGCCATTTTTTAATTTGAATGTTTCACGAACAGTAATTGAACCTCGCGAACGTTTCGTTCCTGAGAACGAACGATGAAAACCGAAAAAGGTAGTGCGACAGTTGAACTAATACTGCTCACACCGGTATTGATGACTCTTGTGCTTTTCGTTGTGGTTGCGGGAAGAAATGGCGAATCACTTATTGACGTACGCCATGCAGCCGATCAGGCGGCGCGAGCCGCGTCGATGGTCCATCCGAACTCGATGCATTCAGTCGCTGAACGTGTGGCCCGCGAAGATCTTTCTAATAATGGAGTCGGGTGCACCAATACTTACGTTGAACTGACGCTCTCCGAGTCTGAATTATCTCGAAGTGTCACCGTATCGCTGAACTGCGTGGTCAATCATCAAGGCCTTGACTTATTAGGCCTAGGTGAGCGACATGTAGAAGCAGAATCAACAGAGATTATTGATCGCTGGAGAGTGGACTAGTCGTGGTTGACCGAACCCGAAACGGTGAGGAGGGATCGATCACGGCATTGGTCGTATTACTGGCGATGACGTTTATCGCGTGCGCCGGATTAGCGGTTGACGGAGGTCGCCTCGTGGCAGCGAAAATTGAACTCGGAGATCAGGCTGAGAATGCCGCACGGGCTGGGGCTCAAGAAATTGCTTCATTGCGAAGTGGGTCGCTAGAAATCGATGAATCCCGAGCCATGATCGCCGCCGAAGAGTTTTTAGTCGGCCACGGTCTTAATGGCGACGTTTATGTTCAGGACAACAGTGTGACTGTCAAGGTTAGGCGAGTCATTCCGATGACACTGTTGGGTCTCTTTGGAGTAAAAGAAAAGACATTGTCTGCTCAACGTAGTGCAACTCCGGCGGACGGTCCATGAAACGAGTTCGTTCAGTGGTCGCTTGGATTATCTTTGCCGTAGGGATTCCGACCACGCTAATTTTCTGGGAAATCACACCGCTGGCAAGTCTGATTGGGCTCAAGTCCGATCTGCTTGTTGGCAACTGGGAGAGCTGCGCTCTCTATTTGGCAAGTACATTGCTGTGGTTAACTTGGATTTACGGCATGATCGCATTCGTGCACGATTTGTGGCGATTGCGACACTTCACAATTGGATCAAGACATTCATTTGGTTTTCGACGCTGGACCGCCATGTGTGCGGCGGCAGTCTGGTCATTGCTGATAGCAAATCATGCAACGGTGGCCGCAACAGTCAAAATTGTCAATTCGAACGATGTCGCTCGTGACGACTCAAAACTGGCAAAACCACAAGCCGAAATCGATTCATTCGGTAACTCATCGTCGACACCGCTCGGGTTATCAACATCTACTGTGCTCGTTACGGGGATGTTTCAATATATTCAATCCCGCCGCAATAATATTCTTCGAAATTCCGCTCCTCACTCACAGGCTCAGGCTCTTTCGCAAAAGTCTCAAACGACCTTGAAGGAATTGAAACTCGCCTCGATTGCTACTTCCTGTGATGACATTCGAAGTGCAATGAGCGCCCTGATTGAGGATGATCTTTCACCGATCCTCGCGTCGTGGCGACCAAACTCAACACCACGTGCTGTAATTCAACGATCCAAATTCAAAGTTGTTGCACCTTCGCTGTGTTGCGTTCCGCTTGGCATTTTACAAGGCGAGATAGTTCTGTTGACACTCGCGTCTGGCGAAGTTATTTCAGTCAATCCAGACGAGAATGGTCGATCGCATGGCGTGCTCGTACACCTTGCTAATTCGATCATTCTTGAGACATTGGGATCTGGTACAAATGTCGTTGCCTTTGGTTTTGTTGAGACTGAACTCATTGTCGCTAAGCACTTATCAACTGTAAATTCTGCGGAGGACTTGGTTGGACAAGTCCAACCCAATGGATCATTTCGTTCGACGATTGTATGTTCAGCCGAGCAGATCCCAATGACGTTAGTGAATTACATACGCGAGTTAGGTTGTTGCGTCGTAACCGCATCGACCGACGTAGATGCAGATGTGGCGTTGATGCGCACACAACTTGGTTGGATAATTCAACCCACGCAGCAGGTGGTTTCTCTCTACGGAATCTCGATGGAGGAGCGTAACGCAGTTTCGAGACTGGTCAGTGAATCTTCACTTCCAACCACCGTTCCGGCAGTCATCGATCAGTTCGCGCCACCAAAAGATTGGAAAGTTATTGTTCGCTTGCTTGGTCCGGTTGAGGTGATGACCCGCGACGGCAAGCCGATTCGATTTGAAAAATCGAAATCAGTTGAGTTGCTGGCGTGGTTGACGACGCACCGAACTAGACAATCCAGAAGTGCTGCACGGACAGCTCTTTGGGAGGTCAATGTACAAGATGCCTCATTCACAAATGTTGTGTCTGATGTTCGTCGTAGTCTTGGACGCGTCCTAAAATTAGAGGAAAGCCAAGAATGGCTGGTACGCACTTTGACCGACGTATTGCCACTTCACGAATCCGTCACCACCGACAGTGAGTTGTTGTATTCCAGCGTCCACCGCGCTTTGTCATTTGATGCTGATTCTGCCCTGGCAGAGTTACGCGGCGCCCTTGAGTATGTTCGAGACCTCCCTTTTTCCGGAACCAATTATCTGTGGTCGGACTCTGAAGGAATCACTACCCAGTTGACATTGTCGGTTATGACTGCGGCGGTATTGGCGTCACAGTTATATCTGGAGCGGGGGGACACCGAAGGTGTGTTTTGGGCTACGGGTCGTGGTCTCAAAGTGCTGCCTGGTCACGAAGAGTTGCTCGCATTACGGATGCGTGCCCATGCATTGAAAGGTGATCTCGCCGCTGTGAGAGCGGAGTGGAGCAGTCACCAGAGAGCAATGGCCCGCGACGTGTGGAGTGGTGGAGCAACGTCGCCCAAACTCGATGACCTCTGCCGCACTCTTCTTCAGTCAGCTCGCCAAAATGCTTATAGCGTCAGCGAGTAGATAAGTGCATCGGTAGTTGTGTCGCCGTCATGACAGGTTTGAGTTTCTGTTCGGACCACGACGAATCCACACTTGGCAGCAGTACCTCGAGACGCAAAGTTTGCTGGTGAAATTTTTAGTGTGAGTGTTTTTGCGGCCTCAAGTGTTTTGGCATGTTGCGCTAGTTGTTGAAGTGCCTGCGTTGCTACTCCTTGGCGTCGAGCCCATGGAGCGACCCAGTATCCGGCATTTGCCTCACCTGTCGCCTGTTCGATGCTGTGAATGCCAATCATCCCCACTCCAAGGTTTGTCTCTCGCTCGATGATGGCAAAAAGCGATGTCTGAGTTTTGGAATGTGACACAAATTCCTCGGCGTTTGATCGCATGTATGGTCGAGGGACGGTCGTCCAGCGTTGAATTTCACTGTCCTGGCAGGCCTGAGTAATCCAGTCGATGTCATCGACATGGGGATTTCGCAGAGTGACGATCATGACCCGACAGTAGTATCGCTACATGACTTCGAACACTGAAATTATTGATAGTCCTAGTGATTGGGTTGCCGATCACATTAAACGCTATGTAGCCACAAATGGTGAAGATGGCCACATCTGGCGTGGAGTCCCTTGCTTGCTACTCACAGTTACTGGACGAAAGTCAGGGGCGCAACACCGAACCGCACTCATTTATGGTCGTTTCGAGGATGACTATGTCATTGTCGCCTCCAAAGGCGGTCATCCCACTCATCCACTGTGGTATACCAACATTCTCGCAACGCCTGAAGTGACCTTGCAAGTCGCAGCCGAAGTATTTCAAGCCACTGCAACGACGATTCCCGACGGTGCGGATTATGACAAGGCGTGGCAAACAATGGTCAAAATTTGGCCGGATTACGCGGTGTACCAAACAAAAACCACTCGTCGAATTCCACTTGTTCGCCTGCGTCGAAAATAATTGTTCGAGAATTGTTATTTAAGCGCTGTCGCTGGCTTTCCAGCTCCGAAAATCATCGAAAGAATGATTAGGGGAATATACGCAAGTAAGACTCCGCCGAATCCGTCAATGGATTCACGGGCAACTAAGAGTGCGATTGGAAATAGCCAGAATAGATTGATTGCACCGATGCCGAGTGATACCGGCGCGTGTCGACCAACTCGTTGCGCCACATGTTGGTAAGCGTGACTTCGATGAGCGACGTACAGACGCTCCCGCCGTAACGCCCGCCGGATGAGGGTGACAGTGGCGTCAACGATGAACACGCCCATGAGAATCACCCATGACCAGCCAAGTTGCGACGATGTGTGGGCGGCCTGAATCGAAAGCGCACCGAACACAATACCAATGAACCCACTGCCCACATCTCCAATAAAAATCTTCGCCGGTGGCCAGTTCAGAATGAGAAAGCCAAGGGATGCTCCTGCCAAAGCAAGCGGGGCGAACCACAACTGCGATTGCGGCGCGACGTCCCAGATCAGATAAGCGCCGCAAGTGGCCGTGGTAATTGTCTCGATTCCAGTTACTCCGTCAATTCCGTCCATGAAATTGAACAGATTGAGAAGCCATATCAAATAGAGAACTCCGAGGATTGATCCAATTACCCCAACATCAACTGAATTTCCCAATACCGGGAGCGTCGGCAACCCATGCAGACCCGTCAAGATGATTATCGCAGCTAACAAGTGGCCGAGCAATCGCCATCGAGCTGCAGTGAGTCGACCTCGATCGTCGAGATGCCCAACCATTGCGACAATCAGTGAACCGGTACCGATTGACAGGGCATCGCGCGCCACCATTGTGTTAGTGAGCCACAATCCGATTAACGAAGCAAGGACCACAATGACGATCGCGATCCCACCACCGCGCGGAGTCGGTGTTACGTGAGAACTTCTCGCATTGGGAATATCTACTATGCCCTGCTTGGTACGAGACTTGACCGTCAGAGTTGTGAGAAACATGGAACTCAACGCGCTCACAACGACTAGCGCAAAGATCATCATACAAACACCGAGCGGTAGGCGTTCAGCGTTTCTCTGATAATGATATTTGATGAGAACCGCTCGACAGCCAGCTTACGACTTTCTTGACCCATACGTTTTCTCAATTGGACGTCATTGATAAGTAGCTCGAGCGCCCGTGCCAGCGCAGATACGTCTCGCGGAGGAACTAGCAGACCATTGATGCCATGTTCTACGACTTCTCTGCATCCGGGCACGTCTGTTGTGACAATCGCACGACCGACCGAAGCGGCCTCGATGAGTGTTTTGGGCAATCCTTCTCTATATGAAGGCAGGCAAACAATATTTGAATGAGCGAGAATTGACGGAATATCTGTTCGCTGACCGGTCCACTTCACAATTCCTGATTGCGTCCACTTTTTGAGTTGATCCACCGATAAAGAAGCCGGGTTTCCGTCATCGACATCTCCAACAAGCAAAAATTCGGCGTCTGGGTGTCGCTCCTTGAGAATTGTGGCCGCTGCGACGAACTCTCGGATCCCCTTGTCCCTTAGCATTCGGGCCACGAGAGTGATGGTCATCCCATTCTTAGGTTCGGGCTCTTCTTTATAAATGCTTAGGTCTACTCCGGCTCCACGTATCAGCAAAATTTTGCCCGAATTAACATAGTTCCCGTGTACTAATTGGTTGAAATCATCTTGATTCTCAATGATGACTTGACCATCTCGAAAGCCGAGCAACCGGCGCAACGTAAATTTGAGTAATGGTCTTAGAAAATTTGCTTTACTGTCATCGGAAGAAAATATGTATCCCATACCAATCGGAGCGTTGATGATCTTCACGTTTCTGATTGAGAGTGTTGCAATTGAACCCAAGACAATTGACTTAAGCGCGACGTGATGGATGATGCTAGGTCGAAATTTCCGATAGATTCTGGCCAGTTTCAAGATGGTCGAAAACTCACGAATTGGATTGAGTCCCCGACGAGTCATGTTTGTCGGAAAAACCTCAATTCCGTGAGATTCAATCCTCGCTTTATGAGTTGAGCAATGAGTAGCAACACCGACCACGTATCCTGACATTTTTGCCGCTATTGCGCGTTCCAGGAAATGAGAACAAAATGCCCAATCCTCGTTCACGACATACAAAATTTGCCGTTTTTGGTTGAGTACGTTATGAGTTGTCATTAACTCGACGAATGGTGAGCTGGTTCAAGGTGATGATTCCTAACCCGTTGCCTCAATCGCATCAAGTCAACAACGGAAAATAGCCCCATGACAGTTAGGAATGGCAGATTTTGTCGCGATGAGTTCCAATCCGATTGTGATGTCAATCCGAAGAAAATCATGAATGACAGTAGAACATGAACCATGACATCATCAATCTGACCGCTTCGACGAATGACCAGCAGTAGAAACGTGATGGAAATGAGAAATGTATCGATAAAAATTATACGAGTCAGTAAAAGTTGAGTGGCAGAGAGGCGAACAACTGTTTCGCCAAGAGTGAGAAACTGCAGCCCGACGAAGTTGGCAAACATTCTTACAAATTTATATTGCGTAAACACTTCTACGGGCATTCGTATTGGGATCCCATTTTGAACGTTTGCTCCGATAATGTACGACGCTGTACCGACTACGTAAGCAAGTACAGAAGAACCCAATAATATTGAAAGACTCAGCCGTTTTGGCCTTCTAGAAATCATTTGTGAAAGTATCCAACCAATAATGATTGCAACGACAAGATGAGGACGTAGCAAAAAGACAATGATTGTTCCAAGAAGTTTCCGGTTTATGGAAGTGCTGAGAAATATCTGCATCGTGAAAAAGACAATCACTAAGTCGCGTAATGCCAGTGTTGAAAGAAAGATGGAAGTTGGGCCGACAAAATAGATCGTCTGCCATAATCTAAATTCAACATTGTGTCGTTCAATAAACTTTTTTCCATCGTTGTATATCAATAGGAGAAATACAAGTTGGATCATTTTGATTGCAAGGATTGGATCTAATCCGAATTTTGATGCGATGAACGCAGGCAATGTAATCACATATCGGGCGCCCATGATTTCGTTCAAATTAAAATGCAAGCCATTGCCGAGGTATTCATAAATGAGTGTTTTGTGCCAAAGCTGGTCGTTTGAATAAAAAAGGACCTGATCTTGTTGGTATCTGTAGAAAATGAACGACGTCACAACTGCCCAAGTCATGATTGCGGCAACGGCATAGACGTCGATGTGTCGTCGTCGAATCTGAGACCACAGCACAATAATTGAAAAGACGACAACTTGAAGACCGTAACTAAGCATGAATGGCCGCTTTACTTTGAAATCTGCGCATGCCACGCCGGAATAACGCTCTGGGCACTCGCTGAATAAATTTGAGAATTGACCAGGTCATCGCAAGCATCACTCTGCGGCGGGTTATCGACGTGAGTTGTTTCAGACTTTGGAGCGCTCGCAATTCACCCCGCAGCATAGGTATTAGGTCACTACTTAATCCGCCTTGCCCGTAGGTTTTCTTGTGTAATACCGTGAGCGGGAGTTCAATTCTGTATGCGGACTGGTGTCGAGCTGTAATTGTGAGCCATAGCAAGTAATCCTCGGAGTATCGAAAGGAACTGTCAAATCGTTCTCGAATTTCGCGTTTAACCATCACAGATGGGGAGGAAAATCTATTTTTTCTGAGGAGGTCATTCAAGGAGAATATTTTGGTTTTAACCACTTGTGGAGAACTCTCCAGCGACGGAGATTTGTTGTCGCCAATCGAATGCAAGGTTCCACAAAGCGCCACACTTGGAGACCCGATCATCCAATTGTATTGAATATCTATTTTTCTCGGGTCCCACGAATCATCCGCGTCCAAGAACGCCACGTAGGTCCCCTTTGCCATGTTCCATCCGGAGTTTCGACTTGCGGACGGTCCAAGATTTTGGTGATGTCGGATTAAGTGGACTGGGAAATTTGACTCACTCCACCGTGCAACTATGTCCGCACTCATGTCGTTACTGCCGTCATCTACAACAATCACTTCCTGTGGCGGCAGCGACTGTGCGGCCACGGACTCCAGAGCCCGTTCGATCGTCGCTGAAGAATTGAACATGGGTATCACGACTGACACGGATGCGATTCTGTCAGTCACGTGAGATTACTCATCCAGTCCCAGTTTCCTTGCAATTTTGATCGAAATGAGCGAACTGTATCTGTGGACCAGATGTCGGTTCGTTCAAGTGCCAGGGGATTGCTGCTCGATGTGACGATTCCGAACTTGCTAGACGCAGCAGTTGTATAACCGGCTTTCGCCGTTGCCTGCCTGACTTCGTCATTAACCGCACCGTGTGGGTATGCCATGGTTGTCACTTCTCGTCCGATGACGTTCTCGATCCAATGTTTGCTGGCGTCAAGTTCGTACGCGAGTTCTGTAGGTGTGCACTCGGTGAGCTTCCTGTGGCTATAACCGTGAGCACCAATGCTTGCACCTGGAAGTTTGGACATTTCGCCAAGCGATTGAATAGTTAGATACTTGCGATCTCCTGACATGACAAACGCTGGATTTACAAACACATGAAACGGAAATCCATACTCAATCAACAGTGGTGCCGCAATCTCGAAATTGTCTCGATAGCCATCATCAAAGGTGAATGAAAGCCCTGTGCTTCCTTGAGACATAAAGGAGTGGACAGCAAACTCTGGATTGGATTGATTAGATCCCACAAAGTCGAGATGACTTTTGAATCGCTGTCGAGAAACGGTATAAATATCATTTGGAGAATTTGAAATCTCCGCTTCGATTGAGTGATACATAAGTATCCTCAACCCCCTTGGTATCCCGGAGAAGACTCGTTTCGCCCCGTAGATTGAGCTGAAACCGCTTCCGGCAACCCGTTTCCAACGTTGCATTATTTCTCCTGGGTCGGGCGCGTGAAGCGGAATCCACCGAGTTACTCGGGTCGCATCCTTCGGGAAATCATCCTACTTACGATGGCGCCGACTATACGTGGACGGCTGTACGACCACTCCCCAAGGTAAGTGAAGTCAAGTGCCCCTATACCCTTCTTGAAGTTATAAACGCCTGGATTTCTCTGTGGATCAACGCCACTGAGGTCGTATTGAGTGATTCCTTCCCGGCCACATAGCTCAATCAATTTCCAAAAGCAGAGATTCGATGCGTACTCCTTGCGACCTGCAGGAGAGGCGGCGGCAAACAAGTCAAACGCTTTGTAGCCAAGCATTACTGCGCCACGCATCGCTAAAAGTTCACCATCCGAATTGGTGCACTTGACCATCAAGATGTCATTTTGGAAATTCCGTAAAAGTGATTCGGTCGTTTGATCAATCACTTCCCGTTTATTGCCGAGTTTCTTGAATTGGCTCATTTCTTCGGTAAGTGATGCAATTTGTTGAGCAGTCGGATTCGTCCATTCGCTCACTATTAGTTCACGTTGTTCACCTCGAGATAAGTTACGTGACCAGTTTTTCGAAAGTTTTTCACGACGTTGGGTGATTATTGGATCGACGTCATAGATAAGAGTTTTGTCACTATTGAGCATCGTGTTCGGTTTTCGCCAACCATATGTCTGCAACGAAGACGCAAGTTCGTCACTGAATTGCGTCATTGCGCTGAAATGTATATAGAGCATCGGAGAAGTAAATAGTTCTCTGATGCACGAAACGAATGCCGTATCGCACGAAGTGAGATCACCTACTGGACCTCCGGGAATCCAACACAACGTGACTAGCGGAGTGATCTTTCGATTCATAACTTGAGCAATTGCAGTAACTGATCCATTTGAAGTATGCGCAAGTTGAGTTACATCCCAACCGAATTCGGATCGGTGACGTCCCCAACGCCCAGTCTGGTAGATGTTTGCATCGGCAAATGATAAAAGGGTGGACTCCCACTCATCGGCGGTACCGGACCATTTACTCCAACTCGATGTTGGAGTCACAAAAAATTCACGAACCATAGATTTGTGTAGTGATATGGAGCAGATTGCACGATTGTGTCAGGTAAATCTGGCCACCTGATGATTTCAACGCCATACTTTGCCACTTTTTGCTTAGCATCTCGAATCGTAGATTCGTCGCTGAAGAACGGATACCCGTAGGGCACTGTTCCATGGGGAAGCTCCGGGTAGAGCGGAGTCAAAGACAGACCAAGAAGTGCACCATGGATTTGCGCAAAGAGCTTGCGCCGTCGAGTTATTTCGAGATCACGATTAAGTCGGTCAAGTATGTGAATACTTGACCTGTGCGGCCCGCTGAGTTGAAGTATCTCAGTTTCGCTTGCCGCAGACGAAGTTGGCAGAGGCGAGCCTGTCTTGAGTGATCGAGTGGTTCGTGAAATAGTTCGCATCAGTCGCAAAATTGGAATACGAAAGCGTCGCTCAATAATTGCAAACAGCCTGCGCAGCCGAAACTTGTAAATGGAGTATGTAGACATTGGCAGTTGGTCTTGAATTCGGTCGAACAGTCTGGGTTCGTTGATGGAGAGCATTGCGCCATCAGGGATACGAATTGTCTTGCGGATACTCGTAATACCCATGGCACTTCGTGTTCCAAGTTGTTGTCCAGTTTGATCGGCGCTCAAAAAACCATGGGCATTATCTTCAATCAAGATTGCCCCGGTAGTCGAGCAATAGTGGTTGAAAGGAGCCAGATCCTGGGCGAAACCGAAGTAATTCACGGCAATGACTGCACGAAGTCCGGTGTCGTTGGGGAAATCTATTGGCTTGAGCATTTCATCAACGTGATAAAAAAGTGGTCGCGCTCCAACCGTTGCTAGCGATCCAAGAACGTCACGGCAAATAAGCGCCGGAATTGCAACTGCTTCTCCAGGTTGAAAGTTGATGGTTCGGAGTGCCTCCACTAGCGCATGGCGGGCAAGAGAAAAATATCGAGTTGTAGTCATGAATCAAAGTGCACGGCGCGAGATTCGTGAAACGGCGAAATGGGTGAGTGTCAAAATAATTGCGGGGTAGAGACGAACATTAAATGGTGTCAGCGCAAATGATCGTATGAATTGTCGAAATGCGGGCCCACTGTCGCCACTAGCGTCTAAGCCTCGTCCGGCCCCATAGTATGCGCGTCCGCGACGTTGCCGTTGTTTCAGCCGATTCAGAATTGAGGGGTCTTGGCGAGAGAAATGATCAGCAAGCACCGATAGTTCAGCCGACATATTGCGGAGAACTGCGTTGCTTGCGTTGCCACCATGACGACGGAATTCACCAAGTACCTCAGGTATGAACTCAATGAACTTCGTAGTTCTGGCAATTCGGAGCCACAGGTCATAGTCCTCGGCAGTAACAAAGTCAATGCGTTCGCTAAATCCGTTGAGCGCAACAAGAATTGAGCGTCGTACAACAGTTGCCGACGTTGAAATACAATTTCCCCGATAAAGCAACTTGTTGTATGTTGCACGCGAACGTGGGCCATAAAGCATTTTTCTAGTGCGGGTAGATTCGCCTACCCATAGCTCCCCGTGACAGACGAGATCGTTGCCATCCTGAAGTGCCAAGACGCATGCTGCAAGTTTTTCCGGATACCACACATCATCTGAATCTAAAAATGCAACAAATTGGCCGGTTGCATGATGAATTCCATGATTTCGCGATGCAGCAATCACGCCACCGTTGTGAAAATTGATCAACCGAATGCGATCATCGTTAAACCCAGCGACTATGTCGAGGGTGTTGTCCGTGGAGAAATTATTCACGACGATTGCTTGCCAATGCAGGTAGGTCTGGGCACAAATTGAGTCGAGTGCGGCTTTCAAGAATGAGGCGTGGTTAAACGTAGGAACAACAATTGATATCAGTGGGTCTACCGAGTCGAGATTGGTGCTCATGATCGACGGGGAAACTCTTTGGCACAAAATTTCAGCAGGTCGTCGATTTCTGTATTGAGATCGCCGCGCGGAACAAAGCCAGTTTCACGAAGTTTGTCGCTTCGGTAATTCAGCGATTGGTGGTTCTCGTTCGACTTCGCAGGGGGTCGATTGATGGGTGGGATAAAACCAAGAACTTCTTCACAACGATTAGCAATTAGTTGAGCCATGTTCCATACCGACACCGAATTCTTGTGACCAAGATTGAACAGGCCATCGCCAACCGATTGTGAATCAAGATTGATCAAGTGAAATAGCGCCATACAGATGTCGTGCAATGGCACAAAGTTGCGCTCTTGATCTCCGTGGGATTTGAGTGTGAGCACTCCCGATTCAGTTGCCTGACGGCACAAATCATCTATCAGAATCTGCCAGATATTGACCATCGGGTCCATCGGGGCACCAAAACCATTGGCACAGCGAACCCGGATTCCGATGATCTGGTGATCATCGTGGACTTTTTTTATGATTTGCTCAGCTTCTAACTTTGTAATGCTGTACGTGTGTTGTGGCATCGGATTGGTCAATTCATCAATTGTGCCCACCAGTGGCGTGGCATAGACATGAGCAGTCGAAAGGTAAATGATTCGCTTCACTCCCGCTGCGGCCGCACTATCGAGCAAGTTTTTGGTCCCTCCGACATTGACTCTTTGGGCTAATTGTGGATTCAAGGCACATTCAATGTCATTCATTGCCGCTAAGTGAATGACAATGTCGACGTCGGAAAGTGACATGTTGAGTGAGGACATATCGAGAACATCAAGCCTCGTGGTTTGGGCATCAGGTGCCCACGGGGGCGCAGTTCGTTTCTCGCGAGATCCAAGGCGAATATTGAATTTTTGTTGTTTGTGGAGATAGGAAGAAAGCCGGCCCCCTAGATTTCCGAATCCCCCGGTGAGGAGGACAGTGTTTTTCATTGGTTCTTCGATGTCCAGTCATAAGGAATTGATGAATTGATTGGATCCCGCCGTTCGATTTCATTCGGGTCATGTGGTATTGATGCACAGTTTGCGACGATCGTCATTTCAGTGCCAAGACCGATGAACCCGTTCCAGACAAGGGGTGGCACGGTTACTAGAAAGTAATTGTCTTCACCAAGGTAAATTTCCTGAACCTCACCTCTGGTTGTGCTGTCTTCTCGATCATCGTAGAGTACGAGTTTGACTTGACCGTGCGGAACAGCGTAATTAAGCGTCATTTGCTTGTGAATGTGCCAAGCCTTTATCGCATTTGGATAAACACATGAAAAATAGATTTCACCAAACGATTTGAAAACTGGGTCAGTGACTCGAAGCATATGCATCACCTTGCCGCGCTCATCAAGAATCTGCTTCAAAGGAGTTATGGTGACTCCATCAATCATCGGCGGACCTTTCGTAGTTATTCAATTGCATCGAACTTATATCAATGGCTGATTGACCGTCATAGGTTGCCCGATACCACAAAATAGTTTCCCTAATTGTTGTGGTGAAATCCCATCGAGGGGACCATTGCAGAAGGTTGCGTGCTTTGGAGCAATTCAATTTCAATAACGTTGCTTCATGGAGTTGATCGTCGTCAGGTTCGACAGACACCGTTCCTGACCCCCAGACATTGATGCATTCGCGAGCAACGTCCTCAACCGAATGAACAGCGGTTTCAGGTGGCCCAAAGTTCCATGAACCAACCGCGGATACTGGATCCTGCATCAAGCGAGCTCCGAGAGTTATATAACCAGAAAGAGGTTCGAGAACATGTTGCCAAGGACGAGTTGCGTTTGGGTTACGCAACACGATTGGTGCATTGGTTTGAAGCGCACGAATACAGTCGGGGATAATTCTGTCTTCGGACCAATCGCCGCCACCGATGACATTCCCCGCTCGTGCCGATGCGGCTCCAAAATGTGATCGATTCCTGAAAAAAGATTCGTTGTAGGCGGCGAAGACGATTTCTGCCCCGGCCTTGGAGGCGCTGTACGGATCATGTCCGCCAAGTTCGTCATCCTCTGTGTAGCCAGTATTGGTTTCGCGGTTGCGATAGCACTTGTCCGAGGTGATGTAAACAAGTGCTTGAACTGAAGGTGTCATTCGTACACACTCAAGCAAATTCACAGATCCACTGATGTTGGTATCAAAGGTTTCCATTGGTTCTCGATAGGAACGTCGCACTAATGCCTGGGCCGCGAGATGAAAGACACACTGGGGTTGCACCTCACCGAAGTATTTGAGAAGGTGTTCCCTATCGCGGATGTCACCAGTTTCGTGTTGAATATGAGTTTTCAAATTCAACAATGAATAGTGGCTACCGGGCCCATCTGGCGGGAGGGCATATCCGTACACCTGGGCACCGTGCCGTTGCAACCAAAGGCTTAGCCATGATCCTTTGAAGCCCGTATCACCGGTAATAAGAACACGTTTTCCAGTAAATGAAGCAAGCGCGTCTACCAGATTTGCCATGGGGCCTTTTTGCTCATCGCCAGACCATTGAGTAGTTGCCAGTCTCGAGAAGTATCCATGCATTGCCAGAAATCATCGTGTTCGTACACCGCAAGTTGTCGTGCCTTGACTAGGTCACGGATTGGCTCTTCCTCGAAGATCAGATCTTCTCGCGCATCAAGAATCTCAAATACGCTCGGCTCACAAACAAAGAATCCGCCGGAAATGCGGCCACCGGATGCTTGTGGTTTTTCATTGAACTCAGTAACGATTCCATTGCTATCCGATTGAAGTTCACCAAATCTTCCAGGAGGGCGAACTCCGGTGACCGTGACTTTCTTCCCATGTGTTGCGTGGAATGCAAGAAGCTTCTCAATGTCAACATTGCTAAGACCATCGCCGTAAGTGAGCATGAATCTCTCGCCATCCACAAAATCGCGAATCTTGCGTATGCGCGCTCCCGTCATCGCATCCGATCCGGTATCGACAAGTGTCACCTTCCAATTGAGATGATCATGTTTCGTGTGGTAGTCGATTGAATTATCGGCACCTAAATTGACGGTGAAATCGCGAGTATGTGACTCATAGTTCAAGAAAAAATCTTTTATCGTTTGACCTTTATACCCGAGACACAATACGAATTCATCATGTCCGAACGCGGCATAATATTTCATAAGGTGCCACAAGATTGGATATCCACCAACCGGAATCATTGGCTTTGGAATATCGTCGGCAACATCACGGATGCGTGTGCCGTAGCCACCGCAGAGAATCACTGTCTTCACGAAGTTCGTCCTTGTTGTGTAGTTGTCGCACTATCGCCCCTGAAACCAGCAATTTCTGAATCCAGAAACCATCTGGTCGGATCGACTAGCGCAACCGGTGGCTTTTGTCCCTTTTGAATTCGAGCGATGAGGTCGCTCTTATCGCTTCCGGCCACCACCACGATACGGTGCGTCGAACCGCGAAGCATCGTGAGACCCACCGAAACCCTATTTGGTGGGAATTTTGGGCTATTTTCGACGGCGATAACACGCTCAGTATTCTCAATTGACGGATGATTGGGAAACAGACTTGCGATATGTCCGTCTGATCCGACACCAAACAGAGCGATGTCGAAATGATCGATACTTGACAGAGTTCGCGTGTATGAAGTGGCACCCTGAAGCGGTCCAAGTTCAGCAGGAATTGGAAAGAAATACTCTGAGTTGAAGTGGACGGGTCGCACCAAGACCTCGTCGATCATTACATCATTACGATCTTTATCGCCTTGCGGCACGCATCGTTCATCAGTCATGTAGAGACGAACCGATGACCACGAAACGTCGAAAGTGGAAAGATGCCGAAGCGTGTCACGAATTGCCGAGCCGCCAGATACGACGATTGAACACACTCTGCGGGCCGCAATGACATTTCTAATGAGTTCATCGATGCACTCCGCGGCATCAGCAAATATGTCGTGGGATGCGTCAGTCGACATTGATGAAATCCTACTTGTCCGAACGGTCTTCTAAATAGAGAGCAAATGTTTCCATCGGGTCAGTGATTCATCGATGTTGAATAGGTCGGAACGTGGCTCCAAATTCGCGAGTTCAATATGATCAAGTATTCGCGTCAAATGTTCCGGAGACTCTACAAAAACTGCACCGGGAACATTTCGCAGTGGGCTGAAGTTGAAAGTTTCGCCATTGAGGATCGTAATAACGGGTATTCCGCACTGGTACGCCTCGGCAGCAGCGCTCGTTCCATTGGTCGCCAATACGATGTCGCATTCATTCAACTGTTCAATTAATGGTCGGGTGTCGATTTGAAAATGAAAAAGTGGAAAATCGTGACGTTCAATTGAACAGAGAGGATGCGGTTTCACCGTTACCGAAGTATTACGAGAAGTACGACCCAATGAACTTTGCAGCATCGCAAGTAATGCTTCATTTTGGTGATGAAAGAAGTCACCGAGTACTAAGAGCCGTATTGATTCAGCGGAATCTGGACTCGTCGAAACTGTGGGCTGAACATTTTTCAAATACAAGTAGGAGAGAGCCTCGACTTCGATAATTTGTTCGGATGGAATACCCGCTGCACTTAGTGATATCAGCGCTGCGGGACCATTCACTGCGACCCTGCTCGGATTCGGAGGCCGCGCACTCAAATCGGAGTGGTATTGGTCTGGATCCGCGAAGTAGCGGAGGTCCCAGTAGCGAATAGTTGAATGGGGCACACCTACTAGTGGTTCTGAGCGACATTGTCTCCAAAGTTGAACAAAAGCCATCTCCCATGGTTGATTCTCCATCAGATAGAGGACGGTTCGACATGGAGGAACCCGCATGATGGTGTTGTCTAATTCGCTAATGGTTAGAGAATGGAGAATTGCGGTTGATCCAGAGAGAGAGTCATGCCATTCCGCTCTAAATAATCTCCATAGGTCTAGTTGTGATCCGGCCGGCGAAAATGAACGCTTGATCGTTCGGATCCGAAACCGCACCTTGAGTAAACGAAAATATATGAGCAATGCCTTTACTACGACCCGGATCGAGAGTTGGGCGTCCAATAGATAGTGGTGTTGCGCCGTTGAAACCGAATTGAGTCCATCCAAAGTGCTCTTAGTGGTAGTTCTGCGTGGCGTGGATGTGTCAGTCACAAATTTATGAAGAAATAGAGTTTTCTGTTCAGCAACGTCTAGGGCATCAACAAGTTTGCTCCAGAATCCGGAGCGGTAAACACCCTTATTCGCCGATGCAATATCGAATCTGGAGAAAAAATCTATGAGGACAACATCTACGGATGAATTCGTTGACTTTAGATTCTTCGGCGCACGAAATCGGCGAATCATTTCGCGCCCAAGAACCGGTATCGCACGAAAAGTTCCGGTAACTCGAGTCGAAGGGTGAATTCGACTCCACAAAGTCTTCGGCGGGGTAGACAGAGACTGAAATTTGACTCCGGCTTGTGCACACCAGTCACGAAT
The DNA here is from genome assembly GCA_031401235.1 of Actinomycetota bacterium. Classification (GTDB taxonomy): domain Bacteria; phylum Actinomycetota; class Acidimicrobiia; order Acidimicrobiales; family Ilumatobacteraceae; genus UBA3006. The sequence continues at coordinate 55,477 of JANNRJ010000030.1, forward strand.
TATTAGTTCAACGGAATGTTGCCCGGTTGCCAATGAAACTTTGGTGGGTTTGATATCACGAAGTATGTCCTCGAGCGCAAATAGTCGAATTGACTGAATAATATTGCTTGAGGGGCTCCAGCGTTTACAGGCAAATAGCGTCATCCACCAGTAACTGAATCCAGGAAGAATCCGTAGGTGTTCGATTGTGGTCTTACCGTCGATCTCTGTCTCTCCGACTTTTCGGACAAATGCCAAAAATCGTTGTCTAAGGTCGTCACTATTGTCTTCGACATATTGAGGTAGGGAAATTCTGTCGTGACTACGAGATGGCGAAAAGAAATTGCTCCAATACACCGTCGTCCCGCCTATTACAGGCGGCTCGCTGGGCTGATCCCAGATGACTACATGATCCAACGGTGGCATCAAAAGTGGTTCTGATGAATGAGTCACGCCAGTGACGAAACTGCCGTTGCCAGTTGCTTTCTGAACGTGTCGTCCGGCGAAATATCAACTCGCTCGATGATCGATTGATCTCCAATTGGCAATATGAGGCCAAGCATGGTGGTCGAGTTTTTCTTGTCGTTCATAAGAGCATCGAACATGTCATCGAATGGTATATGCACGTCGGCGAACGGAAGATAATTCTTTCGTAGATGTCCACGCATCCGCTCGACTTGCTGCGCCGGAAATAAACCGCGGGCTTGCGAGACTTGACATGCAATATCCATTCCCATTGTGACGGCAATTCCATGTGGAATTGCGAAGTTCGTGGCAGTCTCGATCGCATGCCCGAAACTGTGTCCAAAGTTGAAAATATTTCTAATACCGGTATCAAATTCGTCAACCTCGATGAATCGCTTTTTGATCAAAAGCGAGTCACGGATGAAATTGCGTAATACAGCATGGTCATTCATCATCGACTCATAATTGTTCGCCGCATTATCGAACGATTCAGCGGAGTTAATTGCGTGAACCTTTAGAATCTCGCCAATCCCAGAACGAAGTTCGGAATCACCTAGCGATGTGAGAAATGACGGATCGATCCATACGGTGCGAGGAGGGTAAAACGATCCAACAATGTTCTTTGATAACGCTAGATTTATCGAACTCTTCGATCCGATACATGAATCTGCTTGGGCCAGCAACGTCGTTGGAACAAAGTGCCAGTCGATGCCGCGTAGCAAGATACTGGCAATGAAGCAAGTGATGTCCTGGATGACTCCACCACCAATTGCAACAAGATGGTGCGTTCGACGAATTTTATTTTGTATCAATAATTCAATTATCGGAATGATTTGCTGGAGAGATTTTGCATCTTCTGTAGCTTCGATAACAATCGTATTTGGATGAGAAAGTACAGATTTAAGCTCGGATGCATATGTTCGGGACACATTTGCGTCAATGATGACGTGTGGATCTCCCTCGGACAACGGTCGAGGGGTGCTCAAAATGTCTTCGACAAAGTGGACCACGTATGGTCCTTTACTTGAGTTGATAGTTAGTGCTTCATGCACGGGTGAATCCACCGTCAATGGCAATATTTTGTCCCGTGAGATAGGTGTTTTCAGGACTAGATAGCCACAAAACTAGATGCGCGATCTCATGTGGTTGGGCGAGGCGACCTATGGGGACAGATTTAAGCATTTGACGAATACCTTCGTCACCGAGAATTCGTCGAGTCATATCTGTCTCGATGAACCCAGGTGAAACACAGTTGGCCAAAATTCCGGCTGACGCATATTCAATTGCAAGCGCCAGAGTGAGGCCATCCAAAGCGAATTTGCTCGCTGAGTATGGAGCGCGGTGCTCTTTACTCACTTTGCTGAATGCGGATGCAATATTGACGATTCGCCCCCAGCCTTTTTCTCGCATGTCGGGTATCGCCGCCTGACAGATAGCCATCGGCGCAAATACGTTTACCAGTTGTATTGAGAGGAATTCGTCGTGGTCGATTTTTTCAAACGGCGAGGGGTTATTGATGCCGGCGTTATTGATGACGATATTGGGCTGGTGTTGTCTCACAAATTCGGCACACCGTTCAATGTCGGAGCGCTTTGAAAAGTCAACGACAATACTTTCATGAACTCCAATACTCGTCACGTCATTCTTCTCAGTTGTCGTGCTTCCAAGAACGGTTGCACCCTCGGCCACGAATAACTCGGCAATTGCCCGACCGATTCCACGACTAACGCCTGTAATAAAAACCTTCTTGTCTTCAAAGCGGTTCATGGTTGGTTGTCCATTTCCAATTGGTTCGGATCTGGGATCGAGAATTTGGATCGCCACTGCGGGTCGGCGTAATAGATCTGATGAACCAATTTCAATGTGTTGTAGGCGTCACGTGAAGATCCACTCACAATTGGTAAGTCGTTAATGACGACATTGGCAAACGAGTCAATCTCTGCCGTCCACGACTGATCATGTGTGTACTGGTGAGTTTCCTCTCTCGGATCTCCATTATCGCGATCCGGATTAGCGGTTACGACGGTCATCGTCTCTTGCCCGTAGCTTTTTGATCCGGTGAGGATCCCACGTAAAATGATGCTTCCGCGTTGCAGATTCATGTCGAGAGTGAATTGATGGCGCCATTGGGTCGCCGAAGAGTTGAGCATTGCGACAATCCCGTCGTCTGTTTTCATGAGCGCGTATGCATTATCTTCGACATCGTATTTCCAATGACTATTCGAAATAAAACTGTGCACCTCGGTGAATTCTCCAGCAAACAGACGCATCAAGTCGACCATGTGAATTCCTTGGTCAAGAAGAACTCCGCCACCAGCTAATTCGCGCTTGGCTCGCCAATCGGCTTGATCGAAAGTCACTAGTTTTGACTTTCCGTATACGCCTCGCATGTTGATAATTGCGCCCAACTCGTTCGAGCGAATGAGTTGTAAAGCCTCTTGAACTGAATCGTGGTATCGATGATTGAAGCCAAACATCAACTTGAGATTCTTATGTTCACTTTCTGTGTCAAGTACTCGACAAAGCTCTTCCATATTGCGCGCCGGCGGTTTTTCACAAAACACGTGCATTCCGTGTTGAAGAGCAGCGATGGTGATCTCTGCGGCCATGTCGTTGCTCATACATACAAGAACGGCATCAAGTTCGGAGTTGAACAATGAATCGTACGTACGCGAATACAGAACTCCGTCAGGAAGCACACCGTCAGAGTTGAATTTCTTGTCGCATACTGCGACGGTTGACATGTGCGGATTTTTGTCAACGCATTCCCTTCGTCGCTTGCCAATGACGCCGTATCCGGCGATTCCGACGCGTAACTTTGTCATCGTTTAACAGCTAGCGTCGGGCGACGCTAGATCTGACCCTGTTCAAAACCGTGTTTTCGCAACCAAAATTCGACTATTGGCACCTGCCATTCATAGTCGACATCACAGCCACCCCATGATGGGATTGAACCAATCTGGCGTCCCATCCAACGATGAGGTAGTAATCCATCGTCTAGTTGCTCAAGACATTTCGGGCGAATGACAGTTGCCGAGCCATCGGTGAAGTAGACATCGCCTTGAGAATCGCGACTCGTATTGAACGTGGACACATCACCAATTGCTTCCAAGGGAACAAACGGTGCCAACCGACCATTTTTATCAAGTTTGCGAGCGCGCAATGGGCTGTACATGTTGTATACCGAAGTGGTGGCTGCACCATCGAGCGTGGGATCCGCCTGCAACATCTCAATTCCCTGGTCAATGTAATCAGAAGTGAGTGTTGCAGCATTGGCAAACAAAAGAACAAGTAATTCGATTTGTTTTCCTTCGCTTGCTAGAAGGCGTTTCATTTCTCCGTAGGCATGCACGAATACGTCATCGGACAACGTTGTCGATGTGGCAAGTTCCGCCGGACGATCGATGATTTCTGCATCGAAGTGAGTTGCAATTTGCTTTATCTCTTCGGAGTCGGTGGATACAAAAACACGGTCCACCAGACGCGAAGCCTTAGCAGCCATCAATGGGTAGGCGCATAGCGGTCGACCTAAGACTTTATGAATATTCTTGCCGGGAAATCCCGTGCTTCCTGCGCGGCCGATCATCAATGCGCAAATCATGTTCACATTGTAGGGGCTACAGGATTCCTAGTTCTTTGAGACTACGAACTAGTGCCGTGCTGGCGTCAATCTCCATTTGGTCACGAGATTCACGTGCATACGAACCCATGTGTGCGGTGACCTGAACATTGTTCAACTTCAGGAGCGGGCCTGAATACGGTTCGACTTCGAAGCAGTCAAGTGCCGCCCCAGCAATGAGATCGTTTTGCAATGCTTCAAGAAGTGCAGCTTCGTCAATGAGACCACCTCGTGAAACATTGACAAGTAGCGCGGTCGATTTCATTTTGCTAATTGCATCACGGTCAATTAGGTGATGGGTGTCTCGCGAGTAGGGAAGATGAAGCGAAATAACATCACTTTGCATACACAATTCATCAAGTGGAAATTGTTTGACAATTAGATTGGAGATCGTTTCAGTATCGTAGAAAATCACTGTTGCCTCAAACGCGCTCACTAGTTTTGCCACCAACTGACCGATCCGACCAAAACCAATAATGCCGACAGTCTTCTTTTTCAAGAGTGAACCCATTTGCCCAGTCCATTGTCCAGCACGAATGTTTCGATCAGATTCTGTGACATGTCTGAGTAACCCAAGTATGTGGGCGACAGTCAATTCCGCGACGCCCGTAGTGGGAGCGTCGGGAGTATTGAAAACTAAAATACCTTGATTGTGGGCTGCATTTAAATCCACACTGTCGAGACCCGTACCGCATCGGGCAATTACTTTGAGTTGAGGCGCATTTTTCAAAACTCCTGCGGTCAGTGGCTCAAGCCCCGCGATTATGCCGATTACTTCGTGAGATAAAAGATGGGATATTTCTTGCTCGGTTAGACGACGCTTGAATGGATTGAGGATGATCTCAAAACCAGCTGAGTTGAGATCATCCAATTGATAAAAATTTTGAAGATCAAAGGATGAGGTGGTGATCAGGATTTTGTGGTTCATGGTCAGGCTTACTTCTTCATGCTCCCAGAATTCAATGCATGACGTAAGAACATCAGTGGGTGCGGTTGAATTCTGGAAAATTGATTGCAAAACATAAGTCGTGCTGACTGTACGGTATCGCTAGCCCACCACGACTCAATATCATCCCAATGTTTAGTGAGATGATCAACGAATGATTGATCGTTGCCGTGAAAGATTCCAGCTTCCTCTAACCGTTGAAAGTAGGGAAGCGCTTCAGGTCGAAGTTGAACATAACTATCGTTCCAAGTGATAAGTGTCGGAATGTTGAGGTTGAGTGTCTCTAAGTATGTGGCTCCGTTGGACGTGCTGACGACTACACGAGATTTGCGAATGAGATTTTTTAATCTGCTTCGTCCATCGTCAACTGGAATCTGCGGAGCGTGTATTTGCCACCATTCAAATTGTGATGAGCCAGTCTCATCATGCGCATGGTGCAGGCGGATTATGATGTCCTCTCTTATTTTCGTCGAGAGGCCGTTTATACAGCCAATCAAGTAATCGAGATAACCAACGTTTTCGGAGATCTCATGAAATAGTGATCGGGGATGTTTCCACATCTGGTCAGACACGATCAGCAAGTGCTTTGCTTTTGAAGTTGGCCGATAACTTCGGCCAACCGTTTTTAAACAGGGGCCAGGCAACTGTTTTTCTGTGTACTTCCAACCCCATGTGAGATGAGTATCAGATACTTGCTCCTCATGAATTTCTGCGTCCGACCGGAACCGCGAGGAACCGTAGTAACCGCCGTGCTGACCGATGAAGTATGACGATCCATTCTCGGTTGCCTGTGCAACCCACGTGTTGAAAACGTCGTCGTAAAAGTGTCGATTCGCGGTAAAAACCGCACTTGGGGATATTGGCAATTTGAGCTTGGCGCCATACTCGACTAGCAGTCGGTATCCCTCAACGTAGACAGACGGTAATTGGTCAATGACTAGGTTTCGACTGATTTGATGTAGCTGGTTGACAGCGGGATTTTCAAACATCATTGTTTTTCGCACGGCGGGCTCGTTCGATATAAGCGGTGCATCGATTCGGGGAATTTTCAGTCGTGGCGATCCTACGAGAAACCTAAGGGATATTTCTGATCTTCTAGGGAGATAGGAATCGACAATGACAACTCGTCGACTTGCTGTTTTAGTATTCCTTGAAATTTGCTGAACTGAAGACACCGAGGTCGGTTGCTTGCTTTGGTGGAATGCATCTCGCCCGATTGAGTTGGGAGCGGTATCGAGGGAATTCCAAATCATCGAATAGATGTGTTGACTCCATGTATCAGTTGTAATGCATTTTCGGTATTCAGAAAAATTACGTGGGTGAACGTTTCCAAGATTGTTGTCGATCGTCAAGGCTGAGCCGTCAGTGTCAAAAACCGAACGGGCCGAAGTCAGGTGTACCCATCGAAACATGAGAGCGTTACAAAACGACTTCAACCAAGGTCCAATAATAATATTCCAATAGCGATCGGCGTGTGAACTGTGGTGGATATTGTTTAGTGCACCTGAAAAGTCAATTAACAAGAGTTTGCAAAGTTCTTGTGTGGCTTGGAAATGCTCCGCCAACGATTCATTAATTGTCGACCTGTCAACGACGGAATAATCCAATTCTGACCATATGTGACGTCGGCTTTCGTCCATGCACCACTTGCCAAGAAAAAGAATAGGTCGATCAAACACCCACGTTGATTCGTCTGCAGTGGTGATTAGGTATCTACTCAATTAAATCCCATGCTAGAGGGGTTCCACGACTCACATTCTTCGTAAAGCGGCGACCGAGCACATCGTCGAAATGTTTAGGCGGTAATCCGAGTCCCGGCCGAATTCGTCGTACATTCACATTTGAAATGACTTCACCCATCATCACATCTTCGATAACGTAAATAGAGCGACGGTGAATTAGAGAATTCATTTCCGCGTCAGTTGGTCCGTGGGATATCGATCCAATGGATTGCCAGACCCGTTTACTCTCGACAATCAGTTGACGCAGTTCTGTCGGTTCAATCGAAAATGCGCTGTCCACACCACCATCTGCTCGCCGCAATGTGAAGTGTTTTTCTATAACTGTTGCACCAAGCGCGACCGCACCGAGTGCGACACCAATTCCCAAAGTGTGATCGGAGATCCCCACCTGGCACCCAAAACGTTTTTGGAGATCTGGAATCGTGGCGACATTTGTATTTAAAGGAGATGCTGGGTACGTACTAGTGCACTTCAGCAAAATGAGGTCATTACAACCGGCTTCGCGCGCAGTTGCAACCATTTCTTCGAGCTCGTCAAGAGTTGCCATCCCAGTTGAAATGATTAGAGGTTTTCCAGTTGATGCTACGTACTTGATGAGAGGAAGATCAGTATTTTCAAATGAGGCGATTTTGTACATTGGAACCTTGAGTTCTTCGAGGTAATCGACAGCAGATTCATCGAACGGCGTACTGAAACCAATCAATCCGTGTTGGGCAGCCCGATCGAAAATTGGTTCATGCCATTCCCACGGCGTATGGGCCGTCTTATAGAGGTCAAAGAGAGCCTGACCAGTCCACAGACTTTGGGGGTCGCGTATTAAAAACTCGTTGTCAGACAGGTCAATAGTCATTGTTTCTGCCGTGTATGTTTGGATTTTTAGTGCGTGAGCCCCGGCAGACGCAGCCTCGTCAACGATCTCAAGAGCGCGAGATAGTGACTGATTATGGTTTCCCGACATTTCCGCAATGACGAATGGTTCGTATTCGGATCCAATATTACATTCTTGAACATTGATCATCGTATTGTTGCCTCTCGCTCCGTTCGCAGCCCAGACCGTACATTGAATTCTATGGTCAATTTTCTATGGCTGTGATCGCCATCCTGACCAACAGATTAAATTGGGCGAACACTGAGGATCTAAGTCAGGTTTTACACGATCAGACGCACGGGGAGATGACAACTTTGGCGGTTACGGAATCACCGGCAAGTTGGGCATCGGTGAACTGATATCTAATTCCGTTCTCTTCGATAAAGGCGTGCGGATATCCTGGAGCGTCCAGCATGCGAATGTGATTGTAAATATCTGCAGACGTGTCAACGTCCGATTGGCGGCTCCCCAGATTACTCTGATCGGGTGTACGCCGTTTGAAGAAGGTAGGAACGCCATCTTGCGGCACAGGAGTCATATTTTTAGCCACAACTTCGGCGATCATTTCCTCAATCAAATCTGATGCACGATCATAGATTTCCCAAGCTGCGCCACTCAGCGATAATTCGCGTTGCAAATAGATTGGCCCAGCATCTATTCCTTTGACACACTTGAACGCCGTCAACTTCGTTTCTGTATGCCCTCGCACAATTAAATTTTGCAGTGGTGATCCACCACGCCCATACGGTAGGTCAGTCATGTGAAACATCACACACTCATAATGTTCATAGATTTCTGCGGGAATTATGTGTGACCAGTGGGGAAAAAAAATATAACGCGGGTCGCGCTTTTCTCCCGCCGGATAGTGGTTTCCGGTGCCACGGTAGTAATGCCACAGCATTAAATGAGTGTCGCCACTAATTTGTGAAAAACTCTGTCCGGTTTTACCGCCGATACGAGTTGTTCGTGTTGGATCCCAATTTTTGCTAGCCGCAATCATGTAATGGTCGTTCATACAATATTTCTCCCCAACATAAAGCCCTCGGCAGCATTCACCCCAATCGTTGCCCCTCGCCACTCACACAAATTCTTTACGGCCTTTATTGAGCGCGGATGTGGCCAGTCACGCAACTCCGACGCGTAACAGTTTAGAGCCTCCAATTTGTGGTCTAGATACGCGCTAATGTCGACAAAATAGTTTGGGACAAATGTCCCGACACCGTTATTCATTCGCCACTCCGTTGACGAAGGTACTTCAAAAAATAGAATCTGTTTCACCGGAGACCACGACTGAGGTCGACAGGCCACTGTCACCGCCTCACTTACAACTCGGTGATCCACGTTCACATCGTTACCAAAATGGGTGATAATCGTGTCGGGTTGACATTCAGCTATTTTGACTTCTACCATTTTGCAAACTGTTAGTAGCGGTACTGTGTCAAGCTGGTTGTCAGGCAGATCGTGGAATGTCGGCTGTTTAGCACCCAATATCAACGACGCGCGAACCGCGTTTGCTCTACGTTCAGCCAACTCAACCGGATCGACAACATCGCCCCGCGACGATACACCGTCTGATAAAAACATGACATCAACTTGCACACCCGATTCCGATAATCGGCGCATGGTGCCACCACATCCCAACACTTCATCATCAGGATGCGCGGCAACAACAAGAACAGACCGGCCATGGAACATCACAACCCCCTAAGCAATTGAATACTCACTACGATATTCCACTTCGTGAAGATTGTAGTTAACAAACCAACACAACCAATACACTTATTACCCGTACACTTCAACCGGTTTAGGTGAGATACCGAGCCCCAAAAAAAAGATAGCTGTGCACGATCGTAGACTTTGTATCGTCGGTCGGTCTGTTATCACGAGTCATGAAAATCCAACTGGTGAAGGCGGTGAAAATGAAGTACGAAATCGGGAATTGGCCAAATTCCTACGCATGTTGTCCAACTTTGGATATCACCAGCAACAATTTCCGATTACGCCCTCTAGGTTGGAATGACCGAATAGAGATAAGACGATGGCGCAATGCTCAGATCTCTATTCTTCGGCAACGAAGTGAGTTGACTGAAAAGCAACAAGATGAGTATTTTGACTTGGTCGTAGCGAAGGAGATGAGGATTCAATTCCCTCCCCAGATTCTTTTGGGACTCGAATGCTCAGGAGAATTAGTCGCCTATGGTGGCCTTGTTCATATCAGTTGGTTGGATCGGCATGCTGAAATGTCCTTTTTGACCGATCCTCTATATTGCAATCTCAACGACCATAATCGCTTACTGACCGCATTCGTCAAACTTCTGTCTCAACTAGCGTTAAATGAATTACAACTACATCGATTGTTTACCGAGACATACTCAAGTCGAAACGAGCACATGGAAATGCTTGAAAGTCTGGGGTTTTGCAAGGAAGGGGTTCTTATAGAACATGTCATTATAAATGGCGAATTTGTGAACTCGATTTTGCACGGACTAATTCTTGAATGAGATGACAAAGTTGGACGGACGAAAAATTTTCGTGACCGGTGGTGCTGGAGTAATTGGAAGAGAATTAGTTCCACTTCTTCTCAAAAGTGGCGCAAAATTATTTGTTGGTGATCGGAAACCGCGTCCTATCGACTGGCCGGGAACCGTTCATTATCGAACAGGTGATCTGAACGAACTTCAACTTCATGAGTTGGATGATTTCAGACCAGAAATCGTAATCCACCTTGCAGCTGCCTTTGAAAGATCGCTTGAGTCGGCTGAATTCTGGGATGAAAACTTCCACCATAATATTCAACTCAGTCACTCACTAATGTCGATTATTAGGCAAGTCGAATCTGTTGAACGGGTAGTTTTCGCGTCGAGTTATTTGGTCTATGACCCAACTTTGTATTCGGGTAGCGGCAATGTCGGTCAGCCTGAAGCTCGACAACTTAGCGAGAACGACACTCTCAATCCGCGAAATTTGATCGGAGCAGCAAAACTGCTCCATGAAGCGGAGCTTGAATTTCTCCGACGCACTGCTGATCGACCGTTGAGCATCGCCATAGCCAGAATATTTAGGGGATATGGGAAGGGATCACGAGATGTGATCTCAAGATGGGTACGAGCGGCCATGAGAAATCAAGAACTTGAGTTGTACCGTCCTGAGGGACTATTCGATTACGTTTACGCAACTGATTCTGCTGAGGGATTGGCGCGCTTAGCCGCCTCAGACTATAACGGGACGGTAAATTTGGGGACGGGGAAATCACGGCGAGTCGAAGATGTTATAGGTTGCCTTCGCCAAAACTTTCCGGCTCTAAAGGTCAAGTATCTTGATTCATCTGAGCTGATTGAGTCATCGTCGGCAAATACAGAGCTGTTGATGTCGGTGCTTGGGTGGATCCCATCGACCACCCTTGAGGAAGCGATTCCTGAAATCATCGACTATGAGAGATCGGTGGAATCAGTCGAAAATTCCCGGTTCTCCATTCTTGTGTCAAGTTCGGCAACAGAAGTTCCGCTACTTAACGCAGTTCAGCAAGCGGCCGATCGCTATTCACCAGACATTCAAGTCATTGCTGGTGACTCCAATGGAGAATGTCTTTCTAAGTATGCAGGATTCAATTTTTGGCAAATGCCGCGGACCGAAGACGAGAATCTTGAAGAATTGTTAGAGGGAATGATTCAGCGGAATATCCGACTTGTCTTGCCAACTAGGGATGGTGAGCTTGAGTTTTTTTCACGGCATCTGCAAAAGTTTAAGGATCGAGGTATTGACGTTTCGGTGTCTGCTATAGAAGCCGTAGTCATATGCCTCGACAAACTTCAGTTTTTTCAAAGTTTAAATGGTCGACATCCGGTTATTCCAACATCAAATGTTCTTGACGAAAAATTACTTGGAAAGGGGCCATATGTTGTTAAGGAACGGTTTGGTGCAGGTTCACTTTCAATTGGCCTTAATCTTGGTGCCAGCGATTCACAAATTTATGCCAAAAAATTGAAGTCCCCTGTGTTCCAGCCATTCATTGAAGGTCAGGAATTCAGTATTGACGCATTTGTCACCAACAAAGGTCATTTACAAGGGGTAGTAGTTCGAAGTCGGGACCTCGTCGTCTCTGGGGAATCACAGGTAACAACATTGGTTCAGGATTCAGAGATTGAAGAATGTGCCTCGGCCCTTATCAACTCCCTAGATCTTCGAGGACATGTGGTGGTACAAGTAATCCGCAGTGCAGAAGGTTTACACGTGATTGAGTGCAATCCGCGCATCGGCGGAGCTTCTACCCTTTCCTTTCAATCTGGTTTATATAGCTTATGGTGGACAATTCTTGAAGCAGCTGGTGAAGATTTGACCTTGTATCCGTTCACATCAACAAAGCACACTCTGAGACTTGTTCGGGTTGCAAAGGACTTCTTTTTTGATCTTGGTTCTTGATCTTGATGACACGCTCTACCCAGAGCGAACATTCGTCGAGTCAGGAATGAACACGGTTGCGCACTGGCTATCCGAAAATTATGGTGTTCCACAAAATTCGGTGTTTCTTAGGCTTATCAGCGAACTCGATAGCGCTGGACGTGGTCGGGTTTTCGATGTGGTACTTGCAGAATTTGACATATTCTCTAGGGAGAATATTGAGCAATGTGTCGAAATTTATCGAGGTCATAAACCCAAAATAAGTCTGTACCCGGGCGCGCTGGAAGCAATCCAACGCCATTCTGCATTTCCTACTTATCTTCTAACTGATGGCTTCCCGGCCGTACAGATGAGAAAAGTAAACGTGCTTGGAATCGAGAACATCTTTAAGCGAATTTTTACAACCTGGTCATTTGGCGTTGAATTTGGTAAGCCCTCGCTTCGGTGTTTCCATGAAATTGTTCAAATAGAGGATTCCTCACTTCAAGAAATTATCTATGTTGGCGATGACCCAAACAAAGACTTTGTATCGCTAAATGCCATTGGAGCCCGCACAATTCGAGTCATGTCGGGTCGCTTTGCTAATGCACAAGCCGCACCTGGATTCGATGCACAAACTCGAATAGACAGCATTGCTAGCCTTGACCTACTTCAATTTTTTAGTTGAATTTGTATCTAAAAGTAGGGTAAGTAAAAAATGAGTTTCCATGAGCACGAGCACAACCTAGGGTTCATTGAAGCGTTACCCAAACCTTCTGAAACAGATTTAGCTTTGCTTTATTCTCAACGATACTTCCAAGAAGAACATGGTGATTACAGTAATTCCTATTCAGAAGAGGAACTTCTCAATTTCGAGTTAGAGGCACTGGTGGCACGCCATGTTGCGGAGGGCTTCGGCGTAGCGAAGTTTCTTCTGGATCTTGGTTGTGGCGAAGCGTTCTTTGCCGCTGCTTTTCGACGTGCAGAATGGGAGGTTCTGTGCTACGACTTTTCAAGTGCGGGTATCCAGCAATTCAATCCAGATCTATTGGCATACTTTCATCAAGGCAGTCTCAAGGATGTAGGGAAACTCAATTTGGATCATGAGGTTGGGCTGATCAATCTCTCAAACGTGTTGGAGCATGTGCTTGATCCAATTTCGACCTTGACCGATATACAAAAAATCTTTAGCGGAAATCGCACAATTCTTCGTATCGTCGTGCCAAATGATTATTCGAATTTTCAGATGCATCTGATTGATCGGGGCATGACCAGTAACACTTGGTTTGTTCCCCCTGAGCATCTTTCCTACTTCAATCGTGCTTCACTTTTGAAGTTGCTTGGATATTGCGGATATGAAGTACTGTCGTTTCAGGCGGATTTTCCGATTGAAATGTTTCTCGTAAATCCACATTCGAACTACGTGACTAATCGGAAACTCGGGAAGGATGCACATAGCGCGCGAGTTACGATCCAGAACTTTCTTATGTCAAGTGATGTTGATGGCTATATAAAATATGCGGAGTCTGCCGGTAATTTAGGATTCGGACGAGACCTAATTGTCTATGCAACCCTCGAGTAATGAGATGGCGTCAGTAACACTAAGTAGTTTTACGCTTAATTCAACCGCTTGAAACCGCTATCACACACCGGGCTTCTTAACAGAGTCATCACGTCTTGACCGTCCTCGCAATCTCGTATCATCGCAAAAATTGGATCGAGATGATTGAAATACTCGTCAATGATGCTAGGGGTGTGCTCAGTACACACATAAATTGAATTTGCCGCTAGAAATCCGTGCTGCAGCATCTCCTGGGTGATCAAGGTCTTGTAAGCAAGTGTGTTCGTACCAGAAACCGCGAACGCCGTAAGCGCTGGCAAGCCACTAGTGACGATATCGATGTTGTATTTATTCGCAAGTGCCGCCCAACGATTGGTGATTTCAACACCTGTTTTCGTGATGTAGTCCCACGATTGAAGGCGGTTCATCACTTCGAGGGTCTTGAGCGCGGCAGTAGGGCCGATCCGCTCGGTCCAAAATGTGCTGCTGATAAAGGACGATTGGGCAGCTTCCATGATTTCGCGACGCCCAATTACCGCGGTTATCGCGTATCCGTTTCCGAGTGCCTTGCCAAACATCGCCATGTCTGGTTCCACACCGTACATTTTGTGCAGTCCACCAAATGTTTGACGAAAACCCGAAGTACATTCATCGAACATCAGGACGATGCCATGTTTTGTAGCCAGATCGCGTACCTTGTGCAAAAAGTTGTCCACTGGTCCTGTACTACGGGAGACCTCCATCATGATGACGCCAATATTGCGACTAGCGATGAGGTTCTCGAGTTCACCAATGTCGTTGTAGTTAAACGGTACGACGGTTCCACGAAGACTTTCAGGAACCCCATTTGGTTGAAGCCCAGGCAACAGGTGTCCAGCAAGGTTTTCGTCGTCCCCTAGGTTGGCTGCGAGATACCAATCATGCCAACCGTGATAGCCACAGATCGCCACGGTCGATTTCCCAGCAGCGGCACGTGCAATGCGAATCGCAACTGCGTTGGCTTCGCCGCCGGAGCGGGCAAGTCGCACCATATCGGCCCAAGGATGGAGTTCAATCAGTCGCTCGGCGAGGTACACCTCTTCGGGACAATTGAACGTCGACATGTTTCCAGCATCAACCGTTGAACGTACTGCATCATCAACTTCTGGATGTCCGTACCCGAGAATATTTGTGCCGATTCCCATTATCGACATGTCGGTAAATTGGCGACCGTCAAGATCCCATACTTGACATCCTTTGGCTTTGCTAAAATATGCCGGCCACTGTTCTGGCAGGAACATCTCAGAGCGTTTAGATAACAGCATGTTTCCACCGGGAATAATTCTTTTTGCTCGCTTCCAGAGTTTTTGACCTGTACCCAACGTTGCACCCTCGTTTCTGACTAAATGTTGATTTCGATTGAATAGTTCGGGTAGTAACTCGGTGAGTTGGAGGATTTCAGTCCAGTTAAAATCTCTTCGCGGCGCGAAATGCTCAAATACGTCACGTACAACTTCAAGATCCTCTGGTTCATCAACCGTCCAGCGCAAGTGTGAAAAGTTATTTGCACATTTCAGATTAACTGTTCGAAATTGTCCCGACTCTCTTATGAATGGTGTGACATGCTCACGTTGAGCCGTTGTGGTTGCTTCGGCGTGAGCGATGCCAAGGGAACTCATTGTGAATACTTCGGTGTCGAGTCCGTCGGGATATGTGGGTGGAGACGAATTGCTGGCGTAATCAACACCGGATTCAGTGAATAATTGGACAGTCGCATCGACGATTGTTGGATCGATAAGCGGACAGTCACCCGTAATTCGTACGATCACGTCCGCCCCGAACATAGTGGCCGTTTGGTAGTAACGATCGAGCACGTCATCCTCGCTGCCGCGAAAAACTGGGTATCCAAGAAGTTCGACGTGTTTGACCAATTCATCGTCTCGCGAGTCGGTAGAAGTTGCGATTACGATTTGGGTAAGCGATTCGGCAAGCGAGAGTCGCCCCAAGAGAAGCTCAATAAGTGGCACACCGGTCGCAAGACTCATAACCTTGTTAGGAAGTCGTGTCGATGCCATTCGCGCCTGAACGACTGCGACGGTTTTCATGTGACTACCCATCGTGACGGATTGATGAGGCGTTCATCGTCAGAAACCAGCGATCTCGGTGCCCTCAGTGGTGGCATCGTTAGAACCCTGAATACTTCACTGATCTGTTCAGGGCTATCGACTCCAATGATAATTCGGTCAACTTCAGGGTAGGACCGAATATGAGCCAGGCAGGCCTCAATTCGTGACATTCCAGTATCTGTGATCCACATATCCCACTCGTGGAAAATTGAAGCCCAAGTGGCAATCCAATCAGGACGTTGGGCAGGAGACATGGCGAGTACACCTTGGAGAAATGTCGAACGGGAATGAATCTCGATATTGCTTTTTTTCAATTTATTTAGCCAACCGGAACTTTCAAGACCCCTGTCAATGATGTTCATTGGTGCTTGAACAATATCTATTACTGGATACGCGATGAGTTGATCAAGTTCGTCGGCCCCATAAATCGATACTCCAAGTTTTGCCACAGTCCCTTTTGCCTTGAGATCAAGTAAAGACTCAACGAGTTTCTCACTATGGGTTCCGAGCAAGTCTGATGGGTGATGGAGAAGTAATGCATAGATCGATGGTGTCCGTAACCGTTGCAACGACTTCCCAACTTCATCATTTACCCATGATGAAATGTCAGTAGTCCCTGATGGAACTGGCGGGAGTTTGGAAATCACATCCCACCCCGAACAACCGATCTCTCCAAGCACGGACTCTGCATCGCCGTAATTAATCGCGGTATCCAATGTGTGAACCCCATGCCTTTTTGCCAATGCAAGAATTTTCCGACCAGTTTCTAGATCGATTTTCCCCGTACGATTAGCGATGCCGTAAGTAAGTCCAAATTGTGCGGTGCCAAGTGCGAGTTCGGCCATTCAATTACTTTTCTGAAACTTCGCCGATTGCTGCAAGCAAAGTTTGGACGACAAACGATTGTTCGTCAGCACTCAAGTCTGGATACATCGGGAGACTGATTGCCTCGGCGTAATACTTTTCGGATTCAGGATAATCCGTGCTGGAATACCCAAACTGTCGATAATACGGTTGGTGGTACACCGGGATGTAATGAAGGTTGGCCATGATGCCTTTGCCGCGCAATTCTTCAAAGACGTCCCTTTGAGTGGTTTGATGTGATGAGAAATCAATGCGGGCAATGTAGAGATGGAATGCAGAATAAGAATCAGGATGTTGCCACGGTCGTTTGACTGAAGTATTTGCGAACAAACTGTTGTAGCGGTTGGCAATTTCGTGTCTTTTAGAGACAAATTCATCTATCCGCTGGAATTGACTGAGTCCGAGGGCCGCGGCGATATCTGTTAAGCGATAGTTGTAGCCGAGATCAAGTTGCTCGTAGTACCACGATCCCTCTGGAGACGTTTGCATCTCGGCGACATCGCGGGTAATTCCGTGTGTCCTTAATCTAGACATCTTGTTGGCTAAAGCTTCATCGTTTGTTAATGCCATTCCACCTTCACCCGTTGTGATGATTTTTACTGGATGAAAACTGAATACTGTGATATCGCTGAACCGACAATTGCCAACCGGTTCATCCTTATAATTGCCACCAACTGAGTGTGAGGCGTCTTCAATTATTGAAAACGAATACTTCTCGGCCAACTCATGGATTGCTTCCATGTCGCACGATTGACCGCTTAGATGGACAGGGATTACCACTTTCGGAAGAGTGCCGGTTTGTTGGGCAGCAACGAGTTTTGCCTCAAGGCGAGACGGACACATGTTGTATGTCCGCGGATCAATATCCACAAATTCAACATCCGCTCCGCAGTATCGGGCACAGTTGGCCGAGGCAACGAAAGAGATTGGGGATGTCCACACTTTGTCACCTGGTTGTACTCCAAGAGCCATACATGCAACGTGCAATGCAGATGTTGCACTGTTCATGGCGACTGCATAATTCGCTCCGCACCGTTTACTTAAAACCGCCTCAAATACTGGAACTACTGGACCTTGTGTCAGAAAATCCGAGCGGAGTACGTCGTTGACGGCCTGTATATCGGTACTGGAAATGGATTGACGGCCGTAAGGGATCATCATGTGTTGTCTAGAACGATCCGATTGTTGAGCGGTTCGCCTCCACCCACTTAGCCAATTCATCCACGGTCATCCACTCGGAATTGGTGTTCGACGCGTATTCAAAGTCAGGTCCGACGGCGATTCCGTCGCCAATACGACCGGCGTCAGCACTCCAATTATGAATCGCTGGAAGAATTTTGAAGTATGAACCGTAGCAATACGTGTGCGGTGCGTCATCGCTGCCGATCATTTGTTCATGGAGTTTCTCACCAGGGCGAATACCTATGATTTTGTGTTCGGAATTTGGGGCCGTTACCTTAGCGATATCGGTGATTTTCATTGACGGAATTTTCTTCACATAAATTTCTCCGCCCTGCATTTCTTCAAGTGCTGTCCAGACAAGATCAACTCCCTGTTCGAGAGTGATCATGAAACGAGTCATACGTTCATCAGTAATTGGAACTGTCGGTTCGCTCGCCTGTGAAAGAAAGAATGGAATAACTGAACCTCGCGAACCCATGACATTTCCGTATCTCACTACGGCAAATTGCGATGCCTGTCCTGTATAAGAGTTCCCCGCAATAAAGAGTTTGTCGGAAGTGAGTTTGGTGGCGCCATAGAGATTTATCGGACTACTTGCCTTATCTGTCGAGAGCGCCACAATTCTCTTGACGCCTTGATCAATACAGGCATCAATGACATTCATCGCCCCTATGACGTTTGTCTTTACACATTCGAACGGATTGTATTCTGCGATTGGAACAATTTTTGTGGCCGCTGCGTGCACCACGTATTCGATTCCCGCAAGCGCACGTGATAGTCGGTCCTTGTCGCGAACGTCCCCGATAAAGAACCGAACGCGTTCGTCATCACCAAATTCCTTGGCCATTTCCCAGTGCTTCATTTCGTCGCGTGAGAAGATGACGAGTCGGCGCGGGTTGTATTTGGCCAGCGTCATCGGAACAAAGGCATGTCCGAATGACCCGGTACCTCCGGTGATCAGGATTGACGAACCGTTAAGCATGTTTGGGCTCCTGCGCAATGAACTTGGCTCCCAGGTTCTGTAGCAAACCCTGTAGCACGGTATTTCCTTGATCGAACACCATGAGGTTATTAGTGTACTTGTCGATTTCGTGGGTCCAATCGTCGTCGGTAACTGTCATCAAGTAATCCAATACTCGGACGTATTCAGATTCGCTTGGGGTATTGGTCCAAAATTGGCCGGCCGACGCCAACTCTAAGGGCCAGCCAAATTTGAGTTCATCAACTTCTGTTCCAAGCAAATTTGAAATGAGTGTTCCGCGTACCGAAAAAAATGCAGTTTTTTTACCCCGAGCGAAGAACTCGTAACCGAGAGTGCTGTCGATGCTGACTACCAAATCTGCCGCATCAAGAGTTTCATATGTTGAATAGTCCGAATCCCGCGGGACAAAGCTCCATTGGTGGTCACCAATTGCCTCAGAAAATATTTCGAATTCAAGGTTAAAGCTTTGGTTACGCTTCCCACATACTATGAACTTCAAATTTCTCTCACTCGTGAATCTTGCAAGGTAGTTCGCAACCAAGAGGTCAGCTTGGTAAAAGCCGCGATCCGGGACAAATGAAGTATCGAAATAGATACCTTCCGAACTATTCGGAATACAGCGAGGAGGGTGCTGCGAGATAAATGCGATCGAAAACAGTTGTGATTTTTCCGACTTGGATCGAAAATTATTATTTTTAAGGCTCCCAGTAATTACTGGCGTCGTATTGATCAGACGACTCAATTGCTCGCCGACCGGGGCGCTGAACACGCAGTAGTAGTCACACGACGGGGTTTCGGCTTTTTTCAGTAATGAAAAGAAGCCCTGTTCAGCGCGTGAGGCATAGTTTGCGCGGACCCCATTTTGAATCGCAATTGTGATGATTGCAGGAAATTGATTCTTAATTGTCAAAAAGTACATATCGTTATCGATCAACGTGATGATGATTCGTGGATTAGTTCGCCGAATGTATGCATTCTGATACTCGCGCATGGACCGCCGACCGCGCATCAGCATGACTAGCAAGACAGGAATATTTAACCTCTGGCGATCGAGAATCTGCGTCGACCATTTCCCGCAAAGTTCCCGGATCAGTTCGAAACCGTCGGCGTCAAGAATGAGGATTTCCGCAGGTTTTGGCTTTCGCCAGCTAAATCGCACCGTTCTATCGATCCAAAACTGGTGCAGTTTCGCGGGCCCGTATCAAGTCTGCAGGTTGATCAATATCAATAGCTTCGAACTCGTCAACTTCGACCCAACCAACCGGGGGAAGAAACAGAGTTTTTTCGGCGCGGAACCGTTGGATGTCGGCAATGTAGATGCTGCCGCTCTGTCGGACTACATCTGGAAGAAATTGTCGTGAAGTCGAAAGATCGTCAACTGAGGTGAATGGTTCGATGATCGACCCGATTCGGATCAGCATTTTGGACGGGTGGTGTTCGATCGGAGCGACACCGAAAAATGCACCGTATTCTCCCGATTGAATGAAAAGTTGAATTGCATTCTCAAGCTGAATTGGGTCTCGTAGTGGTGAAGTGGGTTGCAGGAGGACAAGAATTTTCGGAAGTGGCGCAAGAATCTCTGATTCGGCCAGCGCATGCATTATTGCCGCTTCGATAGGCGAATCGTCGGTCGCAATCTCCTGTGGTCTTCGAACAGTTTCAATTTCAAATCGGCTCGCTTCGTCGAGAATCAATTGATCGTCACTGCTAACGACAATTCGCGTAATCGATGGACATTTGATCGCAACTTCGATGGCCCGAGCGACAAGCGTTTGGCCGGAGACAATTTCAAGGTTCTTATGCGGGATGCCTTTAGACCCGCCGCGAGCAGGAATGATTGCGATGCATCCAGTCACATCAGGTCCTTTAAATCCACGAAGGTCTTATCGATAGGAGTGGAAAAGAGGATATCTGTATCAATTAACTCAGCAAAGCGTTTCGCTGATTGGCCATCGCCGAAAGTTGATTGCGGCGGTGCATGCGGCATCGTTTCTACTTGAAGTAGGGCATTGAGGATGGCATCAAATTCCGCCGGAACGGAAATAATATTTTTGTCTTCATGTCGGCCCCTTTGACGACTACCAATGTCAACTGTTGGAACTCCATAAAATGGAGCCTCGCGAATTCCGGCACTTGAATTGCCGACTATTGCTGATGCGTTGCGAAGAAGTGTAAGGAAGTATTCGAATCTTAAGGATTCAAAGCATCGGAATCGAGCAGGTTCTTGATCAAACCGAGAATACTGTTCGACAATGTCGTCATATCCGGTGTCATTATTCGGATGGATGACAACAAAGTTTCGCTGACTGGCAAGGAGGGCATCAACAAATTGCTCTGCGGCCGCTTTGCTTGCGAACTGCTCAGTTGTTACGGGATGGAAAATGGCAATCATGTACGACTCAAAATTGATGTCATAACGTTGCTTGGCAGTCGTCAGGTCTGGCAAGGTTGGCGACAACATGATGTCGATGTCGGGTGAACCGATGACGTAAATCGAGTCTGGTTGCTCGCCGAGTTGGATGAGTCGGCTACGGGCCTCATTGTTTGCCACAAGATGGATATGTGAAAGTTTGCTCACGGCGTGTCGGATCACGCCGTCAATCGTCCCTGACAGCTCGCCTCCTTCAATGTGAATGACCGGTGTATTACGAAGCGCGCCAGTGATCGCACCTGCAAGTGCCTCTGGGCGATCGCCATGAACTACGAGCGCATCGGGTTGATGATCATCGAGAAAATTGGAAACGCCTGTGATTGTGTTAGATACCACACGGTCCATCGTGTCGCCATCTAGCTGGTTAACAAAGGAGAATATCTCAATTTCCGGAGGGAGAAGTTTCACTTCCTTTACCGTGGAGCCAAATCTCTTTTGCATATGCATGCCCGTGGCGATTACTGAAACCTTGCAGCCGTGTTGGCTGGAAATGAGTATTAACGGCTTTAGTTTTCCAAAGTCTGCACGTGTCCCAGTGATGAAGGCAATGTGACGCTTACTCGACATCGGACCACTTCAATTGCTCACCTCGACCAATTGATCGGGTCGCACGCTTACCGACAACGTGATCAAATTCGAATGCAAGAATCTCACCGGTACCTGGTCGTTTGACCCAAATGTTTTTGTCAGTCAATGTTTCGCCAGCAATGATCGGCGTAATAGAGACGACGGATGCGTAGGCAAAATCGATTGTTGGTTGTTCGCCGGGAAGAACGGCTTTGGAACCGCCACTGGCGGCATGGACGATCTTTGATCCATCAATTAACTCTCGTAAACCGGTCGGATCAATGGAAATATCAATGTCTTCGCCGGTCCACGACTTGTCGCTAGTGAAATGTCGCTCAATGATTGACGCCCCAAGTGCGACGGCTGCCAGAGCCGGCAAATTAGATAGCGAATGATCCGAAATTCCAATCACCGTGTTTGGATAGGTATCACGCAATTCGGTGATACATCCAAGTCGGACTGATTCATACGGTGTTGGATACATGCTCGTGCAATGAAGGAGAGCAAACTCTGCACCTTCTTCCTCGAGTGCCGCCACAGTTCGCGCTATCGATGAATCGTCATTCATTCCGGTGCTCACAATCATGGGCTTGTGAAACTTGGCAATGTGGCGAAGGAGCGGAATGTTGTTGCATTCGCCGGATCCAATTTTGAATACCTCAACACCGAAAGTCGCCAATCGGTCGGCGGCTTCGCGTGAAAACGGAGTCGACAGGTAGATCAAACCACGCGATTCCGCATGCCTCTTACATCGGAGTTCCTCGTCTGGAGTAAGTGTGCACTCATCGATAATGTCCCAAATCGAACGCGTTGAGTTTCCAGGAATTACATCATTAGGGATCATTTCGTCGTCAACACCATGGGCTTGAAACTTGACGCACTCTCCACCAGCCTTGGCCACGTCATCAATCATGCGGATTGCCCGATCGATGTCGCCACCATGGTTGATGCCGATTTCTGGAATCACCAATGGGGAATGGATGTCGCCGACCAGCCGTCCTGCGATGCTGATTTCGCGTTGACCTACTGTCGTCACAACTACCCGCCGCTCAGTTAGCGGAGCAACCCAGTAACGGTGGTAACCGCGTAGGCGATGACCACGGAGACAAGCACGGTAAAAACAGCTCCGATGACGACTGCACCTGCTCCGAGAGTTCCGGTTGCCAAAAGTCGACGTTGCTGATTTGGTGTCTTATATAGAGGTGTGATGCGATTGTCAACCCGAACGACGATTGGCTGTGATGGTCTGGCAGGCTTAGAGCGACCGACAAGAAAGATGGCGCCCAACGTGAGAATCACAACAAGCAATGATCTGATCGTCACGCCAGTGACAGATTGACCAATGAGTGGAATCATGAACAATGACAACAGCACGGTGTCTATAAGCGTACTGCCGCCGCCAGTTCCAGCGCACGCCAATCGCGCGGGTTTCAATGCACTGCACTCGCTTCGACTGTGGTGGGCGTTGCCATTGCTGACAGTGGCATGGCTGGCAATGGCGGCCCTATTGGTCGCTTCACTTGTGCGAGTCCAGTATTGGGAAGTGGCACCAGGCACCGCATCACAGGTTTCCGATCGCCTCTCGTTTGATTCACAGGTATTGAATCAAGTCACTCGCTATCCAGCGAAAACCCCCGTGCTATTTGTTACAGCATTTGGTGGTCAGATGAGCGCACTTGATGCGGTAATTGGCTGGATCGATCCAGATGTACAGGTTCAGACATTTGCCGAACGCTTTGGTACATCGACTCCGACCGAGCAGCGACGATTGGGTTTTGAATCCATGACGAGCGCCAAGCAAATTGCGGAGTATGTGGCGTTTAATCGTCTTGGTCTCGATGTGGCGATGAAGTATGGCGAAGTTGTTGTTGAGGAATTGGTGTGTCTGGATTTGCCGACGCGATTGAGTGCATGCAAGCAATTAAATCCAGGTGACACAATTACCGCTCTTGATGGGAATGAGATTGCGACTCTCGACGACCTGACCCGGATCATTATCCAGTACATACCTGGCGATGTCGTGACTTTAAGTGTCATCGCTCACCAATCTTCGACCGCCGTCGATCGACGTGTCCAGTTAATTGCGGATCCTGACGATCCGAAGCGAACACTGGTCGGATTTATTCCGGCCGATACACGCACGGTTGATCTTCCTTTTGAAGTTGGAATTGACACCGATCGCATTGGCGGTCCGTCGGCTGGACTCGCTTTTACTTTGGCTTTACTAGATGAATTGACGCCTGGAGACCTCAACGGTGGAGTAAAGGTGGCTGCGACCGGAACCATTTCGGACGATGAATCCGTTGGTGCCATTGGCGCCCTTCGGCAAAAGACAGTTGCGGTCAAAGCCGCAGGAGCGAAGGTATTTTTGGTCCCCGCTTCGCAAAGTGAACAAGAACTTGCTGCGGCTCGTCAGGTTGCTGGTACAAGTTTGCGGATCATTCCGGTGGCAAATCTGTCGGATGCGTTGCTTGCTTTGGCAGACCTCGGCGGCAGTGGTCTAACGAATGCCACAATACAGCTCTAAAACGGGCGTACTCTTGACGCATGGCGATTACCTTTTCGCGCCCTGACCCCTCATCGCCCGCCGCAGTTGGTGCGGCGCAGTTCACTGTCGGTCGGCGCGGATACGAACAAGATGAAGTTCGAGATTTTTTACGAATGGTCTCGGCCGAACTGGCGCGTTTACAGGAGCGAGAACGCTTTCTTGATAGCGAACTTCGAGCATTGCAAACCCGAGGAATGTCGGCCCCAGGTGTGCTTGATGAGGAAACGGTCACGACTTTATTGGGCGCCGAAACAGCCCGAGTATTAACGGTTGCTCGAGAAGCAGCCCAACAGATGCGCGCCCGGGCCGCTGAGTCTGCCGAGCGCTTAGTTCGCGAGGCAAGCGCCGATGCCACTCGAGTTCGGGAAGAAGCCGAAATTGAAGCCTCGCGGCGACGCAGTGATGTGGCTGTTGATGTTGAGGCCGAAATCGAACTTGCCAAACAACAAGGCCGCGAGATGGTCAACGAAGCTCGTGAGTATCGCGAGAAAGTACTTGCGGAAATGGCACGTCGTCGAGAATTAGCCAGAGAGCAAATTGAGCAAATTATTCACGGTCGCGATCATCTGTTGAGTGTGTTCGAACGCGCCAGCTCGGTTGCTCGTGATGTTGTAGGTGAGCTCAAGGAATTCGATGAAGTCTCGGACCAAGTTGCCAGAGTTGCATCAACTAGCAATCCGTCCGCAGCACCGTTTGATTACGAAAAGGATCCCGAGGCATTACCAATTCCACCCGGTGATGCCATCGAGGTAGTTGATGCTGAATCGAGTGTTGAACTCATAGTTGAAGTTCCGGATTTGGTCGCCGAGGTTGAAGTGATTGAAGTTGTGACCAATGAGCCAGCAACTCCGACTTCCGAAATTACTCAACATAATTCGTTGGCAATGGTTGATCATCCCTCCAGCGAACCTGCCGAAACTGGTCGAATTGCGCAGGTAGTTCAGTTGTTTGGCAAGTCCAAAAAGGGAAAGATTTCTGAAATTGCGCCGCCTATCGAGGCAATTCCCGAAATTGACGAGCCGAAAGCACCATCTAATCAAGCGCCGAAGAAATCCGTGGACGACTTGTTCGCCAAATTGCGTGCAACAAGTACGAGTCAAGTCGCTAATGAAACACTCGCGTCAACCAAAAGTACGAGCCATTCAAGATTGGAAGTGGTGAAATCTCCGCCATCTGAGACAACTACGACAAAATCCAAATCGTCAAAGGCTGACAAATCGGCGGGGAAGCGTCCGACTCCAAAGGCGGTCGTACCAAAGGTGGATGAATCGTTGTTTGTCCGACGGTCCGAAGTTCTTGACCCGCTCATCGTCACTATGACACGAAAGGTGAAGCGTGTATTAGCCGACGAGGAAAACTCGATCCTCACTTACCTTGAGGGTAAGAAAGCGTTAGTCGCCCTAGAGAAGGTTTTGCCCGAATCTTCAATCCAGATTCAGCAGTATGTGGAAGCCCTGACCGAAGACATTATGGCGGCGGCCATGAGTGGGGCCAAGTCCCTTTCGTCCAGCATGAAGTCTGATCTGCGGAAGAAGATCAGTAATGCATCGGTGATGCAGGTTCTTGCCAAAAGTATTGAGGACAACATTGTTCGACCGCTGCGCGATCGGATTCAACGTTGTGTGGTTCAAAGCGATGGCAACCGCGACGAAATGTCAAGTTTGGTGAGAAGCGCGTATCGCGAGTGGAAAATTCAACGTATCGATAATCACGTTCCAGATCTCGCGTGCCTCGCCTATAGTCGGGGCGCATATCTCGTTCTTGATGCCGGTACGCCCGTGTGTTGGATGGTTGACCCAAATGGTCCGGCATGTGCAGACGCTGAAGACAACGCACTCGCCGGTGCAACACCACTTGGAACTGAATTTCCGACTGGAAATTTGCATCCAACTGCACATGCTGGTTGCCGCTGCCTTGTGACACCGTCACTGGGCTAACCTCCACTTCGTGCGGAACCCTGCTGATCTTCCCCCTCGTCGTCGTACCCCATCGACTGGCGGATTTCGAATAAAAGCTCCTCGTCGGAGCAGGTTGATCGCAACGCTTTTCATTGGATTTATCGTCTTGCTATTTATCTCGGCGCGAAGTGTCGCTTCATTTTATGTGAATGTGTTGTGGCACAACTCGCTTGGTCGAAGTGATGTGTTGTGGGGTGTTATTGGTGCAAAAGCAATTCTCGGAGTGACGTTTGTTGCGGTCTTCTTCGCACTTCTGACGCTCAACATGTGGATCGCAGATCGCATGGCGCCAATTGTTATCGGAAATTCACCTGAGCAACGAGTACTTTCCGGATATCAGCAACTCGTTGGCCGACGTAAGTGGCTCGTTCGTCTGGTGGTGGCGGGGGTGCTTGGATTAATGGTCGGGCTGCCGACGATGAGTCAATGGCAAGAGTGGCTGCTATTTCGAAACTTTCAGCCGTTCGGAGTCAAGGACCCGCTGTTTCATCACGACATAAGTTTTTATGTTTTTCGCCTGCCTTTCATTGAATCCACGGTGAGTTGGTTGTTTGGTGCGCTTGTACTAATTACTTTGGTCACGGCAGTTTCGTATTATCTGAATGGCGGAATTCGTGTTCAGCCAGAAATGCGCCACGTCACCCCGCAGGCAAAGGCTCACTTATCAGTCTTATTTGCTGCGCTTGCTCTCGTTCGTGCGGTGAGTTATTGGTTGTCGCGTTTTGAACTTACGCGCTCAACACGCGGTGTCGTTCAGGGCGCCACATACACCGATGTCAATGCCCAATTGCCGGCAATCAACCTTATGATTCTGGTCTCGATCGCAGTGGCTTTACTGTTTTTGTGGAATGTACGCCAAAAGGGTTGGCGACTTCCGGTACTTGCAACCTTGATGTGGATAGTTGTCGCCGTCGCCGCTGGAACCATCTATCCTGCAATCGTTCAGCGTTTTTCAGTTCAACCGAATGTAAGCACCAAAGAGATCCCGTACATTGCTCGCAATATTGTCGCCACAAAGTCGGCAATGGGGATCGACGGTGTCGAACAGGTGCAGGTTTCATTTGGGACAATTACCGCCAAAGATGTGGAAACACACGACGCCCCGTTGCGGGATGTGCGCCAACTTGACCCAACGGAAATGCGCGATCGATTTGCCTTAGATGAAGGACTGAAGTCGTTTTATGCGATTCGGGATCTTGATGTCGACCGATATTCGGTTGATGGACGCACTCAGCAGGTGGTCGTTGGTGCGCGTGAACTTAATCCTGAAGGCATCCCCAACCGAACCTGGGTTTCGCGACATTTGCTATATACCCACGGTTGTGGTCTGGTCGGTGCTCCGGCGAGCATCGTTACCGCCGATGGACGTCCGATGTATGTCGATCTTGACATCAAACGACCGCAGTTATACGTGGGCGAGAATCTCGGATCATATTCAATTGTCGATACCAGCCAAATTGAGCAAGCGTGTCCCGATATTGTGCCAGCACCGTATACGGGCAATGGCGGAGTGAAACTATCGTCGCCCTTGCGCCGACTGGCATTTGCTGTGAATTTTGCCGAATACAACCTGTTCGGGTCGAATCTGATCACCAATGATTCGCGAATTATGTGGATTCGTGATGTCAAAGCGCGAGCAGAGAAAGTTGCACCATTTTTGCGATTTGACGCAGACCCGTATCCGGCTGTGGTGGACGGAAATGTTGTGTGGATCCTTGATGCATACACGACCACCGATCGTTACCCCTATGCGCAGAAAGCAAATGTCTCCCAACTCACTGCTGGCAGCGGGCTAAACGCCAATTTTAACTACGTGCGAAACAGCGTGAAAGTTATCGTCGATGCCTATACCGGAGGCTTGACCTTGTACCTTGTCGATCCGACTGACCCGATTGCGGCGACCTGGGCACATGCGTTTCCAAAACTCATGACGCCAGTGAGTGAAGCGTCTGCCGATCTTGTGTCGCACTTCAGATACCCAGAAGATCTCTTCCGAGTGCAGACGAACGTATTCGGGCGTTATCACTTTGATGACGCGACGCTGTTCTTTAATCAAACCGCGGCATGGAGCGTGGCCCAATCGCCATCAACAGAGACAAACGGCAGCACTGGTTCAATTGCAAGCACTGATATCGCAGTTGCCGCCGATGCGATCAATGTACAGGATGCAAATGTCACCAGATTCGAGCCGTACTACACAATATTTCATGAACCAAATAGCAACGAGACATCAGGTGTGTTCTCGATGCTTCGACCATTTGTACCGTTTTCGTCCGACGATTCACGTAAAGAGTTGCGCGCATTCATGGTGGTCTCCAGTGACCCACGCACGTACGGCAAGATCACGATCTATGAAATGACTGATCCTTTGCCAGACGGCCCTGCAACTATTGCTGCAGAATTTGGAAGCGATCCAACCGTGTCGCAACAGGTGACGTTGCTTGACCAACGAGGATCACGAGTTGTGTTCGGTGATCTGCAAATGGTCCCCGTTGCTAATGGTCTCGTATTCGTTCGACCGTTGTATGTGCGTCCTGATGACGCCAATGAAAAGCAAGTGTTTGTTCGCAAGTTCCTTGCTTCCTACAACAAAACTGTGGTGATTAGCGACGATTTAAGTAGTGCGATCGCCAAGCTCTTTCCAGGTTTCACAACTGACCTCGGAGATCGACTTGATGATGGCTCTGTGCCAAGTACGACAACCACCCCGGGTAGCACTGGATCCACGACAACCGTTCCAACAACGATCGCGCCACCGTCGTCGATCGATACTGGATCAATGACAGCAAGTGAATTGCTCGCCCAAGCCGAAATTTCATTCAATGAGGCCGATGCAGCACTCGGGGCAACCCCGCCGAACTTTGCTCTGTATCAACAAAAACTCGACCAAGCTCGTGAATTTATTCGCCTAGCGATTCAACTTATTGGGAGTTAGCTGACGGTTTCTATTTGATCCTGCGCAATTGCTCAGCAATCACCGCAAGATCTTGTCGAAATGCAATTTGATAGCGAGCCTGTTCGTTGGCAATCCGAATTTGACTGACGCGAAGCTGTTCAAGCACTTCGCCCGAATTTGAATCACTTTCCTTGCTAGTGACTGCTTCTATGTCGGAGCTCAGTTCATGTAATTGGTGCGACAATTCTGCGGTCATGTTCGTAAGTCGAGAATCAATTGCAGTTATTCGTTGATCGATTCCATTCGCCGCGGCGGTAACAAGCGAGAGTTCATTAGTGCGTTTAGTGAGTTCGCTGCGCAATTGAGTCAGCTCTGAGCGGAGCACATCAAGGTCGGCGACGGTCGCCTTGGGTGTGCGAGAAAAGAGGGCCATGTTGATCGAGGTTGTGATTCGTGTAGTGCTCTCGCTACCGTACAGCCTCTACGACGCGGGGTGGAGCAGTCCGGTAGCTCGTTGGGCTCATAACCCAAAGGTCGCAGGTTCAAATCCTGCCCCCGCCACCAAGAAAATTGCGGGGGTTTCGGTTCACGAAAGTGAGGCGAGACTTCCGTGATTTTCGGACATTCTAAATAAGAGGAAAATCTATGCGGGCACGGCAAGGTCCAACCTGAGAGTCGGTACTGTATTTGTTCCTGCCTTTTGCGAGGAGTACCGCAATCTCTGTCCCGGCCTCGTTTCGTGGCGGTAACTCAACTGTCCCTAGTACTTGAAATTCTTAGTACAGTCGTTCGACAAAGGTCGATCAGAGAGCCAAAGTATGGACTTGCAAAGTAGCACTATCGTGCATATAATCATATGCAGAAAGGGGTAATCATGGCTCAATTGCTGTTCCAATCGAGTGATCTCCAGAAGCACCGCCGCAAGGTGCTGGATGCTGGGCGAACTGATGAGGGAGCCGTTGTCCGCGACACTGATGGTACTACATTGCTACTTTTACCCAAGGTCCTCCACGATGGCCTTGAAGTGATGGTAGAGATGACTCAAGGTTTTCTCGTTGCGGCGGCTGCAATTGACCGAGATTCAACGCGTGCTTCGGAATTCGGTTCATTTGCCTGGATGGTGTTCTTGGATGCGGATGATCGAAAGGAATGTCTGTTTGATCTTCGTGATGCTTTGGCGCTGCTTGCGAACGGAAACAGAAGTGCATTTGAAGACGTTCTAGAGGCATGGCGAATTACTGCAACTGAACTCTCCGACGAATTGCGCCGAACTGTGTTGCTTGGAAAATTACAAGACGATGATTTCGAAGAAGTCGACCGTCCGGTCTGATCCGAGCCCCGGAGGGTACCGACCATACGTCTCAGCGCGTAGGCCCGGCGGCAAACCTTCGAAAAAGCCTGGTTTCAGAGTGCTGGTACACCGCAAATACCTACCCATCTGGAACGAGATTCCTGAGCGTGCGGGTCTTGAGAATGCCCAGCAATTTTATGACCACGTGGCTTACACAC
The DNA here is from genome assembly GCA_031401235.1 of Actinomycetota bacterium. Taxonomy (GTDB): domain Bacteria; phylum Actinomycetota; class Acidimicrobiia; order Acidimicrobiales; family Ilumatobacteraceae; genus UBA3006. Next base: position 86,076 of record JANNRJ010000030.1, read on the forward strand.
CGGGAGTTATTCCTTCAGTCGGGTCGTCCGTAATCCTGAAAGGAAAAGCCGGCAAACCCATGAAGCCTGGATACTCGCGCACAATGCATTACTCCATAACTGGGGCAGGGCGTATCAACTACCAGTGGAGCAGAAAGGCAAAAGACGGAGCCAAAGGCGATGCACATCCGGTGGTCAAGATTCTTACAATCAATCTAGATTCCCATTAACGAGGTAAAAGTCGTCTGCATTTCCACTCGGGTGGGGGATCCAGGCTTGGGGAACTAAAAAGACTTCATGAATAGACTTGCGTGCCCCCGCCACCAAGAATGTCGAGTATGGAACCTGGCGTCGATCAGCGGTGTCGGATCTATAACAGACTGTGATCACCTATGGGCTCGCCTGATCTGGCCGAATGCGACGATCTTGCGCTACTTGCGCGCGCTCGAAAGGATGATCGACCGGCCTTCGGTGAATTGGTTCGGCGGCACCAACACTCTGCGTTGCGAGTTGCGGCAGTGATCAGCGGTTCAACTGAGGAAGCAAAGGACATCGTGCAGGACGCATTTGTCAATATTCACCGCAAACTTGACTCGTATCGAGGTACAGGGTCCGTGCGCTCATGGATGCTGCGAGTTGTCGCTAACCATGCCAAAAATCATGTGCGAAGTCGGATACGACGGATTCGCCGCGAGGACCAACACGCGGGCTTGCTCCTACGAGTGGACGATGGCACTGAACCAATGGCAGTTCAGCGATCGGAGAATCTGGCCGTAGCCGAAGCACTGGGTAGGTTGCCTCTCCACGATCGTGAAGTGCTTGGTTGCCGCTTTGTGGCGGAACTGTCTGAGGCGGAGACCGCCGAGGTACTCGCTGTGGCTATCGGCACGGTGAAGTCACGCACGTCGCGTGCACTGGCCAAGTTGCAACGCGAGTTTGAACGTGCCGAATTTACGGAGGGACGATGATCAACAATTTAGAAATGCGCCTCGCGGATATTGGCGGGAAGTTCGATATTGATGATTCCGGTCTTGTCGAGTCGATTGATGCTCGCCTCAACCGACAGTCGTTGTCGAGTCGGCGTTCCGGGCGTCGGCTACTGCAGATTGCCGCCGTAGCTGTACTAATCGTCGTCATGACAATCGCCTTTCATCCCGATTCGCGCCGAGCTGTAGCTAACTGGTTCGGGCTGACCCAGGTCCGCATCGAACGTGACGCCGATCTCGATTTGTTGTCCACCCCAGTGACATTCGAACTTCCGGGTCCCGGGGAAAGTCAGATTATTGAAGTCAACGGCCGACAGATCATGGTCTCGACTATTTACGGTCGATTGGGAGGTTCGATTATGCAGAAGACTCTCGGCTCGAGCACCTCAATCATTGAGGTCGATGTGGCCGGTCACTTGGGTCTGTGGATTAGCGGCGCGCCACATGAAGTGATGTACGAGGCGAGCGATGGCCACGTTGTGGTTGAGCAGGTCGCCGGAAACACGCTGCTGTGGGAGGTCGGTGATGTGCTGTATCGCCTAGAAGGTTTTGAAAACCTTGCAGATGCGCTCGAATTTGTTGGAACCCGGGCGTCGGATGCGGTGTCGGACTGATATGACTACTAATCGAGTTCGCCATCATCGAAGACTTCCGGCTACCCGTGTCTTGGCGTGCCTGCTCACCGTCGCAGTATGTGTGTTGGGATTCGGATCGGGCGCATCAGCGGGTGGCTGGGCGATAAGCACACTTGACGAGATTCCGGTTCCGATCGCCGGTGAACCGATCGATATCGGGTTTACCATCCGCCAGCACGGTGTCACCCCAGTCGATCTAACCGAGAATGTCGGCATCACGATCACCCTCGCTAGTGGTAACGCGCAATACTTTCCAGCGGCGGGTGATGGAACCGTCGGTCACTATGTCGCCCGTGTGGAATTTCCTTCGGAGGGCCGATATCAGTGGAGCATTCGTCAGGGATGGTTCGCCGAACAAGATCTCGGACAAATTGATGTCGGTCCACCGACGAAGATTGTTGATACGGGCAGTTCATCGGGCTCACTGCGATACATCGCACTCGGTGGTGCAATGCTGTTCGGGTTCGTGGCACTGACCGATGTGGTTGTGGCCCGACGCCGTCGACTATCTCTGTCGTGACACGAATTGGTCGATGGGCGACCGTTTTCGCTATTGCTCTTTCCGTGCTGACCATCGCGTCATGGAACGAATCGACGCAATCGAATGTCGACGTGAATCCGCCACTCGAAGGCGCAATGTTGTTCAATGCCAAAGGATGCGCTTCATGCCACAACGGTCCGGACTCGAATTTTGGTATTTACGGGGTCCCGCCACTAACTGAGGCGAGCGTTTGGGCCGGAGATCGTCGACCCGGAATGAGCGCAGAGGAGTATCTCGCCGAGTCGATGCGAACACCGTCGACCTTTATCTCTCCGGCGTTCAAAGGTGGACAAGGTCCGATGACGGGAATGCCCGATCTAGATCTCAGCGAAGCGGAAATTGACGCCCTCGTTGCCTATCTTCTCGGCTAAATAGGCGCGGGCACCTAGGAACCACGCCGACTTCCGATCTGAGTGAATGCTTGTCCCAACGAGAGTCCGAGGAACCCAATCCAAATTCCTTTTTTACAATTCAACTTTCCATTGTAAGCACCAGGAATCGGCGTTAATGTACCGTCTGTGGGGCTTGATGACGAGAAACATGATGGCAAGGAGTATCGAGAGGTACCGCTTGGTGACCTGAGCAAATTCTTCCCAGCCACGCTAGTGGCCGGGGAGAAATCCGTGTACGATGTCACGGGAATCTGTCCCGAATGCAATGTCAGAGTGCATCGCCGCTTCAAGCAGAAAGTAGTGGGCGAGATAAATATATTGAAGCAAGACCTCGATCCCAAACGACTTCATACAATGCCCTGCGAATGTAATTTGCCTCATCCTGGTCGCGACGATAAGGCTGGACCGCCTTTCGGCTGCGGTGCATTCTGGGAGATACACCTTTGACCTACGAGATTCTCGAGTGGGATCGGCGAGCGCGATCGCTCGAGTTCGATCAACTCCCGAGAGTGCGCAAAGCCGCAGAACAGTGGCGTATCGGGCTAGGTGCCCTGACCGGCACACTTACAACAATTGCAATCCTCAAGGGTCCAACGACGTTCCGCGAACTCACATTTGAAAGTCGGCTATGGGTAGTTCTGGCTCTGATGGTGGCGTTCGTCTTTCTCCTTGCGGGTTCGTGGTGCGCAATGCGGGCGGCATTACCCCATCTCGGATCCACCTATGACTCTGGCGATGACCTTAGGCGTTGGACCGACGCGGAAGCCACGAGGAGCGTCAAATTTTTATTGTTCGCCCAAATCTTTACCCCGCTTGCCCTCCTGTTTCTCGCGCTGGGCACGGGCATATCCTGGCTCGACTCCGGCGAATCTCCTAAAACGCTGCTGGCAGTAGTTCTAGCTGACGGTTCCAAGATGTGTGGCACGGCCCAGGGAATCAAAGATGGCGAGTTCGACCTTCTCCTAGACACTAAGACCTCTCAGAAGGTTCATCTTCGATTTGCCGATGTGCGATCTCTCACGGTCGGGAAGTGCTGAGAGCGCCTCCAGACGCAGACCGACCGTGACTGCCATCGTCGATAACAACTGACATTTTGAAGATGACCAATCAAGTTCTCCAAAAGTACTCTTGTTACGTCGGAACTAGGGGTTGGGTCCAACTAGGCGGGGTTTACTAGTTAACGGTTTGTCTCAGTCTTCACCGTGTCAGGTGGCATAAAGAAGGTGAACATTCGGTGCGCGTCGATTCAGTTTACTCAAATTTCGTAATGGCACAAAATTTCGGTGTTCAAATTTCTGAAATGACGCTTCAAACGGAAGTCATAGCCCACCAATCAGTTAAGACGTTATTCAGCTGCACCGCAAGTACACATTTGACAGTGTGGTCATGAGTTGATCGGAGTAATGTGAGGCAATGTCCACCCTCGAGTTCATCGCAGAATTGTCAAGAGCCTTTGCTTGGCCCATGGCAGCGGTTGTTGTTGCTCTGTTATTCAAGGGGCAGATCAAGGCTCTCTTCGCTCGCGCCAAAGGCAGTCTGATTTTTGGTCCAGTCTCGGCGACTTGGGATGATCAATTCCAAGAGGTGACATCCGATGCGAGCAAAGTCATTGATTCGACGCCACCGAGGAGTTTTGAAGGTGGCATGATCGATGACCTGATGAATCTCTACAAACAGTTTCCTGAAGCTGCAATCGTCCTTGCGTATAAACGAGTCGAGCAGGCGATCTTCGACAAACTCGGACGCGACTTCGGGAGTAGACCATTGGGTTCCAAGCTTGCCAAGGTCGCCTTGGAACAAGGACTCGTCACGGAAGAAACCGCACGGGCGATCGATGGGCTCCGCAACTTGCGAAATTTGGCCGCACACGGAACGGCCGACGAACTTGGGGCCGAGCGTGTACTTGACTACCTCGTCTTGGTTGATGCAGTGCTATATGCGATAGGCAACAAACAAAATCCCTGAAGCTCATTATTGCGCTAGCTTCGCATTGTGTGGTCATTCGCACTGACCCAACTTCGACTTAGCTAAATAATTAGCGGATCTCCATTAATCGACTTAGAGTCGAGTTGACGATAGTAAATCAAGATTGAGATACCGGTCCGTCCAAAGTCTCCGTCAGGTTCGCGAGAAAGATGTTCACCATTGACTCCATCACACCGGCTTGCTCTGGTCTGAGCTCTTTGAAATTTCCGTGAGCAGCAGAGTTACGCAGGCCACCGATATGCGCGAGTTCCTTCATTCCTTGGGTTGTCACCACCCCGGCCAATCGTAATGCCTGCCCGTATGTCGCGATTGATGGCCTGTCAGTGATGGTCAATTGCCTTTCCTCAACAGCCGCGCGCAAAGCGATCTCTAGAGCTGCTCCGGCCAGCACGATTGGCGCGGCTGGATGAACGGTCTTGTCTTCGACGAGCTCATGGACTTGACTCATCAAGTCGACGCTTGCGACCGTCCGAACTTCGGAAGCCAAGACGCCATGAATTTCGATGAGACCGCTCTCGATCTGAGATGCCCATCCGCTCAGTATGTCGCCAACGGCCCTTGCTCCCGTTTCGATGGAATGATTATCGCCCCGGTTTTCGTATGTCGTTAAGGCTTGTCTCATCGATTGTGAGTCCTGACCTGCGTACTGTCGCAAGAATTCCAGCGCGGCGATTGCCCGAGCGATTATTTCGGTGAGAGCTTCCGGTTTAGTTGCTCTCCAGAATCCTCCACCGGATGCGTATTTCACCCATTCCATATCGAGATGGAGTTGATTAGTTTGGTTTCTGGCCCACGAGACGATCTCAACTAAAGGTTTCATGGCATCATGATTTCACAGCAACGGTCGGTCTAAGTGGATTTGTTCCCCGTCATCAATAAAACTCAGTGAACTACGATGATGCAGTAGGAATTTGCTGTGACCGCCAACGTGGATAACGACGCACCGCTTGCAGATGACGCAGTTCGTCTGGCCGAAGTACTCGTTGACCGAGCATCAATTGTTGCTAGCCGAGCCGAGCGACAACGCTTGAAACAGTTTGCCAACCTCCTCGACGACGATGAGGGCAAAGTGTTTGTCAACGCACTCACCGACGAAGTACTTCGAGTTGGTCAGCCACAGCGTGCCGCCCATCTGTTCACAGATCTTGTCGCCCAGACAGATCTGCGATTTGCCACGGTCACGGACCGCGCGTTACTCAACTCGGCGAGATGGCTTGCTATTCCCTTTCCAAGACTGGTGATGTCTCTGGTACGTCAGAGAATTCGCCGCGAGTCGGCGTTTGTAGTTGTTCCTGCAGAAGATCCAGATCTGGCACGACATATTCAACGACGCCAAGCCGACGGTATGCGCTTGAATCTAAATGTTCTTGGCGAGGCGGTCCTCGGCGAGGAGGAGGCCGATCGTCGACTAGAGCGAGTCTTGCAATTACTTCGACGAACCGATACGAGTTACGTCTCGGTCAAGTTGTCGTCGATTTCCAGTCGCTTGAAAGTTTTGGCCTTTGATCAGACCGTCAACGAAGTGGCACAAAGGCTTCGGCCTATCTACCAGGAAGCCGCTCGACACGATCCGCCCAAGTTCGTCAACCTCGACATGGAGGAGTTTCGCGATCTTCATCTGACCATCGGCGTGCTCAAGGCTGCACTTACTGATCACGACTTGGCGCGGCTTGATGTTGGCATCGTGTTGCAGGCATACCTTCCCGAATCGGTGGAAGCGGCCGATGAGATCGCCAAGTGGGCGGTCGGGCGGTATCGCAATTTCGGTTCCCGTACCAAAATCCGATTGGTTAAGGGCGCCAATCTGGCGATGGAAAAGGTAGATGCAGAACTGCACGGCTGGAAGCAGGCGCCGTTCGAGTCAAAAGCCGAGACCGACGCCAATTTCAAGCGGTTACTAGATTGCCTTCTCGTTCCCGAATTTGATCCGGCAGTTCAAATCGGATTGGGCAGTCACAACTTGTTCGATGTGGCGTGGGGTCTGATCATTGCGGCCGATCGTGGCGGGATTCATCGACTTCAGATCGAAATGTTGGAAGGGATGGCACCGCCTCAGGCTCGCGCGGTGCGCGAGCACACCGGCGACCTCATTTTGTATACGCCGACAGTTGCCCGTAACGATCTCGTTTCGGCGATTGCATATCTAGCGCGACGACTCGATGAAAATACCTCACCGGATAATTATCTGCGCCATGTCGCTTCGCTTCGTGTCGGCAACGTCGAATGGAATCTGGAGCGAGACAAATTTCTGCAAGCAGTCGAGGATCGTCATCTGCCTGTCGCAGAGCCGGGTCGATCTCAAAATCGATTGAATGAAAACCGTCGGTTCAATCAAGATGACCCGTTTGATAACGAACCGGATACGGATTTTTCCTTGGCCGTCAACCGAAAGTGGATTGCGGCGTGCCACGATGCGCTGGGTCTTCCCGCCACAAACACTGAGTTCTTCGACCCCGCCAAAATTGATCGAGATGTCGCCACGGCGGTTCAAGCAGGTGAGAAGTGGGCGTCGTCATCACCGACGAGGCGACGAACTGTGCTTCATCAAGTCGCCGAAGTCATTGCCGCTCAACGTGGAATGACGACTGCGACAATGACTCGGGACGCTAGCAAGACTGTGCTCGAAGGCGACGCTGAAGTTTCCGAGGCACTCGACTTTGCTCGGTACTACGCCGAATCGAGTCGAATCCTGAACAGTTTCAGTGACGTGTCATTCCGACCTCATCGCGTAGTTCTCGTCGTTCCCCCATGGAACTTTCCCTACGCGATTCCGGCCGGCGGAGTCTTTGCTGCACTCGCTGCTGGCAGCGCGGTAATTCTCAAACCTGCTCCCGAATCGGTGAGCACCGCCCGATTACTGGCTGAACAATGTTGGGCCGGGGGAGTATCGCGCGAACTGCTGCAATTTGTCCCTTGCCCTGACGACGACACCGGTCGATATTTGGTGACACATCGAGATATCGACGCGGTCATACTCACCGGCGGATACGAAACCGCCCAACTATTCCAGAAGTGGCGTCCGGAATTGAATCTTCATGCCGAGACAAGTGGCAAGAACGCAATCGTGGTAACTGCTGCTGCCGACATTGATGCCGCCGTACGCGACCTGGTTCGATCGGCGTTCGGACACGGCGGCCAGAAATGCTCAGCAGCAAGTCTCGCCATTGTCGAAGGTTCGGTCTACGACGACCCCGCCTTCCTCCGCCAACTTAAGGATGCGACGGCGAGTCTTGTGGTCGGACCGGCTTCGGATCCGCAAACCGATGTTGGGCCGCTCGTTCGCCCACCAAGTGGAGCAACTTATCGGGGTCTCACAAAACTTGATCGTGGTGAAACATGGCTGGTCGAGCCGCGTGTCTCAGACAACAATCTTCATCTGTGGTCGCCGGGAGTTCGACTTGGTGTTCGACGGGGTTCATGGTTCCAACAAACGGAATGTTTCGGCCCCGTTCTTGGTGTGATTCGGGTTGAGAATCTTGACCAGGCGATCGAGATCCAAAACGACACCAAGTTCGGACTCACCGCTGGTATTCATAGTCTCGATCCACACGAAGTTCAGCAATGGACCCAGCGAGTGCAGGCGGGCAATCTGTATATCAATCGCACGATCACTGGAGCAATTGTTCGGCGTCAGCCATTTGGGGGTTGGAAGCAATCGTCAGTCGGGCCGACAGTTAAAGCAGGTGGACCGAACTATGTGATGACACTGGGTAGATGGCAACAGGTCATCGATCCACTGGAGAACGCGGAATTAACTCCGAAGATTTTAGCAATCTTGGAAGGTTGGAAATCTGAACTCGACGAAGCGACTCTTGCGGCGACGACTGCGGCGGCTCGATCATTCGCTCGGTGGTGGCGGGACGAGTTTTCCATCGAACATGACCTGAGCGGTCTGCGTTCGGAAACCAATATATTCCGATATCGACAATTGAGTGGAGGAGTAGTTCTCCGTGTCACTGACGACATCACAATTTTCGACGTCGCGGTGGCGGTGATCGCCTCAGTAACAGTCGGCGCATCACTGTATATCAGCACACCCGTGCCGCTGGAGTTGAAGTCAAATTTTGACACCGTGATCGAAAATGATGAAATGCTGATCAAACGGATGTCTGGGTCGACGATCTCCAGACTTCGTGTGCCCGACAACAAAAACGTGAACATCGCCAGTGCCGCTCATGTAGCTGGCATAGTTGTTGACACCGCACCGGTGATTCGTAACGGTCGAGTCGAACTCATCCACTGGATGCGAGAGCAAACCGTGACCGAATGTCAACATCGCTACGGCCTCATCCGCTCACGTAGGGATGGGTAGTGCCGTGTCGGCGAGTCAGGCTGCGTGAGGGCGGCACACCTTGCAGGGTCGATACCCGGCGTCAACCGCTTTATAAGTGGCTGGAAACCACCGCTGATTTTTAGCCGTGATGCGCCGAGCACTGCGACATGTCGGATAGCAAAAAATGTTTGTGGTTGAACTGCCGAGGTAGCGGCGGCCAGCGATGGCGTTTGTTTCAAGTTCGTCGACATTGATGTCCTCGTGCGTCAGAAGCATTTGTTTGCGCTCCGTTCCCAACCGGTACTCGCCGATGTGTCCATCACTTCTCACGATTCGGTGACACGGAATCAGAAGCGGGACCGGGTTTGCCGCCAACGCCGAGCCGACGGCTCGGTTGGCGTGCGGTCTTCCGATCTCAGCGGCGATCCACGAGTAGGGGCGAACCTCTCCTGGCGGAATTTCTGAAGTCTTGCGCAGCACTGCGGTCGCGAAATCGCTGAGACCGCGAAAGTCGACGGGTAGAGGCGAGGCCGTGTCAGCGTTCAACGCGTTGCGAATCTGGCGGTCAAGAACTCTGTTCGGTTCGCGTGTGGGGAAAATCGTACGACCGAATCGCTCCGCGAATTGTCTTTCAAAGGCGTTCGAGTCATCGCCGAGAGCAACCGCCGATACGCCACGGGGGTTAAAGGCAATAAAGACCGATCCGATTGGGCTGTCATAGGGGTGGTAGCCATCGGCGACGCCGGCACCAAGAAGAACTCTAGGTAGAAGTGTTTCGGGTGCGGGTCCACCGAATTTTTCGAGTAGTTGCACAATCGTCTCTTTAAGTTCGCTGAGGGTTTTCATGACTGAATTTTCCCTTTCAGTTGATTGGCTAGAACGGCAAGACCGCGATGCACATCAGATTTGACGCTGCCGACCGGTCGTTTTGTCGCAGCAGCGATTTCGGTATACGAGAGTTCGCCCACATATCGGAGCACGACCGCGTTGCGTTGGTAAACAGGAAGACGGGACAGTTCGTCGCGCCACCATTCCTCATTTTCAGAATTGAGGGCACGAGTTTCGGGCTGGCTATTCGCGTTGGCAATTAATTCGACCGATAATTGGCTCTGGCGAGGGCGACGACTCTGTTGGCGCGCATTGCTCCGCACAACATTGAGGGCGATTGTCCATAGCCAGCCGCGAAGTTTGAGTTGTCGAATTCGGCTTGGGGAATATTTACTCAGTGCTTTGTATGCGCGGATGAATGTGTCCTGGCTGAGATCGGCGGCGAGTTCTGGATCGCCGACCAATCGGCAAATTCCCGAATACAGACGGTTCTGGTGAGCACAAACCAGATCTTCAAAGGTTCGGTCGATGTCCTTGGCGAGTCGACGAACGAGTCGCGCATCGGTGTGCGCATTCACATCGTTCAAAACCCGTACGTCCGCCTGTGAATAGCGAATGCGCTGCGCACATGCGTGATCATAGTGACCAGGTTCATATTCGAGGTCGTGATCATTCCCACATCATGTAGAACTCCGCTCAGAAGAATTTGGTTGCATGTCACTTGTCGGTTTCGCACGAATCAGGTAATACTGAATCATCTGTACTCAGGTGGCGTTATGACGGCTATGCCGACGGTCATGTCGAGGGCTCCTTTGGACTACTCGCGTCGCCCGATGCTGGTGTTCTGGGAGAGCACGCGCGCCTGTCAACTGGCTTGTCGGCATTGTCGTGCCAGTGCTACCGCGCATGCACTACCGGGTGAACTCACCACCGCCGAGGGTCGCGACTTGATCGATCAAGTCGCCAACTTCGGCCGTCCGTATCCGATTCTCGTACTCACCGGTGGTGATTGCCTGTTGCGCTCCGATCTGTTCGATTTGGTTGAGTACGCCACCGGTCTCGGCATTCCAGTGGCACTCTCACCGTCAGTCACGCCATCGCTTACTTCGCAGATGATCGATCGAATCTCCGCCGGTGGGGTTAAAGCGGTTTCGATCAGTTTGGACGGTGCAGTGGCTGCAACGCACGAAGATGTGCGAGGTATCCCCGGGCACTTCGCGGACACCGTGCAGACGATCCGTGCGTTAGTCGCGGCTGGACTCACCGTGCAGATCAATACCACGGTGATGCGCTCGAATGTGAACGAACTCGCGGACATCGCGGCTTTGGTCGCGGACACGGGCGCAAACATTTGGGAGGTTTTCTTCCTTGTTCAAGTCGGGCGCGGTACCGCTACCGAGGCAGTCAGCCCGCACGAACACGAAGATATTTGTCACTTCTTGTACGACGCCTCGCACTACGGCTTCATCGTGCGCACGGTTGAGGCACCATTTTTTCGTCGCGTGGTGGCCCGTCGGAGAGCCGGGGACTCAGTTCCAGATAGTGACCTGTACTTAGCGTTGTCGGGGCGACTCACCACATTGATGGGGCCGGCGATCAAACATCCGAAGGCGCATACCGCCGCCACTCGTGACGGTAAAGGAATCGTCTTCATCGCCTATGACGGCGATGTTTATCCCGCAGGGTTCCTGCCACATTCGCTGGGCAATGTGCGGAGCACTCCAATCGCCCAGATCTACCAGGACGATTCGCTGTTACGCCGAATTCGGGCTGGCGACTTCACTGGCCGCTGTGGTTACTGCGAATACTCCGATTTGTGTGGGGGTTCTCGCGCTCGGGCGTTCGCCGCTAGCGGAGACCCGTTGGGAGAAGATCCGGCGTGCCCATATCAGCCTGATCGGTCACTAATGGAAGCCAGACAGGACAACGCCGCGCGCTGACCGGAGCGAACACATGCGGCGATTCCCAACCCGTCATACGACGCTCCGGCGAGTGCTAACCCCGGATGACTCAAAAGTTCCGTACGAACTTTTGTCACTAGTTGGAGATGTCCCACTTCAAGTTGCGGGATCGAGGTGGGCCAACGTTGTACATGGTATTCGCTTGGCTTCACGGCGATTCCAGTTGCGTCTTGCATATCGCTGTGTAGTCGGGTCACCAATGCAGCATCATCAAGGTTGTCAATGTCTCGCTCCCCAAAGCGGCCGCTGGAGAATCGCACCAGGAAATAGTTTGGGTCGATCAAGTGTGGCCACTTGGTACTCAGGAACGTTGCCGCTTTAAGCAATCGATGACGTGAGGAAGGTACGAGGAGACCAGTTCCGGTCAGTGCCCGAACATTCCTTATCAATGCGCGAGGATATGCAACGACGGCTGTGGCCACGGAGGCATAACGAACCTGTCCCAACATGTCGGCAGAATTTTGGGCGAACGGCCTAATCAAGTCGCCGGCAATCATTGATGGAACCGCTAATACAACTGCATCAACCTCGGTGACAAGGCCATCGGTGGTTTGGAGTTGGTAGCGCCCGTCAGACATTGGCGTCACCGAGTTGATCGACGTGGACGTTCGAACTTCAATTTGAGTATTCACCAACATTCGCTTCACCAATGTGTTTAGGCCATTGACCCAAGTAGCAAAGGAGAAAGGAAGTTCGTTCCTTCGACCTCGCTTCCTTAAGATCAGCGAGCCTCGTGCGTCGGCCACCGTGGCGAGATCCGGAGTGGTGGCTCGAAGACTCAGACGATTGACGTCGCCGGCATGCAGACTCCCCAGCAGAGGGTCAACGAACAGTTCAACAACTTGACGACCATATCGTTGGCCGACAAATACACCGACCCCGATGTCATCACCTATGCCACGCCGTGGTACGAGAGGTTCCATCCCAGCCCGAACCAAACCTCCGATTGACATCATCCCCGAATTCAAAATCGGGAGTAGGCGTTGTGGTCCGGCTGGACCAACTCCGGCAGGAAGTCGGCGAAGGCCGCGCTCGGTCCACAGCCACGACATGCTCGGATTGGATGTGATGAGATCGTCGGTCAGACCCAATTCGAAGATCAGCGAGCTCATCCCTGGAGCAGAAGTGTGCACGGCCTCCGCCCCCGTATCGACAAGATGTCCAGCGAAGGCGGCCGTTCGAATCTGGCCTCCGAGCACGGGGGCTGCTTCAAAAACGATGACACGGACGCCCAGTTGGTCAAGTCGGCGGGCGCAAGTTAATCCGCTGATGCCACCTCCGACAACAGCAACACTATTGCAAGAGATAACTAACAACTTTGGCGGCGGTCCAACCCTCGGGAAAGATCGTGTTCATTTCGATGGCACCACCGAGATCCGCACCCAGAGTTACCAGAGGAAATTCGCGGTAACCGTTGCTGCGAGTTTGGCCGAGTCCGACGCTTGCCATAAGTCCGTTGCAGAGGCACTTGCGTCCGACGGTCTCGTCGATCACTCCGCCTTTTCGCACATAGTTACGAATCGGCTCGCCCGGGCAACGGTACCCAATACTGCCCGATGCCCGCTGATACGGAACGCGAAGATAACCCAAGTCGCAAAGACGCGGCCGGGCATTAAAGTTTTCCATTTCGGAAAGAGTGCCTGGAAGTGAAGCGACCTTAAATGGGAATCCGGTCGGGGACGCCAGCGGGTCGGTACGAACCACAAGCCGCTCAGTCGATATTTGGGTGAGCAATTCCTGACGTATCACTGTGCTGAATCCTGATTCAGCAGATAAAGCAAAGAGCGTGCCCACTTGAATTCCGACTGCGCCGAGCAACTGTGCCTGCCTAAGTTGTTGCGGTGTGGAGTAGCCGCCCGCCAACCAGAACGGCAGTCCGATCTTGGCGACCTTGTCGAAATCAGCGTCGTCACGCGGACCGAATACCGGTTGGCCATCTTCATCCAGAACCAGATGTCCGCGCGGAGGGGCGTTGTGACCGCCCGATCGTGGTCCCTCGACGACGAAGCCGTCTGGACGTGTCGTTTCTTCTCGTGCCAGGTATGCGGCCAGCGTGTGCGCCGAGACAATTGCTAGAAACATCGGACGACGTAGTGGAACCAATCCACCGCCGGTCAAAATCTGGGGATCAAATCCGATACTGCACGCCGTTGTTGCTTGGTCTACATGTACCTTCAACGAACACGGCTCGTGGTTGGCCAACTGATTCAGTAGTTGAGGAATCTCCGCAGGGATCCCCGCTCCCATCAACACGTAATCGACATCAGCGAGCATCGCCCCGTAAGCCGCACTCGGGGTGGCCATCTGAACTTTTTCCAGATAGTTGATCCCGACAAAACCATCGTGACCATCCTTGGCCAACCACACCTCGGCAAAGTTGGCAACAATCGAAAGTTCCAGTGTGGCTGTACTCGGGTGCAAACTCAGTTGAGGAACTAAAACATATGGTTGATCGTGGATTCTGCCGTCCGAGCGAAAATATCGTCGTAGTACTCGCTGGGCCATCGGCAACACCGGAAAATGTTCCAAGGCTCGCCGAATATGACCGCCCACATCACCGTCCTGTAGTCGACGGGCGACAACAGTGTCTAACGCTGTTCCGGAGACCACACCGAGTTGTCCGATTTGTGACACCGCACGGGCCAACCGCCATGACGAAACTGCTACGCCCATTCCTCCCTGAATGATGGTCGGCAAAGATTTGTTCTGAGCGTTAGGCGTGCCGGCATCGACACCCGATATGCGAGCGAAGTCAGGAATGGTATTCGTGGACACTTGAGCACCTCCAACAATTGGTTAGTCTATGAGTATGCGACTTGAGATTACCCGTCGAGCGGAGTTGGCCGTGCGGGCATTGGCTTTTCTTGGCGGCACGACTGAACGGGTGAAGGGTTCCGTGTTGGCTGACGAGTTGGGTACAACATCGGCGTTCGTGGCCCAAGTTGTTGGACCGTTGGTCAAGGCGGGATGGGTTCGATCTGATCCGGGTCCGACTGGCGGTTATGTGAACTGCGTGAGTCTTGATGTGGTGAGTGTGCTCGAGGTCATCGAAGCGGTGGACGGGGTAACAAACACTGGTCGATGTGTTGTCGCTGATCGTTTGTGCGATTCGGAATCACCGTGCGCACTTCATGGTGCTTGGACACAGGCCCGCGGTGAATTGGTAAAGATTCTTGGCGGAATGTCGCTGTCCGATGTGGCTGCGGGAGCGAAGTTATGACTGTCGCGGACATGACTAAGTCGGTTCAAGTGCGACCGTTATGGCGTTCGGTCGCTGTGCCAAGTGAGCACGGTGGCTGGGGCCTCACCTTGGAGCCGGTGTTGTTGGGTCTGTTGATTGCGCCTTCGATAATTGGCCTGACACTTGGAATCGGAGCGTTCGTCGCGTTTCTCCTGCGTTCACCGTTGAAACTCATCGTGGTCGATGTGCGTCGCAAGCGGTGGCTGGATCGTTCGCGGTTGGCGGTGAGGTTTGCGATCGGCGAGTTGGTTGTACTTGCCGCGATCACAACTGCAGCACTTATCGAGACAAGTTGGCCATGGCTTGTACCAGTCGCGATTGCCGCGCCACTGGTGGGAGTGGAGTTTTGGTTTGATGTCCGTAGCCGTGGTCGACGACTCGTTCCGGAGTTGTGTGGTTCTGTCGGTATCGCTTCGGTAGTGGCGGTGATCGTCCTCGCTGGTGGACAGGGCGCGAAGCTGGCGATTGGGGCATGGCTGGTACTATCCGCGCGGGCTGTCGGAGCTATTCCGTTTGTTCGAGTTCAGATCGGCCGGCTCCGTCGCACCAGTGCGAATACCAGATCAAGCGACGCAGCCCAGGCCGTCGCTGTAGCTCTTGGAGTAGTGGCGGCGGTGACAGAACACCAGATGTTTGCTGGACTTATTGGCCTGTTGGTGGTCACGTTCCTGCAGTTGGTATGGGTGCGACGGGAACCACTCGCGGCGAAGGTGTTGGGGTTGCGCCAAATGGTGCTGGGTATTGCGCTAGTAGCGGTGACCGCTGTTGGAGTGCTGTTGATATGAGTGTTCAATTCAAATACAAAAGGAGATATGCGATGATGAAAATTGATTCGATGATGACACTTGGTGCGCTGGTGAATTCTCATCCCGAACTTGCCCGCGAGTTGGAACGGCGCGGGCTCGACTATTGCTGCGGTGGCGGACAGACTTTGGCCGATGCCTGCACTAGTAAGGGTCTCGATTCGACGTTGATGGCAGTGGAACTTGCCGCCGCGGTGAGCGAAGAAATAGTCACCGATTGGTCAACAATGGAAGTTGTCGAACTTGTGGATCACTTGGAATCCACTCACCATCGCTACTTATGGGAGGAATTGCCGCGGCTGTCGGCACTCGTGGCCAAGATTGTGTCGGCTCACGGTGAGCGTCATCCTGAACTCCACGCGATTGTTGTGTGCTACGAGAAAGTTCGCGCCGAACTGGAACCGCATTTGACCAAAGAGGAGCGAGTGTTGTTTCCGATGATTCGCGAGTTGGCAGTAGCGCGATCGGCGCCGTCGTTCCACTGCGGGACGTTGCGAAATCCAATTTCGATGATGCTGCGGGAGCACGATGCTGTCGGCGAATTGCTTGCCCAGTTGCGACAACTGGCCGACGGCTTTCAAGTGCCTGCGGATGGTTGTCCTTCATACAGGGCGTGCTTCGCTGGATTGGTGGAACTCGAGGCGGATACTCATCTCCACATCCACAAGGAAAACAATCTCCTGTTTCCGATGGTGGTTCGCATGGAGAATGAATTGTCCGCGCTCACCAAACCAACTGTGACTTAGCCGATTGGTATTGTGCAGGGATGTCAACAACCAAACCAGAAGTAATCATTCCATCTAAAACACCACCTACCGAATTGATTCTTGACGATCTCGTCGTTGGCTCAGGAGACGAAGCGACTCATGGCAAAAACTTGTCGGTGCACTATGTCGGGGTGGCGTGGAGCGACGGCAATCAATTTGATGCCTCATGGGATCGCGACGAATCGTTCGACTTTCGTCTTGGAGCCGGACAGGTAATTGTCGGCTGGGACAATGGTGTAGCGGGGATGAAAGTGGGTGGACGTCGACGGTTGACGATTCCACCCGAGTTGGGCTACGGAAGTCAGGGTGCCGGCGGAGTGATCAAGGGCGGCGAGACCCTTGTATTTGTGGTCGACCTGCTCAACGTGTTTTAGCCCAGGCGACTAGGCAATTTAAGGAGACGGTCGCACGGCACTGAGCAATCCTGTACGATATCTGCATGATTGCGCATAGAAGCGGAGACCCGTCAGATCACCAAATGATGGTCGCGGTGGAGTCACTGAAGATGCTCGCCGACCCGACTCGTTTGCGAATCGTTTGGGCACTGTTGCATGGTGAGCACTCGGTGGGTGATCTGGCGGACCATATTGGGGCTAAACCGGCAGCGGTCTCCCAGCATCTCGCCAAACTTCGGTTGGCCGGACTTGTACGAACACGCCGCGAAGGTGTTCGCATTTTTTATGCGGCTCACAACGACCACATCCTCCAACTAGTGAAGCACGCCATATTTCATGTTGATCACGTAGTTGATACCGCAGTAGTTCATGAACTAGTCGACCATCAAAAGAGTTCAGCGTGATCGAACACGACCACGATCATGACCATGATCATGCCAATCACGTTGATCACCCCCATCCGCATAGTCATGATCATGATCATGATCATGATCACGGTCAGAACGGTCAGAACGGTCGGTTGGTCGGTTGGCTAAAGAATTATTTCGCACCGCACAGCCACGACGCCGCAGACTCGATCGATGACGCCTTAATTGCCAGCGCGGAGGGGATGAAGGCTCTCAAGATTTCCTTGCTTGCTCTCGCCTTGACCGCGGCGGCTCAAGTTGTGGTAGTGGTGATCACTGGTTCGGTTGCACTCCTAGCCGACACCATCCACAATTTCTCAGATGCATTGACCGCATTGCCATTGGGGGTCGCATTCATTCTCGCTCGACGTCCGGCCACTCGGCGCTACACCTATGGCTACGGCCGAGCCGAGGATCTAGCCGGAATATTTATCATCGCAATGATTGCAATCTCCGCTGGCGTCGCCGCGTGGGTGGCCATTCAGCGACTAATTCACCCCCGTGACATCGAGTATTTCGGCATGGTAATAATTGCTGGCTTGATCGGTTTTGTCGGCAACGAGTTCGCCGCAAGTTATCGGATTCGAGTTGGCCGGCGGATCGGTTCGGCGGCGCTAGTTGCCGATGGATTACATGCTCGCACCGACGCGCTGACGTCACTTGCGGTTGTGATTGGAGCACTAGGGGTTTGGGCGGGATGGCGTTTGGCCGATCCGATTGTCGGGTTACTCATTAGCGTGGCAATTCTTGCGGTATTGCGTCAAGCCGCCCGTGATGTGTATCGGCGACTGATGGACAGCGTCGACCCGAATCTCGTTGACATTGTCGAAGCCACGCTCATCGCTGCAGATGGAGTCACTCGAGTTGACGGAGTGCGACTGCGTTGGATTGGTCACGAACTTTACGGGGAGGCCGAGATCGTGTCCGACAGTTCCCTGTCCTATGTCGAAGCCCACAAGATCACGGAGCGAGCTCGCCACGAATTGCTCCAGCGCATACCGCGCCTCGTGGATGTCGTCATTCGCTCGAATCCCTTACAGGGTGACTCGAGTCTGAACAATTTATAATTCAGCCATTACTGTAATACAGCCGATGGTGAACTATACTCAATAGAATGCCTACTGTTGTTCGCCGAGATGTGCGGTTAGAAACTTTAAGTCGCGTGGGCACGGCGATGGCCGACGGTGTGCGTCGACAAATTTTGGTCCAGTTGCTTCATGGACCGTCGTATCCGGCCGAACTTGCCGATTCGATGGGCGAGAGTCGAGCAAATGTGTCGAATCATCTGGCGTGTTTGCGGGGTTGTGGCTTGGTGCGGGCAACACGCGAAGGACGTCAAATGCGTTATGTCATCGCTGATCGCAAGTTGGAGCGAGCACTGCAGCTCTTGTGTGAACTTGATCTACGGATTGAGCAAGGACACGCAGATTTAGACGGTCGCTAATGAGTGGTGGTCATAATCACAATCACGGTGTAGGTGAGATGCGAGCAAGTGCAAGGCACGTCCGTCCGCTAATAATTTCGCTGGGGCTAATTGTTGCGTTCCTTTTCGTGCAAGTGGCCACCGGTTTAATTACCGGTTCTTTGGCGTTGTTGTCCGACTCAGGACACATGGCCACCGACGCACTTGGACTTGGGATGGCACTTGCTGCGATACGGGCAGCGTCAGCCGCACAAAATCACTCACATCGCACGTTTGGGTTATACCGATTGGAAATTCTGGCAGCACTGGCGAACGCAGTTTTGCTGTTCGGCGTCGCAGGTTACATCGGATTTGAGGCAATGAATCGGTTGGGTGGCTCACGCGAAGTGTCATCGGCTCCAGTTCTCATTGTCGGAACAATTGGTCTGGTCGTAAACGTGATCGCGTTCAAGTTGCTGCGAGCCGGATCCAAGGAAAGTCTGAATGTCCAAGGCGCATATCTGGAAGTGATGTCCGACATGCTCGGCTCGATTGGTGTGATAGTTGCCGCGGTGGTGTGGGGAATCACTGGATGGACGTGGGTCGATCCAGTGGTTGGCGCAGCGATTGGTATTTTCATTTTGCCGCGGGCATACAAACTGGGACGTACGGCGATTCGGGTGCTTGTACAAGCGGCTCCAGCGCATCTCAATGTCGCGACATTGCAAGCCGACCTCTCCGCCATTTCAGGTGTAGTCGACGTACATGATGTGCACGTTTGGACTTTGACTTCGGAAATGGATGTTGCGTCCGCCCATCTCATGGTCACTTCAGGAGTTGATTCGCATGCCGTCTTAGATCAGGCCCGCGCGCTTCTTGCCGAACGGCACGGCATTACCCACGCCACACTGCAAGTGGAACCCTCTGATCACACTGGTTGCAATGAGGTGACATGGTGATGGTGGGTGATGCGTTGGCGTTATCACGTCATGCCCGTCGGTTGGCGTGGGCGACAATCGCGTGGAATGTCATCGAAGCGATCGTCGCAATTGTTGCTGGATCGGCGGCTAGTTCGATTGCGTTGATCGGATTCGGACTTGACTCCACCGTGGAAGTAATGTCGGCACTCGTCATTTTGTGGCATCTGCGAAATCCCAACGAGAATCGCGAGCTCACGGCATTAAAACTCATCGCGATTAGTTTTTATTTGCTCGCAGGATATGTTGCAGTACAAGCAGTATTGGATCTCACTAGTGGTACCGAGCCAGATACTTCATTCGTTGGAATAGGACTGGCCATCGCCTCATTGATCGTGATGCCGGCGCTGGCTGTCGCGAAACGAAAAACTGGGAGACAAATGGGAAGCAACGCTGTAGTTGCCGACGGCAACCAGACCAAGCTCTGTGCGTATCTCTCGGCGATCCTGCTTGCAGGATTGATTTTCGACGCGACAATTGGATGGTGGTGGGCCGATCCCATTGCCGCCCTGGCCATATCTGTACTTGCCATCATTGAAGGTCGGAAGGCCTGGGCCGGCGAGGCGTGTGACGATTGTTGTTAATAGCCATGCCAATTGAGAATAGTTTTCGCAGAATAAAAAACTATATCGCTTGACAATATATCATATTGTGATATAGAGTGAAGCTCATGACTAAAAGTGATCCATCATCCTTTCTTCCCCTTCCTCAGGCACAGTTTTATGTTTTGGTCGCCCTTACCGCTGGTGAGATGCATGGATACGCGATCATGCAAGCTGTTGAAGACTCGTCTGATGGAATCGTTCGTATGGGTCCAGCCACTTTGTACGGCACTCTCAAACGACTCGTGGATTTTGGGTTGGCGGAAGAACTTGATGGAAGTCAGTCGCCCGAGGATGATCAACGCCGCCGCTACTACCGATTGACCGGTCTCGGTAAGCAAGTGTGTTCGGCAGAATCGACCCGCCTGTCTCGACTCGTTAACCGGACACGGTCGAATCTGCG
This sequence comes from Actinomycetota bacterium, assembly GCA_031401235.1. Lineage (GTDB taxonomy): Bacteria > Actinomycetota > Acidimicrobiia > Acidimicrobiales > Ilumatobacteraceae > UBA3006. The sequence goes on from JANNRJ010000030.1 coordinate 106,654, forward strand.
TCCGAGGCTGGCATGACATGCCAGGTCAACACAGAATCTATGAATCGCTTTTATGGCTATACCCCCGCGATTTTCGCCGCAAGTACCGCCAAGATCTCGTCCAGAACTTTAATGATCTGCTCGGAGACCGCGGCATCCGATCTGCTTGGGCTCGCACAAGCGTCGATTTGATTGTCACAGTACCTCGTTACCGATTGGAGAGCGTTATGAGCGAACAGAAAAGTGCGACAACGATCAATATTGCCTTGGTCGTCCTCAGTGTTGGTGGATTTCTAGCACTGACCACCGGTTTTTATCCAATCATGCCCGTGTTTTGGATCGCCGCAATCGTGCTTGCATTCGTGCAGCGCGGCACACTCGCCAGAGCCATCCGCACACCCGGAATCAATCGTCGCCGAAATCGGTTGGGCATCGCTACTGTCCTAACCATAATCTTCGCGGCAGCTGTGTTCAGCTACTTTGTGGATCTGAATGATGAAGAAATCAGCACCGCCAGTCTTCTCCTTCACAATGCAATCGGTAACACGGCAATGATCGGCGCAATCGTCTACCTCATCATTGGACTACTCACGCCCCGAAAGCCTGGCAACACGCAAACCGCGTAATCGATTTACTCTTTTGGGGTCTGCAAGGCCTGTAGGCGTTGACGGTAGTCATCAAGTTCGATCTCGCCGCGGGCGAGTCGTGTATCGAGAATTTCTTGGGCCGTCTTGCGGGTGACATTATTCGTCGGCGATAGTGTCCCCATGCCAGACCCAACATTATGTGAGTTGTGATTAGGGCGTCGGACAAGGGTGACCGCGAACCAAATAAGTCCACCCCAGAACACGACCATCATGATTGTCATCAGGATCCACCACCCGGCTCCGCCGCCCATTCCGTTGTTCCAATCTCCGTAGCCCATGATGAACCTCCAGGTTGTTCGTTGACATGGACGGTACCGCCATCAGATTCGATTTTGGCCAGACGCGTTTGAAACGCCAGAGCAACTCCATCCAATCTCCACAGATTCTCCACATCGGTCCGGCATCGTGATGGGGTCGATGACGCTGGTGTGCCGCATCTAGCTTCGGTGGCGAGCGTGCCAAACGATAGGGAAGAGGATTCCAACAATGAGTAGGAAGAACGAGACGATGAAGGTGTGGTCGCGACGTGAACTTCTGGTGGCTGGCGGAAGCGTGTTGTTTCTTGCCGCATGCGGATCGAATGTCTCGTCGGTCGGTGGGTCACTAGTCGGACAAACCGATCCGTCGGTAGAGCGCCGTGAAGCGCTACGTCGTCAGGCTGGCGCGGCAACTGTGGTGACGACGATCACGGCGGCTCCGGTAACAGTCGTGATTGGTGGTCGCGAAGTCACGACATGGGCATTTGGTGACCGCCCCGGGATGGGTGGGATCCGCGCCAAGGTCGGTGACCTGATCGAGGCCACCTTTGTGAACAACATTTCGACCGCAAACACATTGCACTGGCACGGGATCGCATTGCGCAACGACATGGACGGGGTGCACGACTTGACCCAGGTCGCTGTTGATCCTGGAAGCAAGTTCACGTATCGGTTCATCGTTCCGGATTCAGGTACCCACTGGTTTCATCCGCACATGGGTCTTGAACTGGACAGGGGACTTTATGCTCCGTTGATTGTGGAGGATCCGAACGATCCGGTCTCGCCTGATATGGATGTGACATTGATGTTGGATGACTGGCTCGATGGTTACGGCCGCTCGCCAGAGCAGGTGCTGGACGAGTTGCAGAGCGGCGGCAGCGGCGGACATGACATGTCGAACATGGGTGGTAATGGCACGTCGATGGGCGCAACAAATTCGATGATAGGGGGCCTCACTGGTGATGTTTCCTATCCATTGCATGTGATTAACGGACGAGCACCGTCGGAACGCGAGACCATTAACGCGAAAGTTGGGCAACGAGTGCGGTTACGGTTGATCAACGCCGGCTCGGACACTGCGTATCGCGTGGCCGTGGGTGGTCATCGGTTGACGGTCACTCATGCCGATGGATTCCCCGTCACGCCGGTCGACGTAGACAATGTGGTATTGGGAATGGGCGAGCGCTACGACGTGATTGTCACGACTGGATCGGGAGCATTTCCCATTGTCGCCGTGCCAGAAGGAAAGAGTGACCCGGCCGGCGAAGTTGTGCTGCGGACTTCGGTCACAGCAACCGCGCCGACGGTTGGATCTCGTCCAACCGAACTTAATGGTCGGACGATTACCTATGACGATCTATCAGCAACGGAAGCAGTCCGCTTGTCGACGAAGTCACCGGATAGGTCTAAATCGATCTCGCTGATGGGGTTGAGCTCTGGGTATGTTCACGGGGTTAATGGAAGGAGCTTCCCTGACACCGCACCAGTCGTTGTCCGAGAGGGTGAACGATTACGACTCAAGGTGGTGAACGACACGATGATGTTCCATCCAATTCATCTTCACGGCCATACGTTCCAACTAGTCGGCGCAGGAAGTGCGCGAAAGGACACGGTCAACGTGTTGCCGATGTCGACTGTTGAGTTTGACATCGAGGCCGACAATCCTGGCCAGTGGATGTTGCATTGCCACAACACCTACCATCTCGTAACTGGGATGGCGACGATCTTGTCCTATCGGGCATGATTCCCGCGCCAATCAAGTCGACTCCAGAGCGCAGTGGAAGGGCAGTCGTCGCCGCATTCGTAGTAATGGTCGCGGGAGTGACGCTCTACTTCGCCCTTGGGATGCCCGGAATGGATCATGGTACGAGTTCGTCGATTGTCGGAATGGACATGAATACGGCGACGAGCCCTCACCGTCTGGTCGGGCCGGAAGAGTTCGAAACGGCACTCACAGATCGATCAGCGACGGTGATCAATGTCCATGTGCCCTACGAGGGCGAGATCGAAGGCACCGACCTGTTCATGCCGTTCGACGCACTCGACCCGGCGCAACTCCCCAGCGATCGAGCGTCCAAACTGTTGGTGTACTGCCGGAGCGGTAAGATGTCGGGCATCGCGTCCATCACGCTTGTCGACTTGGGTTACATCAATGTCATCGAACTTGGCGGAGGGATGCAGGCCTGGACAAGTTCTGGTCGATCCTTGGTGGGCAAGACCTGATCAGAAATGAGCTAGATGGCCGTCGTATTGGTAGTAGATGACGAATCTCGTATCCGCGACCTCGTTCGTGGCTATCTGGAACGCGACGGGCACCAAGTTCTCACCGCCGGTAGTGGAGCCGAAGCGCTCAAAGTAGTTGCGAACTCAGTAGTGGATTTGATTGTGTTGGATTTGCGATTGCCTGACGTCCCCGGCGAGGAGGTTGCCCGCGAAATTCGCCGTCGCAATGATGTTCCAATTTTGATGCTTACCGCCAAAGTCAATCAACGTGATCGTATTCACGGTCTCGAGGTCGGTGCGGACGATTACTTAACGAAGCCGTTTAGTCCCCGCGAGCTCGTTCTACGCATCGATGCGATTCTGCGTCGGGGACCCACTCAGAGTCAATTGGAACCGACAAGATTTTACGGCAATCGAATTCTGGCCATCGACGAGACAGTCCACCAGATCAGCGTGAATGGTCAGAAAATTGAGCTGACTCCGACTGAATGGGGAGTGCTACTGGCGCTTGCTGCACAACCAGGTCGAGTTTGTTCTCGTTACGAGTTGATCAATCGAGTTCGTGGGTACGAGTTCGATGGATACGAGCGCACAATCGATTCGCATATCAAGAACCTCCGTCGTAAAATTGAGACCGATCCAGCTCATCCGGTGATCGTGCAGACCGTTACTGGAGTTGGCTACCGACTGGGAATCGATCGTGACCGCTAACAAACGAACCACGACACTCCGCAGCCCGCTCGGTCTTCGGCTCGTCGCTGGTTTCGTCGCCGTCGCGGTTGCCGCGGTATTTGTTCTCGCTGGGCTGACCCTGTGGCGAACTAAACACACGGTGAGCCAACTTGCCGGTGAGCGTCAACAAGCCACCGCCGAAGCGATTGCCCGAACCTTTGCATTCGCCTATGAACAGAAAGGTGGCTGGTCGAATGTCGACACCCACTCGGCTGTGATGCTCGCCGTTCAAGCGGGCGCCAGACTCGTGGTGATTGATGCCGACGGCAAGGTTCTGGAACTGCAAAACCACATCGACAACATAACCAACTCCGAGAATTTCGGCACTGGCCAAGAACGTCGGGCCACAATTGTCGTCGCCGGGAACATCGTCGGCACGGTCGTCGTGACGTTCGCCAGCGGCGAACTGGCACTAGCGGAGATGCATGTGCGCGACGCCCTTCGAGGGGCGGTATTAATTGGGGCACTGATCGCGGCATTCGTCGCAGTTGCCGTCTCTGTTCCGCTTGCACGTCGGATCGTTCGACCATTACGACGTGTTACGGATGCTGTTCGCCGACTTGGCGAGGGTGATTCAACTGCGCGAGTCGGTGACCACGATGCGCTGGGTGAAATTGGTCTCTTGGCCAACACGTTCGACAGCATGGCCGAACGACTCTCCGCTTACGAGACTGTTCGGCGCAATCTCACCGCAGATGTTGCCCACGAGTTACGCACTCCACTCACCCTTCTGCAGGGCAACTGCGAAGAAATCATTGACGGCATCACCGAACCGACCCTCGATCGATTCGTACAGATACACGATGATGTTCTTCGACTACGTCGACTCGTCGATGACCTCGACACTCTGGCTGACGCTGATGCGGCCACCACGGAGCATAATCTCCGTCGCGAGCGTTGCGACCTCGCCGTCATCGCTGAACGTGTCGCAGGCTCAATGCTGCCGATGATCAACGCTCATCAACACCGACTTCATCTGCACCTGCGTTCCGTCTTCGTTGACGGAGACCCCGCTCGGCTCGGCCAAATTGTCACCAACTTGCTCTCCAACGCCATCAAATACACGGTGCCTGGCGGGCATCTCTCAATTGATGTTCAACCGAGTGTCGATCAGCACAGCGCAATTTTGTCTGTTTCCGATGACGGACCCGGAATCGACCCCAAGGATCGTCCGCACATCTTCGAACGTTTCTACCGAGCTGAGAGCGCCCGCGCCATGGGGGGAAGTGGAATTGGGCTAGCCGTCGCCCATCAATTGGTGGTTGCGCACCACGGGCACATCGATCTCGCACCCACCTCCACCGGCACCACGATTGTGGTCAAGCTTCCGACGTGTGAATGGCTGGACCGCTGAGTCTGGCCGACATCATCAAGATTCCGATCAAAATTGCAGTACCCATGATTGGGGCACCCGTTCGCTTGAGCGCGGTGACATCGATGAGTAATCCGAAGGCAAAGACAACCAAACCAGTATTCATTGCCCAAAACACCCAATTGTCAACGCGGGGCCAGCGACGAAATTTAGCTGCACCGTCAACGAGGCCAAACAATGAGTTGGTCATAACGCCAATAAACATCATGTGGTCGAGGGCCAAAAGTAGATGCGCCGGGGCATCGTCGACTTCACCTTTGTAGCGAACAATGATGTACACCAAAAGTGCAATATCGGCCACAAGGAACATCGCAGTCGCAACCGAGGCTCGCTCCCAACGACCACGAGTCCAATCCACCGCACGCATCGGTACACGAAGTCGGCGAATGAATACGACGATGCCGATGACCTCAAGGGGGAGACTCATACCAATGAGCGGTGTGATATCAAGTAACGCGCCAATCATCAGTAGCACGCCGCCAAGAAATGGAGCCGCAATTTGGATCCGACCCCGACGGTCGGCGACAACATTGATGGTTTCAGGGGAAAGTCGCCACTCGGTCAATGCCATTCCCATCGGGATGAGAAAACCGACGACCATCGTGGCGGGATGAGCGTCTGATGTTCCACTGGGCATGAAATCGATGGTGCCCGCTTGTTCGAGCCCAAGTAGCACACCTAGCACGGCGCCGACTCCGAGAGTGGCGACACCGGCAAGTACTCCAAGTCGCGGAACGCTGAGCGCGACGTGACGCGATTGGGCGACGACCCATACCAAAAATGCGATAACCACTGCCAAGGCGAAGCTTCCGGCGATTGGTCGGCGGGCATCGGTCGTCATAAAGAATGCGCTCACATAAGCGACGATGGTGATGATTGCAGCAGCCGGCAGTATCTGAGCAATCCGAGCGTGCCAACCTGATGCATTTGACTCTCCGAAGAGCCATAGCGATGCGGCGAACACGGAGAGGCTGATCCAGCCCAGAGTGCCGGAATGGACATGTCCCATTAATGCCTGATGATCGAAGTCGATGAGATCAGTACCGTTGAGGATTCCAATGCTCACCGTGACCACGAAAATGACGAGCGATGTTCGGAACAGTGCTCGAATGCCATTCGCGTATGGATGACCGGATGACAGAGTGGAATTGACGCTCATATTGCGACTCCTTGTCGATTTCTATTGCGACTAATAATGCATCGTGGGGGTTAGACAATGCAAACCAATGCCAAGTGCCACTCGCTTGTGTCGGGGCTGGAATTGTGAATTATGCGGTAGAATTGGGTCTTCAAACTGCAGATAACAGCATGGCTGTATCGCACAAAGAACTGGTGAGTAATGAATATCTTGGTGATTGGAGCAGGTGGCGTTGGCGCGTCAATGGCGTCCATCGCTGAGACTCGGTCGTTTTTCTCCTCGTTCGTGCTCGCTGATATCTCATTGTCGCGGGCCCAAGAAGCAATTGCCTTACTTGATAGCAGTGAAAAATTTTTCGCGGCCCAAGTCGATGCCCGTGATGAGGTCGCAATTGGCAAACTCATTCAGGAAAGAAAGATTGACATCGTTGTAAATGCCTGTGACCCGCGGTTGAACGAGCCGATCTTCAACGCTTCATTTGCCTCGCATTGCAATTACATCGATATGGCGATGAATTTGAGTGAGCCACATTCCGAGAATCCGTACGAAGAAGTTGGGATACCGCTCGGCAATAGTCAACTGGCCGCCGACGAAAGTTGGCGTGAGCGTGGTCTGTTGGCATTGGTTGGAATGGGAGTGGAGCCAGGGTTGAGCGATGTATTCGCCCGTTATGCCGCCGACAATCTGTTTGACACCATCGATGAAATTGGGGTGCGCGATGGTTCGAACCTGTCGATTGACGGTCTCGATTTTGCGCCAACATTTTCAATCTGGACGACCATTGAAGAATGCCTGAACCCGCCGATCGTGTGGGAGGCTGAACGCGGTTTATACACAACTGATTGTTTCAGCGAACCCGAGGTCTTTCACTTTCCGGCGGGAATCGGGCCATACGAGTGCGTCAACGTGGAACACGAAGAAGTCGTGCTTATTCCGCGCGAAATTGATTGCAAGCGAGTGACGTTCAAGTACAGCCTTGGCGCCGAGTTCATTGACTGGCTCAAAACGTTTGCCTACCTTGGACTAGACAGCAAGGAACGTATTCGTGTCGGTGATACTTCTGTGGCTCCACGCGATGTGCTCGCCGCGGTATTGCCTAATCCGGCGAAACTTGGCCATCTCATGCATGGCAAGACATGTGCCGGAACATGGGTACGTGGAACATATGACGGCAAGCCACGCGAGTTGTACCTCTATCACGTCGCTGACAATGAAACAACAATGCGTGATTGGGGTTCACAAGCAGTGCTTTGGCAGACCGCCATATGTCCCGTGGTGGCACTTGAATTGTTGTGCAACGGAAGTTGGAAGTCGACCGGAGTACGCGGGGCCGAAGCGTTTGATGCGGCGCCATTTCTGAATTTGCTCGGTGAATACGGTGCGCATCACGGCATGATGGAAATGGGTCCCGGCTTGTGGCCGAGTCCAAAACCGACGGGCCAACCTGGCTGGGATCGTCCGGTGAAGCGCGCTATCCGACTTGGATGACGGCGCATTTGCGCATCAAGCGGGTATTGGCTGCGAGCGCGCTGATTGCGACGACTTCATTGATGTGGTCAGATACGGCCATTTCGTGGTGGGCAAACATTGTGTCGTTTTTCTTACGGGTAAATTATGACGCGACTACTTCCGTAATGAACCAACGTCAAAACGGTGACGCTGATCTGCATGCGATTTTGTGGGGAGTCACTGCGGTGCTTGTCTTAATTGCATGTTCGACTCATAAGCAGCACCTAACGGCAATCGCATTGCTCGGAACATGGTCGATATTTGCCGAATTTTCTCAACCATGGTTTACCGAACAGAGATCGCGTCAGGCGAGCGATCTCATTGGGAATGCGATCGGGATTTTAGGTGTCTTCATAATTTTTGAGGCATTTGCATATCAAAAACGCCATAATTGAAAGATGACAATTGACATCAATTCATCTCGAGCTCTTAATGAGCGCGACACGATAATTGGCTTTTTGGCTCTCTACCGAAAAGATCTCATCGACAAGTGCAATGGACTTTCCGATGAGCAGGCCCGTACAACTTCGGTGCCACCATCCGATCTCAATCTGATGGGGTTGATTCGTCACATGGCTGAGGTGGAGAGACATTGGTTTCGTAACATCCTCGTTGCCGAAAACGCGGCGTCGCTTTTTTGCGGCGACTCACACCCCACGGGTGACCACGACGGCGATTTCCATGTGACAACAACGGACACATTAAGCGTTTCGATTGCTCAACTCCGTGCTGAAATCTCAATTGCTGATGTCAATCTGGCCAAATTCACGCTCGATGACCTGGCCACACGAGAGTCGCGCCCGGGAACCGGTGTTCCAAACGTTCGGTGGATTGTGGTGCACATGATCGAGGAATACGCCCGACACTGTGGTCATGCCGACCTCATTCGGGAAAGCATTGATGGAGCCAAGAGCGAATAAGTAGGTAACGGTTTTACTCGCCGAGTTGTCCATGTACGAAGTGGCGCCGGCAAAGCAATTCGTATCGCACGTCATCGCCAAATAACGGATCACTTACTGACTTATCGGTGTCGCCAACGACAACAGTCTCGCCTTCGTACACGATTTGACCATTGACGAGTCGCGCATTATTCGTGGCCCGATCCCCGCACCAACATCGCGCCTCGACTTGCATTTCAATGCGCTCATCAGAAATCTCAAGAAGTCGTTTGGTGCCTTCAAAAAGTAATCCGCGAAAATCGGTAATCAGGCCGAAGGCAAACACATCAATATTGAGTTCGTCCACGATCTGAGCAAATTGATCGCACTGATCGATGGTGCAGAATTGTGCTTCGTCGCAAACAATGAAATGCAGTGGCATGTTCGCCTTGGCTAGATCAAACAGATTTAGATCGTGAGTCATCTCAATTGCCGGCGCCGAAACACCCAGACGACTCGTTACTTGTGATCCGTCACGGTCGAGTTTTGTGAGCAATAACCCAGGTACTCCGCGTGAAGTCAAGTTGTGATGAATTTGCAGGGCGACGGTGCTCTTACCTGAACCCATGGTGCCGAAACTAAATCGGAGATTGGCCATAACGACACTGAACGGTAGTCCCTCGGGACCTATTGGATCACAGGCGCCTAGAGTGTGGGTTGGAAACGGTCATGACACCCGCTGAACTCGCCCTATATATCGACCATACGTTGCTCGCCCCGGAAGCAACGAGGGCCGATCTGCAGAAGTTGTGCGATGAAGCGACGACATTTGCGGTTGCCGCAATCTGTGTCTCACCCACTTTGTTGCCGCTTGATCCGGGCCAATTACCCGACACAATCGCAACGGCATGCGTCGTTGGGTTCCCCTCGGGTGCCCATTTTCCACTCGTCAAAGCAACCGAAGCGCAACAGGCCTACGAACACGGAGCCGATGAAATAGATATGGTGCTCAACCTCGGAAATGTGCGAGGCCAAAACTGGGTCGGAGTACGCGACGATATCGCCGCGGTTCGGATGGCAATTCCGGATGATGTGGTGTTAAAGGTGATCATCGAGTCGGCTGTCTTGACCGACGCGGAAATCGTTGAGTGTTGCACGATTGCTGTCGACGCCGGTGCCCAATTTGTCAAAACGTCCACCGGATTCCACAAAGCAGGCGGCGCTACCACGAAAGCGGTGCAATTGATGCGCCAAACCGTCGGACCAAATATTGGGGTCAAGGCCAGTGGGGGAATTCGTTCGTTCAGCGAGGCGATGGCGATGATCGATGCCGGGGCGTCACGCATTGGTGCGTCGGCAACCGAAGCAATTCTCGCCGGTGCCCAAGACGCGATGCACCGCTAACTTAAAAACTGATTGCTAAACGGCGAATCCGCGCAACGGAAGATGGGGTCGTTGCAGCCAATTATCGGCCAGATAGTTGGCGGTTCCGTCAATGACATGCACGGTGTAGGCATGGCGAGGCTTGTCACTTGTGTTCGGCCCGGAACGATGCGGCAGTGACCCATTCAGTAACACGAGTGTCCCGCGCGCCGCTTCGAGAGGGACAAGTCCAACAGTCGGATACGGAGTCGAGTCAAAAACATCGGTAATTGTCGCCGTACGAGAAGCATTGACCTTGGAACGAGACTTGACCGGAATTCGGTGTCCGCCTGGCAGAGCCCACATACATCCATTTTCAGTGGTGGCGTCATCAATGGCAACCCAAAAACCGATCGCGCTTTGTGGTTCGGTCCATAAAAATGTGTGGTCGGTGTGGCAATTCACTTCGCCACCAATTCGCGGTTGCTTGAAGATGTACATCGATTGAAGCAGTAAAGGCAATTTCATACCGATGTCAGTGGCGATAGCGGCCATTTCGGGTGTGCGACTGAAACGATCGAAAACCGGGTCAAGGTCGTGCATCCCGTGGCCGAGCTTGTTCAAACACAAATGGGCAGAATCTCGAAGTTTGCCGTCGCTATCGAACGCGTCCTTTTCAAAAAAACACCTGATCTTGTCTCCGCTAGTGAGAAAATATTCGTCGGCCGCATGCTGGGCATTGGCATCGGCAGTGAAAATAGTGGCCTGCTCAGGCGAAGGCACATACTGTTCGGCAAGTTCGAGCGCGCGTTGACGCAGTTCCAAACACTTCGCGTCATCAATAAAATCAGGAATGATAAGAAAGCCATCCACATTGAACGACTCAAGTTGCGCCGGCGATAGCAAGGTCATAACGGTCACACTCCTGGGTGTTCGCTGGGGTTTTCGAATACCGAGTGATCTGGAAACGCAAATGGGATCAACTCTTGGAGCCGCCGGGGTGCGCCTTCAACATCCACTAGTAGTTCGGCACCACCATGCTCCCAGAGAAGTTGTCGACATCGACCGCATGGAGTAACCGGTTTGTCATTGCCAGTGCAGCAGATTGCAACAATGTGCCCGCCACCACCCATGACCAGTGCGCCGAGTATGGCGCATTCGGCACACAGCGTGAGGCCGTACGAAGCATTTTCGATATTGCAGCCGCTGATGATGCGGCCGTCGTCAACAAGTGCGGCCGCTCCGACGCGAAACTGCGAATATGGCGCATAGGCCCGTTGTTGGGCGGCGTGGGCCGCCGCGCGCAATGATGGCCAATCGATCTTCGGTTGCATTGTCGTCATCGGACAACCTTAGTTGCGTCTCTCATCCGTTATTATTTGGCGCGATCAATTGCGACAAGGACATCTCGGAGGAGTATTCCAACTCGATTGGCCGCCGCCTTTCCGACAGCTATGACCTCTTCACCTGACAGAGGATGCGGATTAATGCCAGCAGCAAGATTTGTCGCCAGCGAAAGGGCTAGAACTTCCATGCCGAGGTGACGTGCGGCGATAGTTTCAAGCACCGTCGACATGCCCACCATTTCGGCTCCCCATCCTTTGGCAGCTTGAATTTCAGCCGGGGTTTCATAATGTGGTCCATGGAAACCGAGATACACCGCTTCATTAATTGACGGATGTACCGATCGGGTAATTGCCCGAAGACGCGGGCTATAAGCGTCGGTGAGATCGACGAATCGGCCAGCATACGGACTCGGGGGATTGGATCCGGTGAGAGGAGAATGACCGGTGAGATTGATGTGATCCTTAATCACGACTGGCTCACCGATTTTCCAATCCGTTCGTAAACAGCCGGCGCCGTTGGTAAGCACGACCGTTCGACATCCGGCGGCAAATGCAGTGCGGATTCCATGTACTACCGGAGCAACGCCATGTCCTTCGTAAAGATGTGTTCGACCGGTGAGGAGAAGAACTCGACTTCTTCCAATGGTGATCGACTTAATAGTGCCCCCATGACCAAGTGCAGAAGGCGCCGTGAATCCCGGAATTTCTGCCACTGATAATTCCGGTCCGTCGCCGAGCATCGATGTCGCATCGGCCCAACCTGAGCCGAGTACGGCAATGAGATCGTGATTGCCGTTAAACGACTCCGTGATGACACGAGCGGCACGATGAGCCAGTTCGAATGCGTCGGAAATTGTGGAACTCATATGGCAAACCGCGTTAAAATTTGTGTTGCGGCTTGTTCCACGCAGTGTAATGGTTGGCCAAAGGCTTGTTCCTCGCCGAAAAGATCGACGAGGCTCACAGCCTCCATGCGTGACCTAACTGCCTCGTGGATATCGCCACATATTGCAACTACCGGTTTATTGAGTTCATTTGCCATTTCTTTGACTCCACCTACTGCTTTGCCTTGAAAAGTTTCTTCATCCATAAACCCCTCACCTGTGATCACCAGATCGGCCGCGGAAACAAGTTCATGCAAATCCACCTCGTCGGCCACTAGGTGGAATCCTGGCACCAAAGTCGCGCCCAACGCGGCGAGCCCTCCAGCGAGACCTCCTGCTGAACCAGAACCGTCGAAGTTCTGTACATCAATTCCGTATTCGTTTAGATACGTGTTTCGCAAACTATTTAGTCTCGCCGTGAGAAAATCAATTTGAGCCGGCGTCGCACCTTTCTGTTTTCCAAATAATCTTGCTGCATCAATGAAGCGAGTGCGCACATCGCAAGCGACCAGAAACTCGATGGAACGTAATCTGGCTGGTGAGCCGATGGCCCGAATCGCACCAAGTCCGCCATCAATAGTTGCCGAACCGCCAAGGCAGACGATGATCCGTTTTGCATTTAAATTAAGTGCGGCATCAATTATTTGTCCGGTGCCGATTGTTGATGCGGCTATGACGTCGTTACGTGCCGCACCACCAACGAGTGCAAGTCCCGATGCACGGGCCATCTCGATTACTGCGACATCGCGGTGGAAGCGCCATTGTGCTTCCACCGGTGAACCTAGTGGATTACTTACGCAGGTCGTGCGGTTGGATCCACCAAGTATTTCGAGCGTTCCTTCACCTCCGTCGGCGATTGGTTGTTCGACACAGTCGTGTCCCATTTCCCAACATGCATGTCCGATCGCGGCGGCAATTTGCTGAGCGGTTGCGGTACCTCGAAACTTGTCGACGGCAGCAAGCACACGCATATCTCACAGGCTAGGTTGCCTGTGTGGGGTTCATTCGGGGACGACTTCAATGGTCGCTTCTCATCGTGTGTTTAGTGAGTGGGGCAGTGGCGTTGTTGCTGGCCAGCAATGATTCGAAGAAGTCATCGCTACCGGCTGAGACCACTACAACGAGCACCGTTCCGCCAGTGACAACGACCACGTATGTAGAGCCGGTTTATTACCTTGTGCAGTCGGGCGACACACTATTCAACATTTCCAGACGATTTAACTTGGACATGTTAAAACTTATGCAACTCAACGGGATTAGCAATCCCGATCATGTTGAAGTCGGACAAAACCTATTATTGCCGTCGCCAACCGGATTTTTGCCTGTTGCGCCATCGACGACGGCGGCGCCGTAACAGAAATTTTCTGGGCGTGAGTCAGGGCGCGGCAAGTCGTCGAGTACGAGCGATTTCGGCAATCTCTCGCATGATTCGAGCAATGTCGAAATCTTTCGGCGTGTACACGGCGGCAATACCAAGTTTTCGCAACTGATCGCGGTCTTGTTCAGGGATAATCCCCCCAACAATGACAGGTGCGTCCACGCCTAAGAGGTGAAGTTGGGCAAGCACATCTGGAATAAGGGCAAGATGCGAACCGGAAAGGATTGAGAGGCCAATCACGTCAGGGTCTTCATCGCGTGCCGATGCGGCAATTTGCTCGGGAGTTAGGCGGATACCGCTGTAAACAACTTCCATGCCGGCATCGCGAGCGGCGACAGCAATTTGTTCGGCTCCACTTGAATGACCATCAAGTCCTGGTTTGGCGACAAGAAATTTTGGCGGGCCACCTGGAATTGAGCGAACAAATTCTGCCACTTCACGAAGTTCGCTGATCCGCCGACCGACCGCGGCACCTACTCCGGTTGGCGCCCTGAATTGGCCAAATTCGCCGCGCAAAACTTCGCTCCATTCACCAGTGGTGCCGCCAGCTTTGGCCAGTGCAATTGATGGCTCCATTAGGTTCGTTCCGTCGCGTGCGGCCTGGCGCAAACCGCCCAGGGCATCATCCACGTCACCTTGCGCCCGTTGGGCACGCCATGACTTCAAGTCATTGACAAGTTGGGCTTCGACTTTCGGATCTACTTTGAGAAAGTTATCTGCACCGCCCAATGGTGATTCCGTGGTTTCAGTGAATCTGTTGACGCCGACGACGATTTGATCTCCAGATTCGATTCGTCGAGTTCTTTCGGCCATCGATGACACAAGGCGGCCCTTTAGGTCATCCACATTTTCAAAAGCCCCACCTCGATTGATGATCGCTGTGAGTTCACTCCACGCTTCGTCGCGCAATTGCGCGGTCACACTTTCAATGACGCGAGATCCATCAAAGATGTCGTCATATTCAAGCAAATCGGATTCAAAGGCCAATACCTGCTGCATTCGCAGAGACCACTGCTGATCCCGCGGTCGAGGTAAACCGAGTGCTTCATTCCATGCCGGTAGCTGAATACTTCGGGCACGTGATGATTTGGAGAGAGTGACGGCGAGCATCTCGAGCACGATGCGTTGCACGTTATTTTCAGGTTGTGCTTCGGTGAGTCCAAGTGAGTTGACTTGAACCCCGTAGCGAAATCTACGTGACTTGGCATCAGTAATGCCATAGCGCTCGCTGCCGATCCGATCCCAGAGTTCGGTGAATGCTCGCATCTTGCAGAGTTCTTCGACAAACCGAATTCCCGCATTGACAAAGAACGAAATTGAAGCGAACACTTGGGCAAACTGGGATTCCGGCACCTGACCACTTGCCTTCACCGCGTCGAGAATGTCAATCGCATTGGCAAGAGAGAATGCAATCTCTTGTACCGGAGTGGCTCCAACTTCTTGCAGGTGGTAGGAGCAGATATTGACGGGGTTCCATTTGGGGGCGTTTTGGGTGCACCATGCAACCATGTCAACGATGATTCGTCGTGAAGCAGCGGGCGGAAAAATATATGTTCCGCGCGAGAGGTACTCCTTCAGGATGTCATTTTGTGTAGTGCCGCGCAGTTCGCTAATGGGGGCCCCACATTCTTGAGCATTGGCGATGTACAACGCCAGCATCCACGCAGCAGTGGCATTGATTGTCATCGAGGTGTTCATCTGCTCAGGTGGAATGCCCTCCAACAGTGAGCGCATATGACCAAGATGGGCGACTGGGACTCCAACTTTGCCGACTTCACCTTTGGCCAAAGGATGATCAGGGTCGTATCCAGTTTGAGTTGGCAGATCAAAGGCGATGGATAGTCCGGTCTGGCCTTTAGCAAGATTGGTGCGGTATAACTCATTTGAAGCCGTTGCGCTTGAGTGTCCGGAATAGGTGCGCATCATCCATGGATCGTCGCCACGAGCATTCATTGGTGGAAGATTGACCATGGCTAAAGGTTACGCTTTGACCGCAACCGAGAGGCGAGCAAGATAGTCGCGACGGTCAATCTCCATCGCTCCAAGCGATGCAAGGTGCGGAGTTTGCCATTGCACATCGAGAAGCAACATGGAAGAATCTTGCATCATCCCGACAAGAGTCATTAGAGCAACTTTTGATGCATCGCGAGCAAGGTGAAACATTGATTCACCGGCAAAAAATCTGCCGATTCGAATACCGTATAGACCTCCCACAAGTTGACCGTATTCGTTGAAAGCCTCCACACTGTGAGCCCAACCAAGTTCATGCAAGCGAACATAGGCATCAATAAACTCTTGGTTAATCCAAGCTCCGGGCCGATGTGGGGCGGCACAACCGTGCATCACCGCTTCAAAGGACGAATCGACTTGAATTGTGTATCGCTTTGAACTTCGACGCATTGACCTCGTGATGATGAGTCCGTCCAGTGGAAGTACTGCGCGTGTCAATGGCGACCACCAGGCTAAATCTGGAGGTCGAGAGTCGGGTTCAGCAGGCATTGCAAACACTCCACGTCTGTAGCCGTGGATAAGTGTTGACGGTTCAAGATCTGCGCCACTACCCACAAGGTCGCTATCCGGCCAATTTTCAAGCGGGGGAAATTCCCAACCGCATAGTTCAAGTTCGTCAGGGATTGTGTCCCATGTTGTTTGAGCCATCATGGTCGCCAATGGTCAGCGGCCCAAGAACCAACCCAGTCGTTAATACGTGTAGAAACCCTGACCTGACTTGCGGCCGAGTTTTCCTTCGGCGACAAGGTGTCGCAAACTTGACTGCGTTTGGTAATTATCATCGCCGAACTCAGCGTAGAGCGCATCCAGAATTGAAACCGAGGTATCAAGTCCGACGAGGTCAAGCAGGGCAAATGGCCCCATCGGAAAGTTGCAGCCACCCTTCATTGCCGTGTCGATGTCTTCCATCGACGCAGTTCCGGCCTCATACATGCGAACGGCATTGTTGAGATAGGGAAATAGCAGTGCGTTAACGATGAATCCGGCTCTGTCGAGGACATGAACGGCATCTTTTCCACAAGCCAGCACAAAGTCGCTGGCTCGTGCGATGGTGTCGTCACTGGCCGTTATCGGTCTGATGATCTCGACCAATGGCATCACCACGGCGGGGTTGAAGAAATGAAGACCACACACCTGATCGGGTCGCTGAGTCATCCGAGCCATTTCAATAACGGCAAGTGTGCTCGTATTCGTCGCCAGTATCGCCAACTTATTAATGGTTGAGTCAAGTTCGGCAAAGAGCTGTTTCTTGGCATCAAGATTTTCAATAATTGATTCAATTACTAAGTCGCAGTTCGCAAGATCAAGCAGCGATGAAGTGGTCCGAACATGAGCGAGTGTTTTTAACTTTTCGTCTTCGGACATCTTTCCTTTGGCTACTTGTTTAGCCAGATTGTTGGTCACCGTGGTCAACATCGTGTCGGCACCATCTTGGGTGCGAGAGTAGACAATTACATCGATGCCGGCACGCGAAATAACTTCCGCCAGTCCGGCACCCATCGTTCCTGAGCCACAAATACCAACTTGAGTAAAAGTGTTACCAGACATGTGCGCGACTGTGTGGACCCGGATTAACTTTCGGTGATCGTAACCGAAATGATTTCCAGCAGTTCCGCTGGAGGAGTTCCGTTGGCCGCCGGATCCGTATTGCTTGCATTGTTGAGTGCGGGAACCGTGGAATCGAGCCCGTCGGTCACCTGACCAAACAATGTGTAATTCGGTGGCAAAGTGGTTCCGTCGGCACCGGTAATTACAAAAAATTGACTTCCATTGGTGTCAGGACCCGAGTTGGCCATGGCGATTGACCCAATTTTATATTCGCCGTCACTGGGCAACTCGTCGGCAAAGTCATATCCGGGTCCACCGGATCCAGTAGCCGTCGGGTCGCCACATTGGACTACAAAGTCAAGAATTGCCCGGTGACAAGTGGTCCCGTCGAAAAAATGATAACGAGCGAGCGTAACGAAACTATTCACCGCCAGTGGTGCCTTGATCGGGTCCAGCACGATGGTGAAAACACCTTTGTTCGTGGTCACCACTGCCGAATAACTGTGTGTGGCATCGATGCAAGTTGGCGGAGCTTTTTCGAATGATGCCACTCTGGTTTCTGAACCATCAACGGCAGGGCAAGGGGTATCGCCGGTAATTGCCCGTCCGGCGAGTGTTGTGACAGGAGTGCTCACAGTGGTTTCGACGACCGTTGTGTCAACGATCGAAGTATCGGTAGTAGTGGAGGAATCTCCACCGGAGACAAAGATAATTGCGGTGATACCAAGAACTGCGGCGACACCAACGAGAACTTTGATGATGCGACCGCGAACACGTTGTCGTTGCGCCTGGTCTGCAAGTTCACTGAGCCGTTGACGTCGATTTTCTTTTTTACGAATGCGCTTGTCGGTACCCATAGCTCCCCAAGGTTACTGGCGCACCGCTAGCGTTAAGAACCTGTGGCTGTGATTGTTCAGAAATACGGTGGCACTTCAGTTGCTGATCCTGAACGAATGCGCAATGTCGCTCGCCACATTGCTGCAACAAGAGAAAAAGGTGATGATGTCGTTGTAGTTGTGTCGGCAATGGGTAAGGCAACTGACAATCTTGTGGAATTGGCGCATCAAGTTTCCAGTTCTCCACAGGGTCGAGAGATGGACATGTTGTTGACCACTGGAGAGCGCATCTCGATGTCATTGCTGTGTATGGCTCTGCACGATTTGGACTGTGATGCGGTGAGTTTTACCGGAAGTCAAGTTGGCATCATCACGGATACAACACATACAAAAGCCAAGATTCTCGAAATAAAGGGCGATCGAGTGCGTGAAGCTCTCGCCAATGGCAAAATTGCTGTAGTCGCCGGATTTCAGGGGGTGAGTACCGCCCGCGAAATCACCACACTTGGCCGCGGCGGTGGTGACACGACTGCCGTTGCCCTGGCTGCGGCATTGCACGCCGATGTGTGTGAAATATACACAGATGTCACGGGGGTATTTAGTGCCGATCCGCGAGTAGTTCCACAGGCACGCAAGATTCGAAAATTGAGTTTTGATGACATGCTTGAAATGGCGGGCGCCGGCAGCAAAATTCTTGCCCTTCGTTCAGTCGAATTCGCCCGCAATCACAACATTCCACTACACGTTCGATCGAGTTTCACATGGGAAGAAGGCACTTGGATACTCGGTGTCGACGACGAAAGGATGAAGAATATGGAAGGTCCAATTATCTCTGGTGTCGTGCATGACGTGGGAGAATCAAAGATCACTTTGCTAGGGGTCCCGGATCGACCGGGAGTATCGGCATTGTTGTTTGAGTCGTTGGCCACCGCGAATGTCAATGTCGACATGATTGTGCAAAACACTTCAATCAACGGAACGACAGACATTTCCTTTACCATGCCAAGTGCAGATGTAGCAATTGCCGTTCCGATCGTGGAAGGTGTCGGCCGAGAGGTCGGGGCATCTGGGGTCACCCAGGACTCTGAAATCGTCAAACTCAGTCTCGTCGGAGCTGGCATGAAATCGAGCCCAGGAATCGCGGCCAAAATGTTTCGAGTTCTCGCCGACAACGATGTCAATATCGAGATGATTTCGACGAGCACAATTCGGATCTCTGTCGTCGTTGAGCAATCAAAACTGGAATCCGCCGTGCGGGCCTTGCATACCGCATTTGACCTGGATAGCGGTGAGGAGTACTCGGCTCCACTTCCAGAGCGAAATTAAGTTTCTTGATTCATGCCTCGACGTCGCCCCCATTTCATTCCATGGCGTAGCGCAGGAACCGTCACCGAATCTGGCCTTAATTTTGACGAAGTAGTTCGGGAAACAGGTTGGGTATTCAACAATAAAACTGGAGAGTCACTCACACTTGATTCGTTTGTGAAAACTGGCGATGCTGAAGTTCGACGATACATGCGTCAATTTGGATTCCCGCCTGATTTGTTGGCAACTCGAACCCTGCTGGAAATTGGTAGTGGTATAGGACGAATGACCGCATCGTTTACAAATCAGTGCGCCCAAGTAATCGCGGCTGATGTGGACGCCGCTTTTCTTGAGCGATGTCGAGAAACAGTGAGTCTGCATGGTCATGTGGACCGTCTTCAGATATCCCATGTGTCGGACGGCCGATCACTGTCGCTACCCGATGATTCGGCCGACGTGGCGTTTTCGTACATCACGTTGCAACACTGTGATCGCGATGATGCTCTTGCACTGACCCGCGAGGCAATTCGAGTCATCCGTGATGGAGGTTCGATTGTTCTCAATTATCGACTTCGGATAAAGAGTGATGCACTTTTGGTTCCACTTGGAAAATTTGTGCGACTGTTATGGCGAATCCCGGTGATCGGTCACCGGATGTCGTTGTGGCGATGGGCAACGAGGCTGGGATGGCAGGCGAATCGCCTGAATCCCGACGATGTGTTTGGAAATTTGCAATCTGACCCCAATATCTTCGTGTCATTGTCTGAAATTCAAGTATTCCATTCACCATTTCGAGCATTGACTACGGCTACTTCAGGCGTCAAAGTTCAAGAACTCAAGCGCGTCAATGCGAGTCATTGGTGGCTGGTCGCAAAAATCAACAAGTAGCATTATTTCATGCGTGTAGGTGTCGTTGGAGCTACGGGGATGGTTGGCACTGTCATGCGCCAGCTACTGCTAGAGCGAAAATATCCAGTTGACGAGTTGCGACTGTTTGCCTCAGCCCGATCGGCCGGAACCACTATCGATTGGAACGGTTCGTCATTTCTTGTTGAAGACGCCACCAAAGCCGACCCTCATGGTCTGGATGTGGTGATGTTCTCTGCTGGCGCCACGGCATCGCGAGCGCTTGCCGCAAAATATGCCGACGCCGGAGCAACAGTGATTGATAATTCATCGGCATGGAGAATGAATCCAGATGTTCCACTCATTGTTGCCGAAGTTAATCCTGAAGATGTTCACCAAGCACGAATGGGAATCATCGCCAATCCAAACTGCACGACGATGGCGGCGATGCCGGTGCTCAAACCGCTTCACGATGCCGCGCAATTAGTTCGATTGGTTATCAGTACATATCAAGCTGTGAGTGGTTTCGGAGTCCGGGGTATCGCCGAACTGAATGAGCAGATACTCAATGTGGCCAAAACGGCACAAAACCTAACTTTTGACGGCGAAGCGATTGAATTTCCCTCTCCCTCGGTGTTTGCCCGCCCGATCGCCTTCAATGTGTTGCCGTTTGCAGGCTCGCTGGTCAATGATGGGACCTTAGAAACCGACGAAGAGCAAAAACTTCGCAACGAGAGTCGCAAAATCTTGCACATTGCTGATCTGAAAGTCTCCGGTAGCTGTGTCCGAGTACCGGTTTTTACCGGCCACTCGTTGTCAATCAACGCTGAGTTTGCTCGTTCGATGACGCCGACTCGGGCAATCGAGATACTGACCAATGCGCCAGGGGTGGAGGTTGTCGACATTCCCACTCCGCTGTTGGCCGCCGGCAAGGATCCCAGTTTCGTTGGAAGAATCAGACAGGATTCCTCAATTGATGACAATCGGGGAATCGTTCTATTCGTATCCAGCGACAATCTACGTAAAGGTGCAGCTCTTAACGCGTTACAGATAGCGGAGCTACTCGTTCGACAATAGCTACGGCGAAATTGAGTGAGTCGGGGAAGGGAGATTTGAACTCCCGGCCTCCACGTCCCGAACGTGGCGCGCTACCAAGCTGCGCTATTCCCCGGTGTGATGTGTTCGAACTCTAACTGCTGATGACCTCGGTGCTTCTCGAAGACCCCGTGTTACCTTCGTGCCATATTTCCAAACGGGAAACTGCCAATGCTCCACGTCGTAATCGGAGCGCATCAAGTGGTTTGATCAGCCAGCCTTCGGCGCCGCTTCTTCGAGCAAGGTGAACATCGGCTGGGCGGTCAAGCAACATGAGTACAGGTACATATGGAATTCGACCATCGCTGTGATCTAGACGTAAATCCATCGCCACCGCCATCGCTCCCATCGATCCAATTTGCATGTCAAGTATCGCTAGATCAGGAGTGCGTTGGGCAATCGCCCCTGGCACATCTCGTCCGTTTTGGCAGACGGTGAATGATGTGTCTGGAGTTCCGAGAGCGGCGAGAACTTCATCGAGGACCCATTGGGCATCGGTCGCCAACAGAATATGCACGCCGCGATTCTATCTAGTCGAATTTGGGTCAGCTGAATATGGGACGTCACTAATAAGGTGATGCGCCACTATTCCGAGGGTGTCGGTATTGGCAACATCGTGAGCAAGCAGCGGTATGAACCTGACCGGAGCCGGCGCAACATGGGAGACCAGTTCAGCAACCCGCAACCGCTGGTCGCGAGCACGCTCATTTAGTTGATCAAGATTTCGGAGCAGCGCCGAATAGTCATCGTTAGATCCCTGGCGTTCAGCGTTGTCAACATCGATCGCTTCAAATGATGGTTGAATGCGATTGACGATGAGTGCTGCAGTAGACAGATCTTCATCGCGCAACTTGGAAACGAAGAAATCCGCTTCGTTTATGGTCTCAAGATTGGGGGATGTCACCACTACATAGGAGGTGGTGGGCGAACGCAACAGTGTCACGACTTCCATCGCGCGTTGTCGAAATCCCTCATCCATTCCATCAAATGCCCTAAAAAAGGCCAGAGCATCATCGAGGGCTTGGGCGCCAACTATTCGAGCGATGGCGCGAACGAATGGCTGCATTGCCGCGGCGATTACCTTTATGCCACCACGGGCGGGTGTTAGCAAAAATCGGTAAAGGCGGTGATCAAGGAATCGGATGAGACGGTTTGGGGCATCCAGAAAGTTGAGTGCATCGCGGGTGGGCGGAGTGTCAATAACAACAAGGTTGAATCGGATGTCAGCGTGAAGTTGGAACAATTTTTCGGCGGCCATGTATTCCTGGGTTCCACTCAAATTGTTGGAAATGTTATGAAAGAACCGGTTGGACATTATTCGCTCAACTTGTTCGTGGTTCGCACTGTAAGTGCGAACCACCTCATTAAATGTTGCCTGCGTGTCGAGCATCATTGCCCACAATTCGCCGGGGTTCGCCTGGGTCGTCTCGATGCGATGTGGTTCGTTGCCAAGTTCGTCACCCAATCCCAATGCATCGGCAAGTCGTTTCGCAGGATCAATGGTGACTACTACGACCCGGCGACCAGTTCGCGCTGCAGCGATGCCAATTGCCGCAGCGGCAGTGGTTTTACCAACTCCGCCACTTCCACAGCAAATGATGATTGAAGATTCGTCGATGACTCGATTGAAGTTAATCACAACATCAGAATCTGTTCGCGGATTGCTGCGGCAATGTTTTCACAGCGCATTGCCGAGAAAAACGGAAGTGTAAGAGTCGGTAGCGCTAATTTCTGCGAGAGTCGCGTGATTTCATTTGATTGTATTTGAACGCGCGAATTATGAAACTGGGCTGCCTGAACGAGGCCGGATTGTAGGTCCAACGATAGTGGAATCGAAAGTACACCGGGTTCTTCCACACCGTTGATCACAATTGGTGCAAGTTGAACTCCTACTTCTTCCTCGAGAGCAAACGCAGTCTCGACAAGTTCGTTGACTGGAGTTGTTTCTGGGAGAGTCACGAGCATGACCTGACAACGGGAACCGTCGGCAAGAAGTTCTAATATTTCTTCGGCTTGTTGGTGAATCGGTCCGCCACTCACAGATTTGTGCATTGCTCGAGGTGCGATCAACATCGAAATGGCGTGTCCGGCGGCAGGTCCATCCACGACGATGAGATCGGCCGCATTTTCGAGTTCGAGTGCTTTGATTTTGCCGAGCACCAACAGGTCATCGATTCCTGGCGCGGCGGTGGCAATGATGTCGACAATTCCACTTTTCATGAGCCGTCGCGAGATCCGGCCCAGGCCGTGTGTGTCGAGGTAGTCGCTGAGGGCTGCTTGGGCGGTGATTCGGCGAGCAGTGATGTGGCCGGTGCCACATTGCGGATCGATAAGAGTTATCTCGGTTGATTCATAGCCGAGAGGCTTGGAGCAACCAAAGATTCGTTCTGCCCCAGGTTTTTCGTCTAATTCAATAAACAACACCTTGAGTCCGATTTGCGCTGCTGCCATCGCCAGTCCAGCAGATACGGTTGTCTTGCCGACACCGCCCTTTCCCGCAACAATCACGATGCGGGAAGCGGTGAAGAATGTCAATTGGTCCACGCGCCCTCCGGAGGCTTCCTTGCGCAGGTTACTCAGAGTTATGGCACTTGGGGCGATCGCGCTGCTATTTGGGTCGATGTTTTTCTCGACTCAATCTGCAAGCGCCGAAGAATCAGCAACTGACTTGGCCCCGGTGGATGTCTTTGCCGTGAGTGGATTGATTGATGAGGTCGTTGCTCATGAAATTGAGCAAACACTCGATCGTTCAGCGTCTAATGGAGCCCAAGCCGTGATCTTGCAAGTGAATTCAGTTGGAGCGGTCGTATCTACTCAGCGGATGACGCAGTTATTGGAGCGCATCGCATCGGCAAATATTCCAGTCGCGATTTGGGTCGGACCATCTGGAGCACGCGCCTATGGATTTTCGGCTCAACTTCTTGCAGTTGCCGATGTCAGTGCGATGGCTCCCGGGACCCGTGTTGGCTATTCCGGAACGCCACTTGTGGTCAACGGCGAGGCAGTGAGTCTCGGAGAGGCAAGCATCAGGTTGCGTACTTCTACAATCGGCTTCGTTGATGCGCGGAGATTGGGAGTCCTCAAACTTTCTGGAACCGACCAAGGTGTTCCGGTTGTGCGCAACATGATAAATGTGCTTGACGGTCTCACCATCGATGGCAAGGTGTTGAAAACCACTGTCGAAACATTGGATGGAAGTGGTCAAGTGGTTCGTGAAACCACAACAACACGCTTTTTCAAACTTGATGTGCTGGCTCAACTCATGCACACGGTGGCAAGCCCTCCAGTGGCATATCTTTTGTTCGCGATTGGACTGACATTGCTTGTGCTTGAGTTCTTTACCGCCGGAATTGGAATTGCCGGTTTGGTCGGTGCTGTATGCACTGTTTTTGGTTGTTATGGGTTCGCGGCGCTCCCTGTTCGGGGCTGGAGTATCGGTTTGTTGATCGTGGCGATGATTGCTCTGGCGATCGATGTTCAAGTAGGTGTCCCTCGATTATGGACTGCGATCGGACTAGGAATGTTTGTCGTTTCGTCCTTCACTTTGTTCCGACCAATTGACGGTACCGATATGCGTTTGTCATGGCTAACTCTCGTTTCTGGAATCGCCATGATGTCACTTGCATTCATTGTTGGCATGCCGTCGATTGTGAGAACTCGCTTTGCGACTCCAACCATTGGACGAGAGTGGATGATTGGGTCGCCAGGCACCGCTGTTACCGATATTGCCCCTGAAGGAATTGTCAAAGTTCATGAGGCTTCGTGGCGGGCTCGCACCAATCGGGCGACGCCGCTCAGCGCTGGATCGCCACTCCGTGTTGTCGGAATTGACGGCGTCACCCTCGACGTCGAGCCGTTGGAAGGCGCAGCTCGCGATTATCGCGAAATGCGCAAACCTTCGTCTGACGCGTGATATGCAACCAAATTCTCTTGAGCGGAGTTCTACATGATGTATGAACGGGCTCGACAGTGAAATTGAACCTGGGAAACTGAAAGTGGGAATCTGAGAATGGTCGCAGTCGACAGCACCAATAGTGCACGCCGCGTCGCTTCTGAAAAGGCAGCACTTCAACCCATTGATTGGTTACTCCTGGTCGTACCCGGAGTAATTTGGGGCTCAAGTTTCTATTTCATTGCAATTGGCCTTGATTCTTTTTCTCCTGGCCTTATCACTCCAATGCGAGTGCTCATTGGATTCCTCACCCTGAGTGCCTTTCCGAAAGCTCGCGCACCAATTCCTCGCAGTGCTTGGTCCAATATCGTCTTGCTAGGCGTGGTCTGGCTTGCTATTCCACTGGCGGCGTTTCCGTTTGCCGAGCAGCACGTGTCCAGCAGTGTGGTCGGAATGCTCAATGGCGCTTCGCCACTTTTTGTCGCACTTGTCGCAATAGGAATTTCACGAATACTTCCGCCTAGGGGACAGGTGATTGGTTTAGCAATTGGATTAATCGGTGTTATCTGTATCGCATTGCCGACCATCAACCAAGGTTCATCGAGCACTTTCGGAACGGCGCTCGTTCTCGGTGCGCTAGCCATGTACGGAATTGCCTTGAATGTGGCGGCACCGTTACAACGAGAATTCGGTGCGCTGCCAGTGTTATGGCGGGCCCAATTTGTTGCAGTTGTTCTGCTTGCACCTATGGGTATCTACTCACTTCGCAACAGTGAATTTGCCTGGAGACCATTTGCTGCGGTGGTCGTGCTCGGTGTGTTTGGCACGGCAATGGCGCACTATGCGATTGCAACCCTTGCCGGCCGAATCGGGTCAACCCGAGCATCTGCCAGCTTGTACCTGATGCCGGCCGTGTCGTTGTTTCTGGGGGTCGTTTTGCGCGGTGAAGATGTTGCTGTTTTAGCAATTTTTGGCAGCGCAGTGGCGGTGCTCGGCGCATGGGTACTTGGGCGCAGTAAACGAAGTGTCTAACCGCGCCTGGATCTGAAGTTACTTACTGATTCAAGCGAGCTCCGGCCACTCGGAGATTGTCACTTCGACGAGTGATTCCGTGTTGGTCGAGGTATTCGATGAGTGGTACTGCATGCTTGCGGGTGATCTGGAGAACATCTCGAAATTGCGAAACGGTAAATCCGTGTGGATTCTGTTCGAGTAAATCCTTTGCCGCGATCGTCGCCATGACGATTGCCTGCGAATGAAAAATAACTCCATCACAATTGACAAAAATATTTCGCTGAACAAGTTGCCGAATTATCACGCTGTCACGACCCTGTTGGCTGGGTGGAGTGCATCCAGCGCGTAAGAATTCATCAATGTAGGAATGGTTGGCCACACCGTCATCAGCACCTGAAAACACTCGTCCTGTGATGATTTGAATATCTGATAGCAAACCAACTACGGCAAGTTCGTGCTCTGAAAGTGAAGAAAGTTCAACACCAAGGTTTCCTGAATTGGTTATTTTTTGTTGGATCGTGTTAGTCGTGGACTCCAATTCAAATGGTGACACAACCCAGTCACCAACGGTTGGGGTCGTGATCTCACCTGTCAGCAACTCCAGTTCATGTTGTGAAATCCAACCACGTTCATCAACAACCCGTTGCACCGAGCGCTCGGGTGAAGCTCGCGCGATAGGCAGAAGTGGGTCGATATCCAGTACTTCGCCACCCCCGATGGTTTCGTCTCGTCCGGTTTCACGGAGAATGAAGCGGTCTCCTGGAAGAATTGCAATATCGGTATTCCAATGTAAGCGAACCGATCCGACCCGACCAGATGAAATGTGATTGGCACCGATGACGCGCAGTGATACCGGAAATTCTCCGGATCCGATGTACAGCATGTAGTTGCCTCGATGACCAACATCGTGCTGTAGTGAATTGAGAACCTTGAGCGATGCGTCGCAACGATGCGTTGGCTTCCACTGCTGGTCGCGAACAAGAATTGAACCACGATCTAGTTGATGGTGATCAATCCCGCTCAAATTCAGTGCGCATCGCTGTCCCGGCTCGAGGATGTCCACCGATCTTCCATGAATTTGGATAGATCGAACTTTGACCGACCTGTTGTTCGGTAGCGCCAAGAGTTCGTCGCCAATGTGTACAGCACCGTCTGTGAGGGTTCCAGTCACAACTGTTCCCGAACCCTTCATCGCAAAGACACGGTCGATCCACAGACGGGGTCGTTGGCGATTTGTTGTTCGTGACTTGAGTGCAACAAGATTGGAAAGAAATTCGCGCAACTCATCGAGACCTTCACCACTTATGCTTGATACAGGAATTACGGACGCACATTCCAGAAATGTTCCGCCGATGTGGGCGCCGATGTCGGTGATGGTCGCTGCCAGGGTGGATCTATCGACGAGATCGGTCTTAGTGACGACGACTGCCCCATGACTAATCCCAAGCAGATCAATGATTCGCAAATGTTCTTCAGTCTGTGGTTTCCAACCTTCGTTTGCTGCGACAACCAATAGACATGCGTCAACGCCGCCAATCCCGGAAAGCATGTTGCGAAGAAAATGAATGTGTCCCGGCACATCGACGAAACTCACTATCTCACCAGTTGGCAAAGTCATGAAGGCAAAGCCCAAGTCGATGGTCAGCCCCCGTCGCTTTTCTTCCTCCCATCGGTCAGGGTCGATACCTGTAAGTACACGAACGAGCGAAGATTTGCCGTGGTCCACATGTCCGGCGGTAGCAATGACACGCATGGATCTTCAGTCTCTTTAGTGAGCAGGCAGTTTACGAATTGCCGAAATAATTATCGGATCATCGTCGGGGTGCACCGTGCGCAAATCAATAAGCGTGTGCTGATCTACGACACGTCCAATTGTCGGTGGCTCATTTGCGCGCAATTCCTGGAGATATTCGCCAACTATCAATATGCCCCGCGATGGGATAGTCGCCCCAGGAGTTGACCCTGCACCAGGCAAGGCAAGGCAATCGACAACTCGACCTCGTTGAGTCGCCGCGACAATCCGCTGGGCACGACGGTCAAGATCATCCAGAGGAGTAGTTGCCATCTTCCAGAACGGCACATCGTCGCAGACGGTGCGCTTTAAGTACGACAATATCAATTGCTGTAGCGATGAAATGGTGAGCGCCCCTGGTCGAAGCGCACGAGCAAGTGGATGAACGGCGCAAAGTTCAATGAGTTCGGCGTTGCCAACAATGATTCCGCATTGTGGACCCCCAAACAATTTATCGCCACTAAAAGTGACAAGTGATGCGCCACTGGCTAACGACTGTCGTGCAGCCGGCTCATTTACAAGCCATTTCGGCGTAGGTCCGGTGATCCACGGGCAGGTATTGTCGATCAGTCCGGATCCAATATCAGCAACAATGGGCACGCCGAGAGTTACCAACTCATTGATAGGAGTGTCTTCAACAAATCCTTCAATGTGATAATTCGAAGGATGCACTTTGAGTACGAGTGCGATATCGTTTTTTCGCGAGTCAATTGCCTTGCGGTAGTCACGAAGTCGCGTGCGATTGGTAGTGCCAACATCAACGAGTCTGGACCCGCTCAGTTCAAGTATTTCTGGAATTCTGAAACCTCCACCGATCTCAACGCATTCACCACGGGCGACGGCAACATCGCGTTGGTTGGCCAGCGCACTGACCACAAGCAGAACCGCAGCCGCATTGTTATTGACGACAAATGCTGCTTCGGCCCCGCAGAGCAACGCCAGCAGTTTGCCGATGCCAGTTTGCCGAGATCCACGCTCACCACTGAGCAGATCAAATTCCAGAGAATTCGCGCGCTGAGAGTGCTGGTAGGCAAGTGGTGCTCGACCCAAATTGGTATGCAATAGCACTCCTGTTGCATTGATGACATCGGTGAGTAGTTGGCGTCGAAACTCTTTTGCCAATTGGTATGCCTGTGTCGCATCACCGTGAGCAATTGCACTTCGGGCGCAGTCGACGAGAACGGCATGAGGTAGTTCAAATTGCAGGGCGAGTTCGCGGGCCAGAGTGTCTACTGAGGGCGGCCGATTATCGGCGGAGATCAATGAAGATTCGGCCACGCCAGCAACCTACAGCCTGTTACGCAAGTTGACATTCTGGGCCAGGGTAGTTGTTCATAGTGGCGCGCTGAATAGAGTTCGATCGATGTCCCCAGAGGTTCCAATTCGACCGGCCGCAACCGTGATGCTTATCCGCGATCGAACAGCGGCCGCCTTTGAGGTTTTTATGCTCCAGCGCACATTGTCGGCCGCATTTGCCAAAGGCATGTACGTGTTTCCTGGCGGGCGGGTGGATGTAGGTGACAGCGCAGATGAACTTGAAGATTTGTGTGATGGTTTAAGCGACAAAGAGGCCAGCAGTTTGCTGCAAGTTCCTGGCGGTGGACTGGCCTATTGGGTGGCGGCGATTCGTGAGTGTTTCGAAGAAGCAGGAGTATTGCTCGCTCGACATAATTCAAGCCAAGAGATCCTTCGCTTTGACAATCCCGATGTGGTTGCCAAATTTGCCGAAGCACGACAACAGATATATGACGGCACCCTGACTCTTGTTCAACTATGCACTCGTGAAGGATTGCACTTGGTCACGGATTCAATTCACTATGTAAGTCACTGGGTTACACCGCTTGGAGAATCACGCCGATTTGACACTCGGTTTTTTGTTGCCCGTGCACCGCATGCTCAGGAACCTTTGCACGACGACGGGGAAACGATTGCCAGTCTTTGGGTTGCGCCTGGGGACGCTTTGATCCGACGTGAGCGCGGTGAGTTGGCGATGATTCCCCCGACAATCAAGAATCTTGAATTTCTAGCCGACCACCAAACTACGTCAGATGTTCTAGATGCGGCGTCAAGGATTGGAGTTCCAACCACAATCTTGCCCCGACTACAGACTGACGAAGATGGAAAAGTGATTGGCATTTTGTTGCCTGGACAACCTGGCTACGACGACTAGTCGATCGAAAGGTTAGGTCGTAATACTCGATTGAACCTCGCTTGAGGCGAAGACCAAGACGTGACCGTCTGGATCTAGCGAGTACGCCGCGACATGTCCCCAGCTGCGCGAAAGTAGCGGGCTCAGTTCCCTCGCGCCGGCGGCGAGTGCTCGCGAGTGATACCCGCTGGGATCCGACAACACAAGGTAAATTTCAGCGCGCGGAATCCCATGTGCAACACTTGGATCGGGTAGCACGGAGCCAAGCAAACTACAAATACTCTTCTCCGGCATGAGCCCTAGTACTCCACCGCCAGGAAGGTCGAACTCTGTCATTCCGGACACATGAAGCCGCGGCTCGGTATCGAGCACTGCAGAATAGAAAGCGCAACTACGCTCTTGATCTGCGATGTAGAAAATGAAATGGGAAGCCGAGGACATGAAGTGGGTGGTGCAACTTAACCGGTAGTGACCGTCGACTTTTTCTTGAACGCAACTTCTACCGCGTCAAGTAAGCGTGCTGAACACCCCGCCATTTCGATGGCCGGAACTGTTTCAGCAACAATGCGCTGAGCGATCACCCGAAATTCGCTTGCCGCGGCACTGGTCCCACCAATTGTTACCGGTTCGCCAGTGTCTCCGCCGTACGCAACTGCGGATTCAATCGGAACGCAACCAAGTAATACACTTCCGATCTCATCGGCGAGAGTTTGGCCGCCGCCTTGACCAAAGAGCGAATATGAAGTTCCATGCTCACAAGTAAAAGTACTCATGTTTTCGATCACCCCGGCGACTCGAAGGAAACTTCGTCGAGCCATATCGGCTGCACGAATAGCCACTTTCTGTGCCGAGACCGATGGCGTGGTGACAATGATCAGATCGGTCCGCGGCAACATTCGCGCCAGACCCATCTGTACGTCCCCGGTGCCAGGCGGCATGTCGATGAGCAAGTAATCAAGGTCGCCCCAGTGCACATCTTTAAGAAACTGTTCGACTGCTTTGGTCAGCATGAGTCCGCGCCACATCAGCGCAGTGCTCTCATCGTCAACGAGCATCCCCGTTGACACCACTTTGAGCAATCCTTTGCCGACGATTCGTTCATTGGGGATGATTTGCGGTTTCGCGGCGCCATTCATCCGCCGCGCCTCTAGTCGGTCGGACATTCCCAGCATGCGTGGAATGGAGAACCCCCAAATGTCGGCGTCCAAAACACCAACTGTGTGTCCTTCCTGGGCAAGCGCTGCGGCCAAATTGACGGTCACCGAACTCTTTCCAACACCACCCTTGCCGCTGGCAATTGCCAGTATCCGAGTGTTCAGCGGAATCTGTGTGTCGGGTGCTTGCTCGCGTGCATTCCAGCGAGCCTTGGTCATGACGTTGGTGCGCTCGTCGGCGTTCATTTCGCCCCACTCGATAACGACCTTGCTCACCCCGGGGTGTCGACTAACGCGGCTTTCCACATCGTTTTTGATTTGAGCTCGCAGAGGGCATCCCTTTATTGTCAGTTTGATCCCTATCGAGACCACGCCTTGTGGTGTCACACTGACCCCGGTGGCCATTCCCAGATCCACGATGTTGTCACCCAACTCGGGGTCCACGACCGCCCGCAGGAGGTTTCGTATTTCTTCAACGCTCGGGGGTGCCACCCGTCGTTCGACCATGCTTACAAGTTACCGTTCAGACCCGAGATAATTGAAGAGTGCTTGGCACAGCACCTCAAGGAAGCAGTACAATGCGAGTGATGATTACTCTCACTGACACTGCCGCCACCAAGGTCAAGCAACTACTCGAGGCTGAAGGTGCCACCGATCTGGCCCTGCGCGTAGCCGTCCGCCCCGGTGGATGCTCAGGTTTTTCATACGAGATGTTCTTTGACGGTGATATTTCAACCGAAGATCAGACAATGACATTTGGTGATGTACGCGTTGTCGTCGACCAAGCATCGTCACAATTGCTTGTCGGTGCCAGCCTTGACTACCAAGACGGTTTGCAAGACGCTGGATTCAAGATCAATAACCCAAGTGCCTCACGCACCTGTGGTTGTGGCAATAGTTTTAGCTGACAGTTCGCTATATAACTATTGCGTTAAGTCGCTCCACGATTTCATCGGCGTCGAAAACTCCGTCAAGGCGATCGGTTACCAATCCGTGCTTATCGGTGAGGAAAAGTGCCGGATCGTACGTCATTTTCAAGGCGCCCACGGCGGGAGCAATTTTAGTTACGGTGTTGTCGGTGTAAATCTCGGCATGCAAATAGGTAAATACATCCCCAAATTGTTTGCTCGCAGCAATTAATCCATCCAGCCCTGGAGCACAAACTCCAGTTTCACAATAAGCAGGTGTGCCAACCAAATAGGCAATTGGTTTACCCATCGTCAGGGCTTGGTTGAGCGTGACCTCATGAAATGGACATTGGTCTGGTGTTCGAGTGCAGATTGGATCAACTCCGCGGTGATTGTCAAAAGTTGGTGTATCAAAACCTGGCAGTGCAATACCAATTTTCGGTATGAGGACTTGGTCCGGATCAAGAATCTGAATCGCTAATCCGTCCTTTGGACCACCGTCCACGACCAATGAATAGATTCCGGGTTCTGAAATATCAGCACGAAATGGCCAATAGGCGATAATTAGACCGTTGGAATGTTTCGTCGCCGAAAGCGACTCGGCGATGACTTCACCTGTGTCGGCATTCAATAGTTGAGCGGTGAGCACTTCGGGTTGCGGACCATCGTCAACGGTGAGAAGTCCTTGCTGATTGGCCAGTGAAAGCGGCATACGAACTGTTCCAGGCGTTAGCAATCCAGGAAATCGTGGCACCAATTGGACATCGTCTGGCAATTTGGGTGAAGCGTTGGTACCGGGGGAACACGAACTGAGAAGTTGCGTTGTCGCCCCAATTCCTAAAGTTCCCAGTGCTCCAAAGATTAATTGGCGACGCGAAAGTGTTGACACGGGACTTATCGTATCTGGCACTGGATTTCTCGCATGTCGTGAATGCGGGTCTACGATGGGACCATGGCTACCTCAAAGAAAAAGCAAGTAAGTGGTGCAAAACCAGTCGG
Source organism: Actinomycetota bacterium (assembly GCA_031401235.1). GTDB lineage: Bacteria > Actinomycetota > Acidimicrobiia > Acidimicrobiales > Ilumatobacteraceae > UBA3006. Next base: position 139,907 of record JANNRJ010000030.1, read on the forward strand.
ACCGTATACGCCTGTAGTTCGAGCCGGAGATTGGGTAATTGTTTCCGGTCAACTTGGATTGTTGGAAGGCAAACTTGTGGGCGGAGGGGTCGGAGCGCAAACGACGCAATCCATCGCCAATCTTAAGGCGCATTTAAAATCGGCCGGTGTCACAATCAACGACGTGAAAAAGACACTCTGTTTCCTCACCGATATGGACACTTTTGCTTCCTTCAACACCGCCTATTCGGCTGGCTTTGGCACAAGTCGACCGGCACGCAGCACGGTCGGCGTGGCCGCATTGCCACTTGGTGGAGCCGTTGAAATTGAAGCTTGGGCATACAAGCCAGCAAAGTTGTAATCATGGCCGGTGGCGCGTTACTCGTTGTAGCCCTACTTGGATTCCCGTTAGTGGTCGGATTGTCTACCGCCGCGATCGCCGCGCTCATTGGCCATTTCCTCTGCACCGATGCTGAAATTCGCCACGAAGGCAGCGAACTCGTCGAGTTGAATATCTGAACACCACAACTGCTGATCTATGCGTTTGCAACGCGGTGCTGGTGGCCACGGTTGATCAACAACGAACTGAAATTCCAGGCGGCTGGGTAGCCATAACAAATGGCTTGATCAGCGGAGTTGGTCAAAGTGGATCTGAGCCGATCTCCAAAACCGTCATTGACGCGAGTGATTGTTTGGTCACACCAGGACTTGTGAATTCTCACCATCACATGTTTCAAAATCTCACTCGTGCATACCCGCCGATGACCAACGCCCCATTATTCGGATGGCTGCAAACGCTGTATCCATTGTGGGCGACGCTTGATGAGGAGTCGGCGTTTGTCTCGGCGTGGGTTGCCCTGGCTGAACTTGCCTTGTCCGGATGTACCACCACTAGCGACCACCTATATGTGCACCCCAAAGGTGCTGGAGATTTACTTGCCGCCGAGATATCTGCCGCGATCGAACTAGGCATTCGGTTCCATCCGACTCGTGGATCAATGTCATTGTCCCAAAAAGACGGTGGGCTACCGCCCGACAGTCTGGTGCAAGACATTGATTCAATATTGTCGGAGTCCCAACGCGCAATCGAAAATCATCATGACCGCAATCATGGGGCGATGGTACGCATCGCGCTTGCACCGTGCTCACCGTTTTCGGTGACAAAACGATTGATGCTCGAGTCCGCACGGCTGGCCGAACATCACGATGTTCGATTGCACACCCATTTCGCCGAAAATGTCGAGGACGACGCATACTCATTGGAAACATTCGGTTGTCGTCCAACCGAGTATTTGGAAGAGGTTGGATGGTGTAGCGATCGAACATGGGTCGCTCATTGCGTGATGCCCAATGCCGATGAGGTAAAACGACTTGGTCGCGCACGTATCGGTGTCGCTCACTGCCCGAGTAGCAATCTCATCTTGTCGTCTGGAATTGCGCCGGTAGTTGATCTTCGCGCTGCGGGTGTTCATGTTGGATTAGGGGTGGATGGTTCGTCGTCGGCCGACTCTGCTTCGTTATGGCTTGAAGCCCGTCAAGCAATGTTGCTTGCAAAACTACGAAGCGGGCCGTCTTCGAGCACAGCCCGGATGGCACTCGAAATCGCCACCCGCGGTGGCGCCGGTTGTCTTGGGCGGGTCGGCGAAATTGGTGAAATTAGCCTCGGTGCGGTTGGTGATTTAGCGGTGTGGTCACTTACTGGTCCACAATTTGCTGGAGCCATCGCCGATCCAATTGAAGCATGGTTGCGATGCGGACCAGTCTCTGTCCGCGACACAATCGTGCACGGTCGGGTGGTGGTTCGCCAAGGTCAACTTATAAGCAATCGACTTGATGAGATGTTGAAACAGCATCGGCAACTTGCCGCTCGAATGCAACAACTCAACATTTAGCTGCGGTCACAATGTTGCAACACGTTGTTGTCACTTACCTCGCCATCGCACTTGCCGAGTTGCCGGACAAGACAATGTTGGCGACACTCATGCTCTCAACGACGTACAAAAATCGACTCGCGGTGTGGTGCGGAGTGACTTTGGGATATGCAACCCATGTGATCGTCGCCGTCTCATTTGGAGCAGTACTTACCGCTTTTCCACGACGGCCGCTGCACATGTTGGTCGGAGCCCTATTTATGGTCGGTGGCATTCTCACTTTGCGCAAACACGGTGATCATGAGAATTCAGAATCGAATCGCCAAGACGAAACATTGCGCCCATTTCGAATCATCTGGATTGCCGCATCGGTCATTCTCATCGCCGAATTTGCTGATCTCACCCAATTAGCAACCGCTGGTCTTGCTGTGCGACTCGACGATCCCGTGTCCGTCGCAATCGGCGCAATATTGGCCCTGAGCACTGTCTCAGGAATTGGCGTGCTTGCCGGTTCGTGGATACAACAACATGTTCCGCTACGAATAATTCAGAAAATTGCTGGAACGATGTTTCTTTTTATCGGCGGATCAACGCTTGTAGTGGCGGTGTTCTAAATTGACCACTTCGATTGACCAAAGCGATAGCCGACACTTCGTACCGTTTGGATGAGGTTGGCGTGTTCCTCGCCGAGTTTGGCGCGAAGTCGCCGAATGTGAACGTCAACGGTTCTGGCTCCGCCGAAGTACTCATAGCCCCACACACGCGACAGTAAAGTTTCACGCGAAAATACCTTGCCGGGATTCTGGGCAAGAAATTTCAACAACTCATACTCCATATATGTGAGATCAAGGGGTTGACCACCAAATGACGCTTGATATGTTTCAAGATTTAGTACCAGTCCGCCGTATTCGACCAGCGCTTCGAGTTTTCCAGAGAGCTCAGTCCAGAACAAATGTCGAAGGCGTGCTTCGAGTTCGCGAGGGTGAAAAGGTGCGAGGCAGAAGTCATCGTAAAGGTCATCGCGCAACTCAAGATCAGGAAGTTGTGCGCCACTCACCATCACAAGGACTCGCTGCACCGGAACATCTCGTTTTCGAAGTGACCGACAAAATGCCCAGCCACCTTCTGGATCGTCATCGCACATCACAACAGCCCCGGCCCAACCTTCGGTCGGCTCGTTTTTTGCTGCTTCGGCACCCGTGGCAAACGCTTTCCATCGATATCCGGCCAAGTCCAATGTGCGAGCCAAATCAATTGGCGGCGGAGTCGGAAATACAGCCACCATATTGTTCACCTGATCGCCGGTGACCTTGAAAGAAAAATTGGAAGTCATAAAGCCCGTAAGTAGCGACCAAGTTCAAACTGACTTATATGAGTTTTGTAGTCGCGCCATTCATCACGCTTGTTGCGCAGAAACCACTCAAAGATGTGGTCACCAAGCGCCTCAGCAACCAGCGACGAGTTCTCCATCACGCGTAGTGCTTCGGAAAGCGATTGTGGTAATTGGGCGATTCCAAGTTTGGTCAGCATGGCATCATCCATTTCAAACAAGTTCGCATCAGCTTCAACTGGCAACTCGTATTCCTCTTCGATGCCTCGTAAGCCAGCGGCAAGAATGACAGAAAATGCGAGGTATGGATTACAGGCAGGATCTGGCGATCGATACTCAATACGCGTCGCCGACTCATTCTGTCGCTTTGGAATTGGCACCCGAATGAGCCCACTGCGATTGTTACGAGCCCACGAAATATGAACTGGTGCTTCAAATCCTGGCACTAGTCGTTTGTAACTATTGACGGTTTGATTGGTCACCGCCGTGATTTCTGCCGCGTGCCTCAACAACCCGGCCATGAATTGCTTTGCGGTCTTGGAAAGATTGTACGGGTCATCGAAGCTGTGAAATGCGTTGTCCTCGCCAGTGAAAAGTGACAAATGCAAATGCATTCCAGACCCCTGAATTTTTTCCAACGGTTTGGGCATGAATGTTGCGTGCACATTGTGTAAGGCGGCAATTTCTTTGACAACAAAACGAAATGTCATGACACTGTCAGCCATTGCCAACGCATCGGTGTGCCGAAGATCAATTTCGTGCTGGCTTGGCGCATCTTCGTGAAAGCTATATTCCACCGGGATACTCATTGTCTCCAACGTGCGAATTGTTTCCTTGCGAAGCGAACTAGCAATGTCGGTGCTCGTCAGATCAAAGAAGCCACCTTCGTCAAGGAGGACCGGTTGCTGTCCTGAAACAGGCGGAGCAAAGTAGAAGTACTCGATGTCGGGTGCGATATAGAACGAGTAGCCCTTTTTACGGGAACGTTCCAGATTTCGTCTCAACACTTGTCGCGGATCACCGTCAAAAGGTGTTCCATCTAAACGAGCAATGTCGCAAAATACGCGAGCTTCGGCACCTTTCGGGTCGACCCAAGGTAGGACTTCGAAGGTGTTGGCATCTGGAATTGCCAAGACATCGCTCTCCTGTACGCGGCTGTAACCATCAATGGATGAGCCGTCGAACGACATGCCATCGTTCAGCGCATTTTCCATTTCCGCTGGACTGATGGCGAAACTCTTGAGGTTGCCCAACACATCGGTAAACCACAAGCGGACTAGTCGAATTCCGCGTTCTTCGACTGTGCGAAGGACATAGTCGCGCTGTTGCTCATGCATGCCAGACATCCCCTAAGTCTGCCGTTTGAGCGGCACTTTTGCTTATCCCGAGGTCACTTACCGGATTTCTTTTTGCCCGATTTCTTACTCCCTGCCTTCTTTGAACTGGCCGGAGTCTTGGCCGCACCGCAGACAGTTTCCAAAATGAGTCGAGTGACAACATACGGATCGCAGTTTGCATTCGGGCGACGATCTTCGGCGTAGCCCTTCTTATCGCGGGCCACTTGCCATGGAATTCGAACGGAAGCGCCACGATTGGATACTCCAAAGGTGAACTTGTTGTACGGTGCCGTTTCGTGTTTGCCAGTGAGTCGGCTCTCAATGTCGTAACCGTAATTGCTGACATGCTCCATGATTCGTGTGCTGAGTGCTTGACACGCATCTTCAATCGGTTTGTAACTCGAACGCATTGCGGCAGTTGAAAAATTGGTATGGGCTCCGGCACCGTTCCAATCTCCTTTCTGCGGTTTCGCATCCAAAGAAATGACGACGTCATAGTCCTCGGCGATTCGGCTCAGCAACCATCGGGCAATGTACATGTGGTCACTCACTGCAAGTGCATCCGATGGACCAATTTGAAATTCCCATTGACCGGGCATCACCTCCGCATTCGTTCCCGAAATGTCAAGACCTGCATCCAGACAAGCCTGCGTGTGTTCTTCGATAATTTCACGACCCATAACTCGGCCCGCCCCAACGCCGCAGTAGTACGGACCTTGTGGCTCTGGTTCGCCGGACAATTCGGGGAATCCCAATGGCCGACCGTTAAGCCGCATCATCGTGTACTCCTGTTCGATTCCATAAATCATTCCGTGCGCTTTAAATTTGTTGGCTGCCGATGCACACGCCGCACGCGTGTTAGTTGGGTGCGGTGCTCCGGTTGAGGCGATCAGCACTTCGCACAACACCAAAATATTCTTTCCGCCTCGAAGCGGATCGGGGCAACTAAAGACCGGATTTAAAATACAGTCCGATTGCTCACCGGTCGCTTGCTCGGTGGAGGATCCATCGAAGCCCCAGATCGGCGGTGTCTTTTCTCCGATGGGAATAATCTTTGTCTTTGATCGCAGCGTGGGTGTCGGTTTATGGCCGTCGAGCCAGATGTATTCAGCTTGATAAGCCATTGGATTTCCTTCCAGTTGGGAGGCGGATCTGGATATTTTAATGATATTTAGGCCACCTCGGGTATCTGGCAAGTGTTGTCGATGGGAGTTGCTCTGCCGTTACTTAATTGTGAACGGAGCGTGAAGTTATTTAATCCGTAGCCTGAGGTTGTGGCCGCAACCCCAAGCGTTCTGCGAATTGGACTCGCCCAGATCAATTCAACGGTCGGAGACCTCACCGGCAATATTGAACTCATTATCAACACTTATGACAGCGCTCGCGCCCAGAACTGTGATGTGGTCGCATTTCCTGAACTTTGTGTGAGTGGTTACCCGCCAGAGGATCTTGTGTTGAAGGCGGGGTTCGTTGCAGACAACCGCGCTGCCATGCAGAGATGTGCTGAACATACGAGTGATTGCGTAGCGGTTATTGGGTATGTCGATGTCGATGATCAAGGTCGATTGTTCAATGCAGCTGCAATTTGTCTAGGTGGTGTTGTTCGTGGCACCTACTTCAAACACCTGCTACCCAACTATGGCGTGTTTGATGAGGATCGATATTTCACACCAGGTCTCGACGTATCTGGATTGCCAAAGTTGTTTCAAATTGGTGGAATTCTTGTTGGCGTCACCATATGTGAGGACATTTGGACCGCCGATGGACCGGTTCGTGCTCAGGCCCAAGCTGGTGCCGTACTTAACATCAACATCAACGCTTCTCCGTATCATCGCGGAAAGATTGGCCAACGACAGCAGATGTTAAGCGAGCGGGCCAAGGAGAATCGCTGTGCGATCGCCTATGTCAACCAAGTTGGTGGCCAAGATGAGTTGGTGTTTGATGGTGGGTCAATGTTGTTTGCTGCCGACGGAACTCTGACATCTCGCTCGCCTCAATTTGTTGAAGATCTGCTTGTGGCGGATCTTGAACTTCCTCCGTGTGGACTGGCAATTGGTTCCAGCGTCGTTGACGTCACCTCGACATCCAAATCGCGTTCCAGCGCTGCGATTCCAAGAGTTGCACCACGTTGTTCGGATTTTGAAGAACTGTACGGGGCACTCATCACCGGAGTGCGTGATTACGTGAATAAAAATGGCTTCACCGATGTGGTAATTGGATTGTCGGGCGGTGTGGATTCGGCATTGGTTGCCGCGCTGGCAACCGAAGCCCTTGGCGCCGATCATGTTCATGGAATTTCGATGCCGTCTCGATATTCGAGTACGGGATCACAAACTGATGCCGCGCAATTGGCGAGCAACCTCGGTATCAATATGCAGACAATTTCCATTGAGCCGGCGTTTCAGGCATATCTAGAAATGTGTGCGCCAAGTTTTGCCAACAAGCCAGTAGATCTCACTGAAGAAAATTTGCAAAGCAGAATCCGGGGCACAACTTTGATGGCATTGTCCAACAAGTTTGGCTGGATGGTGCTCACGACAGGCAACAAGAGTGAATTGGCAGTCGGATACTTCACTCTGTACGGTGACTCGGTCGGCGGGTTTGCGGTGATTAAGGATTTACTAAAGACAACCGTCTATGAACTGTGCAATTACATCAACCTTCGCACCGGCAGGGAACTCATCCCGACAGCCGTCATCACCAAACCGCCGTCGGCCGAACTTCGCCCAGATCAACGCGACGACCAAAGTTTGCCTCCCTATGACGTGCTCGATGCAATTCTCGCGTTGTATGTCGAAAGTGATCACACTGCGACAGAAATTATTGCACTTGGTCACGAGTCTGAACTCGTCCGTCGAGTAGCGCGCCTGGTTGATATGAACGAGTACAAGCGTCGCCAAAGTCCGCCTGGAGTTCGGGTAACGCTCAAGGCATTTGGCAAAGATCGTCGCTTACCGATTACCAATGCATATCGAGGTTAGGTGGATGTCTCTCCACTTTGGTTAACACCGCCGAGATGGCGAAACCATAAAATTGATACCGACGCCAATACGGCGAACCCACCGCCAATAAGCGCGGGTGCGCAGATCCCCAAATTGGCGTAGGCAGCTGTGGCGACAAGTGACATTGACGCGCGTCCAAGTGTTCCGCCACCGAGAACCCAGCCCATTCCGGTACCTGGACTATTTTTCACAAGTTGCGTGGCAATGGGCAACATGCTCACCACCGCAAATTCAAAACCCATCAGGTAAATTGCCAAAGCAATAAGTCCGACCAGGAGATGAGATGATCCAATTGCCAGCAAGACTCCGGCGGGCAACATCAGTAACGACCCCATGGCGATGCTTATCTCCTTGCCCCACGCATCGGTTCTCGAAGCGCTGTTGAGTGCGGCAAATAGTTCGACGGAACCCAATCCAAATCCGACAGCAGCAATTCCAGCTGGTCCGTAGCCGAATTCGTCTCCAAGCCACGCGCCAAAGGTGATGAAAACACATTGGCTAGCCGCCATGTTGCAATATGAAGTGCCAACCACAATCCAATTTCGTCCCGTTACGCGGTGGACATGATCTATTGCACGTACGTGAACGATTCGCGGCTCGGAGGTAACTCGAGTGGCGATGACTGCCATCATCGCAACAACTCCAACTGCACCAAGGGCGTAGCCACCGCGCCAATTGGTGAGTGCTGTAACGACACCCATCGCCGAAACTCCGATTAACAACCCCAGCGCCCATGCGGTTTCAGTGAAGCCAACGACGCGACTTCGACGTTCGTAAGGAACATGATCGGCAATCCAGGCACCAAGTCCCAAGTCGAAGAACAATTTTGTCGTGCTCATAAAGGTGATACCGATGGCAAAGAACACTGGGTTGGGCGAGATTGCCGCCATCATCGCCCCCAGTGCGGTTCCACCAAGACCCAACAACATTGCGCTTCGATGTCTCAGCCGATCTACATATCGTCCGGCAAATGGCGAGGCCAATCCGGAGAGTTCAGACACAAACATGGCAATCCCAAGTTCCGGAAGCGAGATATCGAAACCTTTAGCAATTACTGCGAGAAAGGGTGGGGCGAATCGGTAACAGGCATTGGCAACTATTCGGGCAAAAGTGACTGCGGTTATGTTTCGACGAACCTGTGGAGCAAAGGAATCATCAAGTCGTCCACCAAACACGAACAATTACGCTACAGGGTGTCACCGCCGGGCAAATCGCCGAGCAGAGTAACGATGTCGCCTGCACTGATGTGACCATCGCGATGGACATCAAACCAACAACCACCCAGATTCGGAAGTCTGGGATTGCTTACTCCGAGAGTATGACGCAATGTACGAATTACACCGCTATGACTGATTACGAGAGCCGTGCCATTTTGAGACCGATGTGCAATGTCGGTGATGGCAGTAGTAAATCGTTGCACGATGGACTCATCAGATTCGAACCCCTCAGGCTTTTGTCGTGCCGCAAGATATCCCGGCCAGCGAGTCTCGATTTGATGTCGAGTCAAACCTTCCCATGGTCCAATGTTGGATTCCTGCAACCGCTCGTCGATCTCAACAGGACCAATACCGAGAGTTTCAGAAATGATGTGAGCGGTATGGAGCGCTCGAGTCAGGTGGCTGGCAATGATCAAGTCGAAAGTGCCGAGTTTCTCGGCTGCCGCGTGAGCCTGTTTGATTCCTTCTTCGCTGAGATCGATGTTGGCCTGACCTTGCCAGCGCTCTTCAATGTTCCACAGCGATTGACCATGTCTAATCACAAGTAGTCGGGAGACTATTTCACTGCTCACGGTCGCATTCCAAGACACGCCAAGGCAGGGTAGTGGCAAAGGTACGCTGTGAATGTGGCTCAATTGCGATTGTTCGCCTCAGCAAGAGAAGCTGCCGGCACTGCCCATGACACGGTGCCTGGCGCCACAGTTGATGAAGTCTTGACGGCCGCGGTGTCCCGGTTCGGTACCAACTTTGCTGCCGTGTTAGAAACATGTCGAGTGTGGCTGAATGGTGAGCAAGTGAGCGGTGAGACTCCTGTGACCGATGGCGATGAAGTAGCGGTCTTGCCACCCGTTTCGGGCGGGGCGTTGTGAGTAAAGACGATTTGTCGACTCTTTCGCTTGTCGAGATCCGACAACGACGAAATGAATTGCAAGCCCAAGAAGATGCCGTTTCGTTCGTTCGCCGTATGGCTCAAGGTCGACTCGACATCGCTAATGACGAACTTCGTCGCCGCACAGATAACACACCAATTTCGACAAGCGTGACGAGTAATCTCGCCGGAGTCTTCGGTCAAGAGCACGGCGGTGGTTCGGCGCGTCCGCCACGGGAAACCAATATCTCGCCGGATCACCCATTGGTTCGCGAATTGGAGCGATTGTGTGAGGACATCGGGTTCGGATCGTTACGGACACTAGATGACAGTTCGCTTCATCAGATTGCTGATTCGCTATTGGCATTTGAGAGCCTGCGTTCAGCCGACCGACGACTGTTGTTCGACCAAATCGATGAACTCACCGTTGAACTTGTGCGACGCTACAAAGATGATGGCCCCGATGTTGAATCAATTCTGAACGATTGACAAGACCGCAACATGACTAGCGAGCGACGATTGCCCGACGTCGGCAATTTTATTCGTCAACAGCGCGAAGTGGCACAAAAGTCAATTCGCGATTTGGCAAAAATCGCTGGTGTTTCTAATCCGTATCTATCCCAGATTGAGCGCGGATTGCGTAAACCGTCGGCTGAAATTCTTCAGCAACTCGCTCGCGCCCTCCAGATATCAGCCGAAACACTCTACGAGCGAGCGGGAATTCTCGATCCACAAGAGCCGTCAATCACTGGTGTGGCCGATGCCATCGCCAAAGACAAGCGTCTCAATGCAGAGCAAAAACACAGTTTGCTCACCATATATAGGAGTTTCAGCAGCGATCCCAGAGCTGACCAAGCGGAATAACTGACCAATCCGATAGGTTTTATCTCCCATGCAACGTGTTGCAGTGCTTTCGATGCACACCTCGCCCTTGGCTCAGCCAGGCATTGGCGATGGTGGCGGAATGAATGTTTATGTGCGCGAACTTGTCTCGGCCCTGGCAAATAGTGGCGTGCAGTGCACTACTTATACGAGGGCTTGGAAAGCAGGACTTCCAACCACTGTCGCAGTTGAACCAAATCATCGAGTTGTCCATATTCCATGTGGATCGTTCGATCAGCCCAAAGACGATCTTCTAGGCGTGGTCGACGAATTTACCGCCGGAGTCGCCAGCCATATTGCGAGCACCGGTGGAACCGACTTGATCCACGCAAACTATTGGCTGTCAGGTCTTGCCGGCCACAAACTCAAACACGAATTGAATTTGCCGTTGATCACAACCTTTCACACTTTGGCCAGAGTGAAAAGTCTCGGTGGCGATACCGAATCGGCAATCCGCGAAAAAGCCGAACTAGAAATTATTGGTTGCACCGATGCGATTTGCGTGAGTTGCAGTGAAGAGAAAATTCAATTTGAAATGTTGTATGGAGATTCTCCGGGTGCGATTGAAGTGGTGTCTCCAGGAGTTGAGCGAGCGTTCTTCTCGCCTGGCGATCGCCGTGGCGCTCGTCGTGCGCTTGGCCTTGGCAGTGGTCCGATGTTGTTGTTCGTCGGCCGAATTCAACCTCTGAAAGGTCTTGATATCGCTGTTCGTGCGCTAAGTGAACTCAATCGACCAGATGCTCAACTGATTGTTGTTGGTGGTGCCAGTGGCGTTGACGGCGAACCCGAGCTCCGCCGAGTGCAGGCAATTATCGAGGAATTGGGATTGGGTGGGAGAGTTCATTTTTATGACCCACAGCCACACCACTTGCTCTCCACTTTTTATCGAGCCGCCGATGTCGTGCTTGTTCCATCGCGAAGTGAAAGTTTTGGACTCGTTGCTCTTGAAGCAGGGGCCTGTGGTGTGCCGGTTGTTGCAACTTCGGTTGGTGGATTGCTTTCATTAATCGATCACGGCCGCACCGGTTTTCTCGTACCCCAACGCGATGCGATCGGGTTTGCCAGATATACGGCTCAATTGCTAGATAATCCGGTATTGGCGTTGTCTATGGGAACCGCAGCTGCAGAACGGGCCAAACAATACTCGTGGCAGTCTGCAGCACTTCGAGTCCGCAAAGTTTATAGCGAACTTTTGGCTCGCGATCTCGTCGCATGTAACTGATTTCAACGCCAATGAGCGAGTTTTTTGACGAGTCGGAACTCGCCAATTTGGAACGTCATATCGACCAATGGCTTGATCAGATTCGTCGTAGTAACAAGACGATCAAGGCCATCGATCGAGGAGACGGTGATGAAATTCGATGGTATGTGCGCATGCATGGAGAGGAAAAAGAATTCACCACCGTGTGGCTAACGCTTGGCCAGCGCACTCTTCGATACGAGACTTATGTGATGCCGGCACCCAAGGAAAACGCCGAGCAACTCTACGAATCTCTGTTGCGTCGCAACGAGAAACTCGTTGGCGCGCGATTTTCTGTTGGTGAAGAAGACGCAGTGTTTTTACGCGGTGAAGTATTTCTCTCCAGCATCACGGAAATTGAAATAGATCGAATTATTGGCACGCTGTATGCGACTGTCGAGCAATGTTTTAAGCCGCTTTTACGAATTGGATTTTCCAGCAATTTCGCCTGAGCACTTCACACATTGTGCTTGGCGCCCGAGTTAGCCGCGGTCGGGGAAGACGTGAGGTTGACTCGGGCGCATCTCGGTAGCCTTCCTAAGATGACCCCGTCATCGATATCTATTGTCGGTGGAGGAAACATGGGTTCGGCCCTTGTTGGCGGACTGATCAGAAACGATTGGGCTACGTCACTAATCACCGTTGTGGAATTGTCGGCTGATCGACGCTCTGAACTGCGCCAGATGTTTCCAGAAATTAACGTATCTGAGTCGCCGGAATCATGTGATTCGGTAGTCATTGCGGTAAAGCCGCCGGCGGCAGTCGATGCATGTATCGCCGTCGTTGCCGCTGGAGCCAAGCGGATTCTGTCAATCGTCGCCGGCATCAGCATCAATACTCTGCAACACGCCTGTGGAGATTCGGTAGATGTAATTCGTGCGATGCCCAATACCCCCGCATTAGTCGGTAAGAGTGCATCGGCGATTTCATTTTCGAAACGCTGTTCGGAAACTAACATCCAGTGGGCCGAAAAAGTGTTGGGGTCGGTTGGCACCGTGGTCCGGGTGGACGAGTCTCAAATGGATGCAGTCACGGCAATTTCAGGTTCTGGACCTGCCTATGTGTTTTTGCTTGCCGAGATGCTCATCTCGGAAGCAGTAAGCCAAGGCCTTGCACTAGAGATTGCCGACGGGTTGGTGAGGCAATTGCTGATCGGTTCAGCGGCGCTACTTTCTGCAAGCGCCGAGACTCCGGCTGCCTTACGGGCACAGGTGACCTCCCCCAACGGAACCACATCGGCGGCAATAACAGCTCTAGAACGAGCAGGTTTTCGAGAGGCAGTGACAGCGGCAGTGACAGCGGCAGTTCGCCGAAGCCGGGAAATTGGCGTCTGAGCGGGTAGGAATATTTTTCTCAGAAAATGCTGAGATATTTTCCGACTAGCCAGAAAGGTGAATAGGGTATGTCAGAGGTCACGATCACCGGGCGGGGTTACCCCCCAGCCGGGAGTCGCGCTTGTAAAAGTGCGCCGTTTGGGCCGATGCCGTCGGGGGGTTGGCATCGGCCCATTCGTTTTTCTTCGTTCGCTCGTGGCCAATCAGCAATAGCGTGAAGACACCATGACGACGCGATTCGACAACATTTCATTTCTTTCCGACTTTGGCATAAGCGATGAATTCGTGGGTGTGGTGAAATCGGTGATTGCAGATATCGCACCTCATGCCCGCGTCATCGATTTAGTTCATGAAATCGCCCCATTCGATGTGCGCGCCGGTTCACTTGCACTCGCTCGGTGTATTCCATATGTGCCTCAGGGCGTCGTACTTGCAATTGTTGACCCAGGCGTGGGTTCGGCTCGGCGAGGGGTCGCCATTTCGGTGGCAGGTGGCACAGGGATATTCGTAGGTCCAGACAACGGCTTGCTGGCCGCCGCGATCGCTCTGGCGGGCGGTGCCGAGAAAGCAGTGGTGCTCAATAATTCTGAATATCAACTTGCTGCGCCTGGTAGCACATTCGCTGGAAGAGATATTTTTGCGCCAGCAGCGGCGTATTTATGCAACGGAGTTCCGCTTGATGAACTTGGTGACGAGATTGATTCGGAGTTGTTGCTGCCTGGAATAGTTCCTTTGCCACGAGAGTTAGATGGCGGCTTGCAGGGTGAAGTGACATGGGTTGATCGATATGGAAATTGTCAACTCAATATCAGCTCGGATGAAATTGTCGGATGGGGTAAACAAATTCGAGTTGTGATTACAAACACGTCAACAAGTGAACGTGTTGTTAGATCGCTGCCAGTTGTCGATAATTTTACGCAAATTGCCGGAGGTATCGCACTCGTCGTCGACTCTTATGGCATGTTGGCGATCTGTGTCGATCGCGGGTCGGCGGCTTTGGAACTTCATCTTGGACCAAGTGATCTTGTGGCATTGCTTCCAGATTCGCCAAGTGGGCAGTCGATTGAGACCAACGTACATATCGGGCGAAAGAATTAGAGTTGCCAAATGCGCCCAGCCACCACGCTCGCCATTGCGTTACTCCTAATTGCCATTTTTACTGCCGGAGTCCTCTCGCTAGTTATGCGTTGAACGGCTAAGGAGACACTGGAAATCATGAACTTTGCCGAAATTATTGAGGGGCACCCTTCGTCTTCGATTGCATTGGTTAGTCGTGGAATTTCGACTTCTTATGGTGTCTTGAACGATCAAGTTGGACGTCTTCGCGGGGCCTTGAGCGAACTGGGAATCGTTAAAGAGGATCGGGTCGCATTGTTGTGCGGCAACAGTCCTTACTTCGTCATCAGTTACTTGGCGTGTCTTGGCATTGGAGCGGTTGTGGTACCGCTTAATCCGGCAAGTCCGACACTCGAGATTCAACGTGAATTGCAAGTAGTTGGCGCACGAGCAATCGTCATTGAACCAATGGCGATTTCAGCGTGGCAGAGTATTGATCGCAATGCCGTGCCGACACTGACCACAGTTATCGCTACCGACGGTCACGAATTGCCAGACGCTCTCACATTGAGCAGTCTTCTTGATCATTCACCGATACCGATTGTGGCAATCGAACCTGATCAACTCGCCGTCTTGATGTTCACTAGCGGCACCGCTGGTGCACCCAAGGCTGCAATGTTGTCGCACCAAAATCTGTACGCCAACGTACGACAACTTGGTAGTTTCTCGCTGATCACCCCGAGTGATGTTGTTTACGGTGTGCTACCGCTATTTCATATCTTTGGTCTGAATGTGATGCTTGGATTCACACTGTTTGTTGGGGCCAGTGTCGTATTAGTGGAACGATTTGATCCCGTAACTGCCCTTGAGACTTTCGAAAAGCGGCAAATAACTGTGGTGCCAGGCGCTCCCCAAGTGTGGTCGGCTTTTGCCCAGTTGCCCGGTCTGGATCCAAATTCCTTTGCCGGCATTCGGATTGCTCTTACTGGTGCGGCAAAAATGCCAGAAGATGTCACCGTACTTTTTCAGCAGCGATTCGGGTTGAACATTTACGAAGGCTATGGTCTCACCGAGGCGTCGCCGGTTGTCTCAATGTCAATTGGTGATGAGTTCAGGGTGGGATCGGTCGGTCAGGTGTTACCCGGTGTTGAAGTTCGACTGGTTGATGAAAATGGTGAGGACGCATTGCGTGGTGACGCAGGTGAATTGTGGGTGCGCGGCGACAACATATTTATGGGATATCTGGATGATCCCCAAGCCACCGCTCGTGTACTTACCCCAGACGGTTGGTTACGTACCGGTGATGTTGCGGTGATCGATGACGAGGGTTATACATTTCTCGTTGACCGGGTGAAAGATCTGATTATCGTTTCCGGTTTCAATGTCTATCCTGCAGAAGTCGAAACAGTATTAAACAGTCACCCCCACATCGCCGCCGCCGCCGTGGTTGGCGTTGCTCATCCACACACCGGGGAGACTGTTCGCGCGTTCATCGTCCCAGCGATTGGTGTCCACTTGGATGAAGATGCTGTAATCGAGTTCTGTCAACAGCATCTAGCGCGCTACAAATGTCCATCCAAGGTGTTGATGGTTGATGCTCTACCCGTTGGTGGCACCGGCAAGGTACTGCGCCGAGAATTGCACTGACCGGCGTGTCGCATTACTAGCAATGAGAAAGCCCCCAAACAGCGCACAAACACCGATCAGTAAAGTAATCGCAAAGGCCCGATCCTGACCGAGTCGACCGGCAAACAAACCGCTGGCCGACAAGATCAGCGTGCCGACGGCAATGACTATGTTGCCAAGTGCTAATCGGCCCGGTGACTTTCGACCAATAATTCTCCATGTCGACCACAATGCTCCAGCGATGATGATCAGTGCTGGAATACCTGAACCAATTGCCGCAAGTATTCTTGGGGCAGCACCGAATACCTCCCGACCGACGGGAAACTCGGCTCGAACAATTGAGATCTTGGTCGGAGACATCGCCACAACACCAGTAGCAAACCCTGTTGCGGCAATGAGCCACGTCCGGACTAAGTCTCCGATGGTCCTTCCAGCCAATAAGTACACCGTGCCAAGTGCCAGCCAAGACACATTGAGTACTGCGCCGCAGAGAAAGAAGAGTCGGAAGATTACGATTGTCCAACCAGTACTTTCCGCCCACCACAGAGCGAGCGAGCCGATAGCAAACAACGCCATGGCAATACTCCAGGCCAATTCGTGAGGTTGGCGTCGCCGCAACCAGCGGTCAAAGGTCGACAGGGTAAAGGCACAGGCAACTAATCCAGCCGCTCCGGCTAAGGCGCAATTGATGACATTGGCAGATGGTTCGAGGGCAAAAATCCCTTGCATTGCCCCGCAGGCTAGTTCCCGTTGGTTGGGGCCTAGTGGACTTCGTGAAATCATGCACGAACGCCTACCCTTGGTCAAGTGGCAGACAACTTACGCCGAGCGATTCCTGATGCGGCGGTGGCCCGACTACCCGTATACCTGCAAATTCTCAACGGTTTGGTGACTCAAGATGTGCATCAATTATCGAGTGATCAACTCGCCGCATTTGCCGGCGTAAACGCGGCCAAGGTACGCAAAGACCTCTCCTATCTGGGAAGTTATGGAACTCGCGGAGTTGGATACGAAGTTGAGTACCTGGTGTACCAAATCAAACGCGAACTTGGGTTGCTCAGTGATTGGAACGTTGTCTTGGTTGGTGCCGGCAATCTTGGAAATGCATTGGCGAATTACAGTGGGTTTGCCTCCCGTGGATTTTCAGTGGCGGCGATCGTCGATATCGATGACAAGAAGGTCGGCAACCTAGTCGGCGATGTTCGGGTTCAGCATGTGAACGAACTTGCCGCAATTGTTCGGGAGCTTTCTGTGAGTATCGGAGTAATTGCAACTCCCATCGAGTCGGCACAGGTCGCAGCCGATCTACTCGTTGTCGCCGGCATTGGATCGATATTAAATTTTGCATCAACCGTGCTGTCGGTACCCGATCACATTTCGGTGCGAAGCGTAGACCTCGGTGTTGAACTGCAAATATTGGGTTATTACGAGCAATTGAACCGTCGAGAGGTAACCGCATGTCGATAGTGGTGATGGGTATCAACCATCGATCTGCGCCGTTAGATGTGATCGAACGTGTAAGCATTGCCGAAGGCGCATTACCAAAGGCGCTTCACGGTCTGGTCTCGCGCGACAATGTTCGAGAAACGGTGGTGCTATCCACCTGCAATCGCACCGAAGTTTATGTGGTAGCCGAAAAATTTCACGGCGCATATGCTGATGTTCGAGATTTCTTCTGTGAAATTTCTGGACTATCGGCCGATGAACTTCATCCCCACTTCTACAGCCAGCACGACGAAGCCGCAGTTGCCCACCTATTTGATGTTGCCTGTGGACTTGATTCTGCGGTAATTGGCGAAGGTGAAATTTTAGGACAGGTGAAACTTGCTTGGGAACGCGCTCGAGACCAAGCAACCGCCCGTACCACTCTCAATATGTTGTTTCGACATGCGGTCGAAGTTGGCAAACGAGCGCGAACCGAGACCGCAATCAGTTCCTCGACAGCCTCGATTTCGCATGCGGCAGTCGAGATGGCCCGAGAGTCACTTGGTTCATTGAGTGGACGCCGAATGCTTGTCGTGGGGGCTGGTGAAATGGGCACTGGTATCGCGCGTGCACTTGGTGGCGCCGGGGCAACTGACATTATTGTGCTCAATCGGAGCACCGAACGGGCGGCGAAGCTAGCCGAGCGAGTCGGAGCAATTGTTGGAGATTTCAACGACTTGGCTACTGCACTCAGCTCGGCCGATGTTGTACTTACCTGTACAGGGTCTGGGGAAATAATTATTTCGGAGAAAATGGTCACAGAGTCACGCATCTCCGGACAGCCGTTGCTCATTGTCGACATTGCAATGCCCCGCGATGTGGAGCACTCTGTTGGCAGACTCGAGGGCGTGACTTTGCGCGATTTGGACGATTTGCGTGACTGGGCGCAAACTGGCATCGAAGCGCGAAAATTGGAGGTTCAGCAGGTGCGTGAAATTGTTGCCGATGAAGTCGAGCGTTTTGGCCAGTATTTAATCGCTCGCCAAGCCGCCCCATTGATCGCCGAGTTGCATGAGCGAGCCGAAATCCTTCGGCAAGCCGAAATTGATCGATTTTCGTCGCGCCTGTCTGCATTGAGTCTCGAACAACGTGAACATGTCGAAGTACTGACAAAGGCGATCGTGGCTAAATTACTGCATTCGCCTTCTACGCAATTGAAGAACAGTGCCGGCACTCCTCAAGGTGAGCGAATCTCGGCCGCGTTGCGTGACTTATTTGATATTGAATAAGTTGATCTGCGTATGATCCGTCTTGCCACTCGATCGAGTGCGCAGGCCCGTACGCAGTCAGAAATAGTCGCCCAGGCAATAACAACTTTGTCCGGTGGCGAGCAAGTTGAACTCGTGTTCGTGGAAACGCTTGGCGACCAACAGCCTGATGTTCCACTGCACATCATCGGTGGGCAGGGTGTGTTTGTCAAGGAAGTCCAACTCGCAGTGCTTAATGGAGACGCTGATATCGCGGTTCATTCAGCCAAGGATCTCCCGTCATCGTCAACACCAGGTCTCATTGTTGGAGCTTGGTGTGAGCGTCGCGATGCTCGCGATGCTTTGGTCGGTTCTCGACTCGATGAGCTAGTTCACGGAGCAACGGTGGCGACGGGTTCGGTTCGTCGTAGTAAGCAATTGAGCACTTTGAGACCAGATCTGCGATTTGTTGATTTGCGAGGAAATATTCAGACCCGGTTGAAGAAAATTCCTGAGGGTGGTGCGATTGTGATGGCGGTGGCCGCGTTGCAAGTGCTTGATCTCACTGAGCAAATCGCAGACATTCTTGATCCAAGTGTTGTGGTGCCGATGATTGGTCAAGGTTGTGTGGCGGTCGAGTGTCGTACCGATGATCTTCAAACTCAGGAGTTGCTCAAACTCGTTGATCATCCGTCAACACGGCGAGCGGTCGAAATCGAGCGCATGTTTTTGGCCGAACTTGGCGCGGGATGCAGCATGCCTGTCGGCGCGTATGTCGATGGCACTGATGTTCTCACCACATTCTTGGCATCGGGTGTAGAAATTGATGCGCCTTGGGTGATCTTTCACGAATCGTTGTCAAGCACTGTTGATCCCTATCAACGGGCAGTTGAATTGGCGAGGAAGTCTCGCGACTCGGTGTCATGATCGTCGATGCGCTCGAGGGCAAACGCATCGTCGTCACCCGTCCAGCAAATCAATCCAACTCGGTGATAGAGCTGCTGTTAGACCATGGAGCGTTGCCACTTCAAATGCCGCTGATTGAGATATGTGCACCCAGCGACGGTGGTGAATCATTGCGCCGCGAATTAGTCGAACTTGACACATTTGATTGGGTCGTGGTGACGTCGGCCAATGGAGCAGCAGCAATTGTCGGCGATTTACAAAACCGTGACAGGCGACCATATATTGCGGCGATTGGTGATGCCACCAATCTGGCACTGGGTTCAATTGCAGATTTTGTTCCATCGTCTGCTCGAGGCGACGTGCTTGCCGCCGAGTTTCCAATTGGTGGTGGGCGAGTGTTACTAATTCAGGCTGAAGTTGTAGATGGCTCCATTGGATCATCGTTGGCGTTACGCGGTTGGAGTGTCACTGCAGTTGCTGCATATCAAACTCGTTGGCTACATCCTGATCCTGAAATTCTTGCCCAGGCAATTAATTCAGATGCGCTAGTGCTGGCGTCAGGTTCGGCAGCGCGGTCATGGGTACAAAGTGCAGGTACGCGAACTCCACCAATTGTGGTGGCAATTGGACAATCGACCGCGGCGGTTTCCGAATTGGTCGGAATTCGCGTAACTGAAATTGCCGCCGAGCCAACTCCGAGTTGTGTCCTTGACACGCTGACCGATATTTTCTTGCGGCTCTAGCCGTAATCTTTTGGCTAGCCGTAACCTTTTGGCTAGCCGTAACCTGTTGGTATGGCGTTTCCAATCCATCGACCTCGCCGACTGCGCCAAAGTTCGGCAATTCGCAACTTGGTAGCCGAGGTCAATTTGGGTGTTCACGATCTTGTGGCGCCGTTATTTGTTCGCGAGGGCATTTCGACACCGCAATCGATTGACTCTTTACCTGGCGTAATGCAACATACTCGCGAGTCATTGCGCAAGGAAGTTCATCAACTTGCCGAACTCGGAGTACCAGCAATTATTTTGTTCGGAGTTCCATCTTCAAAAGATGAAGTCGGATCGGGTGCTTTTGATCCTGATGGAATCGTTCAGCTTTCTCTGCGCGATCTGGCTGACGATGTCGGCGATCGCATTGCTCTCATTTCTGATTTGTGCGTCGACGAGTATACATCGCACGGTCATTGTGGAGTGCTGAATGCACATGGTGATGTTGATAACGATGCGACGCTTGATGTGTATTGTCGGACTGCTCTTGCTCAAGCTCAAGCCGGTGCAAGCATCGTCGCCCCAAGTGGGATGATGGACGGTCAAGTAGGTGCGATTCGTAATTCTTTGGATGGGGCCGGATTCACCAACGTGGCGATTATGGCATATTCGGCAAAGTACGCATCTGGCCTGTACGGACCATTCCGCGATGCGGTGGATGTGCAAATCAGTGATGGTGGGAATCGCAAGGGGTATCAGCAGGATTGGCGCAATTCTCGCGAGGCACTGCGCGAAGTTGATGCCGACATCGAACAAGGCGCCGACATTGTGATGATCAAACCAGCAATGAGCTATCTGGATGTCATAGCCGCGGTCCGTGCTCGAGTAAACGTGCCCGTTGCCGCTTACCACGTGAGTGGAGAGTACGCAATGATTAAGGCTGCCGCGGCCAACGGTTGGATCGACCACGATGCAGTAGCTCTTGAGCAACTCACCGCTGTCAAGCGTGCCGGTGCCGACATCATTATCACGTATTTTGCGCGCTGGTTCGCCGAACAGAATCAATAATCACGTGACGATTCCGTTGTGTGACGAAGTGAAGTGTGTGTCCGCAGGCTGTACCGCCACAGTCTGCGTTGGGGCGGGAATCGCTTCAAATCACGAATTCTTTCAACGATCGACACGGGCTATACCCGGCGGTGTAAATAGCTCAATCCGGGCATTCAAAGCCGTTGGTGGTGAGCCCTACATCGTGGCCCGAGGGGACGGACCATATGTCTTCGATGTTGAAGGTCGCCGATACATCGACCTAGTCCAAAGCTACGGTGCGATCATCTTGGGTCATGCCCATCCGGCAATTACTTTGGCTATCCGCAAGGCCGTGACCGACGGTACATCGTACGGCGCACCAACTCCTCGCGAAATGAAACTTGCCGAAGCAATTCGCCAACGCGTTCCAAGTTGCCAACGAGTGCGTCTGATGAACAGCGGTACTGAAGCCACGAGCACGGCGGTACGTTTAGCGCGCGGAGCAACGGGCCGCAAACGCATCATCACTTTTGCTGGCAACTTTCATGGTGCCACCGATGCGTTACTCGCCGCGGGTGGCAGTGGAATAGCAACGTTGGGAATTCCAGGTACAGCAGGAGTCCCCGAAGAGGCGGTTGCCAACACGTTGGTCGTTCCATACAACATTGTTCCCGAAATTGGAAACGATGTTGCCGCCGTGATTGTGGAACCGATCGCCGCGAACATGGGCGTAATCGCCCCGGCAAGCGGATTTCTCGAAGGATTACGAACCGCATGTGATCGGGCCGGGGCGGTTCTCATTTTCGATGAAGTGATCACCGGGTTTCGCGTTGGTACGGGAGGAGCGCAAGCGAAATACGATGTTCGCCCCGACCTCACCTGCTTTGGCAAGGTGATTGGTGGTGGATTACCAATTGGCGCAGTCGGTGGTTCAGAAGCAGTGATGGACCACCTCACTCCGCAAGGCAAGGTATTTCATGCTGGAACGCTTGCCGGCAATCCACTGGCAACCGCGGCCGGCCTCGCCGCATTGAACGAACTCACTCCTGATGTGTATATGGAACTTGCGGCGCGGGCGCGAACATTGTCGGCATTGCTACGCGAGGCATGCGCTTCAGCCGGGATGACAGTGCAATTTCCAGTGGTGGGCACTCTTGTAGGCATGTATTTCGGACAATCAGTTCCCACAAATTTTGACCAAGCAAAGAAAACAGACGAAAAAATGTACGCCCGGTTTTTCCATTCAATGTTGGAGCATGGTGTTGCTCTGGCACCGGGCGCTTACGAGGCTCTCTTCGTCGGACTCGGCCACACCGATGAGGTTCTTACTCAACTTGCACACGCCGCTAATGCCGCGGCGATTGCTGCGATGGACCAATAGCGCGATCCATGCGTCAATTGTTGTCGGCACGCTTATGGATCACAATTGGAATCATTGTCGTACTCAGCGCGGGATTGTTGCTGATATTTTCGCTCACTAGTGGCGAATCTCCCCAGGTCGTCGGTGTTCCCAACACGCACACGATTGATCTCATCGCATCCGTATCCAATCTGCAAGCCGATGCGGGCTGGAGTATTGCCGATTCAAAAACCATCGGTCAAGCATCGCCAATACTTGATGATGGTCGCACAATTCGAATCGTTCCCAACACACCAGGAGAGATCACTTGTACCGATCTGGTTACGCCTTCAAGTTGCGTGCTGCTTGCCGACACTTTGGGCGGTGCGATTGTATGGTTTACGTTGTTGCCTGCAGATTCTCAACGCCCACTTACCCACCTGAATTTGCCGGCGGTTGTTGACATGCTTGATGCCGGCAATCTCGGTGTATTGGCTAACGATTGGATTGTTAAATTGGCAACTCCAACAAAGCGCACTTGTGATACGTCAACAAAGACTTTGCGCGAGTTCATCACGCAGTATTCGCCGGACCGCAGCATGTCAATTCTGGATCTCATCTCTGATCAGATCACCGAAGTGGTCTGTATTAAATAGTTCGCTCGAGGCTGGCGCCGGTCACTTAGCCGAACTCTGGCCAATTGGGCTCGCTGAAAAATCCTGGACCGAACACGGTCAATACGATTACCCCCAAGGCGAGACCAAGAAGGATGGCCAATAGAGCGGCTCGAGGTCCAGCAAGTAACCGTCGGAATCCCAGAAGTGATTGCACCGGAGCGATTGAGTCGAATGCAAAACGACCAGGTCCGAGGAACGCTACTGCCACGGCGACAACCGCATATACCATCCATCCGTTGTAGGCAATGAAGCCACCAGCCCAACTCAGCGCAAAGATTCCGTTTACCGCGATCCCAATCACTCCCGCAGCGGCTAGTGGAGTAAAGAGTCCAAAAATTAATAAAACTCCGGTACTAATCTCTATGACCGTGAGAATCCAAGCAAGCACTGTGGTTGACTCGTATCCAAGGATCTGCAGGAATTGTTCCATTCCGTCGAGACCTGCTGGGTCGGTGCCTCCGAACCATCCCAACTTCGTCATTCCCTGGGAAAAGAAGACTAGTCCGAGCACAACTCGAAGAGATAAAAGTACCAAGTCAAGGTAACCACTCTTGACCGTGCCAGTTTCCGATTCGTCGGACATCACGTAGTTCCCCTCTTCAATTCAAACGACTTCGTTTGAATTGAACATAGCACGACAAATCTTTCGGATCGGAAACAGCCGAGTGAACGCAAAATTGGCTAAGCGTTTGGCATCCGACGAACGATTGCCGCCGCCGCTTTATACGCAGCTTCAGCCGGACCGGTCTCGTCCGGTCTCAACAGATTGGCCATAATCCGCAAAACCCATTCCATCAGTGTTCGACTGTGGATACCGACTCGTGAGAGTTCACGCATCAGCACGGGTCGGCCGATGACTCGAGCAAACAAGCGAGCCACTTTGAAATAGTCGCCGTATTCATCGTCGATTCGGCGCTGATACTGCTGAAGTGCAGAGGCATCACCGCTGCCAAGGGCATCATGCAGGACGTCACTTGCCATTCGCGCGGTTTCGTATGCGTAATCGATACCTTCGCCATTGAACGGGTTCACGCTTCCAGCGGCATCGCCGACGACGAGAAAATTTGGACCGACTTTGGGACCAACTGATCCACCCATCGGAATCTTTCCACTTGTCGCTTTACATTGCGGTTCCTCAGGATTGATTCCCCATCGGTCGGCGATCATGTGGGCGTAATTTGTGAGCAGGTGCGATGTGTTGACATCCTTAAATTTTTTGAATGTCGAAAGTAACCCCACACCAATGTTGATGGTTCCGTCACCAACGGGAAATATCCACCCGTAACCAGGCATAGAATTTCCACTTCGATCCTTGACGTCGAGGGCCGATTCGATCCAAGGCTCGGCATGTCGAGGGCTTTCCCAATAAGTACGTATCGCCGTTCCATACGGCCATGCTTTTGTGCGCGAGGTGCCAAGCGCGCGGCCAAAGCGACTGTTGGCGCCATCGGCGATGACAACATATTTTGAACGAATCTCAAAAGATTTATTGGAATCGTGGTCGGCAACCATGGCGCCACACACTTTTTCGCGCTCAATTATTGGCGACAGCGCCTCGTGCCCTTGCAACAGAGTTGCGCCAACCCGTTGCGCATTGAGGGCGACCATCGCATCGAGTTCCCGTCGTCGGACAACATAACCATGTTGTGGATAAATGGGGTGACTCGGCCAACGTAATTCAAGTTCTCTGCCGTGCGCTGTGGCGCGCAAACCTTCGTAGCGATGAAACTGTTCGAGCTGATCTCCGAGCCCCATGTCGTTGATCTGCTTCACAGCGCGGGGCGTCAATCCATCCCCACATGTTTTTTCCCGTGGGAAATGCTTACGTTCAACAATGATCGGTTGGTGGCCCAATTGCGCTAACCAAAATCCGGCAGCTGCTCCCGCCGGACCACCACCAATTATGAGTACGTCAGTTTCGAGAGTCTGTTGCCGCGCTGACACGCGTTCAGCGTACGGTTACGCCTGCAGACTTGGGGAAGTTACGAACCGGATAGGCGAGGAATAGTGCCGACTGCCACTGGCGGATCAGGCAAATCCTTGAATGTTTCGGCCAGAGTGTCGAAACTTGTGGTGCCTGCCGCGAGCGCCGCATAAATTTCGGAGGTTGGTGCGCACCAGCGGTCGTATTCATTCGACCACTCCGTGCTAGTTGGTCCAGCACCGCCGATCGTGTATCTCTCGTGACAAACAACTGCAAGAATTTGTGAATCGGTTAGTCCACCACCTGCCTTTGCACCTTGCTGTGGCATCGGGTTGCCGTTATATGACATCGGTGCATGTGCCCCACCGGCTCGATCAGGGTTGCCGTAAGTCGCCAGTCCTTGGGCGACGAATGCTTCACTGCCGGTGTAAACGAAGTTGAGCATGTCTTCGATCTTGGGGAATGTATTCAATACTTCGCCTTGGTACAAGACTCGGCCGGCACCGCCTTGCCCGTCTGCCCCATGACAGCCAGCGCATGATCCAAATAAACCTGCACCAACAGCCAATGGTCCTTCCACAATTTTTTCTTGCGGTCGCAATGCGAGTAAATAAATGAACGCCCATAGTGGTAACAAACTGAGAGTTGCCATTGCCCAAAACGGGATCTTCTTTCGTACTTTGGCAGCCACTACATAGGCTGGATCAGGTGGCGGTGGCATTGCACCAACTGGCGCAATCGGCGCCACTGGCTCCTTGACAATTCCGGCATTCGGAACTGATTGGATACTCCCCGCTGATCCGGGGGCATCCGATCCAGCCGCATCAGGCGAGGCCGGAGCTACGTCAGATCCACCCAATGCTTCCCGACGCTCTTTGGCGCGTTTAAGTAGGTGTTCTGGAATTTCTGTCACGAGAATCCTCTTTAGAATTGAACCGGTTGTCGTCTGAGATAAAAGCCTCTATAAGAATAGACACGATAGGCGAGTTAGAGCGGGTGCAAATGCACGATTAGGTACCCGAGTGCGGATGTGTCGCACCGTTCCCATTTGCACCTGCAACGTCACCGGATTGCACGAATGCACATGCTCCATTCTTTCGCCACATCGCACCCAATCGGACTAGGGTTATAAGGGATTTACCCAAGAAAGGCACCCCTGCGACCGATGCTGGCAATCGACATTCTCAAATGGCCAGGTGTGAACCAACCGTTCATTTTTTCCGTCGTGCTAACTGCTGGTTTGGCTTTTCTTGTCGTGCCCATTGGAAAGCGCCGACCGATTGATCGCAAGGTGACATGGGGTGAGGCGATGGTCGGAGGGATGTTCATCTTCGCTGTGTTGTTTCTCGCATTCGGTGTGGTGCCACATCAATTCATCGATCACGCTGATCGGAATCTCGGTTGGCGACGAGACAAAATCCTCTATGGTCCATTTGGCATCTTCAAACCCAAAGCCCTCAATGGTCCGTTTCCTTTCACGATTAGTTACGAAGCGATTCGCGACATCGTCGTTGTCGGAATTCATGCTGTCAACATTGGGGCGATGATCTTTCTCTTTTCGTGGTGGCAAAAACGTGGTGTAGTCAAGCCAAAAGAAATCGAGACTTCCACATACGGTCGTCCGCTGGTGAAGACGAGTTAATGCCACATGACTAAGACCGACGCCAACCCACCGATGCCCGAGTGGTCGTCTGAGTACGAACTCGTTGAAGTTGACAATGCGTACCTTTCCAAGGCGGTGAAACCCAAGCAATTCATTCACATCGATCAAAGTGAGTGCATCATGTGCGAGGGATGTGTCGACATCTGCCCATGGAAATGCATTCATATGGTGACACCAAATGCGATCGCCCAGGCGCAGGGTACCGAAATGCCCGGTTTAGATCCATCGGACAAGGTTCTATTTATTATTGACGACGATGTTTGTACTCGCTGTGCGCTTTGCGTGGATCGCTGCCCAACGGGCGTGATTATTCTTGGCAAACTTGGTGAGCCAGGGGTGACCGGTGACTTACACTTACGCACCGATAACCACGGATATGCCTACGGACTGCGCTTTTAAGGAGAACGAATCATGGCCCGCACAGTCGATGAAATGCCCCGCCCCACGATGAAGGAGCGCGCCGCAAAACTTGGCAAATCAGTGCAATCGAGCCAAGCGTGGAACTCGATCATGCGTCCCGGATCGATTTTCCGCAAAGGATATACCGACTCTCCGAGAAATCGTTCATACGTGATTATGAACTCGGTGTTGTATCACCTTCATCCGGTCAAGGTGAAGCGTCATGCCGTCAAAGTGAGCTACACGCTGTGTCTCGGTGGGTTGAGTTTCTTTCTGTTCATCCTCTTGACCGTCACGGGCATCTTCTTGATGTTCTTCTATCGACCAACCGCGACCAATGCCTGGGAGGACATTCAGTCTCTACAAACCTCGGTGACGTTCGGACTGATGGTTCGCAACATGCACAGATGGGGTGCTCACCTGATGGTGATTAGCGTCTTTTTACATATGGCACGCGTGTTTTATCACGGTGCGTACAAGGCACCACGCGAATTCAATTGGGTCGTCGGCGTGATCTTGCTGGTGCTCACATTGATGCTTTCATTTACTGGATATTTGTTGCCGTGGGATCAGTTGGCCCTATGGGCAGTCACCGTTGGCACCAACATGATTGGATATTCGCCGGTAATTGGCTCGCAAGTTCGATTCGTCTTGCTCGGTGGAACTGAAATTGGTGCCGAAACGCTGTTGCGCTGGTACGTGCTGCATGTGTTGCTCTTTCCATTCATCACTGTTATCTTTCTGGCGATCCACTTTTGGCGTGTACGCAAAGACGGCGGAATCTCGGGACCCCTCTGATGACTGAAATCCCCGAACATCTGCTCAAGCGCGCTCAGGCGGCGCGCGAGAAGGCGGCCGCCACTAGTAATGAGTCGCCAACCGAGAACGACGCGGCCGCAACTGATCCACGAATTCCACAACATTTGTTGGACCGGAGCAAGGCGGCTCGTATTGGTGGCGCAACCGGAGGTGTTGCCGTAGCGGATCGACCAACAGCTGTAGTTCGTGTTGACCCGCAGTCTTTTGGACCTCTAGGTACCGGACCTGGCGGTCACACACAACGCTTGCTCACGGTCGTTAAGTCCGGTTCAATTCAAGATGTCAAAGCCATTCCAATCGACAAGGTTCATACCTGGCCGCACCTTTTGGCTATTGAGTTTGTTGCATCGCTTGCCTGTACGGCGTTTCTTTTCATTTTTTCCTGGTTTGTGAACGCGCCACTATTGCAGGCAGCCAACTTCAATCAGACGCCAAACCCGTCAAAAGCTCCTTGGTACTTTTTAGGACTGCAAGAGTTGCTCACCATGTTTCATCCGATGATTGCCGGAGTGACCATTCCAGGGGTCGGAATCATCGGTTTAATGCTTGCTCCGTTTGTCGATCGAAACCCATCCATCAAGCCGGAGGATCGCAAATTCATCACCAGTATGTTCACAGTCTTCTTAATGTTTTGGTCAATATTGGTGATCATTGGGTCATTCTTTCGAGGTCCAGGCTTCAACTTCACGTTCCCGTGGGTTGACGGAATCTTCTTCGACCTCTAACTCGGATCAATCATGGAAACCACCACCATTCTCGCTATTGCTGTCGCAGTAATCGTCGTGCTCGGCCTAGGCGTCGTGCTTACTGCCTCGCGTCGAAGTGATGCTCGCGGTATTGGCTCTCTGTCACGCGAAACGCGTCGCAAAGATCGGGGCGAAGTCACCGATACTTCAATTTCGGGTCGTGACGTTGAGTTGGCTGCCGTGGCTGCTCGAAGTGTCGCTGTTGCTCCGCAACCATCACCAAATGTAGTTCCGTGGACCCCACCGGATTCCGAAGCACTTGGAGTGACGCGCCGCCAATTTTTCAACCGCGCCACCGTCACGCTGATGAGTGCGAGCCTTGGCGGATTCGGAGCCGCAGTCATCGCCTTTTTGTGGAGAGGAGCGTCGGGCGGATTCGGATCCAAAATCACAGTTGGCAAAGTTGATGACATAATCAGCGAAATTAGAGCAAACAAGGGTTTTCTATATGTGCCACAAGCGCGCTCCTGGGTAACGGAGTATCCACCGGAGGCGTTATCAAAGGCAAAAGTTGCATACGGAAAACAACCCGGGGTATTGGCTGGTATGGAGGCCGGACTCGTTGCGCTGTACCAGAAATGCCCGCATCTCGGTTGTCGGGTACCGACATGTGCAAGTTCGCAATGGTTTGAATGTCCGTGCCATGGTTCGCAGTACAACCGAGTGGGTGAAAAGAAGGGTGGTCCAGCGCCACGAGGAATGGATCGGTTTGGAGTTTCCCTTGCCAACGATGTCCTAGTAATTGACACGAGTGCCGTGTTCATTGGTCCAGCGATTGGCACCAACACGACTGGTCAAGAAGCAGAGGGACCGCACTGTGTGGGAAGTCTCGGTGGACACGGATGATGTTCGCCGACACAACAACAAGCGTGGCGTGGTTCATTCTCGTCGTTTCGGTGTTGGGCTGGACTTTCTATTTAGTCAGCAATGTTCGCCGCGGCCGGGCCGAACTTGGATCAGAAATTGTGCTGGCGGCAAATCGTAAACCTTATTACGACGATGACATTCTTGAAGGTAAGAAGATCGAACGCACACAGTTGATTGGCATTGCATTTCTTGCTGTGATCACGATTGCCCTTCCGCTTTACTGGATTCTGGAACCAAGTCGTGAACGTGGTGCCACTGTGTTTTTCCAGGAGCGTTTCGAAACATGGGGAAGCCGCTTGTTTGCTCCGACTTCAGAGGGTGGCTACAACTGTGCGGGTTGCCATGGCGGAATGACAGGCTCAGGCGGTGCCTCGGGTTATTTGATCACCAATCCGATTACAAATGAAGTAAAGCCTGTCACTTGGAAGGCTCCAGCCATCAATACGCTTTTCTATCGCTATAGCGAAGCAGAAGTACGTTTCATCCTTGAATACGGTCGACCATTTTCGCCGATGTCGGCGTGGGGTCTTGCTGGCGGCGGACCGCTAAATGAGCAACAGGTTCAGACCTTGATTGAGTATATGCAAAGTGTTCAAATCCCCCGAGAAGATTGCGCCAAGTTGAACGATGATCCGCGTCTATGTGAAGGCGGGCATCTACCCAAAGCGCAGCAGGATGCGATCCAAGCAGAAGCCGAACGAGTTGTGACGAACGGAACGTATTCAACTGTCGGTGAAGCACTATTTAATCTTGATCTCGGAGGTGGCAACTTTTCTTGCGCGCGGTGTCACACTAAGGGATGGTCGTATGGTGATCCACAAATCACTGGCGGTGGAGCACTCGGGCCCAACCTCACCAGTGGATCAACAGTGCGCCAATTTCCACAGCAGTCCGATATGGTCGCATTCATCACCGGCGGTAGTGAATTGGGTAAGCGTTATGGCGAGCAAGGTCAGGGCAGTGGCCGGATGCCGGCATTTGGGGCGATGCTCACCAATGAACAGATAAGAGCAATTGTCGATTATGTGCGGGGGATGTAAATGCATTCGGCGCTCCTGGCAATCTCCTGGCAACCCGAAATACGTGGAATTGTTGTCGTAGCCATCGCCATCGTTGTATTCGTTGGTGGCCCGTATTTGGTAATCGGAACAAATGTTGGCGCTCGACTCGGAATCCTCATCGTCGTGGCCGGTTTCTTTGGTTGGATGATGGTGATGGGAGGAATTTGGTGGACGTATGGCATCGGGCTGAAGGGTCCAGATCCTTCATGGAAACCCGCTAGTCCAATAACCATCATCCGTGACGCGTCTGAATTCGAAAATGTAGGTCTTGTGACCTCTGCACTCTTGATGACTGGTGTCCCAACAGCCGACGCCGCCACCGCATCTGATGCGCTTCAACGTGATGGCTGGAACTTGCTGGATGATGCAGACCCGCAACGCGGACAAGCAGTTGCTTCATCTGATGAAATTTTACTAGTCGAAGCCAAGGAGTTTCTTGCTGGTGAGTATCTGTCCGTTGCGGTGTACGACCGAGGTGGTGAACGTTGGCCAAAGATCAACGATTCGCTTGACTTCATTGCGTTCTTCCACAAACCGCATTATGCACTTGTTGAAGTCGCCCCAGTTGTTGCCCAACGAGTGGAACCGGGTCGGGCGCCTGCCATACCGGTGATTGACACGACGAAACCTCATCGATATATCTACATGCTGCGCGATCTCGGTGCCAAGCGCCAGCCAGCGATGTTCATAGCCTTCGGGTCGGGACTCATCTTTTTCATTCTCTGCTGGGTCTTACATCGCCGCGATCTTGCACTTCGAGCCAATCTTTCGGCTGAACGCTCGCTGACAAAAGGCTAAGTCGTGGGTCAATACCTACCGATCTTCGTCTTATTGATTCTCGCTGCCTTATTTGGGGTGATGAGTTCGATGGCGTCCAAATTGCTTGCTCCCAGGCGCCCCAATAGCGCAAAATCTGCGCCATATGAATGTGGAATTGTGCCCAGTCGTGACGCGCCGGAGCGATTTCCAGTGAGCTTTTACATCGTGGCGATGTTGTTCATCATGTTCGATATTGAGATCATCTTTGCCTATCCATACGCGGTTAGTCGTCAAGAACTTGGTTCATTCGCGTTCTTTGAAATGGTCGCCTTTAGCGTCGTATTTTTCGTCGCGTTTCTGTATGCCATCGCTCGGGGGGCATTGGATTGGGGTCCATTTCAACGAGCGGTTCGTCTGGATCAAATCGGTGGTACCGACATTTCTTCGGCGATGTCAAAACCAACGTACTCGGTGCGCATTGTTGGACTTGATGGTCGCACTAACGAAGTGCCGTCTTAATGGGCACGATTCGCAATGTCCTCGACGACGGTCTCGGCGGATTAGAGCACAATTTCCTCACCGGACGAATCGAAGACGTAGTCAAATGGTCCAGGTCACGATCCAGTTGGGGTGCAACGTTTGGCTTGGCGTGTTGTGCGATTGAGATGATGGCAACCGGTACGGCGCACTACGACTTGGCCCGATTCGGAATGGAAGTATTTCGTGCCTCACCTCGGCAAGCCGACATCATGATCGTGGCCGGTCGGGTGAGTCAAAAAATGGCGCCGGTGTTGCGACAGGTGTATGACCAAATGATGGAACCAAAGTGGGTGATTTCTATGGGGGTGTGTGCCAGCAGCGGCGGCATGTTCAACAACTACGCAATCGTGCAAGGTGTTGATCAGATTGTTCCCGTTGACGTGTATGCGCCCGGTTGTCCGCCGACTCCGGAGACATTGATTCACGCCATCGAGACTCTGCATCAGCTCATCGAAGATGGCCAAATCATGCAACGCCGCTCGGTAAGTGGTGCCGGAGCCGGTGTGCACGTGCAAGAAATTCCTGCCGGAAGTATTACTCCAGTAGTTCTTGGATCGAAGTAATCGATGTCGACTTCTGAGATGTACGGCTCGCCATTGATTGAGATCACGGGGCAAGGTGTGCTTTTTATCGCCAAAGATCGCTATATCGAAACGTTGAAAAATCTTGCTCTAGATGGATTCGAGATGTGCGTGGATCTCACTGCCGTTGATTTTCTTACCCATCCGGGACGCACCTCGCCGGCTGACATAGTCGCGGAGCGTTTTGAAGTTGTGGTCAATCTATTGTCGATGCGTCATCATAAACGGTTGCGACTTCGAGTGCAGGTCAGTGAAGCCGATGCAACCGTCGATTCGGCGTTTGAAATTTATCCCGGTACCGAAGCAATGGAACGCGAAGTATTCGATATGTTCGGTATCGCCTTCAATAATCATCCGGACTTAACGCGAATTCTGATGCCAGAGGATTGGGATGGTCACCCATTGCGAAAGGACTATGCACAAGGTCAGATTCCAGTTCAATTCAAGGGTGCGGCCTCATGACCGATGTCGACGATGTGATATCTGCCGACACATTCGAAGGTCTCCAAGAACTGCAACCCCGTAAATTGCTTTCGGCCAAGGAAGTGTTGCGCGAAGTCGGTGCCGTGTTGCGGATGAGTGAAGCCGACGCGGCACTTCTCGCCGAAGTTGCAACAGATGCCGCTGAAGACCAAACCATGATCATCAATATGGGTCCGCAGCATCCAAGCACCCACGGTGTGTTGCGCCTGATGCTTGAACTTCAAGGTGAAACCGTGTTGCGTTGCAAGCCAATCGTCGGCTATTTGCACACGGGAATGGAAAAGACAGGCGAGTCGCTTACCTTCATGCAGGGTGGCACAAATGTGACTCGAATGGATTATGTATCGCCGCTCAATAACGAACTCGTGTTTTCCATGGCCACCGAAAAATTACTTGGCATTGACGGCGACATCCCCGAACGTGCAGTGTGGATGCGGATGTTGCTTTCAGAACTGAACCGAATGAGCAGTCACCTGTTGTTCATGGCTAGCAACGGAATGGATATCGGCGCTGTTTCGATGATGCTTTACGGCTGGCGCGAACGCGAAGAAGTGCTGCGCTTTTTCCAGAAAGTCACTGGACTGAGGATGAATCACAACTTCATTCGTCCCGGCGGGGTAGCAGCAGATCTGCCTGCCGGTTGGCGCGACGATGTGTTGGCGATTCTTGACATGCTCCCGGCTCGTTTGGCCGAGTACGACATCTTGATGTCGGGTCAACCAATCTGGCGCGAACGCCTGCAGGGCGTCGGTGTCATCACCCAGCAAGAAGCCATTGCGCTTAGCGCAACTGGCCCAATTTTGCGCAGCACTGGTGTGTCATGGGATTTGCGCCGTGATATGCCGTACTTACATTACGACGAAGTTGACTTCGATGTCATTGTTGGGAGTTACGGAGATTGCTACGATCGCTACGCCATTCGTCTCGCCGAAATTCGCGAATCGATGAAGATTGTCCGACAAATTCTTGACCGGATGCCAAGTGGCGATTTTCGTATTCAAGATAAAAAAGTCACACCGCCCCCACGAGCCCGAATTGACGAATCAATGGAAGCCTTAATCCACCATTTCAAGATCTTTACCGAGGGGTTCAAGGTGCCCGAAGGCGAGGTGTATCTGGCAATTGAGAGCCCGCGTGGAGAAATCGGCTGTTACATCGCCAGCGACGGTTCGGCGACACCGTATCGGATGCATGTGCGCGCGCCATCGTTTGTGAACATCCAAACTTTGCCACATATGATGCGTGGCGGTCTTGTGGCCGATGCAGTTGCAGTCATTTCGTCGGTTGATCCTGTGCTTGGTGAGGTGGATCGATGAGCCGCCTGAATGATGCCAATATTACGATTGCCAAGGAAATCATCGCCCGTTTCCCCAGACCAAAGTCGGCAATGATTCCGTTGCTTCATCTTGCTCAAGAACAAGACGGGCACGTAAGTAACAAGGCCATGGTCCATATTGGTGAACTACTCGGTGTAACTCCTGCTGATGTGTACGGCACGGCAAGTTTTTATGAAATGTTCAAATTTGAACCGATTGGCAAATACTGCATCAACATCTGCACCAACATTTCCTGTCATCTAGTTGGTTCGTGGAATCTCTTGCACCATGCCGAAGATCGCCTCGGAGTCAAAGCCGGTGGCACCACCGCTGACGGAATGTTCACTCTTGAAGATGTTGAATGCATCGCCGCCTGCACCGAAGCACCAGCGATTCAAGTGAATTACCGCTATCGCTACCAAGTCACACCAGCAAATTTTGATCAACTCATCGACGATCTGCGAAGTGGTCGGGCTGACGAAGAAATTCCGCCATTCGGCACACTTTCCCGCGTGCGTCAGCGCACAAGTGAATCGTGGTCGAACTACGGAATCGAAGCACAGGCGATTGTTGATGAAAGATAACCGTCGATGAACACCGAGTACTCGACACCGGGCCAAGTTCCAACTGGACCGCGACTGATCACCGGTCGCTTTGATATCAGTGACGGTTATACCTACGACGGATATGTACGCACAGGTGGTTACGTCGCCCTGCGCAAAGCTCTGTCCTCGATGACTCCCAAACAGGTACATGACGAGGTTAGGGCGGCCGAAATTCAAGGTCGCGGTGGGGCGGGGTTCATGGCCGGAACTAAGTGGGGATTCTTACCCGCCGATGTTCACCCACGCTATTTGGTCGTCAATGGCGACGAGAGCGAACCAGGCACTTACAAGGATCGATTGCTGATGGAACTCGATCCGCACCAACTTATTGAAGGAATCGTGCTGGCAAGTTTTGCCGTCAATGCGGCACACGCCTTCTTGTATGTTCGAGGCGAAATGGCACTCGCTCAAGAGCGATTAGCCGAGGCAATCAACGACGCTTATGCCCACAACATGGCGGGTCGCAACATCTGCGGCTCCCAGTTTTCACTGGATATCACTCTTACTTGGGGTGCAGGTGCATACATCGTCGGCGAAGAGACCGCACTCATCGAGAGTTTGGAAGGGGAGCGCGGCATGCCTCGATTGAAGCCACCGTATTTCCCGGCGGTAAAAGGCTTGTACATGCAACCGACCATTGTCAACAATGTTGAAACGTTGGCCAACCTACCTGCGATTATCAACGACGGTGGCGGGGCATTCAAAATTCTCGGCGCGCCAACAAGTACAGGGATGCGAATGTTTTCTGTGTCTGGTCATGTCAATCGTCCAGGTGTGTTTGAAGTTCCAAACGGTGTGACAACATTTCGGATGCTGTTCGAAGCACCCGAATATTGTGGCGGTGTGCGCAATGGTGGCACCGTCAAGGCTTTCATTCCTGGCGGAGTTTCGGCAATGTGGTTTTTCGACGAACATCTCGATATGGCTCTTGACAAACCAACCGTTGACAAAGCTGGTTCGATGCTTGGCTCGGGGGCAATTGTGGCTATGGATCAAACCACCGATATGGTCGCCGCCTGTTGGCGCATTGTCAGATTTTTCGCCCGCGAATCGTGCGGTAAGTGCACACCATGTCGTGAGGGAACCACGTGGCTTGAGCAAGTGTTGCGTCGAATTTTGGATGGTCAAGGTCGTCCCCAAGACATTGATTTACTGTTTGAAATCAGTGAAAGCATCAGCCCAGGTATTGCCTGGCCACCGCTTCAAACGACGATCTGCCCGCTAGGACCATCAGCGGTTTCGCCAATCGCTTCTGCTGTGCGACGTTTCCGTAACGAATTTGATCACTACATCGCCCATGGTCGTCCAATTGATGGCGTTGATGATGTGCTTCACCCCGAAGGTAGTCGCGTCCATGTCTAAAAAAACACTTTCGATCACCATTGATGGTAAAACTCATCAGGCTCAACCCGGTCAACTCGTCATCGATGCATGTCAAGATGCCGGAAGTTACGTTCCATTTTTTTGCTATCACCCGCGCATGACACCAGTGGGCATGTGTCGCCAATGTTTTGTCGAAATCGAAGGTCCGCGCGGTCCAATGATGGT
This sequence comes from Actinomycetota bacterium, assembly GCA_031401235.1. Classification (GTDB taxonomy): domain Bacteria; phylum Actinomycetota; class Acidimicrobiia; order Acidimicrobiales; family Ilumatobacteraceae; genus UBA3006. Next base: position 176,290 of record JANNRJ010000030.1, read on the forward strand.
GGTGTCATGCATGACTCCGGTTGTTGAGGGCCAAGTAGTGCGAACGACAACTGATGGTGTCAAGCGCGCCCAACAAGGCGTGTTGGAACTTTTGCTGGCTAACCATCCACTTGACTGTCCAGTATGTGACAAGGGTGGTGAGTGTCCACTCCAGGATCAAGCTTTCAGCCATGGCCCTGGGGAGAGTCGATTTGTCGAAGAGAAGCGCCATTTTGAAAAGCCAATTCCAATCAGCGACTTGGTGTACCTAGACCGCGAACGCTGTATTTTGTGTGATCGCTGCACACGCTTTGCCGATGAAGTGGCTGGTGATCCTTTGATTACTTTCGTCAGCCGAGGCAGCAACACCCAAGTGCTCACGTTTCCCGACGAGCCATTCAGTTCCTATTTTTCGGGCAACACCGTGCAGATTTGTCCAGTCGGTGCGCTTACCGCCAAGCCATATCGTTTCAAGGCTCGCCCTTGGGATCTTGATCAAGAGGAAAGCACCTGCACTACATGCTCGGTCGGTTGCCGAACAGTGGTGCAAAGCAGCCGCGATGAATTAGTGCGATATCAGGGTGTCGACATTGATCCGGTGAACTGGGGGTGGCTATGCGATAAGGGTCGCTTCAACTTTGAATCGGTGAATAGCGCCGAGCGATTGACGACACCACTCATCAAGGGTGAATCTGGATTGGCAGATTCGTCGTGGGCCGTTGCCTTGGATGTTGCGGCTCGAATGCTGCGCACAGCCCTTGCCATAGGCCCGGAGTCGGTAGCGATCATCGGTGGTGCGCGGGGAACCAACGAGGATGCCTTCGCCTGGGCAAAACTTGCTGACGTCCTTGGCATCAATCAGCGCGACGCTCAACTCGCCGATGGATTGCCACCCGAGATTTTTTCCCTTCCTCAGGCAACTATTGACGACATCAATCGGGCGCCGACGATCATCTTGCTCGCTCCAGATCTCAAAGAAGAACTTCCCGTGTTGTACCTACGCGCTCGTCACGCCGCCCAAAAACGTACCGCCCGAATCATCGAGTTCACCGCCCACAATTCAGGCCTGACTCCATACGCTTGGCGAAGTATCCAGACCGAAGGTGGCAAACTCGCGGCCGTTATTCGCCAAGTTGGCACTACCACTGAAATATCCGATCAACTAAGCCGTGGCGATGTTGTGGTGATCGTCGGGCGCATGAATCTCGCCGAGTCGCCAGAGTTTGTGGTCAACGCTCTGGCCGAGGTGCTTCATCTCGCTCCTCATGCCCGTGTCTTGCCGGCGCTTCGTCGCGGAAACGTACGCGGAGCAATTACTGCCGGGCTGACACCCCAATCTGACGCCGGCGGTACCGCCGACATATTGGCCGCCGCTGCCAGCGGCAAAATTGAGTGTCTCATCTTGCTCGGATCAGATCCGCTCGCCGATGTTCCAGATGCCGACCTGGCTCGACGAGGTATTGCTGGTGCCCGCAACATAATTGCCATCGACACGTTTCTCACGGCCTCAAGTTCGCAAGCCGATGTCGTCCTGCCCGCCGCTGCATACGGTGAAAAGGTTGGCACGACGACAAACCTCGAGGGTCGGATCAGCAATGTGGCCCAAAAGATCACTCCAACAGGTACATCTCGTCCTGACTGGATGATCGCCGCCGAGTTATCAATTGCGGTGGGCAAAGATCTTGGAATATCCAGTTATGCCGATGTGCATCAGATGTTGATCGACAGTGTTCCATCCTTCGCTCCAGCCAGCGATGAAAAAAGTGTCCGTCACGATGGTGTGCTGATGCATCACCCACATCCAGTCTCATTGGCCAGATCTGACTCGAGCGTTGCCGACCACAATTCGTTCAAACATCGCTTGGTTGTAAGTCGCAAACTGTACGACGGCGCTCAAGGGACAGTCAACAGTCCGTCGCTGGTTTCTCTCGCCGATGACGCCGGTGTCTATGTGCACCCGCTCGATCGAGCACGAATCGGCGTTCATAATGGTGTGGATGTCAAGGTGACATCCAACCGAGCGACACTTGTGTTGCCACTACACGAGTCCCAAGATGTCATGATCGGCACCGCTTGGATTCCTTTCAATCAAACCGGCACCGATGTTCGCGAACTGCTTGATCTATCGGAAGACGTTTGTGATGTTCGAATCGAGCACATCTAGTGTCTGGGATATTTGCGCTAGATCCGCTGGTGAGCGGAGGAATACTCTGGACTCCGCTGATCATCGTGATATTGAAAGTTGTTGTCGTGTTTATCACCGGTCTGGTAGCCACCATGCTCATGATTTGGTTTGAACGCAAGGTGATTTCAGGCATGCAAAATCGCATCGGGCCGAACAAGGCTGGCCCATTTGGTGTATTGCAATCACTCGCCGATGGAATCAAATTGTTTTTCAAGGAAGACCTAATACCCGAACGCTCGGATCGCTTCGTATTCAAACTCGCACCATTTCTCGCTTTCGTGCCTGCGTTTCTTACCTTTGCGATCATTCCACTTGGGGGTAACTTTCGTGACGGCAACGCCGGCATCGTCACTTGGTTTGGTCACCAGACGCGCGTGCAACTTGCAGATCCTCCAATCGGCGTGTTGTTCGCACTCGTGATTTCATCAATTGCCGTGTACGGAATCATGCTCGCCGGTTGGTCGAGCGGATCAAAATATCCGCTTCTTGGATCGGTGCGCGCCTCGGCGCAAATGGTGAGCTACGAAGCCGCACTTGGGTTATCGCTCGCTTCGGTATTGCTCGTGTCGGGCACATTGTCAACTAACGGCATTGTCGCCGCTCAGTCGACAATTAGAAACTGGAACGTGATCACCACCGGTCTTGTGCCGTTTTTGATCTTTTTCATCGCGGCAACCGCCGAACTCAATCGACCACCATTTGATCTCGTTGAGGCCGAACAAGAATTGGTCGGGGGCTTCAATACTGAGTATTCGTCGATTCGCTTTGCTCTGTTTTATCTTGCCGAATTCATGAATACCGTGACCATGTCGGCACTCATTGTCACGCTCTTTTTCGGTGGGCCACAACCGGTGTCAATTGGCAGCACTGTGCTGGATATTCCGCTGATCCCCAACGCGATTGAAGGGACGATTTGGCTTTTCGCCAAAGTACTCGTGTTCCTCTATATATATGTGTGGTTGCGTGCCACCTTGCCACGATTCCGTTACGACCAACTGATGGACTTTGGTTGGAAAGTACTCATCCCCGCCGCACTCGGATGGTTCATGTTGCTCGCCGCCCAGCGAGTCGGTAATGATCAAGGCTGGAATACCTTGGCAGTTACGTTGGTGTCCGTGGTTGTTCTGACAATCGCCTATGGACTGTTACAACTTTCATTTCGCGTGAGCGAGCATCACCGCCAAGTGGAAGGGTCGATGTTCTAATGGGCTACTTCGGGGGATTTCTCGTCACCATGCGCCAACGGGGTGCTAGGAATCAGGTCACCACTCAGTATTCGGGTGGGCGGGTGCTTCGTCGCAGTCAGAAAAAGTCGAAGAATGGCGTTGCCAGTGAACGCGCCCAAGAGATGGATGCCAAAATTCCCAAGCCTGAACGCCTGCACGGTCGTCATGTGCTGAATCGTTACGAAGACGGAATGGAAAAATGCATCGGTTGCGAACTATGCGCCGCGGTGTGTCCGGCCAAATGTATTCATGTGCGTGGTGCCGATAACGATCCCGATAATCCAACGTCGCCAGGGGAGCGATTTGGGTGGATTTATGAGATCAACTACTTGCGCTGCATTCATTGTGACCTCTGTGTGGAGGCTTGCCCGACCGAAGCGATCACCGAAACCAAATTGTTCGAATTTTCCTTCACCAATCGTCGCGACGCGATCTATACGCGAGACGAATTGTTGGTCGATGCCTCAGGCAAGCCGCAGCAACTGCCGTGGGAAGACTGGCGGCCGGGAGAGGATCTGAATACCTCCGGTTGGATGCGGGCCACGGCATCCAGTGGCGACGCCGCGTTCAAAGGCGTTATTGCCTGGAGCGCCGAGTTGGGGTACGGGGTCCGAGCCGCAGAAAGTAGTGAAGACTAAGTGGAACTGTTTGTATTTGTTTGTGCCGCGGTCATGGTGATTGTCGGTGCCCTTGGTGTGGTCGTGCGCGGCAACCCCGTTCACGCCGCCTTGAGTTTGGTGCTCACCCTGTTTGGTATCGCCGTACTCTTCGTCGCCCAACATGCAGAGTTCCTGGCTGCGGTGCAAGTAATCGTGTATGCCGGCGCCATTGTTGTGCTTTTCTTATTCGTTGTCATGTTGTTGGGAGTGGACCGAGCCGAGGACCTTCGCACTGACTCGCTTGCCGGTCAACGCCCCTTGGCCGTTGTGGTCGGACTGGGCTTACTTGGGGTGCTTGTGGCCGCAATTGTTAGTGGAACTGATGCTGTGATTACTCGTGGCACCGGCGTAAATGGCGCCACGACAGATTCTCCCGACTCCAATATCGTGCAACTGGCCCGTTCGGTTTTCGCCGACTATGTCGTGGCTTTTGAAGTCACTTCGGTGTTGCTGGTAGTTGCGGTGGTAGGCACGGTATTGCTCTCTAGGCGCCGCGCCGCCGATGTTCGACCGGAAGGTAGTCGTCCATCATGATTGCACTCGTCGTTCAACCAACACCAATGTGGTACTTATTGCTTTCCGCGGTGCTATTTGTTATCGGCACGGTCGGTGTACTTGTTCGACGCAACCCACTAGTGATGTTTATGTGCATCGAATTGATGCTCAATGCAGTGAATCTCACGTTTGTCACACTCGGGCGCCAACTCAACGACATCAGTGGTCAAACCATCGTCTTCTTCGTTCTCGTTGTCGCCGCCGCCGAAGTTGTCGTCGGGTTGGCCATCATCGTGGCAATAATGCGTCGCCGCACCGGAGTGAATGCCGATGACCTTGCGGAATTAAAGGGTTAGGCGCTACATCATGGCCAATCTGCTGTGGCTCGCGCCGGCATTCCCACTTCTTGGGGCAGTGATCATGTTGCTATTGGGACGTCGTCTTGGCGATCCACGTTCAGGTTGGCTGGCCACGCTCATGCCGACTGCCTCGTTCATCGTCATTGTCGGAGTCTTTGCTGATCTGCTGTCTAGACCCGCCAGTGAACGCCAACATGTCGTCAACCTATTTGCCTGGATTCCAGTTGGTTCGCTACAAGTTGACATGGCAATTCTCGCCGATCCGCTGAGTATCACCATGGCGTTATTCGTCACTGGCATTGGATCACTCATTCATCTGTATGCCATCGGCTACATGCATGGCGATCCAAAATTTTCCAAGTTTTTTCTCTATCTCAACCTGTTTATCTTTTCGATGCTGATGTTGGTGCTCGGTGAAAACCTGCTCGTCACCTTCTTGGGTTGGGAGGGCGTGGGTGCGTGCTCGTACTTACTGATTTCGTTCTGGCACACACGCAATAGTGCGGCCGTTGCCGGCAAAAAGGCATTCGTTACCAATCGTGTCGGTGATTTTGGGGTGATGATTGCAATGTTTCTTGCCTTCAGCGCACTTGGATCATTGTCGTATTCGAGTATCAACGAAGCCGCCCACGGCGGCACACTGGCACCCGTTACGGCGACAGCATTCGCTCTGTTGTTATTCCTTGGCGCATGCGGCAAGAGTGCACAATTGCCGCTGTACTTCTGGCTACCCGATGCGATGGAAGGGCCAACACCTGTCTCGGCACTGATCCATGCCGCCACAATGGTCACTGCCGGGGTTTTTTTAATGATTCGTATCGCCCCGGTGCTGGCGATGAGTTATCACTGGGCATCTACAATCATTGCCTTCGTCGGGGGACTCACCGCGTTGTGTGCGGCGTCCGTAGCAGTGACGCAAAACGACATCAAGAAGGTGCTCGCCTACAGCACCGTGTCACAGCTTGGCTACATGTTCATGGCTATAGGTTCCGGTGCCTATGTAGCGGCGATCTTCCTAATGATCACGCATGCGTTCTTCAAAGCGTTGCTATTCCTTGGGTCGGGCTCGGTAATCCACGGGATGAACCATGAACAGGACATGCGCCGGATGGGCAAGTTGCGATTGGTCATGCCGATCACGGCGGGAACCTTCATCATTGGTTGGTTGACGATCGCCGGTGTTCCACCGTTTTCTGGGTTTTGGTCGAAGGACGAAATCCTGCTCTATGTCTATGCCAACAACCGTGGGTTATACGCAATCGGACTTTTCACTGCCTTGCTGACGGCGTACTACATGACTCGTCAGGTAATCATGGTTTTTTTTGGTGAGGCGCATTGGAACGATCACAGCAACGAACACGGCGCTCACGGTGACTTTATTCCACACGAGAGCCCGCGAATCATGCTCATACCACTGGTTGTGTTGGCCGGTTTGTCGGCTCTGGGCGGGGCGTTGCAATTGCCGTTCAATACGGATCTGCACTTTCTGGGCCGTTGGCTTGCACCTGTGCTTGAAGAATCGGAAGCCATGCACTTCGGGACTCAGGAATACCAGAACAGGTATCTGCTTCTTGGTATCGCTGGTGTCGTCGCCCTCGTCGGCATCGGAATTGCGGTTGCGGTGTACGCCAAGCGTGTCATCAAACCGATCGAGCCACGCCTGCTGGAACAGGCTTGGTACTACGACGCGGCTGTTAGTCGGGTTGTATCTGGTCCTGGGGCTACTGCGTTCAATTCGATTTCCTGGGTTGACACACACATAGTCGACGGCGCAGTGAACGGAGTAGCGACACTTGTCCGCAATTCTGCCGGTGTTACGCGTAAAGCCCAAAGCGGTTTCGTACGAACATATGCCGCAGTTATCGGGCTCGGAGCAGTACTACTTATCGCTTGGTTCGCCTGGCGGAGCATCGCATGATTGCGTTTCCAATTCTGACAATGCTTGTCGTGCTGCCTGCACTTGGTGCACTTGTGGTGTCTCTGATCAGTCATTCGCGTCTCGAATGGGTGAAACTCGCCGCACTTGTTACCAGTGTCGCTACTGGTGCGATGTCGGTGTGGATGCTAGTGAAGTTTCCCAGTGGTTCGGCTGGGTTCGAGTTCGTATCGAAACATTCATGGATTAGTCAATGGGGGATTTCATGGCACCTTGGCGTTGATGGCATCTCGCTATTTTTAGTGGTGCTTACCGGCGTGCTCTTCCCCCTGGTAATCGCCGGAATTGACGTCCATCATGATCAAAAGCCCTACCTGGCATGGCTGCTACTTCTCGAAGCCGGGGTGATGGGGAGTTTTCTCAGTTTGGATCTCTTTCTTTTCTTTGTGTTCTTCGAAATCGTGCTCGTGCCGATGTACTTTCTCATCGGCGGCTGGGGCTATGAGCGGCGCGTCTATGCGGCGACAAAATTCTTCCTCTACACCATGGCTGGTTCGGCATTCATGCTCGTTGGCATCATTGCTACTGCCGTTCTAGCCCGCCGCGATATTGGCGAGTTGACTTTCAACGTCATCGACATCGCCGAGAAAGCTAACTTCTCGACGACTACTGGTCGATGGCTCTTCGTTGCCTTTGCCATTGCATTTGCGGTCAAAGTTCCGCTTTTTCCGTTGCATACCTGGTTGCCCGATGCCCACACCGAAGCTCCGACCGGTGGCTCAGTCATCCTCGCTGCTGTATTACTGAAAATGGGAACTTACGGACTATTGCGATTTGGTATTTACCTATTTCCTGAAGCATCCGTGTGGGCCCGTCCGGTGATGTACACACTTGCCGTGATCGGCATCTTGTACGGCGCAATTGCTGCCACCATGCAACGCGATCTGAAGCGGCTCGTCGCCTATTCGTCGATTGCCCACTTGGGGTTTATCGTGCTGGGTGTTTTTGCCCTGACTCACCAATCGATAAGTGGTGGTGTCATCCAAATGGTGAATCATGGCGTGTCCACGGGGGCATTATTTTTACTTGTCGGCATGATTTACGAACGTCGCCACACTCGCCAAATTGATGAATTGCGTGGGTTACAGCATGTGGCACCAATTTTTGCTGGGTTCTTTATGGTGGTGATGCTTTCATCCATCGGTCTGCCAGGACTCAACGGATTCGTCGGTGAATTCCTCATCCTGATCGGGTCTTTCGACACTGCCCGTTGGTGGGTAGTGGTCGCAACCACCGGTGTCATTTTGGCCGCACTTTATTTGCTATGGGCGTATCAGCGCGTGTTCCATGGCGAGCCCGACGAAGCCAATAGTTCGTTTCGTGAGGTCTCAATGCGCGAAGGATTGTTGCTCTCGGTGTTCGTCGCGATCATTGTGTTCACCGGCATATATCCAAAACCGATTCTGGATCGCATTGAACCAAGTGTGAAGGCATTGCTCGAACACGTTGAGCAACGCACCACGTATCGTCAGCCACAAGTAATTGGTGAGGCAACCAAGTGAATTCCGAACCCATACCATTCGTCGGTCCATCAATTCAGTGGTTCGAAATCAGTCCAATGCTCGCCCTATTGGCTGGTGCGTTGCTACTCCTGCTCGGAGGTGCGCTCACTCCGCAATGGCCACGAGGTTGGTACGCCGCAGTTTCGTGCGTAACTGCTGGAACGGCAGGTGTCCTTTCATTTTTCTTGTGGGGTGATGTGGTCAATGGTCAGCCGACAACGCTGGTGGGTGGTGCAATCGCCTTTGATCGATTCGCGCTGTTTTCAACAATCACGATATGTGGGTCATTGGTCTTGGTGTCGTTAATCACCAACGATCACTTGCACCGCGAGGGCCAAGATGCGCCCGAGGTGTACGGGCTGTATCTCATCGCCGCCATTGGTGGCATCATCATGGTTTCGGCCAACGACTTGGTCGTTCTCTTTTTGGGTCTGGAGACATTGAGCCTTTCGCTGTATGTGCTTGCCGCTAGCAATCGTCGCCGTGGCGAAAGCGAAGAGGCCGGGCTCAAATATTTCATCCTCGGCGGGTTTTCTTCGGCATTCTTTCTTTACGGGGTGGCACTTGTGTTTGGTTCGGTTGGGACCACGAACCTTGGCAGGATCGCCGAAGTGCTGGCTAATGAGCAAACTATTCCAGGCAACGACGCGCTGCTACTTGTTGGTATAGCACTTTTGCTCGTCGGTTTTGCCTTCAAAGTCGCTCTCGTCCCGTTCCAGATGTGGACACCCGATGTATATCAGGGCGCACCGACACCGGTGACTGCCTACTTGGCATCAATTGGCAAAGTCGCTGCCCTCGCCGCGCTCATCCGAGTGTTCGTTGTTGCGTTCCCATCGCGTATGGACGACTGGCGTCCGGCAATCACTGTGTTAGCGGTACTCACGCTGTTGATCGGTTCGGTCCTCGCCGTGGTGCAAACGAATGTGAAGAGAATGCTCGCGTATTCGTCGATCAGCCACGCCGGGTTCATGCTTGTCGGTTTGGAAGCAGCATCGCATCGCGATTCACTTGAATTAAACACTGGCGTGTCGGCGTCGCTTACATATTTAATGCTGTATTCGATCATCGTTATCGGTACTTTTGGTGTGGTCAGTCTTGTCGCTGGAGTTGGTGATTCGGCGACGTCGCTCGACGACATGCGCGGCCTTTCCAAACGACGCCCAGTCCTAGCTCTTGGGCTCACCGTGTTATTGCTGGCCCAAGCAGGAGTGCCACTCACCAGTGGTTTTGTCGCCAAGTTTGGTGTGATTCAATCTGCGGTGAATTCAGGAAGTTATGTTTTGGCACTTGTGGCAATGGTGTCGGCAGTGATCGCCGCATTTTTGTATCTGCGAATCATGGTCAGCATGTGGTTGAGCGCACCCGCCAATGAGTCACCTTTGAAGATTCCGATCGCATCAGGGCTGGCGATCGCATTCGCTGTTGTAGTTACCCTGGTAGTTGGTTTTGTCCCCGGCAGGCTGCTTGACGCAGTCCGCGATCTTGGTCAATTTGTTAGCTAGTCACCAAGCAAGTTATTGGCGGCGCGCGGCGGCAATCAGCGCGTTAAACAGACCCTGTTGCTGTTCGTCAGTCGCCGCGTCATCCTCGGGATGCCATTGCACTCCAACGATCCATTTTGCTGTGCGATGCTCGACCGCTTCGATTACATTGTCGTCGCTGTGCGCTACAACCTGTAGGTCGGCAGCGGCTCGATCAATAGATTGATGATGATACGAATGGCCACCCTTGGGTCGCGTCGTGCCCATTGCCTTAGCAACACGCGAACCTTCTGTTACTTCAACTGGATGGTAGGTATTCCAGTGTGATTCGCTGTCTGCCACTGTGTCGACAAGATTTTGGTGCAAAGTACCACCAAGGGCCACATTAAGAACTTGGATACCTCGGCAAATCGCCAACACGGGTATATCTCGCGCTATCGCCGCACGGACAATTGCAAGTTCAAGCGCATCATGTTCAGCGACGATGCCATAAATCGTGTCGGTGGACGTTTGTTGGTCATACAACGACGGGTCAAGGTCGCCGCCTCCATGGAGCAATACCGCGTCGGCACGTGCAACTAGTGATTCGACATGGGCGAGCGTTGATTCAAGTGGCGGAACAGTGAGCGCTACACCTCCTGCGCGGGCAATTGCTTCCGAATACCGGCGTCCACTAGCGATGGCGGCTTCACGAACACCCTTGGCCTCAGGCGAGAGTCGACCTGGCAGCAAAACGAACGGTGTCATACTTCCACGCTAATCTTTTCCAATGCCAGAAGTTATTCCAGTTAATCAACAACTCGTCAAAAACCGCTTCCCTTGGAAATTGGCCCTGCCTTTGTATGCGCTGTCTTATGGCGTGATGTTGTTGTTCTCCAAGGCCTATTTTTGGGACGATTGGTTGAGTTATTATTCAAAATCTGCCTCTGGAACAAAAGATGCGTTACGGCAAGTTGGATTTTGGCCAATAAATGGCATCTTTCAAGTGGATGTACTCGGTCGGCGACCGGAGTTATTTGCAATTGTTACCATCGCCTGTTTCTTTATTACAGGATGGTGTCTGTTCCATATTCTGAGTACGGTAAAAATTCTCAGCACTGATCAGGTCCGACTGATCACCATCTTGTTTCTAGTTCTGCCGATCAATTCTGCGCGCGTCTCGATGTCTGTTTTCATCTATTCGTATTCGCTTCTCCTCTTCTATTTAGCGTGGTATCTATTGGTTGCAAAGCGTTCTCACTTTGTGTGGTTGCTTTCCATCCCACTGTTTCTAATGAGTTTCAATACCGTCGCTCTAATCGCGTTTTTCATAGTGCCTTGCGCGCACCTCCTTTATATGAAGTTGTCAGTTCCAGAAGTCAATAAGCGATTCGCTTATGTTTTAAGTGCATTATTTGCTTCGCTAGCTCCTCTCTATTGGATTATTGACCGTCGTTACAACCCACCACAGGGCGTATATCTCACTATGTACACGCCGCAAAAATTAGGAATGTTAAGAGCTTTGCTGCTCTTATTTGTATGCGCCGGCTTGATTTTCTGGTATTTGAAATCTCGCAAAGGGAATTTTTCCGAAAACAAGAGATACGCCATAATCATTGCTGGAATTACAATTACGGCAATTGGTGCATCTCCTTACATTGTTGGCGGACACCTAGTTGATATTTCAGATTGGCTGATTGCGTTTGTTCCAAGGTCGAGTGATTGGGACTCTCGACATCAACTGCTTCTCGGACTAGGTATTTCAGTTACAATTGCCGGAGTAGTGGGATCTATCGATTCAACCTTTAAACGTCAATGTCTGGCAGTGCTATTTGGGCTCTGTGTGATGTGGAATGTGACTTACATGCACTCCTATTACCTGGATGCATTAAAGCAGGATCAGGTGATCGCTGCCATTCAAATAAAAGATGAACTCAAGAATTCCCGCGTCATCATGATCAATGATTTGACTGACCGCTATAACGCGCGTGGTCGCTTTTATCGAAGCTACGAATGGGAAGGAATGCTCGCGAAAGCATTTGGGGCAAATTCAATTTCGGCAATCTCTGGAAAATCATATATTGACTGCAGTGATGCATTAATTCCAGATACCTTACTCACGATTGTCGCACTGAATGGTCGACTTGAATCAACAGTGACCCGTGATATTGGTATAGAATTAATTGTTGAGTCGATTCAACCCTGCAAATGAGTCCTTACTAACCATCTGCTCGTGCGATCATTTTGTAGTACCGATGTCCATTGGCGATCGTGGACCAACACCTCCTTTACTTCAGATGAGAGTCGGCCCGTGTGCCAAGGAAGCCAACTAGTGCGTGTTACCTTGCGATTATCGTGTAAGCAATGATCAGCCCGGATATTGATGCCGCCTTCGAAGGGAAGACTGTGCTCATCACTGGAGCGACCGGATTCGTTGGTAGAAATCTCTTATCGGTTCTGCTAAAAACTAAAAGCTTTGAATCCGGATCGTTGAAACTTATTTGCGTCACACGTCAACCAAATATTTTGCGGTCTCAATGGCCAATTTTAGAAAAGGATTTGCACATTTTGGATTGGGATATTCGAACTCCACTCAGTCAAGATCTACCAAAACTAGATTTCGTCTTCCATCTTGCAGGAGAAAATCGTGTTTTTCAAACGGAGAGACAAGGCGAGCGCATTTTAGACACCACCATAATTGGCACCAAGAATATTTTCGACGCTTCATCTCGATTTGGATCTCCACGAATCATTTTTGCTAGTTCGGGAGCTGTTTATGGGTCTGCTGCGATCGGACAATCTTCGTTTCGTGAAGACATGTCTATAGAACTAGACGACATCGAACAACATGATCCCTACCGCGCAAGTAAGCGAAGGGCAGAACTGCTATGCAGTGATTTCAATAAAGGGGGAAGTGCCGAGGTAGTGATTGCTCGCATGTTTACCTTCGTCGGTCCGTATTTGCCTCTCAATGCAAATTATGCGATTGGAAATTTTATTCAAGACTGTCTTTCTGGAAGACCGATTCGGGTCAACAGCGATGGTTCGTCGGTCAGGAGTTATCAATACTCGCTCGATCTGGTCAATTGGCTAAGCACAATCCTCATTCGCGGACAAAGCGACCGAATCTATAACGTCGGTTCGTCTAAAGAAATCAGCATCGCCGAACTGGCTAAACGTGTTGCGGAAATCTGCGGTAATCATCTCGGCGTCGAAGTCATTGGTCGAGCGAGCCAAGACCCAGTTTCGAGTTGGTACGTTCCGAATACTGATAGAGCCGAGCACGAACTCGGACTCCATAATCAGTTCACTCTTGCTGAAGCAATTCACTCTACTTACAAGTTCTTTTCTGAATTGTAATTTGAATCCTCAGTAGCAAACTGTGACGATTGATCGTGTGGAATCAAGGACGGCGCATGGTTTATGCCAGACGCACCGTTCCAAATACGTTTCTCAATTCTTCAACTTGGCGAATCGTTATAAATACAGCATAAATGTTCAAGATCGTTTCAATTGTTCTAAATCATCTTCAATTTGTTCTTTAGTTTGCGTCGACCAGTATGGAAACATGTCATCTAAAGCGCTGGACACAAATCTTCCCGTTGAATCCTTCAAACTTTGCAACTTGGGAATCATTAATTGATCACTTGGTATGGCTATTTCACACAAATACGGCCCATCCAATTCAAGAATATGAGATATCTTGCTTGAGTCAAGGTCCTTTATTGAATCAACTTTATGGCCACGGATTCCGTAAGCATGGCCGATCTCCACAAAGTTTGGAGAGTCAACACCGGTAGAAGGAGTTGAGCCAAAATAATTTCCATCAAAAAGGTTTTTCTGCATGTTCGATATTGCTAAGTAGCCATTGCTATTAAGAATAAATATTTTCAACGGAATTTTGTAATGGGCAATGGTTTGCAACTCCTGAATGTTCATTTGGAAACCACCATCACCTGCAATACATATGATGTTTGTGTTCTTCTCGGCGAAATATGCGCCAATCGCACCGGGCAATCCAAACCCCATTGGGCTACAGCCGCTCGACGTAATTAGTCTATTCGTTCCATTACTCCGCAACGCTTGCATAGTACAAGTAAAGCTTGTGCCCATATCGGTTACCACCACCGCGCCAACTGGCAACGATTTTGACAAACAGTCAATGAAGTCGTAAGAGTTAATTTTGTTTGGACTCCGCGTATGCTCTTCGTTGTTCACATTGAAATCTGTTTTCCACGTACCGACTAATGAAGCCCATGCATCGTAGTTTGGTTTTGCTTTTGGAAAGTTATGCGCGAGAAAATTAGTTAGGAAAAGGCGTAAATCGCATTCAACCGCCAAATCTATTTTCAACGAGTTCTTCTTAATTTCATTGATGTCAATATCCACCATAATTTTTCTTGAGTTTGGCGAGAATAATTCAGTCGCGTAACCAATATTTGGTATTGAAAGTCGGCTACCTAAAATCAAAAGAAAATCTGCGTTCTGGACAGCTAAGTTTGCAGCTCTTTCCCCTAAAATCCCGAAATTACCTATGTACAACTTTTCGTTGTAGTCAAAAATATCCGTAGCACTCCATGTGCATACGACTGGTATACCCATGCGCTGAACAAAATCGCGAAACTCGACTTCGCAGTCCGCGAGATGGATGGCAGAACCAGCAATTATTATTGGACGATGAGAACGACCCAACTCTGTCAAAATTTCGTCGATACGGTAATCATTTAACACTTCAGAATTCAAGTCAGAATTAAGTCTTTGTTGACCTGAAACGAGATCATCGTCGACATAATCATTTTGGATGTCAAGTGGAATCTCAATCCAAACTGGACCCATCCGACCAGATGTTGCCTCGCTGAATGCTTTTGAAATACATTCGCTAATCTCTGAGACGTCCCTAATTTGTATCGAAAATTTGGTAATTCCTTTGACCATATTCACTATGTCAGCTTCTTGAACACCAAACTGTCTCAAATTTGTTCCAGCACTTGCGATTGTCTGTCTGGTCGGAACTTGACCAGAAATTACTATCATGGGAATTGAATCCTGATATGCAGCGAGTACCCCAGTAATCGTGTTACTCGAGCCAGGGCCATTTGTGACTAGAACAACTGCGGGTTTTTTCTTTATTCGAGCGTACGCATCTGCTGCCATTGCGCATGCTTGTTCGTGATAGTTGTGGACACATTCAATTCCGGAAGTCCGGGCCGACTCAATTAGGTGGGCCGAAGCTCCACCGGTAATACAAAATATGGTATCAATCCCAAAACTTTTTAGCCGCTCGAAAATATAATCGCTGGCTTTAACTTTCATAACTCTCCTTCGCGGGCAAAATCAAATTGTAGATGCATTTATACCGAGCGAAAATATTGTAGAGTTGCCTAACCACGCTAATTCTTGACCTCCGTTAGGTTCCACGCGACCGTCATACTGATACTGTCAAAATGACAGTCGGGTCTTCAACAAATTCCATCTCGGAAGCAACCTTTTTTATTATTTCCACACGGCCCACGTCGCCAGGGATAGTTGCCAGATGTCTTCTTCCCTCAATCGTTTTTCCAATCCCGCCTCTGAGGAACATTACTATGTCTAGATCATGTTTCCGATCAAGAAAATCTAAAGTATTAGTAGTTTCAACAGTGAAATGAAAATCCTCTACCGAATGATTTACCATCTCGCAAAGTTCCGGTTCTGAAATCCATAGGCATTCATCAGTCTTTGGAACCTCATACTTGGAACTTTCGTATCCGTCATTAACTCTTCCATACCTATCCGTTAAACGGATCAAATCGGCTTTATCATTCGGAGTCTCAATTTCGAACAAAAATGCTCCTTCTGGTGACTTGGCTTTTGTAGCGTGAAATAAGCCCCTTCGGATCATCTGCTTTTCTGGTGCGAAGATTAACTTGCTGTCCGCCAAGAAGCTCAATTCGGCGGTGCCCTTCAGGAGCAGTAAACCAGTAGTTTTTTGCGGATGACAATGCATTGATGTTTGTTGCTCGGCCCTGATGAATAACAGCCAGACAGCCACGTCTGAATTTTCATACACCAAATATTCAAAACCCCATGGTTTGTTGACGACTACATTTCGACGGTCATTCATTTTATGAATATTTGTTATAAAAACATTTCAACGTTTCTTCCATCCATACACCCATATGGTCATAGTGAGGGGAAGAAATTATATTGCCATCAACGACCACCGGTTCCCTGGAATATGTCGCTCCAGAGTTATTGATGTCATCTTCAAGCGAATAATAGCCCGAGATTTTCCTACCCTTAGTAATTTTTGCCGAAATCAGTAACTGAGCTCCGTGACAAGTCGACGCAATTAGCTTTCCATCCCCATCCCAGCGCGATATAAAGGTCTTCACTTCTTTTTCTTGTCTTAATTTTTCAAGTGACTTTACGCCACCAGGAAGCACCAGTAGGTTGCATTTATCAAACCAGTAATCAGTATTTTTGATAAAATCTGATATCAAAACATGACAGGGCATATTCAGCCCAAAGATTCCATAGACGCGATTGTTGTCGTCTCGTTTGTCGGCGACGATTTCAACTTCAAACCCATCGCCGAGCAGTCTGTAGTAGGGATAGACAAGTTCGTGATCTTGGAATCCACTCCAAGTAATAATTAATGCACGTTTGTTCATCAAGACCTCCAAATATATCAATCTAATCTACTACATCAGTGACTTAGCACGAGTGGTGCCAGCGAATGAGCACCTCTACTTATAACTTGGGTTCAGACTTTTGTTGACCGATTATTTCAGCGATGATGAAGTTGGGTCGGTTCTTTACTTCGGAGTGAATCATTGCCACATATTCGGCGAGTATCCCGATCATGAACGAAAGCAACCCAAAAAAGAACAAAACAATTGTGATAATTGTCGCAAAACCGGCAAATGGCGTACCAATAAAAAATCTGAGAATTGCAAACGTGGTCATTGCCGTCATGGCTATTGCTGAGCAGATAATCCCAAACCAAGTGATGAAT
>JANNRJ010000031.1:0-76718 GCA_031401235.1 Actinomycetota bacterium
CTCGGCTTGGGGTGATCGGCTAGCGAGGTAAGCATGTCCTCACTGTAGCGAACATATGTTCGTAGTCAATTTCGCTGGCGTGGGCCTAACCCAGCCCTAGGTGGCACGGGCCTTTTTTAGTGCGGCTTGGCTTCGTGCCAACAAGGCTGCCGGTATTCGACTTGCCGCGGCACTGCCCCCTGATTCGGCGGTCGGCTCGGATGCCGACGGCGAGTCACCTGGCGTAGCCGAGGCGACCAACTTGGTCAACTCTTCAACAGATTTTGGCTCCATGCCGGGCTTCCAATACTGATACATATCTTTCAGAATCTCAGATAGTCCGGTGCTGTTCGTGGCGTCGGCAACATCAACAGTGACAATGTTAGAAAACACGTGCACGGCCTTGACCTTGCCAGTATCAAACAAACTTCGCGCCAACATTGCCGCGGGTTTTGAACCAGTCGCTTCGGCGGCATTGGCGAATCGCTCGTGTCCTTGACCGGTGATGGACCGGTTGATTTCAAAACGCACCCGACTTGGAACTCCGGCCGGAGTTTGCGTCACTGCTACAGGTTGACCCATGGATCACAGACTAGTTGCCACGCCTTCATTCGCTTCGATTTGTGCCACTACGGTTGCCTAATGACCGTTGCCACAATCACTCCTCTGAGCGTTGAAGAATACGTCGCCAAGGCCCGAATATTTCTTGATAACAATGCCGAGCGTCGCGAACTGGAGAAAGCCTTCGTATGGGGTGAAGGTTCAGACAGTGTGTCGATGTTTGAGGAACGGAGTCGCGATGCGGAACTCGAACTACTGCGCAAAGCCAAGGAATGGCAGGCCAAACGCTTTGACTCTGGTTTTGCTTGGATCACTGGTCCGACCCAGTACGGAGGGGCCGGTCTGACCCCGGCCCACGAGCGTGCTTACAACGCCATTGAACGTGAATATCGCACAGCCAATATTGCGATGTTCCAGATTGGGCTCGGCATGGTGGCACCAACAATTCTTGCCCACGCCACCGAAAGTGCTCGTGATAAATATTTGCGCGCGATGTGGCGGGCCGACATCGTTGGCTGTCAATTGTTCTCTGAGCCGGGTGCCGGCAGTGATCTGGCCTCACTGCAAATGAAGGCCGAGCGAGATGGTGACGAGTGGCTGATTACCGGACAAAAAGTATGGACCTCGGGTGCACAATTCAGTGACATTGGTGAAGTCATCTGTCGCACCGATGCGAACTTGCCCAAACATAAGGGTCTTACGGGATTCATCGTCGACATGCAGGCCCCGGGAGTCGAAATCAGACCGCTACGACAGATGACAGGCGGTGCCAGTTTCAATGAAGTGTTTTTCAATGAAGTCCGCGTTCCCGACGATGACCGACTTGGTGACGTGAACAATGGATGGAATGTTGCACTCACCACACTGATGAACGAACGGGCCGCAATCGGCAGTGCCGGAAGTGGTGAAACGGCAATGTTCACACGTGTGCTGGGAATGATCCGCCATTTTGGTCTGGACACCGATCCGGTCGTGCGCGACATGATGGCCGATATATATGGCCGTGTGAAGATCGCCGGGTACAACGCCCAGCGCTCGCTGGACAAAATTCGTGCCGGCCAAACTCCCGGACCGGAGATGTCGATTGGCAAGATGGCTCTAGTTGATAATCAGCGACGAATGAATGAACTGCTCTCGCATGTGCTTGGCGCCAGAATGCAAGCCGATAGTGGCGAATGGGGAACGTACGCGTGGGGTCAGTTGGTGCTTGGTGCCCCTGGCATGCGCATTGCTGGCGGTAGTGACGAAGTGATGCGCAACATCGTTGGCGAGCGCGTGCTCGGATTACCTAAAGATGTTGGTATCGATTCGAAATCAGCCTTCCGCGACTTAAAAGTTGGTACGCAGAAGGACTGAAACCTATGGCCGCTTAAAGTTTGTGGCGAGGTCAATGAGCAAGCGAGTGCCATAGGCCGTCGCTCCACGCTGCAACCAACCAGCATCGCTGTTGGCCCACATCGGTCCGGCAATATCTAAGTGCGCCCATGGCACATTGCCCACGAACTCTTCGAGGAATAGCGCCGCAGTAATTGCACCAGCATCTGGCCCACCAACATTTTTCATGTCGGCAATGTAGGAGTCAATCATTTTGCGATACTCGTGCTCGAGGGGTAATTGCCATAATTTTTCATCGGTGCGATTGCTTGCTGCAGTGATCTGATCAATCCACTTTTGGTTGTTACCCAACACACCGGCCATGTTTTCGCCAAGTGCACGGGCACATGCCCCAGTGAGCGTGGCGATATCAACAATTGCATCAGGCTTTTGTTCGGCGGCCAACGACAACCCGTCGGCGAGAACCAAGCGACCCTCGGCGTCGGTGTTGTGAATTTCGACTGTCTTGCCGTTGCGAATGGTGATCACATCACCCATTGCCAGAGCACTTCCAGAAGGCAAGTTATCGGTGCACATCATGTAACCCGTCACTTGATTCGTGCAACCAAGTGCCTTGAGCGTGGACATTGTGGCCAGCACCGCAGCGGATCCACTCATGTCGGCTTTCATCGTCGCGTGTGAGGGATCCGATGGCTTGAGGCTGATTCCACCCGAGTCATACATCACGCCTTTGCCAACTAAAACCAAATGTGGTTTGGATGATTTCTTGGCACCCTTGCGCGCGGTGGGTTTGTACGTGAGACGCACCATCCGCGGGGGCTCGACACTGCCTCGGTTGACGCCGATCATGCCACCACAGCCCATCGCCAACAGTTGATCTTTGTTGAACACTTCGACCTTGAGACCAGTCGCGGCACCAATTTCAACTGCACGATCAGCGATCATGCGCGCAGTGAGATATGCCGGTGGCATATTTGCCAAGTCGCGCGCCATACACGTGGCATTGGCAATTACTTGGCCGCGAATTATTCCGGCGCTCTGTGCAGCCGAAGATCCCGATGGACCAACGAGTGTCACCGTGGCGAGTTTCCCTAAATCCTTATCCACCGTCTTGAGCGCGCTGTAACGATGGCTCGCAAGCGTGATGCCTTCGACCACTGCTTGGGCAGCCGACTTACGATCGAGACGACCCGCCGAAGCAAGCGTGGTGGCTACTGACTCGAATTTTGCCACCGCACGGGCCAAAGCAGCTGCTGACTTGCGCAATGTCTCGGTAGAAATCTTTGTGTTCTCGCCGATACCTACGGCGATAGTTGCTGCGCCTTTGTCACTTGATATCAAATAGGTCTGACCAACTTTTCCGTCGAAACCAGCCGCCACAAGCGCCTTGCGCGATACGGAGAGTTCCTTTGGCACTGCACCATCGGTGCTCACGGGCACAGCAACAACTTGTGCCGATGATGGAACTTGGGTTGCTGCTGCAAATTTAATAGTCATGTCATTTTTCCTTTGCTTTCGTTTCGAAGTTTACCTATTTGACATTCTTCACCGGCAGTGACTCGCCTTCATTCCAGCGAGCCATGGTCCACAATAAATCGGAGAGCCGGTTGAGATACGGTCCAACCTGCGATGGCGACGGTGCAGCCAACAGTGCATGACGCTCGGCTCGGCGCACCACGGTGCGACCCAAATCCAAAAGCGCCGACACGCGATTTTCCCCCGGTACCACGAACTCGGTTGGCGGAGTAAAGCGATCATCAAATGAATCGATCATCGTCTCCAGTTTGTTGACCATCTCATCGGTCACAAGAGAAGCACCGGGGGCAAGTTTGTGACGATTTTCGGACTGGGTGGCAAGTTCAGCCATTAGCACCCATAAATCTTTCATCAGCGAAATAAGCGTTGTATCGACTTCGCTGCCTTTACCCGCTTCGGCCCGTGCCATGCCAAGCACGGCCTGAGCCTCATCAACCGAACCGTAGGCGCGGGGCAATTCGCTGTCTTTGGATACCCGACCGCCATAGAACAATCCGGTCGTGCCGTCGTCACCTGTACGGGTGTAAATCTTTTTACGAGTCATCGCCGTTAGACGCTATCTGTTTAACTCGCTCTCAGGAACTGTTCAAATCGTTCAGCCAACAACTCCTTGCTTGGTCGTTGCGCATAGACAACTGGAAGTTGACGGAGTGACTCGCCATTCATTTCCTTGAGCGCATGCTGCAACGTCGGACCATCAAATGTATTCAGCACAGATTCACCAATGTGAACCTTGTAATCAGGGCTTATACCAAGAATGTGCGCGTCAAACGCACCATGATGGATTTTACACAGCGACATTCCATTTGTTAAATGCGGATCGCCACCGTCTGCGTCCCCTTTTATGTGTGCGGCATCTAGAAGCTTTTCAAAGGGCAGGCGACAAACCGCACATCGCCGTTCATATGCATGAAGCACTTGGGTACGAAACAGAGGTTGATGCACACGTACCTTTACCAATCGTTCGTTGTACCGCCGTTCGATTTCTCCGACATGAACATGACCGCTAACGATTAAATCTCGTTGTGCATTGTCCAAGGCAACGACAAATTGCTGCTGATTAGACTCTTCGGAGATCAACCAAACTGGCATCACGGGCTGGAATACCTGAGTGCGCGATCCTGGCGCAAACCCCACGCCTATAAACCAAACCAACGGCACACTTGCAATCATTGCGTCGCGAAGCCATCTGTTGTCGGCGGTATTCGGATCCGTACCTCTCCACTTATATCGATACATCTGATCGGCGCCTAAACCATCGTGGTATGGCCGATCAGATTCACGCTCAACGTAGGCGGTCAATATGCTCAGAGCGGAACTAAGTTCCCGCGGTTTCCAAATGCCAGTTTGAGTTCCAACAAGGCGATAGCGCGAACCCTCGTACTCGAAACTCGACAATTCGTCGCGAGTAAAGACTGGTTGAACGAGCATCCTTGTCCTCAGCCACGCAAACACACTTTCTCGAAAGGCAATTTCGTCGAGCGCCGGCACTTGGCAAGTTTGGTCTGCGAATGAAAAATAGGCAAACTCAGTTCGACGAAATAAAACAGGGCCGGCAAGTTGCCCTGCCGACCCTGACTACTAGATGTGTCCCCAGGTCGTCACTTCTGGGTAAGGGGCTCGCGACCACCTCGTCGTTCGTTTTGTCGGAGCCACGGACCGGAATCGAACCGGCACCACCTAGTTGACGATCCAGGCATGCTGCCGTTACACCACCATGGCACCGCGAGACATGTGTGCGTGAAGGCCGGGCGTCGGAAATAGAAATGGCGACACATTTCTGTGTCGCCATTTGGTTACTAGGCGGTGTCCACAGGACTTTCGTCTTGTGCCCGGATCGTCACTATGAAGTGTACCAAAACTGTCAAGTACGGCGAATTAATTGCTGACTTGGCTCTTCTCCCAGGCGTGGGCAAGCGCGGCGTAACGACCACCAATGGCGAGAAGTTCGGCGTGAGTTCCATACTCGGCGATTCGAGCGGCGTCGATCACCGCAATGTGATCGGCGCGTTGCACTGTTGAAAGTCTGTGGGCGACGACGATCACAGTGCGACCAATCATCAGACGTTCCAAGGCCAACTCAACTTCGGCTTCGGTGCCTGGGTCAAGATTCGATGTGGCTTCATCCAACACCAACACAGCCGGGTCAACGAGAGCCGCTCGGGCAAGAGCGACGAGTTGTCGCTCGCCGGCAGAAAGTCGGCTACCACGTTCGCGAACTTCGGTATCAAGACCGTCTGGAAATTGGGCGAAGTGTTCGGTTGCACCGATTGCCGCGATCGCAGCGTCAATTTCGGCTTCGGTTGCAGTTGCCCTCGCGATCCGCAAGTTGTCGCGAATTGTGCCATTGAACAGAAACCCTTCTTGCGGAACCACGACTATGCGTTCACGCAACGAAGTCATAGTTGCCATTTTCAAGTCGATATCACCGAAGGTGACGCTTCCGATTTGTGGGTCATATAGACGGGCCATCAATTTGGCCAGTGTTGATTTGCCTGCGCCAGTCGGGCCGACGAGGGCAAGTTTCTCCCCCACGGATACCGTGATCGATACGTCGTTCAACGCTGGAGATTCTGCACCGACGTAACTGAAAGTGAGATCTGAAACCTTTAGTTCACCGGTTGCCGGAAGTTCGATGGCCCCAGGCTGTTCATCTATTTCGGGTTTGGAATCAAGAATGCCAAACAATTTATTGAGCGCCGCACCAGCAGATTGCACGGTGTTATATAACTGTGAGAGTTGCCCGACGGGATCGAACAAACTGGAAAGCAGCAGCACAAATGCAACCACCGTGCCCAGAGTGACGTTGCCGCGATGGACAAACCATCCGCCGATTCCGATAATCAGCGCGCTGGCCAACACTCCAGAAAATTCGACCAAGGCGAAGTACCACGTGCTAACCCGAACACTCTTTTCGTGACTTGCGAAGAGCGCTCGATTCGACTTGGTGAACTTCTTAATCTGCTCGCCTTCCTGCGCATATGCCTGTATGACACGAACTGCGGTGATTCCTTCTTGTAAGGCGGAAAGATTGGCACCAACTCGTTCACGCACGACGAGATATGCCTTATTCGAGTCGCGCTGAAATTTGAACGATGACGCCAGCAACACCGGCATGACAAGTAAGGCCACCAACGTGAGTTGCCATGACATCGAAAACAGCACGACGATGGCAAAGACGATCAGCAATCCTGCGGCAACAAACTGCAGCAATCCCCATTGGACCAACTCGGCCATTGACTCAATGTCAGCCGTCATCCGAGCGACGAGTACTCCAGCCTTGTTGCGATCGAAAAATGCCATCGATTGGCGTTGCATCTGCTTGAACACAGCCACACGCAACACACGTAAAAATGACTCACCCGTCCGATTGAGGTACAGATATTGCATTCGACCGAATAGATACGCCACTGCCGTCACCAATAAATATGAAATAACGGCGCGATTAAGCGCGGTCGGGTTCTTGGCCCGGATTCCAGAGTCGATGCCATATCGCACGAGTAGCGGCCCGGCAAGGGTTGTAGCGGTCGTTACGCACACGCACGCCAGCGATATGTACATCGTCTTGCGAAATGGTTTGGCCATCCGCAATACACGACCGATGATCGTTTTGGCCTGAGCACGACTCAAGCGATCTTCATCGGTGACTCCACCTTGCGACCACATGTCAGTTGTCGTCCTTGCTCATCGACGCCAATACTTCGCGGTAGCGCTCGTTGGTGTTGACCAATTCGTCATGCCGACCAATCGCCACCACACGGCCGTCGTCAAGTAATACAACGCGATCAGCCAAGGCAATCGTGCCCGGGCGGTGAGCAATGACTATGGTGGTGCGACCACTCATCACGGTTCGCATCGCTTCGCGAATTTCGCCTTCCTTGCTCGGATCAACTGCTGAAGTGGCGTCATCCAATACGAGTACTCGTGGGTCGGCAATGATGGCACGAGCAATGGCGATGCGCTGGCGCTGACCGCCTGACAGTGAAAACCCGCGCTCGCCGATCACCGTTGCATACCCATTGGGCAATTTCACGATGAAGTCATGGGCGCCGGCAAGATGTGCGGCTCGCTCAATGTCGTGCTGACTGGCATCAGATTTAGCGAATGAAATATTGGCAGCAACCGTGTCACTAAACAGCAACGTGTCCTCAAAAACTACGCCAATGGATCGACGCAATTCGCCCAGACGTAGTTTTCGAACATCGATGCCGTCTAGAAACACATGCCCGCTATCCGTGTCATAGAAACGGAGCAACAATCGAGTGACAGTGGACTTCCCCGAGCCAGTGGCACCGACAATGGCGATGGATTCGCCGGCGCCAATATTCAAGTTGAAGTTGCGCAACACTGGGTAAGTGGGGTCGTAACCAAACTGGACATGATCAAAATGCACCGCACCAGTTGAACCAGTCCGTGGCAGGACAAGTGGCTTGACGGGATCGGTCACTTGCGATTCGGTGGAGAGCACTTCTTGAATGCGAACCAATGCCGCCGCCGCCCGTTGACCAAGGGCCACAATCATCCCGATGTTGCGCAATGGCCAGACCAGCAAGGTGAGATACACGTTGAACGCAACAAGATCGCCAATCGACAAATGTCCATCGATCACACGATGACCACCTACTCCAAGCACGGCCACCAACCCGAGTGCTGGTAACAGATCGATTGCCGGAAGGAAGCTACTGCGAATACTTGCGGCTTTAAGTGATTCACGCTGAATGTCGTCGGCCTCTTTGGCAAGTTTGTCGTATTGCACTTGTTCGGCACCAAAACCCTTGACAACCCGAACACCGGAAACACTCTCTTCGACAACACTTGCCAATTGTGCTTGCTCGACTTGTACGGCGAGCACGGCAGGATGAATGCGATGCGAGAAACGCCGTGCAGCCAAGTTGACAAATGGCAATGGCAGTAATGCAACTGTTGCCAAAATCGGATCAGTAATGAACAATATTGCGGTGACGGCGCAAATTTGCACCACGTTCGAAAGCGTGATTGGAATCATCACGATAAATGCCTGCACCTGTTGCATATCGCTTGACGCACGGCTCATCAGTTGGCCGGTTTGAGCACGGTCGTGATATCCGATGTGCAGACCTAGCACGTGACTAAATAGTCGCTCACGCAAAAGTGTTTCGGCCCACCGACTTTCACGAAAGGCCACATACCTGCGCAGCCCCGACAGGACTCCAATAGCGACTCCGGCACTGGCGATAAGTATCGACCATTTCAATAATGATCCGTTGCGCTCGATGCCATGGTTGATCGCGTATTTGGTGAGTTGGGGCACGGTGACTTTACCGGCCGCCCAAAAAGCGCCGATCAAAACACCGATCAATAGGTTGCGGCGCTGCACGCGCAATGTTTTTCGCAGCAATTTCCATCCATCGCTGCGTTGTTCTTGTTCGAAATCAAGCCGTGACGTGGCTTCAACATCGGAGTCAATGGTGGTCATGTGCGTTTTTTCTGCGTAATTAATTGGCGCTGGGTGACAAGTCTTGAACTGCCTTCCAGTAATCCATCGCCGGATCGAGTGGCAGTATCGCCAATGCCGAAGTCGTCACGCCATTTTCGAAATACTTTTGAATCTTGGCCCGACATTCGGATGCACTGCCGTGAACGACGAGTTCATCCACCAAGTCATCGGATATTGCCGCCAGTGCAGCCTTACGGTCGCCAGCTTTCCAGGCGTCCCACATTCCCTGCATCTGTGGCCCGCGGCCGAGCCATTCGTGGAACGCGGCATACACCGGCACATTCATATATGCGGCAATGGCAAAACGCGCCGCATCGCGAACTTGCTGGGTGTTTTCACTTGGACAAACAAAAATTCGGGCAACAATTTCTTTTTCGACACCGCCTGCTGCGTCATTGACAACTTTCACGACCTTGGTGACGTCACCGGCGGACAACCAGTTGATGATCGCGCCATCGGCTTCGCGCGCCGCCAATTTCAACATTCCCTCGCGAAGGGCGGCAATCAAAATTTTCGGTTTGTGTTCTGGCTTGACTCCCAATCGAAATCCGTCGATTTTAAAGGTGTCGTACTGCTTGGAGATTTTTTCGCCAGTGAAAGCATCGTGCAGGAAACGCACCACATCTCGCACCTTCTTATATGGCTCAACAAACGGCACGCCATTCCAACGTTCAACGATGACATTGCTTGACGAACCGATGCCAATGGCGAATCGCCCCGGTGCCGCGTCGGCCATGGAGGCAACACTTTGCGCCATACACGCCGGCGAACGGGTATAGGCAGGCACAATTGCCGTACCCAGACGCAGCCGTGGTTCCCATGCCGCGGCCAATGCAAGTGGCGTAAACGCATCGGCACCATCTGACTCGGCCGACCAAATATCGGTGTAGCCCATGTCAGCCAATTCGCCGAGACGTTTTTGGTGCGTATGCAAATGCCCCGGAAGCGGAACAGTCAGTCCAGGTCGCTTAATCATGTGCTTAACTCCTCCACAATCGAGCGATACAACTTTGACTTGCCGTTGCTAGCAAGGTGCCGTCTTCCGCAAACATCGTTACCGATCCATGACCAATGCCCCGTTCGATCGCGTATATCTGTATGTCTAACAAGACCCACTTCGTGGGAACGAGGCGTACGACTCGCAGAGTATTGTCGAGACTATTTCCACCGCCTTGCACTCCGAGTGCTTGGCCGATTCCCATTGGCACGAAATCGCCAAGCACCGCCAACGTCGCAGCATCCACATCCGTGAGCACGTCAGGAATTCGTGCCCACATCAATGTTCGACCATCACTATGTGATCCATCCAGTTGATCCAGATCTCGCCCAATTACAACTCGTTGGTCAAGTCGTTCATGAATCGTGTTTTCCACCGGGTGTCGGTGTGATCTCCCCACCAGATCATCTGGCCGAGGAGCTGAGGGCATCTGCACAAACTGACCAGCGTGCTCAAATTCGCGCTCACCCAAGGCCGCATTCACTGTGAGTATCTCGCGATTACCCACATGACATACGGCACGAGCCTGGGTTATCTGGTGGCCAACTACTGCAAGCGTGACATCAATAAGCATTGACTCACCTGTGCGCGCATACGACAAATACTGCGCAGTTGCCCACACGCATCGACGACCGGTCAATTGTTCCATCGCCGAAACGGCCCCAGCCAGTCCAGCCCCGCCAAACAGAAAGCCTCCTCCCGTGCATAGGCGAGGCGGCACGACCATAACCCATTGGCTACGGATGCCCGTTCGTTCAATTTCGAGAAATGCTCTGGTATCCATGACTTTCGTACCCTAATGCCCGCACCGAGTTGAGCGAGTAATTTGACATGATGACACAGAATTTATCGACACCACGTACCAATGACTCACCGTGGCAAGGGGACGCTGTGTCACTTGTAGATGCGTTTCGAGCCGGCTTACGATCACCAACCGAAGAGTTGGAAGCCACGTTGTCAGCAATTGGATCTAGCGAATTGAATGCGTTTTCATTTCTTGATCCTGATGGAGCTCGACAACGTGCCCGTCTGGCCGATGTTTCGCTTCCGTTTGGCGGCGTGCCACTTGGCGTGAAGGAACTTGACTCAGTATTTGGCTGGCCCGACACCGACGCGTGCGTGGTTTTTGCCGATCGTAAAGCGACACACACTTCACTGATGGTCGAGCGAGTCACCACAACTGGCGGGGCCAATGAGATTGGGTTGTGCACCGCTAGCGAGTTCGGCGGTGTGAATGTGACACGCACGGTACTCAACGGCGTCACACACAATCCTTGGCAACTCGGTCGCACCCCAGGTGGATCTTCAGGCGGCAGTTCGGCGGCGGTGGCGGGCGGTCTGATCACGATTGCAACCGGTGGCGACGGTGGAGGTTCCATTCGAATTCCGGCCGGATTTACAGGATTGGTTGGACTCAAGGCGACATTTGGTCGTATTCCCCGCGCACCAAAAGTAAAGCTCGGCAATCTCACCGTGAACAGTGGATGCATGGCCCGAAGCATTCGCGACACGGCGCGATGGTTTGATGTTTGCAACGGACATGATTCGCGCGACCCGTTGAGTTTGCAACGTACAGATGATTGGGAAACCGAACTCGGCACATTTGGCGATTCGTTGCGCGGCAAGACAGCCGTGCTCGCACCAAATTGGGGTGGCGCAGTGGTTTCACCTGCAATGTGGACACAACTCGATGAATACGGTCGGCACTTGGCCCAGGTGACTGGATTACGTTTGATTGAGATTGATACGTCGTTGCCAAGTATGGGAGCGGCATGGTCGATCAGTGGCATGATTTCAATTCACGCCGAATTGGGTGATCACTGGCCAGCATGTGCCGATTTACTCACTCCTGAGATGCGAGCCGGTCTTGAACTCACTTCGGGTAAATACAACTCCGAAGCACGGGCTAAAATTGAAAGTCGCCGAGTGCTGTTGAACGAACGTATGGCCGAAATTTTTCATGCCGTTGATTTTGTGATCACGGCAAGCAATCCTGATGTTGCATTCGTAGCCGAAGGACCATTGCCTGCAACTTTTGGTGGGCTTGTAGGTGGCCAGGGCAATAACGGGAAACTCACATTTCCTGCCAATATGTATGGAAATCCAGCCATTTCGATTCCGTGCGGAACCATTGATGGATTACCAATCGGCTTACAGGTGAACGGTCGTCACTTCAGCGAACAATTGCTCCTCGAACTTGGACTGGCAATGGAACGAAGTCGCCCGTGGGCACTCGTTGCACCAAACTCACCGCGCTAGTTCGAACCAATTCGATCCTGTAACTAGGCCAGCAATGCTCGAGCAACGATATCGGTACAAAATGCCGTGAGAATCGCCAAGTACATTAATCCTGTTGCCGCCATCACTGCCGAGTAACTACGTTCTTTGAGAGCCGCACGCGTGACAACAACGAGTGCTCCAGTAACGATTGCCGACGACAACCAAAACCAACCAAGAACTCCATTCCAACCATCATCAATGGTCCCGTTCAGCACACTTACCATTCCAGTTGGCAACAACAGCACAATCATTTCCGCCGGCCAAATCCACTGCACGACGGTGACAAGTTCGTTGATAAGTCGTCGTGGCATTCCCGGTTGCACCAAGTACCAGTGACCAAGCAACATTGCATCGCTGACCGAACCGAGAAATGCGGCACCAACCAGCACGCGCGCAAGCGAAACAGCGACATCAAAATTACTGCCGTCTCGCACCGCGACTATTCCGGCGGCGATCAATCCAACAGCACCCAGCATCGGTGCAATGAGGTCTCGACGCGGACTTGTGTTTCGATAGGTTGCCAATGCCGCGAACGCAAGTGCGCCAGCAGAGATCTCGCGGACGAGCACAATGCCGTATCGCATCCCACATACCACCGCGACGATGGCAAATGTGGAGTAAACGAGTCGCAATAATTTGGCATATCCGGGGCCGATGTCACGATTGCGATTGGTGTACCAACCAAAGAACAGTCCCCCAGCGGACCACTGCAACAACACCGTTGCCGCATCGAGTCGAATCATTGTCGGGGCTGGGGAAACTCAGGCGTCAACTGAAACAAGTGAGTGATTCACCACATTCATCGGCACCGGACCATTACTCGTGGCCACGACAATGTCTTCCAGACGCATTCCCCACTTACCGGGTATATAGATGCCAGGCTCAACACTGAAAGCGTGCCCTGCCGAAATCGGCAACTGATTGCCGCTCACCATATATGGATCCTCATGCGCTTCCATGCCGATGCCGTGACCTGTTCGATGCACGAAATACTCGCCGAATCCAGCTGCATCAATGATCGCCCGTGAGGCACGATCGACGTCTTGACACTCGGCGCCAACCACTCCGGCTAGAACACCAGCCGCTTGCGATGCAATCAGCACGTCATATGCATCGGCGATTTCTGAAGTTGGCGTTCCGGTATAGACGCAACGCGTGATGTCACTGCAATAGCCGTTCATCGTCCCACCAAAATCACATAATACGATTTCATCCCGTGCGATAATCCTTGGTCCGGCGTGATGATGAGGACTGGCGGCATTTTCACCGGCAGCAACAATTGCAAAGTTGACCACATCATGACCCTCGGCGATCAGACGAGACGAAATATCTGCCGATACTTGCGCTTCGGTACGTCCGATGAGTGGAACCTTGCCCGAATGCAATTGCATCGCCACTCGGTCGGCGGCCGCACCGGCGGCCTTTAGGGCTGCAATTTCAGCCTCATCCTTTGTCATTCGCAATGGCCCGACGACATCTACGGCTCGAACAAATGAAACCCCCGGCGTGTGCTTGATCAACTCAACCAAAAATCTCGCCCACATTTGATCACCGATTGCGATACGCCGAGCATTGCCAAGAATATTGGCCACCATCACAATTGGATCTTGGGTTTCATCCCACGACATAATGGTGAACACTCCGGGTTGGGATACCACTCGTGGAACTTCCAGACGTGGCACCACCATCACTGCTTCCCCACGTTGAGGTATCACAAGCATCGTGAGCCGCTCAAGTGGCATAGCAAAATACCCGGACAGGTACGGAAGGTCGTGGCCCACTGAAAGCAATACTGCATCGACGTCGCGTTCGACCATTACGGATCGAACGCGACGCAATCGATTCGCATACTCAGCCGTCGTGGCGATGGTCGATGCACTCATCGAATGAAATTTCCGGATTGGTAATCTTCAACTGCTTGGACAATTTCTTGTCGAGTATTCATCACGAACGGGCCGTAACGAGATATTGGCTCCCCGAGTGGTTGGCCGCCAAGTAGCAACACTTGCGCGTTCTTTTCGTGAGCAAGCACGCGAATTCCGCCAGCGGTGCGGTCGAACACAACCATTTCGCCTTCATTGATGATGCGATCATTTACGGTGACAGTGCCATCAAATACGTGCACAAGCGCGGTATGTCCTACTTCAGGAGTCCATTCGACAACATCACCTGGCTCGAATTTTGCATGGGCATATGTCATTGGACTTGTGGTCTCGACTGGACCAACGACTCCGTGAATTTCGCCAGCAACAACCTTGAGAAATCCGCCGTGCGATAACGCGACGGTGGCGAGTTGATCGGCTTCATAACCTTGATAACGCGGTCGTACCATCTTTTTGGCCGCAGGCAAATTCACCCACAACTGGAACCCGTGCATGTGCCCGCCCTGCTTCATCATGTCGTCCGTGGGTAACTCGCTGTGCACAACTCCTGATCCGGCCGTCATCCATTGAACCCCACCAGCGCGGATGACTGCACGCGTACCGGTGGTGTCCATATGTTCCATTGCCCCGCTAAGCAAATAAGTGACAGTTTCAAATCCGCGATGTGGATGACTTGGCGCACCCACAGCTTTCCCCGGCTCGTAATCAACTGGCCCCATTTCATCGAGCAATAAAAAAGGATCGAAATTTTCAATTCCTGGGGTCGGAAACGGACGTCGCACAACAAAACCGCCTCCCTCTACTGTCCGCTTTGAGGTGACGACTTGCTGTATCGATCGCATTGCCGATGAACTCATACTTGGGCGAACTCCAATGCTTGACGGGCGTGATAACTGGACCTAGTGAGTGGGCTTGATTCAACATGACTCATCCCCAGCGCGATGCCGACCTCACGGTAGTGGTCAAATTCGTCGGGTTCTACCCACCGTGCCACTGGAAGATGATTCAAGGTTGGTCGAAGATATTGACCAATGGTGACAATCTGTACTCCAACACTTGCAAGATCCACAAGAGTTGCTTCAACTTCGGGAACGGTTTCACCCATACCAACAATCATTCCTGACTTTGTAGTGAGACCAGCGCGCCTAGATCGCGCCAACACCGAGAGGCTTCGTGCGTATCCAGCCGACGGTCGAACGGCGCGTTGCAGTCGTGCCACGGTTTCGATGTTGTGATTGAGAACATCTGGTCGATCAGCGATCAGGATGTCAAGGGCATCTGTCCCCTTGACATCAGATATCAGAGTTTCAATCTGGGTATCGGGACACAACGCTCGAATCTCGCGCAGACAATCGACGACATGTTGCATCCCACCATCTTGCAAGTCATCACGGGCAACCATTGTCAGAACGGCGTACTTCAAGCCCATTCGCTGCACTGCTTGTGCAACTCGTCGAGGCTCGTCAACATCAGGTGCCAATGGTTTGCGAGTATCGATCAAGCAAAATCCACACGCACGTGTACAACGCTCACCGAGCACCATGAAAGTTGCAGTTCCGTCCGACCAACACTCAGAGAGATTGGGACATCCGGCTTCTTCACATACGGTGACTAGCCGGAAGTCGCGCAACGTGCGTTTCACTTGCAATACTTCTCTATTGTGATTCACATGCGGTCGCAACCATTCGGGCTTTCGTGTGGAAACCGAGAGGCCACTGCTCACGCCGGCCTGCTCCAAACGCTTTAACATTCGGACTGGAGGACCTGCACCTTCCCCGCGGGAAAATGCTGAAAGATCTTCGGGACGATGTTGCCAGGCCACGTCGTAGCGGTCACTGTCTCCATCACCCCATTGCTTGGCGGCCAATCGTGCGACAACATCGACAACTTCTTCCATTGTTATATTCACGCCCTCCTCGGCCAGTGAGGTCACCGCATATTTATCAATCCCACAAGGGACAATGTGCTGTCGCATATAGGCAAGATCGGTGTTGACGTTGAGAGCAAAACCGTGCATCGTTCGTCGATCTGAAGAGCCTCTTCCTAAACGCACTCCAACGGCGCAAATCTTTCGTGGCGACGGGCCGTGCGGATCAATCCAAACTCCGGGATATTCGCCAAGGCGTCCGGCCGTATTGACTCCACATTCGGCAAGCACATCAATGATCAGTTGCTCGATACTTTGGACATATCGACGCGTATCTGCAGGTCCATCTTGTCCGTGTTTTGCCGCGAGCGATAGAAGTGGATAGCCGACAAGTTGACCGGGTCCGTGATATGTAATGTCTCCACCGCGCTGAACCTGAACCAACTCGGCGTCGACTTGTGCAGGGACGCACCGAAGATTATTTTCAAGATTGGTGCTTGGTCCATAGGTGAATACGTGCGGGTGCTCAAGTAGCAATAAATGTTGCTGCTTGCCATGATCAAAAATTCCGTATTGCACAGCGAGAGCCTCGCGATACGGAACGCGACCTAACCATCGCACATGCAATGGCGATGAGACGGGCATCTGACTAAAGCTCCGCCGACCAATCCTGCGACTCGAGGATTTCCTTGGTTCTGGCCAAAAAGCGTGCCGCGTACGCACCATCGAATGCTCGGTGATCCCATGTCATCGCCAGGTTTCCCACGGGGTGGATGGCGATGCTCTCGGAACCATCGGCGAGTTGCGCTACAACAGGCTTTCGAACTATCGCATCGGTCGAGATAATCGCAACTTGAGGTTGATTGATGATTGCCATTGTGAGTACCGAACCGGCCGACCCGTTATTCGAGAGCGTGAATGTTCCGCCCTGGATTTCATCGGGTAGCAACTTTCGGGTACGTGCGCGCTGGGAAAGGTCATAGATTTCGCGGGCAATCGCTCGCAATCGTTTAGTTTCTGCACTTCGCACTAGTGGAACAAGCAAACCCTGGTAGTCAAGATCGACCGCGATACCAAGATCTACATAGTTGTGCACGATGAGATTGTCGCCATCAATGCTTGAGTTGAGGTGCGGGAATTCGCGCAACGCGTCGATGACGGCTCGCGAGATAAACGGAAGATAGGTGAGGCTAAATCCCTCACTTGTTTTCCACTCTGATTTCACCGCATTTCGAGCAATGTCAACATTGGAATAATCCACTTCGACAACACTCAAGACATGCGGGCTGGAACTCTTGGAAGCCATCATATGTGCACCGGTGAGTTTGCGAATCTTGGACAGCGCCATGACATTTTCGCGCTCACTAGTCAGAGATGATTGTCGGGGTGGCGACACGACTGCTGACTTGGGGGTAGGAGTTATCGCAGATGCTGGTACAACCGGAACTTGGGCAACAGCTGGACTTGAACTCACTGCCACCGATCCAGTGCGGTCAATGTGATCGAGCACGTCTTCGCGAGTTATACGACCGCCTGGTCCACTGCCAACAATTGCGTTGACATCAATGCCGTGATCTGTCACAAGTCGTCGAACAACTGGTGAGAGCAACTTATTGCTACCGCCGACAACGGTTGCAGGTGCCGGAGTTGGCACAGCTGCCGGAGTTGGCACAGCTGCCGGAGTGTTCACCGCACCAAGCTCACCGACCACAGCGATCACCGTGCCGACAGGGACAGTGTCACCTTCGGCGACTCGAATCTCGGTCAGCGTGCCAGCAACCGGCGATGGTACTTCCGTGTCCACTTTGTCGGTCGAAACTTCGAAAAGCGATTCGTCGGCCGCGATCGTCTCTCCGACTTTTTTAAACCAGCGGGTGATCGTGCCTTCGGTGACGGTTTCTCCGAGTTGTGGAAGGGTGATGTCAGCCATGATTGGTAATTACTCCAGTGTTCCAGTCTACGAACTTCAAACTCATGCGTTGATGCTCCGACCGGTCAACGACAACGCAGTCTCGCCGAATAATTCGGTCAAGCTCGGATGCGGTTGGATGAATTCGGCAATTTCCTCAACAGTGGCTTCCCAATTGACTGCCAGATAAGCCCCGGATAATTGTTCGGTCACCCATGGTCCGACCATATGAACCCCGATTACCTGTCCGGCTTTTCCATCGGCATTTTTCTTGGCGATAATTTTGAGCAATCCATCGGTCTCTCCGAGAATTAGCGCTCGACTGTTAGCTCGATACTGATGTTTGGCGACAACAACATCAATGCCAGCAAGACGAGCCTGCTCTTCGGATGGTCCAGACCACGCCACTTCGGGATGGCAATAAATCGCCCACGGAACCCGTTCATACATGACTGGATAGACCTGTTCATTGCGCATGTGTTTCACCGCAACAATTGCTTCGGCATACGCAACATGAGCAAGTTGAGGCGTATTAATAAGGTCACCGACGGCATATACCCCTGGCTCTCCGGTGAGGCAATACCCGTCAACTTCGACGAATCCATGATCGGTCACCTTTACCGATGTTCCATCAAGACCTAATTGGTCGGCGAATGGTTTGCGACCCACCGAGATGATTACTACATCTACTTCGAGATGTTCAGCATCACCGAAATAAACGGTCGTGCCTCCCTTTTTGAGAGGTTCGTGACCGGTTACCAATACCCCAGTGCGAATGTCGATGTTTTTTTTCTTGAAACTCTTAACGACAACATTGGCAACATCCGGATCCAGTCCTGGCAATATTTTTGGAAGCCCTTCCAAAATCGTCACCGTCGACCCGAGATCAGCAAACGTTGAGGCGAATTCACATCCAATGGCACCACCGCCAATGACTGCGATTCGCGAGGGAACATAATCAAGCATCAGAACTTCGTCGGATGTCATGATCGGACCACCAATCGCAAATCCAGGAATCGTGCGCGGAACCGAACCGGTGGCCAAGACGATATTCTTACCTTGTAGTTCGCGTGTTGATCCGTCGGCAAGTTTTGCCGTGACTATACGACTCGCCCCAAGTGACCCGACCCCAGCAAGATACGTCACTTTTTTCGATTTTGTTAATCCAGTGAGACCCTTGACCAAACCAGCAACAATCTGTTCTTTGCGTTGTTGACTCTTTACAAAATCCACGACTGGCGCGCTCGAATTGATGCCGAACTCGCCTGCACCTTTTACATGGCGATTGACGGCTGCAGTTTCCAGAAATGCCTTGGCTGGAATGCAACCGCGGTTTAGACATGTTCCACCAATGGTGTCTTTCTCAATCATGGCAACATTGAGCCCCGCCGATGCGCCATAAAACGCCGCGGCATATCCGCCAGGTCCACCACCAATGACAACGAGATCAAATTGCTCAGCCGTACGCATCACCTCCGATAAAAGTCATCACTCACGGTAGCGGTTCAGGGATGAGTGTTCGTCGCCCATTGACGTTGCTCGCCCGCGCGAATGTATGCAACTGTGCGAGTGCCCTGTGACACAGGAAATGCAACCGTGCAAACGCTCTCAACATCGCGTTTTGTCGTGACACATTCGGTTCCAAATCCAAAAGGCAGCGACACAGGTTCGTTGATTTTGCCGCCAGCAAGTAATCGCCATCCCTCAATTGCACTGGCATCCTCCACTCCGACAAGTGCAACATCCACCAATGTACGATCGCGGGTAATACGAACCCCATCGACGCGCACCGTCATGTCACCGAGCGTGACTGACTCGCCCAATTCCAATAGCAATACTTCATTTCCGTCGCGAACTGTTTGAAACAGTTTGACTCCACCGGCAACCACGATTAACAATCCACACAACAACGCGGCAAGAATTAATTTACGGGTGCTCATTAATTGACGAGCCTAGATGGACGTGCTTTCTATAGCTGCTGTACTCTATTTATTATGAGAATTTCATTGCGGGGTGTGGTCATTACCTTGGTGACTGTAATCGCAGGTTGTGGTGGCCAAGTGAGCGAAAACGTCTCGGTCACGTCAGATTTCGCCGTCTCCGTCACATCAGATTCTCCAAGATTGACAATCGATTTTGCAGCGTCCCTAATTGACGGTTCTCCAATCAACTTGGCCGAGCAACTCGCTATCAATCCAGTTGCTCTCTGGTTTTGGGCGCCAGGTTGAGTCACATGTAATTTTGAAGCGCCCTCGGTCGAGAGTGCACAACGGAAATTTATTGGTGGAGTCACGGTGATCGGAGTGGCTTGGAACGGAAGCATTGACTCCATGACTGATTTCGTCCTACGACATGGGATCAGCTTCCAAAACATTAACGACGACGATGGAAAAATATTTGCCCAATTTGGTGTTCCATATCAGCCTGCCTGGGTGTTCATCACACAAAATGGAGATGCCACTACTCGTATCGGAGCGCTCGACGAAGTATCGTTGGAAAAGGAACTACAAGACTTGAGCGAGTTATAAATGGGAATCCGAAATATAGGCAAGCGCCTCCGGGTCGGCAATCGAGAAATCGACGCCGAGCGACTTGTTGAACGCTTCGAAAATTTCAACCTGGCCAAAATCGGAACAATCGTGGCCCGCAAGCAAGTAAAAATCGGCGGAGAAATTAAGCGCATGCGGATTAAGCCACGCTCAGGAATACAGGCCATTGAAATCGTGATAAACGATGGCACCGGTGAAGCCACCGTCATCTTTAGTGGGCGCCGATACATCCCTGGAATCCAACACGGTCAGTGCATTATTGTTGAAGGAGTTGCCTTCGCTGATCACGATTCAAATGTATTTCTCAATCCGGCCTACACGCTTTTGCCTGCGAATGGGGTTTGACAAGTTATCTTCAATAAGTTAACTAGCCGATGAGAAGTCGCTTAACAGCCTCTTCGGCGTCTTCAGTGATGAGCGCCATAACTTCATCGCCGGCCCGCAAAACAGTGTCTCGATTCGGCACCATCACCCGCTCGTTGCGAACAATAGCGACAACCGATGCACTGCGCGGAAATGATAAGTCGACAAGAGCCTTATCCACTGCCGGCGAAGTTGGTG
Organism: Actinomycetota bacterium; assembly: GCA_031401235.1. Taxonomy (GTDB): domain Bacteria; phylum Actinomycetota; class Acidimicrobiia; order Acidimicrobiales; family Ilumatobacteraceae; genus UBA3006. The sequence goes on from JANNRJ010000031.1 coordinate 20,934, forward strand.
CGAGCGTAACTTCAATGAGCTCGGCTTTACCCCCTTTGAGTTGCATCAGGCGAACCAAACTGCCAACATCAACTGCCTCCTGGACCAAACTTGTGATGAGGTGCGGAGTTGACACAGAAACATCAACACCCCACATCTCATTGAACATCCAATAATTTTTTGGATTGTTGACACGGGCAATGATGCGGGGAACACCAAACTCCTGCTTGGCGAGCAGCGAAATCACCAAATTGTCTTCGTCGTCGCCTGTTACAGCGGCCACAACATCCGCATCGAGGACGCCAGCGTCCGAAAGCACGGCAACATCACATGCATCTCCCAAAAGCCATCGGATGAGGGAAGAATTTGTGGTCGAAGCGTATTCACGAGAAACCACCCGATCATTTTCAATGATCGTGATGTCGTGGCCAGCTGCACCAAGTTGTTCGGCAGTGAATCGACCAACACTTCCGCCACCCGCGATAACAACTTTCATGATTAGTGGCCCTTTCCAACGATGTTGCCAGCGATGAGTTGAGCATCAAAATCTGCCAGCCTGCTGAGTTCAACAGAAACGTAGGCGACATCCCCTTGTTGCACAATCGTGTCGGCACTTGGAATTAAGGCAGTTCCCAATCGACGAAGAGCAACAACTCGCGCAAAGTCAATATCGATCGATAACAGGCGTTTGCCAACAAAGGAGGCCGGCATATCGCGTTCGACGACAACCACTTTCGCACTCGGGTCTGTCCATTCAACAGCAGGAGCGTCGGGAAGAATTCGGCGCAAGATTCGTTCAGATGTCCATTTCACAGTCGCAACTGTGGCAATTCCGACTCGCTCGTAGATGGCGGCGCGCTTTGGGTCATAAATTCGAGCCACAACGCGCTCAATGCTGAATTTCTCGCGAGCAACACGGGCCACCAAGATATTCGAGTTGTCGCCATTCGTAACGGCTGCTAACGCATCGGCGCGCTCAATTCCAGCCGAAATCAATGTGTCGTGATCAAATCCGATTCCAGTGATTTTTTGACCCGTAAAGTCGTCACCCAGTCGCACAAATGCTTCTGGTTTGCGATCGATGACAGCCACCGTGTGACCGGCAGCAACGAGTTCGCGCGCCAACGACGAGCCCACTCGCCCACAGCCGACAATCACAACGTGCACGTCAATCTCCTCAATTCGAACTAGCAATCGCAATTTTATTCAAAACGACCCTGAGATCGCAGTGCCTAAGCGTAGGCGAATTGTTCGCCAACGAAGGCTGTCGTGTGCGAGGATTACTTACCGGATGGCTCAGTCAACTAACCCCCTTAAACGGTTCTTCATCGGCAAACCGATTGCCACCACAGAAGATGCCCACCACCGGCTCTCCAAGAAAGTCGCGTTGCCTGTCTTTGCCAGCGATGCAATCTCGTCCACAGCCTATGCCTCCGAAGAAATTCTGATTGTATTTTTGTCGCTGGCCGGAGTCGGAGTCGCCGCGTACAGCAAACTCGTTCCAATTTCGTTGCTTGTCGTGCTTCTACTTGCAATCGTGGTAAGTAGCTATCGACAGACAATTTACGCCTATCCAACCGGCGGTGGCTCGTACATCGTGTCGCGCGAAAATCTCGGAAAGTACCCATCGCTCGTGGCGGGCGCCTCCATGTTAATTGACTACATCTTGACGGTGGCAGTGTCTATAGCCGCCGGTGTTGCGGCAATAATTTCAGCGTTCAACTCACTTGCCCCCTACCGAGTTGAACTGTGCATTGGATTCATTGTGTTACTAACGATTGCCAATCTACGTGGACTCAAAGAGTCTGGTGCTCTCTTTGCGCCTCCGACGTACCTATACATCATTTGTTTATTTGCACTTATCGGAATAGGGCTTTTCAAGGTTTTTTTTGGCGATCTGGGACCAATTGCTCATGACAGCGAAGCCGCCCAAGAACTTCTAGGCGGCAATAACTCAGTCACGCTGTTCTTCTTTCTCAAGGCGTTTTCCTCGGGCGCAGTTGCGCTTACCGGCATCGAAGCAGTGTCCGATGGTGTTCCTGCGTTTAAGAAACCAGAACCTCGTAATGCGGCCGTCACTCTCTTGTGGATGGGTGCGATTCTCGGCAGTAGTTTTTTTGGTTTAAGTGTTTTGGCTCAACATTTGCAACCACTTAAAGATGAAGAGGGAATTATCAAAGACACCGTGCTTGCTCAGATGGCTGAGCAAGTATATGGCGGCAGAAACGTCTTTTTTTATATCACTCAGTTTGCAACATTTGGAATCTTGATTTTGGCGGCCAACACCGGTTACGCCGATTTCCCAAGACTCTCGTCATTTATAGCTCGAGACAGATTTCTTCCCCGACAGTTCATGAATCGTGGTGATCGATTGGTGTTTTCAAATGGGGTGATCTTCCTCGGATTCATGGCTTCGCTACTTGTCTTTGTCTTTGGTGGACTGGTCAACGCATTGATTCCGCTTTATGCGGTTGGAGTATTTACCGGATTCACACTGAGTCAATCTGGCATGTTTGTTCGCCACCGCAAACTAAAAGAACCGGGTTGGGCGGTCCGAGCATTCTTTTCGCTCCTTGGTGCGGTTACCACCGCCTTTGTTGCCGGAATAGTTGTATTCGTCAAATTTTCTGATGGTGCGTGGATCCCGGCCGTTCTTATACCAATTCTTGTTCTGTGTTTTACTTCGATCAATCGTCATTACAAACGAGTTCGATCTTTCCTGAAGACTGATACAAATTACACGGTCCCATTTCACACTCACTTCGTTATTGTGCTCGTGGAATCGGTAAATCAAGGAGTGTTGCAGGCACTCAAGTACGCGCAAAGCCTGCGACCCGATCGACTTATGGCGCTCTCGGTTGTCCAAACTCCTGAAGACGGTGTGAAACTCATGGAACAGTGGGCCGAGTACAAACTTGATGTTGAACTTGACATGGTGACATCGGAGTTTCGCGACTTGACCGAACCCATTTTGAGGAGAATTAATGAACTCGACAACGAGGACAACGACGATCTCATCACGGTGGTAATACCTGAATTTGTGACGAGCATTCGCTCACAGTGGTTGCACAATCAATCGGCTCTCTCAATTAAAGCTCGTCTGTTATACAGACCAAATACGGTGGTGACTTCAGTACCAATAGTCATCAAGTAGTCATCAAGTAGTCATCAAATCGTCCTCGTAGCCTGAGTTGTATGAATATTTTGATATCGGGTGCTAGTGGCCTTATCGGAACGGAACTCAGCGCACATCTTGAACGCTTAGGTCATCGAGTAACTCGACTAGTGCGTCGACTCGCCGGCACCAACGAAGTTCTATGGAACCCGGCACAAGATCAACTGGACCCGGCCGCCATCGAAGGGGTCGACGCCGTCATTCATCTTTCGGGTGCAAGTATCGGCGACAAACGCTGGACCAACTCATACAAAAAGGAAATTCTAGAAAGTCGTACTTTGTCGACCAATCTGCTTGCTCGGACTATCGCCTCATTGAACAAAAAGCCTGAGGTATTTCTTTCGGGATCGGCAATTGGGATTTATGGTGCCCGTGACGATATGACGCTGGATGAAGCCAGCACACTTGGCGACTCGTTTCTTGCCGATGTCTGCAAGCAGTGGGAATCTGCAGCAACCCCGGCCACACAAGCTGGCATCCGCACCGTATTTTTGCGCACGGGAATCGTGCTCACCACCAAAGGTGGCGCACTCAAGAAACAACTTCCGCTGTTCAAAATTGGCCTCGGCGGCAAATTTGCTGGCGGAAAGCAATGGCAAAGTTGGATCACGCTGGATGACGAAGTGCGCGCCATTGAGTTTCTGCTCCTGGCGCAAATTTCAGGTGCGGTTAATTTGACGGCACCAAATCCAGTCACCAATTCTGAATTCACTTCAACGCTCGCGCGTGTGTTGCATCGACCCGCACTGTTGCCCATCCCCTCATTTGGTCCCAAATTGCTACTTGGAGGCGAACTGGCTGAATCGTTGCTGTTCACCGGACAACGGGTGATTCCATCGATACTCATTGCTAATGGGTTTACTTTCTCCCATGATCACCTAGAAGAGGCGTTGCGTTCGCTACTCAACAAATGAACCGTTTTAGGTTCACTACTCTAGATTTGTGGAATGACCAAAAAAGAGATTGTTAGCGTAGACCGAGTCGTTCACGCCACGCCCGAGGAAATTTTTAACTTGGTCGCAGATCCGCGACAGCATCCTGTGATTGATGGGTCGGGTTCGGTTCGTAATACACAAGGATCCGTGCCGAATCGACTTAGTCTCGGTGCAAAATTTGGAATGGATATGAAACTTGGTGTCCCGTACAAGATCACCAATGAAGTGATTGAGTTCGATGAAGGCAAACGGATTGCCTGGCGCCACTTCGGCGGGCATGTTTGGCGCTACATCCTTGAACCAGTGGAAGGCGGTACCAAGGTGACCGAACAGTTTGATTACGCTAATTCTCGTTCAAAGCTCTTTCTAAAAATAATCGGAGCAGTTCCAAAGAATGAAAAGGCAATGCACAAAACGCTTGAGAATCTGGAAAAGCACTTTTCTTCGAAGCAATGAGCATTGACCTGCCCCGTGGTTTTCATGAATACGTGATCAATGTCGGTATCAAGGACGACACCAATGACTTCACTCTGGTAGTTGCCGACTCGGTGTGTGCAGCCGCGGGAGTGTTTACCCAAAGTCGATTCGCCGGCCCAAGCGTGATAGTAAGTCGCGAAAGTGTTGCCAATCATTTGGCGCGCGCAGTGGTGGTAATTTCTAAAAATGCCAACGTTGCCACGGGCGATGTCGGAATGGAAAACGCTCGAGAAGTAGTGACACGAGTTGCCCAAGTGTTGTCGTGCAACGCCAGCGACATTCTCATTGCCTCCACAGGAGTAATCGGGCGCCACTATCCGATGGAAAAAATACGTGTCGGCCTCAACGCATTGCCAAGTTCACCGACGGGAACTTCGGCCGATGAAGTGGCACGAGGAATTATGACCACCGATACAGTGCCTAAAGTTGCCCAATCCACGGTGGCTATGTCAACAGCTCGTGTGGTTGGTGTTGCCAAGGGCGTCGGAATGATTGAACCGAACATGGCGACACTAATCACGCTTATTTTTACGGATGCCGAAGTTCCCCCACCGGATCTTGACCGCATTTTTCGTCGAGTCGTCGATCGAACGTTTAATTGCGTCTCGGTGGATACCGATACTTCAACTAGCGACACTGCGATCATCTTCGCCAGCGGGAAATCCGGAGTAGTCGAACTTGATGCATTTGAGCAAGCGCTGGAAGAGGTTGCCCTGTCACTGACGAAACAAGTGGCGCGAGATGGCGAAGGTGCAGAAAAACTCATTGAAGTAAATGTCGATAACGCCCGTGATGAAGAGCAGGCTAAAACTGTCGCGAAATCGATCGTCAATTCGCCATTAGTGAAAACCGCCGTGCATGGAGCAGATCCCAATTGGGGACGCGTGGCAATGGCAATTGGTAAATGCAGCCAATATCTAGATATCGATCAGAATGCTGTTGTGATTCGCTTTGGTAATCAAGAGGTGTATCCCACTCAAGTGGATGATGTCGGATTAGCCGCACTAGGCACTTACATGCTCGGAACCGACATTTACATCAGCGTTTCGCTGAATACTGGCACTGCATCGGCAACCGTGTGGGGCTGTGACCTCACCGCTGGTTACATCCGTATCAATGCTGATTACACAACTTGATTACGACCGTTTTGAAAGCCAATCCAGGATCGGTTCTCGATACGGAAGGACCGATTTGTATCGAGACAGATCGTCTGGAAGTCGTTCTACGAGGGCTCGCAGTGCTTCGACGTGTTCAACGCCTCGAGTCACGTATTCCGCTAGTGGTTGCTGAAATCCGCGAATTGTAAACAGGACTCCGCCGGTCTGTGGTAACCGGCGCAAAGTTTCCCGTTCGATTCGAATCCAGAGTTGAGATACGTCATCGACAAGTCGCTTAGCAGGCAGTTCGGGCTGAAAAAGCGCTGGATGATCTTCGAGTGACCAGTTGGAGCGCCAAAGAGGACGATCTTCAGTGAGTCGATGCAGTGTCGTATCTACGGCGACGCCAATGTGTTCGGCATATTTTGCAACCGGTGCGTGCACCTGGATCATATTCTGGCCCATTTTGTCGGCAAGTTTCCAACGGCTCGGTGAACACACCACGCCGGCGACAAACAGCAACTCTTGACCGGCAACGGTGCTTCGCGGTTCAAGTACTAAAAAGTCATCTGCCACCATTAGCGCCGCATCAACTAGGGCATCAATCCCTGAGTGTGTGAGCGCAACTCCTGCCCACTGGGCAACTAAATCAGCCGCCTCTTGAGCGGCTGATTCACCACCTTTATACAGTGCCACGACTTCGCTGCGGCGATGCTCAATAAGCCGCCGTTTCATCTCAATAGTCGGTGCGGTTTCGGCGTCAGGTGTCAGCCATTGGGTGAGATCAAGTGAGCGAGTGCCGAGCCGATGACGGAACTCGTCATACATGGCGCGTGGCAAAATGTCATCTACGGGTGGCATTGGTGCGAAGTCAGTCATGTCCGCAACTGGCAATTCGTCGTATGGAGTAAATGGATGTTGATGTTGAACGTGGGTCATTGCCACGCTGCGCTTAGTACATCACTTGGGTTGCATGCGAATACCACCATCAACGCGAATCGTCTCGGCGTTCATGTAACTGTTGGTAATGCATTCGATAACCATCGAAGCGAGTTCTTCCGGATAACCGAGTCGCTGTGGAAACAAGACACCCTTTTGTAAATTTGTCTTGAACTCTTCACTACGATCGCCCTCGCCGTAGATCGGTGTATCAATGAGACCAGGTGCCACAGTGTTCACACGTATTCCGATTGCGGCAAGATCGCGGGCAATTGGCAATGTCATTCCTACGACACCTCCTTTTGACGCCGAATACGAAGCCTGTCCGATCTGACCGTCGAATGCCGCAACTGAGGCGATGTTGACGATTGCGCCACGCTCGCCATTGGCAAGTGGCTCACTCAATGACATCGCCGTACCAATTATGCGAATGCAGTCAAATGATCCGATCAAATTGATGGCGATCACCTTTTTGAAAGCGTCAAGATTTGCGGCCGAATCATACGAACCATCTTTACCAACGGTGCGTTGTGCCCAGCCAATTCCAGCCGAGTTCACAAGTACTCGAACCGGACCCATCGACTTTGCCATCTCTGCGGCATTGATGATGTCTTGGGTGTTGGTGACATCAACTTTACAAAAAGCGCCACCGATTTCTTTGGCGAGCTGCTGACCCTTGTCTTCCTGTAGATCAGCAACTACTACTTTTGCACCTCGTTTCGCCAACAGGCGAGCTGCCGCCGCGCCAATTCCCGAAGCCCCACCCGTGACGATTGCACTTGCACCATTGATATCCATAAGTGCAAACACTATTCGAAGATATGGAAATTAGGCGAAGCCAAGCGAAGCCGCCACCGCAAGTGCATCCACCAATTCATTCATTGGCTCTCCGCTATGAGCCTTGACCCAGGTGAAATGGACATCACCTCGAGCGATGACCAAATCAATAAATGGTTCCCAAAGATCGCGGTTGGCCACAGGTTTACGCTGCGAATTTTTCCAACCCCTCCTCTGCCAGCCCTTCCACCACTCATCGCGAAAACAGTGCACGACATAGGTGGAATCGGATCTGATCTCAATCGGACCAGAAACGGAATCATGGGCGCGTAACGCAAACAGCGCCGCCGAAACTTCCATCCGCTGATTTGTGGTGTGCGACTCGCCACCTGTTCCTGAGGGCACTCCAGTCGGTGCCGTTGCCCACGCCCAACCGCCTGGGCCAGGATTTCCCGAGCAAGCACCATCGGTATAGATCACTATCACGACATAGATACTTGCTCATGGCGGCACCTCACGTAGGTACTCGCGAATTTATCTGCGAGAATGGACACATGATCTTTGATGGCTCGATGCATCAATTACCAGACAATGACCCGGGCGAAACTAGCGAATGGCTCGATTCGCTAGATGCAGTTGTCGATATACAAGGCAAAACTCGTGCCCGCTATTTGCTTTCGCGCCTGCTCGAGCGAGCCCGCGAATCCCAAGTTAGTTTTCCCGCTACTGTCTCGACACCGTATGTAAATAGCATTCCGTACGAACAGGAACCGTGGTTTCCCGGTGATGATCACATTGAGCGTCGCATTCGCGCCTACATACGCTGGAACGCCGCTGTTATGGTGGTGCGTGCCAACACCAATGCCGAAGGCATCGGTGGACATCTCTCCACGTATGCTTCGTCGGCAACTCTGTACGAAGTTGGTTTCAACCACTTCTTCCGTGGCAAAGATAACGGCACCCCGGGTGACCATGTGTATTTTCAGGGTCACGCCGCACCGGGTATTTATGCGCGAGCATTTCTCGAACGTCGCCTCGACGAGGACGATTTGGATCACTTCCGTCGCGAAATTGGACGCAACGGTCGTGGACTTTCCAGTTATCCGCACCCGCGGCTGATGCCCGAGTTTTGGGAATTTCCCACCGTGTCGATGGGACTTGGCCCGCTCACTGCGCTGTACCACGCTCGTTTCAATCGCTACTTGCAAAATCGTCAACTTGACGACACGTCGAAAAGTCGTGTCTGGGCATTTTTAGGCGACGGCGAATGCGACGAACCTGAGACGCTGGGATCAATTTCACTTGCCGCTCGAGAGCAACTCGACAACCTCACATTTGTGGTCAATTGCAATTTGCAACGCTTGGATGGACCGGTGCGCGGCAATGGCAAGATCATTCAAGAACTTGAAGCGGTGTTTCGTGGGGCCGGCTGGAACGTGATCAAGGTGATATGGGGTTCAAAGTGGGATGAACTAATTGCTCGGGACACCTCGGGTGCGTTGCTGAACAAGATGAACACAACTCTGGATGGTGAATTTCAGCGCTACATCATCGAAGATGGCAATTACATTCGCGAAAACTTTTTTGGACCAGACCCGCGACTTCGTGAATTGGTCTCCCACCTAACCGACGACGAACTGCGAATATTGCCACGCGGTGGTCACGACTACCACAAGTTGTATGCCGCCTTTCGTGCCGCCACGGAAAACGCAGGTTCAGGTCGCCCGACGGCAATTTTGTGCAAGACCGTAAAGGGATGGACACTTGGTCACGGAATCGAAGGTCGTAACGCCACACATCAAATCAAGAAGATGACCGACGACCAACTGTTGGCGTTACGCAACACCTTGCATTTAGAAAATGAAATACCCGACAGCGCTCTCAGCGGTGACAACCCGCCGTATTATCGACCACCCGTTGACAGCATTGAATACCAATACATGATGGAACGTCGGCGTGCGCTCGGAGGAAGCATTCCCAAGCGAACAACTGTGGCCCGCAAACCTCTACTCCTACCAAGCCCAGATGTCTTTAGCGAATTCACACTGGGTAGCGGTAAGCAAGCAGTTAGTACAACCATGGGATTCACTCGTCTGCTTCGTAACTTGGCTCGCGATAAGGCATTCGGCGAACGCGTTGTACCGATCATCCCAGATGAGGCCCGAACGTTCGGAATGGACTCGTTGTTTCGTGAATTCAAGATTTATGCCTCACAGGGTCAAAAATATGAACCGGTTGATCATGATCTGTTGCTGAGCTATACCGAGTCCACATCTGGTCAAATTCTTGAAGAAGGCATTACCGAAGCCGGGAGTATGGCCAGTTTCATTGCCGCCGGGACTAGCTATGCAACGCGCGGCGTGCCAATGGTTCCGTTTTTTACCTTCTACTCAATGTTTGGATTCCAACGCGTTGGTGATCTCATTTGGCAGGCTGCCGATGCTCGCACTCGTGGGTTTCTCCTCGGCGCCACCGCTGGTCGAACGACGCTGATGGGTGAAGGGCTCCAGCATCAAGACGGACACAGTTTGTTGCTCGCAAGTACCGTGCCGGCATGTCAGGCCTACGACCCGTCGTTCGCCTACGAAGTGGCGACCATTATTCGCCAGGGAATCAATCGAATGTACGGCGACCAACCAGAGGACATTTTCTTTTACCTTGCCCTATACAACGAGAACTATCCGATGCCGGCCCAGGGTGCTTCATCAACAATCGAAGCCGAAGTGATGCAAGGTCTGTACAAATGGCGCGAGTCGGAAGGCGGCAAACACCGCGCCACAATATTATTTTCAGGATCCGCTCATGGCGCGGCGCAACTTGCCGCCAGTGAGTTGCTGGAACGTTACGACGTAGGAGTTGACTTATGGTCGGCCACTTCGTACAAAGTATTGCGCGAAGAAGCACTCGAAATCGAACGGTGGAACCGACTGCATCCCGGGGCCTCACCACGACAGGCCCTTGTCACCCGACTACTCGATGGTGGAGCTGGACCAATTGTCGCAGTCACCGATTTTATGCGCATTGTCCCCGAGCAAGTCGCCCGCTTCATACCCCATCGCTCGTTCACTCCGCTGGGCACCGACGGGATGGGTCGAAGCGATACTCGCGAGGCTCTGCGTCGACACTTCGAAGTGGACATGCCACATCTCGTCGTTGCAGTTCTCTACGAACTCAGCCAAGCCGGCTCGATAAAACATGAGGTCGTCCAAGATGCAATTGTCCACTATGGAGTGAATCCGGAAGCCCTAAATCCACTACACGCATAAGAGAACCTGAACTCATGCCACCTACGACCAAGAGCGATTTTTACATCACCGGTATTACCACAGCCGATGCATTACTCAACCGCGACGGTACGGCGTTGCTCATCGGCATGTTGTTGGATCAACAAGTACCCATGCAATGGGCATTCACCGGTCCTCATACGATTCGCCAACGCCTAGGTCATATTGACGCCAAGCGCATCGCCAAGATGGATGTTGACGACTTTGTTTCGATCTGCCGTGAAAAACCGGCAGTTCATCGCTTTCCCAACTCCATGGCCACACGAATTCATAACATGTGCGCCATTATCGCCACAACCTATAAAGGCAAGGGATCGAACATTTGGGTTGGGGTGGATGACGCCAAAGAACTTTCTAAGCGATTGAGCGCGCTTCCCGGCTTCGGCGAAGAAAAGGCGCAGATATTTGTTGCCCTGCTCGGAAAGCGTTTTGGGGTTCGGCCGGAGGGTTGGAAGAAAGTGGCGGGAGCGTTCAGCGACAACCAACCGCGGTCGGTAGCCGACATCAATTCGCCCGAGGCGCTGTTGAAAGTTCGTGGTTACAAGAAGACACAGAAAGCAGCCCATGTCGATAAACAAGATCGTCCGCGTAAATAGGTTGCTTAAATGACGGTTCTAGTCACTGGTGGCGCAGGCTACATCGGTTCCCACACGGTTCGCCTTCTTGTTCAACGACATCGTGAAGTGGTTGTTCTCGATTCACTTGAGTTTGGCGACAAAGCGCGCGTCGTTGATGTCCCATTTTTTGAAGGCGATATTTCCGACAGCCGAATTATCAACAAAATTTGTCGCAAGTATGACATCAACGAAGTAATTCACTTTGCGGCGTACAAAGCAGTCGGCGAATCGATGGAGCAACCACTTCGTTATTACAACAACAACGTGTCTGGGACGATCGCTCTGGTTCAAGCACTGCTTTCCAATGGAGTTGACCGGCTCGTGTTTTCTTCATCAGCCGGCGTCTATGGAACTCCTGCATCGGTGCCGATATCGGAAGATGCAGCGTTGCATCCCGAAAGTGTGTACGCCGAGACAAAGGTGGTAGTCGAGAAGTTTCTTGCTTCGTGTAGCGCGATTGGCTTGCGCTCAGTGAGTATGCGTTACTTCAATGCCGCTGGGGCAAGTTCCGATGCCAGCATTGGCGAAGACTGGTCAATGTCACAAAATCTCGTGCCGATAGTGATGAAAACCCTGCTTGGGCATAGTGGCAACTTTTCTCTTAACGGCAATGACTATCCGACACCTGATGGCACTTGCGTTCGTGATTACATCCATGTCGAAGATCTCGCCGAGGCACACTTGAAAGCGCTGGAATATCTTGCCGCCGGTGGTCCAACTTTGGCACTCAATGTCGGCACCGGAATCGGACACTCGGTTTTAGAAGTCATTGCCATGGCTGAACAAGTAAGCGGACGAAAAGTTTCCTACAACATTGCTGCACGACGCCCTGGCGATCCAGCTTCGGGATACGCCGATCCCGCTCTCATTAACGAAATCCTCGGTTGGAAGTCAACCCACGACCTTCGAGACATCATCACAAGCGCTTGGAACTGGCATCGCAAGTCGGCGATTACCCCGCAGCACTAGTGCGTTGACGATCTAGCCAGCCCAGCAGTACCGCCATTGCCCGTGGATCGTGGCGCAATCTGTGACCTGCACCGCCGATGATTTGCAATTCGGCGTCGCCGTGTGCTTGTGCCAGCACCCGCGAGTCGGCTGTTGGCACAATTTCATCGTCGTCACCGTGCATCAATAACAATGGTCGTGGGGCAAGTCGGCGAGCAGCTTCGGTCGGGCGAAAACGTCGTAGTTCGCGTGCCCATTCATCTGCCGATGGTGGAAATCCAGGTCGATGAATGGTTCCAATCTCGCGCGAGTGTTCTAGAAACCGACGCGGATGATCGGCCCAGTCGTCAAAGTCGGCGCGAGCCCCGAGCAATGCGCACCCACTGACTCGCGGATCATCGGCCGCCACACACAGCGCCAGTGACCCACCAGTGTTGTTCCCGACCAGCCAAACACCACTCGGCGAAGTTTCGGCCACAACATGGGTGATGGCGCCGCGCAAATCATCTACCCAACCTTGCATCGAAAAATCACCTTCGCTCGTGGCGCATCCACGAAATGTAAATGTCATCGCAATCCAGCCAAGCTCATTGGCAACTCGATCACATAGTTCCGGGAATGACCCGGCCGATTGGCGAGCATCAATTCCACCACTTGGATATCCGTGGCAAAGCACCATTGCTGGAAGAGCACCAGATTTACCCTGAGGTTGCACGAGATAACTCGCCAGATTCAATCCACCTGAGAGAAAACTGCTATTCACTTGTTCGACGCAATCTAGATGCGTGGCTTGCGATGCCGACGAGTTTTGCCCTCGCGGGCCAGGGTGTATCCGCGATTACGAGCCTCAGGAAGAGAATCGGGTCCAAAACTTGCTCCCACTCGATTGGCGACGATGTCATTAATAATCGTCGCATCGACCCAAGAATCAAGGTCATACACCAATTGAGTTCGTTTATCACCCAAATATCGAATATGGGCAAACTGCGATGGTCGATCCATGACACGAATCTAGCCGTCACGTCATACATTACTTCCACGATCTAAATTGGAAGTCGTAGGAAGGGCGCCTTTGTGACTATCGAGCACATTGACTTTTACTTTGACCCAATGTGTCCATGGGCATACCAAACCTCGCTATGGATTCGCGAGATACGGCGGCTTAACAATTTGGAAATTTCATGGAAATTCTTCAGCCTTGAAGAGATCAATCACGTTGAAGGCAAGAAGCATCCGTGGGAGCGCGAACTTTCATACGGATGGACCCCGATGCGCGTAGGGGCGTTGTTGCGCCGAAGCAGTATGAAGTTATGCGATGACTGGTACGGAATCATTGGTCATGCATTACATGTTGACGGCCGTCGACCATATCAACGTGATGTTGCCATTGAATTGCTCGCCAAAATAAATGCGCCAACAACCGCATGGGATGACGCCGTTGCCGACACCACTACTCATGATGAGGTTCGTGCCGACCACGAGCGCGCAACAAACGAATACGCCGGTTTTGGAGTTCCAATTTTAGTGTTCCCAAGTAACCGTGCCGTATTTGGACCGGTTGTGATACCGGCGCCGATGGGCGATGAGGCACTCAGATTATGGGACCTCACTATTGCATACGGCTCGTTTCCGGGTCTGTATGAAATTAAGACGCCCAAAACTAAATCTGATCGCGATCAAATTGCCGAATTGTTTACGCCGTATTTGGCTGCACGACAATGGAAGACCATTCAGAAACCAACGCATTAATTACTTGAACGAGGCCATTCATGATTCCGACCAATACTCTCGACGAACTCTTCGCCACGTGGTCTTCGATTGGTGCACTTTGCGCCCCGCTGACTGAGGTTCAATGGAAAACTCCGACGGCGTGCCCAGGTTGGTCGGTACAAGACAACATCTCTCACCTCGTTGGAATCGAACGCGGGATGATGGGTGTGGAACCGACCGCACACCGTTCAGTGCCGCGCGACTACGTCAAAAATCCCATTGGCGAAGCAAATGAACACGAGGTTGATTCTCGTCGCTCGCTCACAGGCGCGCAAGTTCTCAGCGAGTGGAGCGATATCGTCACTCGCCGTACCGCAGCCTTGTGCTCAGCCGAAGAGTCGTACTTCTCAACTCCAGCTAGAACTCCCCTTGGCCCGGGGACCGTTGCCGACTTTTTACAGTTGCGAGTGTTGGATTGTTGGGTTCATGAACAAGACATTCGCCGAGCACTGAATATTCCGGGACACGAGTCGGGTCCAGCGGCAGAGAGCACCATCGATCGACTGCTGAATACATTACCAATGGTGATCGGCAAGCGATCCGCAACGCCGGAAGGCGAATCGGTATATTTCCAAATTACCGGTCCGGTGAATCGCTCACTATTTATCACCGTACTCAATGGTCGCGCCGCGGTTGTAGATACTCCCCCAATAAATGTGCGAACAATTTTCTCGATTGACAGCAATACATTTGTCGCACTAGCCACCGGTCGAGAATCCGCCGAGGCCGCTACGTTACGTTGGTCTGCCACTGGTGACAAAGAACTTGGACTGCGAATCGCGCAGAATCTCAACATGATGATCTAGTGGTTCGGTAAATCATTAGGCTCAAAGGCATGTCAGACGGAGAGTTTCGACCGCTTGACAGTTCGGTTGGGACCCAACGCGAGCGAGCACTTTCCGAACTGGCGAATCGCGATGCCGAAATTGGAGCCCGCGTCGAACAACGTGTTCGTGACACTTATGGTGATTCCACTTCGATGGAGGGCTATCACTTCCGTGACAGTTTTGCCAAGGAATCTCAAGCAAGTTTTCAGATCGACTGGGTCCATCAACCATGGTTGCGGCCAATCCGGTTTTCTTACCGCCATTTGCCCAAATCAATTCGATTCCTGATCAAGAAATTGGCTCGATGAACAATTTCACCATTGCCATTGATGCTCATGCCGCAAACAGAGGCGAGATCAAACGAACATTGAAATCGCTATCCGGCACAGTTCAGTCTCCACTATCACTCGTCATTTTTGGTCTCACCTCGGATCACACATCGGCGGTACGTCCGAACCGATTACGTGCCCGTCATGTTCAAATCACAAAGTCGTCGGAGATCCATAGTCACATCATTTTTATGCGCGTCGGTGATTCACTCTTGCCACAGACGCTTGATGTGCTCAATGAGTTTCTAGCCAGTAATCCTCATCACGATCTTCTTTATGGTGACTCAACACATGGCTCAATCAGTAGATGGGACGAACCAACTGAAGTCCGTCGCCCGGGCTGGTCGCCCGAACGCCTACGTTCGCACTGCTATGTCGGCGAATTGCTCGTCGCACCGATCGATCTCGTGAACCAAGCCGGTGGCGTGGATGTACTCGCAGTTGCTCACGCCCATGACCGCGCACTTCGACTCGGAGAACTCGCGAAATCACCGGTGCGAATTGCCGAACTGTTGTATGCGTCAGACCATGAGCATCTACAGCCAACTTGCTCAATAGAGGCGGTTCGTCGACATTGCGCGCGCACCGGAGTCAATGCCGATTGCGATGCCGACGAGAACCTCGCCGTGGTGCGGGTGAGGCGACGAATTTCCAATGAACCCAACATCACCATCATCATTCCGACATGCGGGACGGTCGAATCCGTTCATGGAACACCCAAGGTACTGGCCGCCCACACAATTGAAACATTGCTCGAGCGCTCCACCTATAAGAATTTTGAAATAATTGTGGTTGCCGATACATCGACGCCCAATGAGTCACGGAGAGCAATCGCCGAGGCCGGCGGTGCACACGTTAGATTCATCGAGTTTTCGCGACCATTCAACTTCGCCGAAAAAATTAATTTGGGGGTCGTGACAAGTGATTCGGAATTGGTGTTGTTGCTCAACGACGACACCGAAATAATTTCACCCGACGCGCTACATACGATGGTCGGGATACTGGCCGACCCGGGTGTGGCAATGGTCGGTCCAATGTTGCTCTACGAGGACGGCACCATTCAAAGCGCGGGGCATATTCTCAACCCCGTCCCATACGACCTCTACCGCAGCCGGCCGCTCACATTCACTGGAGCCCAACACTTGCTGCGTGTACAACGAGAAGTATCGGGTGTCATTGCCGCGTGCGCATTGATTCGACGCAGCGTCTTCAATGAAGTTGGTGGGTTATGCACCGACTTTCCAAGCAATTACAACGATGTCGACTTCGGACTAAAGGTGCAAGAACTCGGGTATCGCGTGGTGTTCACCCCCTACGCCCAATTCTTTCATTTTGAATCGCAAACACGATCACCGCGTCTGCAAACTTTTGAAGTGGCAAAAATCGGAGCACGCTGGCGAGACAAACTTGACAATGATCCTTATTTCAATCCTCATCTAGAACGATACGTTTCGGTGTGGAAGCAAAATCGGATTGGTCAAAGATCACTACTTGATGCACTTGGACCGACCGCACCAATTGCGTCAAAATAGTCCATGTGCGCGCGCACCACGTACACAATGTCGACATCATCCAATACTTCAACCCGGACCTTTTCGGCTTCGCCCAAGAGATAGGCAGTAAGAGTTTCTTCGCCAATGACCACCGTGTCAGTAATGTCTTGCTTTCGGTCGACCACATCTTGTGGCTGTAATCCCTTGAGACGCAACCAATCCATGTGCAACACCAGCAATTTACTCAATTCATCCAATGTCAATCGCGCTTGAGTTTCTGATGGCAAGCGATCCGCCACGAAACTAATCGCCTCGTCCAATTGATAGATCGTACGAGGGGCGACGCCGTCCAAACGATGCGCCTCTCGACCAATCACGACCGACGCGATCGCAAACACACTTATTGCCGAGACGATTGCAAAGATTAGAATTACAGCAGACATGCTGCCGACAATAAGTAGCTAAATGCCAATACGTTTAGCCAGCAGCTCACGATGATATGTGGGATCGCCGAAGAGAAGCTCGCTTGACTTAGCCCGCTTGAAATAGAGATGGGCCGGATGCTCCCAAGTAAATCCGATTCCACCATGAATCTGAATATTTTCGGCGGCGGCGTGAAAATATGCCTCGGAGCAATACGCCTTGGCCAGCGATGCCACAGACGGCAATTCGTCGTTCATTTCACTGGCGCACCACATACCGTAATACGCAGCCGACTTGGCCGACTCGACTTCAAGCAGCATGTCAGCACACTTGTGTTTGATCGCTTGAAAACTTCCAATCGGACGACCAAATTGCACACGAACCTTGGCATATTCGACCGCCATTTCAAGAACTTTTTGCGCACCGCCGACCTGTTCAGCGGCTAACGCAACCGCGGCAAGATCAAACACGGTGGATAGAACATTCCAACCTTCGCCCTCGACACCGATGAGTTCGGAATCTACGCCGTCGAATTCAAGTTTTGCTTGTTTGCGAGTCTGATCCATCGTAGACAACGGTGTTCGAACAAGTCCCTTGGCATTGCCATCCACGGCAAAGAGCGTGACGCCTTTAGTAGTTCGCGCGGCCACCAGAATCAAATTCGCGGTGGAGCCATCAATAACGAACATTTTGGTTCCACTCAGTTTCCAGTCGCTACCTGAACCTTTGGCGACCATTGTGATACCGGATTCATCCCATTTGCCGGAAGGCTCGGTACAAGCCAACGTCGCAGTTGATTCGCCACTGGCAATGCTTGGTAAATATTTCGACTTTGCCGCACTATCACCGCTTTGCAATAACGTGTTTGCCGCTAGGACAACGGTCGAAAAAAATGGAGCACACAACAAGGCCCGGCCCATTTCTTCAAGCACGATTCCAAGCTCGATCTGGGTAAAACCCGAACCACCAAATTCTTCTGGAATGTGCAGGCCTTGCAAACCCATTTGCTCGCCCATTTGATTCCAAACAGCCGGATCCACTCCATTGATTGTTTCCATCTGCTCGCGCACGGCTGATTCAGGTGACTTGGCTTCAAGAAATGCACGTACGGTTTTGCGAAGCTCTTCTTGTTCTTCAGTAAAGGCAAAGTTCATGACACTAAGTATCGCCTAAGTCGTAACTAGCCCACCAATCGGCTCGTGTACATAGGTGTACACAACTGGTCGCTATGTGGCTAGGGTGAAGATATGACTCGTCGTATTGGAATTCGCGATCTCCGCCAACAGGCTTCTACATATATACGACGAGCTGGTGCTGGCGAACGAATCATTGTCACGGTCTCCGGCGAACCGGCCGCAATTCTTAGTCCCGTCGAAGCGCTCGCCTCGGGCCCGCCCGTGATTGCTGATCTCATCGCTACGGGTGCCGTGATTGCCCCGCGGCGCACTGGGACATTCAGAATCGGCGACCCAATAACTGTGCACAGTGGTACTCGTATCGATCAATTACTTCGCCAGGTTCGCGGATGACGGTGGTGCTCGATACGAGCGCACTCGTTGCCCTGCACATACCAGGTGCCGCCCGGACAGTTGTCGAACAGGCAATGCAACGTGATCAAACGTGGTGTGCCAGCGCACTTGCCTTGAGCGAAGCCATCGCATTAATTGATCACCTCACTGACGAAGAGGTATTGCGCAACGATCTTGAAGATGCTCTTCGTCGCACTTGGGACTATGTTGCCGTTGTGCCCGTAGATCAGCGATGTCTAAATGACGCCGCTCTTCTTAGCCGTGAGCAGCCGCTGCAGATCAGCGATGCAATACATTTGGCCGCCGCTCAGCGACTGCCCCAACCAATTCGCTTCATCACATTTGATGCTGGTCAAATTCCAGTGGCACTCGCACTTGGTTTTGAGGTGATATCGACATGAACATCACGAACACTTTGCATTGGAGTGACACGAATGTTGAGGTACACAAAGTTGTAGTCGGTCCGTTCGCAAACAATGTCTTTGTCGTTCGCTGTCGCGCCACAGGAATTGCTGTACTCATAGATGCAGCCAATGAGCACGAGCAACTACTTGCATTATGTAAAGCGCTCGGTGTTCGTCGCGTTTTGGAAACCCATGGTCATTGGGACCATATTCAAGCAATTCCTGCGATGCGAGAAGCAGGCTACGAAGTCGCAGTGACTGCCCTAGACGCACCACGTCTAAAGGACGTCGGATATGACGTATTTATCGATGACGCCGAAATTCTAGAGATCGGACATTTGCGATTGCATGCAATTCATAATCCGGGGCATACCGAAGGATCTATTTCGTTCGCAGTTGCAGGAACGCCGTTGCTCTTTACCGGTGACACCTTGTTTCCAGGCGGGCCTGGCAATACCACTCTTGATGGTGGCGACTTTGCCACGATTATTCACAGTATTGACACCAAACTTCTTACCTTTCCTGCCGAAACGATTGTCCTGCCCGGACATGGCGCCGACACGACAATCGGTGTCGAACGCCCGCAGTTGGCAGCATGGATCGAGCGCGGCTGGTAATGATTGTGGGAGTGAATACAACAGCAAAACTCGGTGGCATGGTGCCGGCACCAACGGTGCTCGGACATCAGATCGGGTCAACAAAAATCCGCCAAGACGGAAGACCGACCCCCGAGTGGCGCTCCGAGCTTCGTCACATTGCCGGATTACGCAATGCAATTACCTTGGTCATGCTTTACGCCCAGACGATCGGCATCATTTGGCTTGCCATAACACTCCACAATCCGTTCATTTACGTTGTGGCATTTGTGCTGATGGGTCGCTCCCATGCTCAGTTCGCATCACTGATGCATGAATCGGCTCATCGCCTGTTATTTGCCAACAAATCGATTAATGATTTCGCCGGTCGATGGTTACTTGGCTACCCATCATTCGTCAATACCGATGGATATCGGTTCGTACACATGGCACACCACCGCGAAGAATTTGGTCCAAACGAACCCGACATTGCCTTATATGCGAACTACCCGATTACTCGACAAAGTTTCCGTCGAAAACTCGTGCGTGATACCGCCGGCATTACTGGCATACGGTTGATGCGCGACCAATTTGCCGGGCTGTTTCATGGCGATTCCCGCTCACGCACCACTCAATTGAAAATACTCTCGGTACAACTGTTCATTTTCGCGGTGTTGGCGGCAATTGGTCATCCATTCGTTTATTTCGGATTGTGGTTACTTCCATTCCTCACCGTTTGGCGAGCTATTAATCGGCTTCGCTCGATCGCCGAACATGGCGGACTACGCGCCGACACTGATCGACGAATTACTACTCATAGCGTGCGACAAGCAGCCGTTGCTCGATTCATGCTCGTGCCATACAACATAGGTTGGCATTTGGCTCATCATGTCGACTCCGGCATTCCGTTTCGATCGCTTCCGGCCTATCACCGCGAATTACGTCGCATCGGATATGTCACCGCCGAATACGAGTATCCGACATATCGAGCACTTTGGCGGGCGTTACGGGGTAAATAATTACCACTACGTCCATAGTGGTAATACCCCTAACCCTGAATACAATTGACGTTGTGACCGAGTTGTTCCGAGTAGAAGATCTGCATGCCAAGCCTGTCGAAGGTGACGCCGAAATCTTGCGAGGGCTCAACCTAACCGTAAATCTTGGCGAAATTCACGCCATCATGGGCCCAAATGGCTCTGGAAAATCCACTCTTGCCAACACTTTGCTGGCCTCTCCAGAATATGCAGTTACATCAGGCCATATTTTCTACAAAGGTGACGACATCAGCCAATGGTCGACCGATGCCCGCGCCAGGGCTGGCATATTCCTTGGGTTTCAATACCCGCAAGAAATCGCTGGAGTCTCGGTCATCCAATTTCTACGTCAATCACTTTCGGCACGTAAAGGTATTGATCTTTCGGTGTTGGAGTTAAGACTTAGCGCGATGAGCTGGATGAAGCGACTGGGAATGGATTCTTCATTTGTTGATCGCTATCTCAATGAAGGATTCTCTGGCGGAGAAAAAAAACGCAATGAAATCATGCAGATGGCAATTTTGGAACCCGAACTAGCAATACTTGACGAAACCGATTCTGGTCTCGATATCGACGCGTTACGTATCGTGGCCAATGGAATTCGCGAAGTTCGTGCCGAGCGACCAACTCTTGGAATCGTGCTGATTACCCATTACCAACGGTTACTTGACGAACTTCAGCCCGATGTTGTGCACATTTTGATTGACGGCCAAATTGTGAAAAGTGGTGGAATGGAACTCGCCGCTGAATTGGAGCGGTCCGGTTATGAGGCATACCGCAGTGAACGGGTATAACGGAGATCACCTATGACTCTCGACGTTGCCCGCATCCGCAAAGATTTTCCCGTTTTACAACGAGAGATCAATGGCAAGCCACTGGTGTATTTGGATAGTGCCAACACGTCGCAAAAACCGCAGGCGGTTATCGATGCAATGACATCGTTCATGGAAACTGCGTATGCGCCGATCAATCGAAGTGCCTACCAACTGGCCACGGAAGCAACTGACCTTTATGAAGATGCCCGCACCAAGGTTGCCCGCTTTATCAATGCCAATAAATCCAACGAAATCATCTTCACCAAGAACGCCACCGAGGCACTGAACCTCGTGATCATGAGTTGGGGTCGCGCCAATTTGCACTCAGGTGATGTCGTGCTACTCACCCACCTCGAACATCATGCCAACATCGTGCCATGGCACATGTTGGTCGCCGAACGGGGAATTCAATTGCGCTGGGTTCCACTCACCGCTGATGGACAATTAGATATCGCCGACTTGGACACACTGCTGAACGGGGTCAAAGTGTTTGCCTTCACGGCGATGTCCAATGTGCTTGGCACTATTACACCTGTTTCGCAACTCTGCGCCGCTGCCCACAGGGCCGGTGCACTCACCATCGTCGACGCGTGCCAGTCGGTACCTCATCTGTCAACCGATGTACGTGTATGGGATGCAGATTTCATTGCTTTTAGCTCGCATAAAATGTGCGGTCCATCGGGTGTCGGAGTGCTGTGGGGGCGAGAGTCACTGCTCGACGAGCTGCCCCCTTTTCTAGGTGGCGGAAACATGATTTCCGATGTCCGACTAGATGGATTCACTCCAGCCGAACTCCCAGCCAAATTTGAAGCCGGCACCCCACCGATAACTGAAGTAGTTGGGCTCGGCGCGGCGATCGATTACCTCGAGCGAATTGGCATGCAGAATGTCCGTCAGCATGAAATGCAAATGAGCGCCTATGTTCTGAACACCTTTGTTCAACGATTCGGCGATGACATCACTATTCACGGACCAGTGAACCCTGAACAACGCAGTGCAACCTTCAGTTTTTCGTTTCGCGGAATACACCCCCATGATTTGAGTCAAGTACTTGACCAACACAACGTCTGTATCCGCGCGGGTCATCACTGCGCCAAGCCACTGATGCGTGTCCTTGGCACCAATGCCACGGCGCGTGCAAGTTTCTATCTGTACAACACCGAAGCAGATGCCGACGCCTTGGCTAATGCACTTGACAGTGCGTCCGATATCTTCTGAGATAGTTTACGAAGGAGCACCACATGCCTGGCCTTGAAGATCTTTACCGCGAAATTATCCTCGATCATTATCGCACCCCTCGCAATCGCGGCGAACTCGATCCGCCGGCGGTATCTGCTGAGGGTTACAACCCGCTGTGTGGAGATGAAATTCGCGTTTTCATCATTGTCAAAGACGGCGTAGTAAGCGATGTTCGCTTCAATGGTTCTGGATGCTCCATCAGTCAAAGTTCAACATCGATGATGACCACAGCGATCAAGGGAAAATCGGTAGACGAGGTGCGCAAAGTTGTGCGCCGTTTCAAACACATGATGACCATTGAAGAGGACGGAGATGCCACGCCAGTTGATGAATCACTCAACTTGGGTGATCTCGAGGCCTTGCAAGGAGTCGTGAAATTTCCGGTTCGTATCAAATGCGCAACACTTGGTTGGAACACCCTCCTCGATGCGCTCAATGCGAGTTCACAGACGTAGAATTTTCACATGGCAATCGCCGGGGAAGTCTTGGCCAAGGCGCCGAAAGTTCTTTTGCATGATCATCTTGATGGCGGATTACGTGCCGAGACGGTAATTGATCTTGCACGTGAGTACGGGTACTCAAAGTTACCTACCACCGATGTCGCGGAGCTGCAAAAGTGGTTTCACCGCGGTGCTAAGCGCAATGACCTGGTCTTGTATCTCGAAACTTTTGCCCACACCGTTGGAGTCATGCAGCACCGCGACGCCATTGAACGAGTGGCATACGAATGCGCACAGGATCTAGCCAAAGACGGAGTGGTATATGCCGAAGTTCGATTCGCACCGGAACTGAGCACCGAGGCCGGACTCACTCTGGATGAAGTTATGCGGGCCGTGCTTGATGGTCTCAAGCGTGGTTCGGCGGGAACCAAACTCACGGTGTATGCGCTGTGCTGTGCAATGCGCACTGCGGCCCGCAGCCTTCAAATCGCCGAACTTGCCGTGCGCTGGCGAGATGAGGGTGTAGTTGGTTTCGACATCGCCGGCGCCGAAGCTGGCTATCCACCCACACGGCATCTTGATGCCTTTCAATACATTCAGCGCTCCAACTTTCACACCACCATTCATGCCGGCGAAGCCTTTGGATTGCCCTCGATTTGGGAGGCATTGCAGTTCTGTGGCGCGGAGCGTCTCGGTCATGGCGTACGAATTGTCGACGACATAACCGGTGACCTAGGCAACGAACAACTTGGACGACTTGCCCAATATGTTCGCGATCGTCGAATTCCCCTTGAGTTGTGTCCGACTTCAAATGTGAACACGGGAGTGTGCGCCTCGATTGCCACCCATCCGATCGGCATGTTAAAGCGCCTTCGCTTCCGTGTCACGGTAAACACCGATAACCGGCTGATGAGCGCGACCTCAATGACCAAAGAATTTGAGCAGCTTGCCGAGGCCTTCGATTGGACCATTGCCGACTTCCAATGGCTTACGGTAAATGCAATGAAAAGCGCCTTCGCCCCTTTTGATGAACGTCTAAAACTCATCAATGAAGTGATCAAGCCGCAATACGCCTCTCTGGGCGCCTAGTCCATCTCTCTTCCAAGGTGATCGGCAATCTTGGCGAATGCGGATCCGATTGCTTTAATTTCTCCCGACGTCAAATGATCAATCATCATCCGTCGAACACTGCACAAATGAGTGGGTGCCGCTTTCTTGAGCAAGGCAAGACCCTTGGAGGTGAGTACCACATAAGCAACGCGTTTATCGTCATCTGACCGTCTCCGAGATACGAGTTTTGCCTTGAGAACA
Source organism: Actinomycetota bacterium (assembly GCA_031401235.1). GTDB lineage: Bacteria > Actinomycetota > Acidimicrobiia > Acidimicrobiales > Ilumatobacteraceae > UBA3006. The sequence continues at coordinate 45,354 of JANNRJ010000031.1, forward strand.
CCCTCCATTCGGCGAGTAAGCCCGCCTCTCGAAAGTTGCAACGTTTCGGCAAGATCGCACATGCGTAATTGCTGTTCGGGCGACTCGGACAACATGGCCAGGAGTTGATAGTCGCCAAGGTCCAATCGGAATGGCGCAAGATCGCCTTCAATGGCCTTTAAAAGATCTCCAGAAGTGGAAATGAACATGCGCCACGCCCGCATTTCATCGGGAGTCAACCAATTTGGCTCAGACATAGGTTAAGGATACCCGAAAAATATCTTTAAAAGAATGGTTGCGAACACAACTACTTTTCCGATATAGTTGCGGTCTCAACGATATCCAATAATGGGCGTTGCCAACTAAGGAGCGCAGCAGTGAACGCAGTATTGATTTTCAGCAGGATCATTTTTGGCCTGATATTCATAATCTCAGGCATCAGCCACTTCACCAAGGTCGAAGCCATGACTGGCTATTCCAAATTCAAAAGGATTCCCGCGGCCAAGTTCTCCGTCCTCGCGTCTGGACTAATCCTTTTCTTCGGCGGTGTTTCAGTAATTCTGGGGATCTATGCAGATCTCGGCGCACTTCTTCTCGCCGGATTGCTCGCAATAATGGCTTTGAAAATGCACGACTTTTGGAACCAGAGTGAACCGCAAGCCAAACAAACTGAAAGCATTGGATTCTGGAAAGATATCTCCTTGGCCGGAAGCGCTTTGTTTATCTTCGCCATTACCGCCACCGCAAAATCGGATTATGGCTGGACACTGACAGAAAGCCTGTTCTCAATCAAGCGATAAGCAAATCTCCCCATTTGCTTGTCAACGGCGACACAGAAATGTGTCGCCATTTTCGATTCGTACCAATAAACGCACACATTCCAAGCAAATGCCGCGTCGGAAGAAGAAACGGGAACAATCAACACCAATTCCGGTTGACTGGAGTTTCGTATTACGTTATAGTTCAGTTTCGATATATGATTCAGCGTTCAAGCACGGAATTCATTCTTCTGACATCGTCCATGCCCATACTCATGCTGTCGCATTTTTTGAGTTCAGCTCCAGTTATCCAGAGAGAAAGTTACTTGTCATTGGATCAGACACGGCAGGAAATCTTCTTGAACTTATTGGAGTGGTGAAGCGAGGTGATGTCCTAGTGATAATTCATTCCATGCCCTTGCGACGCCGTTTCAGTGAATTGATGGAAAGGAATTCGGGATATGCCTAGACGAAATCGAAAGTACCGCTTAAAGACCGGCGAGGTGCTCACGGACGCCGACCTTCACCGCTTGGCAGATGAATACGCCACAAAGGAATTTGACCTTTCTACTTTCATTCGACTCCCCGGTCGTCCGATGATGGGTAAGTCGGTTGCCAACGTCGTGCCTGTCCGGCTGGACGACGAAATTGTCCAGTCGCTCGACTCCCGTGCTAAGCGCGATCGCACAACACGTAGCGACGTTATCCGTCGCGCCATTGCTACTTATCTGGCCAGTTAGAGCATCAATCTCGATTAAACCTTCCGCACTGCAAGCAGTCTAATTTCTTACCGTCCTGATGAATTGTTGCGTTGTACTATTGTCAACTTGGGGGTGGAGGCTAATGCGATTAGGAAACGTAGTCGTTGTCGGACTCGGATTGATCAGCATCGTCTTCGCTGTATTCGTGTCATGGAATTGGCGGCAACTTCCGCTCAAGTTCCGGTCATCGCCTTCTGTTGAGAGTGAATGGCACGAGCGACTTCGGCGATCAAGTAGGACCGTTGGTGGTGTATTCACGGCAGGAGCAATTGCTGGGGTGCTTGTTCTTGGGGTCGTTGGTCGACTTGTGATGCGAATTCTTGGCGCAACTTCTGGCAATGCCCAAGGACGTCTTACCGAAGCCGGCGAAACCGTCGGCGAAATAACTTTCGGCGGATCGTTTGCATTCCTAATTTTCATCGGACTGGGCGGCGGGACCATTATCGCCGCCATATACATATTCATCCGATCTTGGTTGCCGGCCAAAGCAGGTTCTGCCGGACTAATTCTTGGCATTCTGGTAATTGGGACATTTGGAGTTTCAGATGCGCTAGCTCCCAGCAATGTTGACTTCGCAATTCTGACTCCACTTTGGCTGGCGGTATTGTTACTTGTCGCAACTGGTATTCTGTTTGCGACAACTTTTACCGCAATTGCGGCACGACTTGATCAATTCACTCAAACTGCTGGCGGTCGTGGTGCATTTGTTTACCTGGCGTTCTTCCTTGGAGCCATTCCTCCGGTTGGAGCCGCCATGGTTGTCCAGATAGTTCTCCGGACTTTCGGCGGTGAGAGGCTATTTGCATTAGTCCACGGGGCCGCGAGTCGGACAACTGGACGCATCGTTGTTGCCGCAGGAACCGCGGTGACTACATTCCTTGTGATCAGCGCGGCTGTCGATATTTTGACCGCCTAACGAGTATCGCGGTGTTGAAAATGAGAAGACTGGTCAGCGGCGATGAATCAGTGCTGCGTGAGATCCGCCTTCGAGCGTTACTTGACAGTCCGAGCGCATATGGATCTATCTATGAATACGAATATCTGTTCGTCGAAGACGACTGGAGAAAACGCCTAGCCAGAAACGACGCAGCCACATTTGTGGGTGAGCACGACGATGGTGTGCCCATTGGACTTGTGACCGGAGCAATCGATGATGACTTTGCCGAGATTAGTTGGCTGTTGTCAATGTGGGTGGATCCCACGTCGCGGGGAAATGATGTCGCCGGTCAACTGATTGATGAAGTTATTGCCTGGTCGAAACTGCACGATTGCACTTCAATCCACCTCCAAGTAACGGACGGAAACACCAGTGCTGAGCGGGCGTATCTAAAGCGCGGCTTTCGAAGAACAGGCACGACAGTATTGCGCGAGCGAGACAACGTCACTGAATTTGAAATGAAGCTAGCCCTAGATTGACGAATCAAACGACCGAACACGCTCAAGAAATCTAGGCGAATCAACCAGGTGTGGATAGTGTCCGTGGTCGGGCCATGACTCCACCGTAACGTTTGGCAATATTGACCGAATCCAATTGGTGTACTCATCGCCCACAGCGCTTCCGTGCAGTGACAAATACGGGGCTGTGATTCCTGAGACCAGTGCACTGATGGTGGCGTCGAGATCCTCAAAACTTGTATCAAACACCGGTCCCCACATTCCTAGCACCACGTTTTGGTCGGCACGGCGTAAGGCAACCAGTCGAGCAACTTCGTCTGGCAATAGCGGTCCGTGCAACGTGCTGAAAATCATTCCAATCGCCATATCGAATGAAGTCTTATCGCCACGCAGCAATGGTTCGAGTTGTCCTAGCCCTTCCTTGAACTCGGCAAGTCTCAATGTTTGATCAATGTTGATTACTGCTCGACACGGGAAGGTCGCGCCATACGCAGTCGCCACAACGGAACCCATGGAGTGCCCAATGACCAACGGCGCGATAGTTGAGTTTGCCAATCCTGCAAATTTCAACGTGTCGTGTACATCTGTCGCGAGAGAGATGAGATCGTATGGTTCTTCCGACTTTGAATGTCCATGTCCACGAAGATCGACGGCGAGAACGGTGTAACGCTCGCCTAACGCTTTGAGTATCGGACGGAAACTCTCCCGTGACTCCGTTAGACCGTGAATCACAATTGCGATTGGGCCGCTGCCAAGAATTTCATGAGCTAGTTCCATTCTCAGGATCCCACCGCAATCAACAGAAGGCCAAGTCCAAAGAATGCACATCCGACCAAACCTTTTACCCATTTGCCGCGACGCCCGAGATCGTCCTGATGTCCTGGTGTTTTTATAATATGCGACGAACCAAGCCGAACATTTCTAATCGCAACTGATCCTGGAACCGAATCGGAAGGAATCATTAACACAAAACCAAGGATTAGAAAAATAATTCCAATCGCAATGATCACGAAATCAATTTAGCACCGTACAGAGCTTCGCCCGAATTAACGAGTCCATCGGATCGGAAGTGAAAAATCTCTACCGCCCGATCGTGACGTTCATCAACTTCGCGTCGGTAGATGATGGCAAGGACTAAAAGTTCCGGATCCCAAATGAGGGATTCAAATGTAAAGACGAATTTCTTATATTGTTTGGCGCCCGACCAATACATCCTTAGTGCTTCCCGACCGTTGACGACTGAAGACCCGGTGCGCTCCGCGGCAACAGGACTAACGAATCGAACATCCAGCGTGTAGTGAGAGACGAGCAGATCAATATCGCGTTGATTCCAAGCGTCAATCCATGCGCTGGCAAACGCTTCGGGATCGATAGGCATAACAGTCCCGCTCATGTTGCCATCCATAGATAGGGTCCAATCTTTGGCGCGTAAGTCAATTCACGTTGTGATTAACATCGATACATTATGGCTTTTCCGGTCGTTAACGGTCTACGAAGCATTGAATTTGGCACCCGAGGTGATAGCCGAAGTCGCATCATCGATTTCGTGATCAACGGGAACAAACGTGCCACTGCTGGGTTAATTGACGAGTACCGAACCGAGGATGAGCAATTTGAACATGTCGGAGAAAAATTGGCAATGCTCGATAACGACATGAACCATGTAGCCACTCTGTTAGTCACCCGGGTGGAACTGTGTCGGTTTGGCGATGTTCCCGACGAGTTTGCCCTTGCCGAGGCCGAAGGAGACTTGAACGCGTCTGATTTTCGTGCCAGCCATATGGACTCGTGGAGCAAGCAAGGCGAAAGCGTCGACAACGACACTCAACTCATTCTCATCTACTTTGACCTTCTCCCGACGGAGACTACGATCGGCTAATGCCCAAAGAGACGAAAAGTCCCCATTTAGAACTCGCTGAAAAAATAATTTCGCATCAAATCGGTGCCGCATCTCCGGCAGTGTCACCCGACGGACAACAGGTTGCCTATGTCGTCACACGCGTGGACTTCAAGGCCAACAAGTATCGATCTCAGGTATGGGTTGCTCGCTCCGACGGATCGACATCGCCTCGACCTTTGACGGCGGGCGAAAAGCGGGATGGAAACCCATCGTGGTCCCCCGATGGCACTTGGCTTGCCTTTACTTCCGGCCGCAGTGAGAAAAAGGGTGAGACAACCTTGTGCATAATTCCAATTGGCACCAATGGAGAGATTCGGACTGTGGCCACGATGCCTGATGGCATCGGAAGCGTTTGCTGGTCTCCAGATGGCAAATTGATTGCATTCACCTCGCGTACTCAGGACGAACGATATACAAAGGATGACGAATCGTGGATGGCGCCACGAAAGATCGAAACATTCTTTACTCGTCTCAATGGTGAAGACTTTGTGTTTGATCGACCATCGCACATTTATGTGGTCCCCGCCGACGGTACGGCCGAACCTCGAAACCTCACTCCTGGAGCACGTCAACATTCATCCCCCGCTTGGCTCGCTGATTCGTCGGGAGTTGTTACTGATGGCGCCCTCCACGACGGTTGGGACATCGATCTGGCCAATGATTTGCATGTAGTAAAACTTGACGGTTCAATCAACACGATTTCTGACCACACCGGATTACTTTTTTCACCGAGCGTTTCGCCAGATGGCACAAGAATCGCTTTTATCGGCGATGACGATCCGCTGACACAGCCTCAAAATGAACATGTCGGCGTCCTCAATATCGCCTCGAAGCAGCGCAACTGGGTATCGAAATCGCTCGACCGCACTTTTTACCCGACAAACGGAGTCATCGCTCCGGTATGGGCCGATTCCAACACGCTCATCGCTTATGCCGAAGACCGCGGTACGGCGCATGTCGTACAAGTTGATGCGTCAGGCAAAAAAGATCCGACATATCTCACTCATGGTCGCCGAATAACAAAATCATTCGACTCGGCCGGTGGCACCATCGCCTTTGTGGCCAGCGAAGTGAATCAGTGCAGCGAATTGTATGTACTTGTTAAGGGCAAGGAGCGTCGCCTCACCGACATTGGTGCCGCACTTATCGCTGCCACTACTCCACAATCTTGGGAACTTTTTTCGGTGCCATGCGGCTCTTCGTACAGCGGAGGTCCTACCGAAATTGATTCGTGGATAATGAAACCGAAGGATTTCGACCCTCAAAAAAAATACCCAGTGTTGCTCAACGTGCACGGTGGACCGCACACTCAATATGGCGAAACGCTCTTTGACGAAGCGCAAATACAGGCGGCGGCCGGATTCGTGGTCCTCATGAGCAACCCACGTGGATCGAGCGGTCGAGAACAGGCCTGGGGTCAAGCCATTCTTGGGCGCAAACATATGGTTGCCCCCGGTACTGGATGGGGTGATGCCGATGTGGCCGACGTTCTCGCCGTACTCGACTTCGCCCTAGCAAAATACTCATTCTGCGACGCGACACGAGTGGGAATGCTCGGTGGTAGCTACGGCGGCTACATGGCTACATTGCTTGCCGGACGCCACGGCCAGCGGTTCAAAGCCATTTGTTCGGAACGATCAGTAAACAACATGCTCTCTGAAGAGTGGTCGAGTGATGTCGGCACTGTTTTCCGAGTCGAACATGGTCCCAATCATCTTGAAGATCCGGAAGAGTACATGCGAATGTCACCAATTAGCCAAGTTCGTGACATCAATATTCCGCTGCTCATTATTCATAGCGAGAACGACTTGCGTTGTCCAATTAGTCAGGCCGAGGAGTTATTCGTGGCGATGCGACTCCTAGGTAAAGATGTAACGTTTTACCGGTTCCCCGGCGAGACGCATGAATTGTCGCGTTCCGGATCACCAGTGCACCGTGCGCAACGCTTCGAGATTATTCTTGACTTTTTCACCAAACATCTCAAGCAGTGATAAGTTCGCCGTCAAGATCATTTACGAACGGAGAATAATGCGATGATTCGAGTATTGGTTTTGTATCCACGAGGTGAAGGCACTCACTTCAACAGCGAATACTGGCTAAAAACGCATATGCCAATGTTGCCGGGCAAGTGGCCCAAGTTGAAGAAATGGGAAGCCGACATTGCGGCGCCAGATTCTCCTTACTACGCGGCGGCTCACATTTTCTTCGACTCGATCGAAGACCTGCAGGCTGCGATGTCGAGTGCTGAAACTGGCGCTGTCATGGGTGATATTCCAAATTACACAAATACATCGCCGATTATTTCAACCCACACGGTGAGCGCCACTTCATAATTCGTTTTGTTGGTTCGAATTCTCTCGATCAGCTAAGCGCAACCCTGGCGACAGTGAAAATTACGAGTCCTGCAAGTACGCCCAGAATCGTCATCCGCACCGCTCGTTTCATCCGCCACGAGTCTCCTTGCGGCGACGCAGTTATTCGAGCCGCCGAAATGATGATGTGGTAGATCAGCACGTAGAGAATTATTCGACCGGCGGTCACTACGTTCCATCCAAAATCAGAACCGATATCGCGCACGATGAAAACCGGAATGATCAGGCTGAGCACTATGAGTACGCGTCGGACGGGGCGAGGCCAGTCGGTGCGCCCAAGTCCCAGCGATGCGGTGAGCACTGTCGGAAACATTGACGCCCCAGCAGCGCCGAATACCCCAAGGGAAAGGATGGCGGCTATGACCCTGGCAACTGTCAGCCAAGTCCTTGACCAGCCCTTTTTTCGACCAAGGAGAACCAAGGAATGTCCCGTAAAGAACAGGACGAATCCTAGAACAATAAAAATTGATCCCGACCAAGTGAACTCGGGGTCTGTCGTAATCCACCTCATCCAAGCGCGAGCAATAACACCAAGAGTTAGCCCGCCTAGTGCGCCAAGCGGAATTATCAAGGCTGATTTTCTTCGCTCCAGCCAGCGGAAGACATTGGTACTCGAATATGCGACGCTTATCTGACTCACTTGATACCCCCGTAGCCACATACTATTTGATACATGAACCATGTCGAAGAAATCGCGCGATCGTCGGAGCGAATTGCCGAATTGATAACTGCTGATAATCACCAATTCACCGTGCCATCCTGCCCCGAATGGACATTTCTGGATCTCGTAGCCCATATTGGTGAGGTCCAGAATTTTTGGGGTCATTGCATTCGTGAAGGCAATGCAAATGCTCCATGGCCAGGTGAGGGTTCAAAACCAAATTCACCTCTTGACGCGGGAGATTGGTTCCGGATCCAAACTCGTACGCTTATTGATGCAATAAATTCAGCCCCGGACACTTCACCGTGTTGGACGTGGTGGGACGAACCACAAACTTCAATCGCAGTCGCGCGGCACCAGGTTCAAGAGGCTGAACTGCATCGCTGGGATGCCGAATTGACTATTTCCCCTCCTTCACCGCTTCCACTTGAAATCGCGACTGATGGAATCCCAGAGTTCTTGCACGTACACCGATTTTCCATTCAAAAATTGGGACTTCCACACATTTGTCTAATTGCCTCTGATGCCAACACCAGTTGGAATATGAACGAAGGGGCAGGAAATACGGTTGACGTTACTGGAACTGCTTCAGACATTGTTCTCTTTCTTACCGGTCGATGTCCACTTGAAAAATTATTGGTTGTGGGCGACTCAGACGGATTGCGGTCGTTGATCGAAGCAATACCGGAAATGAATACCTGACAGTCCATGACATCTCTTGCCCTAAACGCTTATCTGAAAACAGCACCGAAGCTCTCACATAAGGTCCTTAGGAGTCTGGACAGAGTCATCTTGCACGCCGAACCAACCCTGCAATCGGCCCTGAAATCGAAGAAAGTTATGTTCAAACGCTGAATTACGCAAAGTTGCGTCCTTCAAGAAGCGAAACGATCATGGGACGAAGTTCTCCTGTCATAATATTTGACCGAATAGTTGGATCATCATTCATTACGCGGCGCGCGGAGGATTCGTCCGGGGCCCGGAAAATACAGATGCCAGTATTGACTGAACCAAGTGTGGGTCCTGCCAAAATCAAGACCTTACTCTCGTGCAATGTCTTTAGGTATGTGAAATGCTCGCCAAATAGTTTTTCTTCGTCTGGTGAAATAGTTGCGGCAAAATCTGGTCGCGGCGGATGCAGAAAATAGATCCATTCAGACATTTATGCTCCTCATAATTACCTCGAGACATAAAAGGTAACATTCTTAGTGTGAATGTTCCATATGCCCACGGTCACCAGTCAGCGGTACTCAAAAGCCACAGTTGGCGGACGGTAGCTAATTCAGCGCAATATGTCGTTCCGTATATCTCGACAGACTCAATGATTCTCGATATTGGATGTGGACCCGGATCACTAACAAATGATTTCGGGTCACTTTGCTCTCAAGGTTCCGTGATTGGCGTTGATATATCGGAAAACGTCATCGAGATTGCCGCGGCCGCCGAACATCGTGAGAATGTTTCCTTTGAAACTATCGATGCCTACCACATGCCATTTGATGACAACTCATTTGATGTCGTGCATGCCCATCAAGTTCTTCAGCATGTCAACAACCCCGTCGCGCTTCTTGCCGAGATGTCTCGGGTGGTTCGACCTACGGGTGTGATCGCTGTGAGAGATTCGGAACATTCGGCGTATTCGTGGTCTCCAATATCTTCCGTACTCGAAAAGTGGCTCACCACGTACATCGCTGTCGCAAAATTCTGCGGTGGTGAACCAGACGCTGGTCGCCACCTGAAACGTTGGGCGACTGAAGCTTCGCTGGAGATTGTCAAACAATCTTCCTCAACATGGGTGTTTGAAACGCCAGCTGATGTGAAATGGTGGGGCGAAACCTGGGCAGATCGTGTTTTGAATTCAAATTTCGCCGACCATGCCAAAACTTTGAACTTGTTGACTGATCGTGAATTACAGATTATGCACGATGGGTGGATTTCGTGGAGTCAAACCAATCCTGCTTACTTCATCATTCCGCACGATGAATTGATTGCACGAAAGCGTCTCGATTAATTCGATAAACACGACAAGTGTCTTTGCGGCGACGAATTATGAGAACATGTCACTACAGAATCGTAATTTCAATCTTGACTCGTGAGCCAACTTCGACACCTAGTCGTTTTCGTATGTCTTTCTTTATTGGAAGCAAGTATGTTCCTCGTTTACTGTCAGGAAAGATTGAAGTTCGCCAAATCTCATCTGAAATCTTGACTTCAACTCGAAGCGATTTGAATCCCCGAGCATTATGGCCAAAAGATTCCTTCACAAGGTCAGCGAGATCTACAGGAAGGCTCGCAAAATGCCAAGCCTGCGGTCCATCCCACTCCCATACCTTTGCCACGAATGAGAACTGGAACTTAGTCACGCCACTCCCGGCAACTCATAGCAAGCAACTCTTGGATACGATCTCGGTGCCTTTCCACTACGCCATCTATGGCTGGCAATGATGCGGGTTCAACAATAATCACAAAATGGTTGCGCCCCACTATGTTGTGGCTATGCAAGTGAACGGCTACGAAATCGGGCCCGGTGCACGACTGCATAATGCCAACTTGAATGACGCCGATTTATCTAATGCGGATCTGTCTGGCGCCGATTTGATGAGCGCCAACTTGCGCAAAGCAAATCTGACCCATGCAAATCTCTCAAATGCGAACTTGACCAATGCCAATTTGGCTAAGGCAAAACTTTCCAAAGCACAACTGACGGGTGCGAACCTTTCCAAAGCCCACCTCCACCAAGCGAACTTGACCAATGCTCACCTGTCCGGCGCCAACCTAACTGGCGCAGATATAACCGGCGCCAACCTGACCGGCGCAGATTTATCAGGGACCACAATGCCTAACGGCAAAGTGCACAAGATCACACACGAGTAGGTATCCGTTTGCCATTCAAGCGATTTCATGTGGCAATGAAGTAAATCCTTCGCATGCCGCCGCGGTGTGCAAACTTCGATCAAATGTTACGAATCCGATTGCATCGATGGCGATTGTCCGTACGACAATAGCCGTCGCCAATTGAACGGAGTCGTACGCACGGATTGCGTGTATTGCGACAAGTCGAGCGGCTGTACTTACGATCTCATCTACGAGGGAAATAACCGAAAATCGTGGGGCCGATGCGCCCTCGCCATTCACATCTGCTACAAAGTCTGCACACAACAACATCGCGTCTACTGCCTGGATTTCTCCTAGTCGATGTTTTCGCCACATTGCAGCCGGCACTTCGACTTGAGCAATCGTTGAAATATAGATTGGCTCGTCAATCGATCTAACGAAATCGTGTTGAAACTCTGGAACATAGAGTTTGACCAAGGCCGAGCTGTCAACAAAGACTGTCATCGACCTTGGCCGACTAAATCCGACAACGGTGTTCCGTGCTTGGCGCGTTCGCCTGCTGCATTCACCTCTGCGCGAGACGGTCGACCGCGACCTATTGGCTTGGAAATCACGAGAAGACCTGCGCTCATCAGCCGTTCACGTAACTGTTGCTCGGCACTTGATGCTCGACTTGGGTCTGTCGCAACATCGAGAACATGTGTTAGATACTCGTTCATCGACATTCGATGTGTGCCAGCAACTTGTTTTACACGCGCCACCAATTTGTCGTCTGCTCTCCACGAAACTTGACTCATGCTTGCATGCTAGCACCCATGCCTGCACAGTTACTAGCGCTTTAGGACGGTGACCGCGCCAACGCTAACTCGCACGAGATCAGACGGCGATATCGCAAAGTTGTCATTCCATGTACCGGCCGCCGCCCACAACTCGTCATACTGCAACAAATCGGGGTCGATGAAAACTCGTAATTTCGTGTCGTGACCAAACGGCGGCACGCCAAGTTTGGTTTAGGAAACCCTTTTTGACTGCAGCCCTACTTCTCAACCCCACTCGGCAAGTTGTACGCCGAAGAATGATGATTCAGTTCTCCCGCGGTTGCTTCACCTTCAAGACAGATTGGGTGAGTTTTAGGATTTACGAATTCACGAAGCAGCGATTAAGGATGCCCGTATCTACCTTCAACCCATTTACACATCGACCACGATTGAGGCTACGGAAGCACTCCTGCAACAAATGAAGACCCGGCGTCAAAAACTGCGCAAAAAGGTAATCAACAGATTGCTGAAATACTGAACGTAATTATCGTTGTCTATTGCTCGCTGAGCGACTTGATGCCTTCGACTGTGGCTGTCATGTTCTTCGACCATTGGTGAAGACGCTTTGAGATAATCATCTCTGCGTTCTCCGGATCCTTTGCGGCAGATGCACGTGGAGGGCTCATCGCCGACCCCATCGTTGCATGCATCTTCAACAGCACATCGCCGTCGTGGCCGGAGAGCGTAAAGCCCCACACTGCGACCGGCTCTTCCACCGAACCGACCGTCCATGCAAATGATTCATTTTCGATGAAGTCGGTGACGACCGACGTGGTTGACCATTTGTACTCCCCAACGGCGTTGTCACCACGAAACGTGCCGCCAAGACCAGGCGTGTCGAGCCATTCGGCTCCCTGAAATTCCCGGGAGAACTGCGCAGGAACATTGATGTCGCTGACAAACGACCACACCTTTGCCACATCAGCGGCAACGGCTATTTCTACTTCGATGTAATCGGCTGGTGCACTCATGACCTGTGTCCTTCTTTCGAGAACACAGGATAGACGACTCCCACGGGGAACTACTTGCTGGGCTCTGCAACAAGTCCGGATCAACAAACACTCGTAGTTGAGTGCTGTGACCAAACGGAGGCACCCCGCCGATTGGATTGATAATCTACTGAATTCTCAGCGTTACTTGGTCGACTTTAAGTGGAATAATCCAATCGGCTCGGCCTGATCACCACTTGCTCGAAGATCAATTGGCGAAGATTCGCTTGATGTCGATCGTGAACAAGTCGCCATCCCATCCGACGGGCGTGAAGCTGCTGGCATTGCTGGCCATGGCCAACTTGTCGATCAACGACGTGAGTTCTAGGGCATTGCCGACACGAACGCCTCGGCCCTGCCCCATGACGGCGTGGTGGCTATCGCAGACACTGAAGGCGATCCGGTCGTTGTTTATCAAGTTCCTAGCCAGCACCGACGACGGAGCGACCGTGAAGTAGATGCCCTGATCGACGGACCCTGCGATCACGACAGCAGCGTGCGGCTGTCTCTGGGGATTCGTCGTTGCGATCGTGGCGTTCCGATGCTGGTTAATGAAGTCAACAACCTGATCTGAAGTCCAGGACTCCTCAAACAACGAACGGGTGAACTCGCTGGCCCGCTGATGCGATGCGGCAAGAGCTTCAAAAATAGTGGTCACGCCAGCGACAGTAGTCCAACGCGGATACGTCCACGATTAACTTATATTTTCGTAGTACTCAAGCTCTGCGACGCCAGATCCGAACTCATCACTTCTTCAGATCGACAGCCGTTCCGGCACTAACACGCACTAATTCACTCGGCGATATCGCAAAATTGTCATTCCACGTACCAGCAGCCGCCCACACTTCGTCATATTGCAACAAGTCTGGGTCAACGAACACGCGTAACTGTGTGCTGTGACCAAAGGGAGGCACACCGCCTATGGCGTAACCAGTTGCATTTCGCACGGCATCGGCATCTACCCGTGAACACACGGCCCCACCTGCCGCGGTCGCCAATTTCTTTTCGTCTAGTTGATTTGCACCACTGACGAATGCCATCACAATTTCTCCATCAACAGCAAATACCAAACTCTTGACTATTTGTCCCACTGTCACCCCGATTGCAGCCGCGGCGTCTGCAGCAGTTTTCGTGCCATCAGGGAATCGTCGTGTGGTGATATCAAGTCCGGCTTCCTTCGCCGCCGATATCACACGTACAACATTGGGATGTAGTTCGGCCATCTCAGTCATTTGTAAATTGACCATAAACGCGATTGATCTCTTTGGCCAAGGCGTGGTCACGAGCGGTGACCGTTCGCCCTGCATCGTGTGAACTCAACGTAATTTCCACCACATTCCATGACTGGGACCAGTCTGGATGATGGTCAAGTCGCTGTGCCACCGCGGCAACTTTAGTGATGAAGGCAAATGCCTCTGCAAAATCAGCGAATTCAAACTTTCGAAATAGCGTGCTGTTGCTTTCTACCCATCCCGCTTCCACTAGGTTCAACTATCTCACTTAATAGGTGCGTGGCAGGCTACGGAGCCCGACCCACTTTCAAGAAACAAAGGCCGATCGCTGACGCAGCGGGCAGAAATCTCCGCCGACAATGTCGGACGCAGTTGGCAACGTGTATGGAACCGACAACCCGACGGTGGGTTTGCCGGGCTCGGTAATTCACCTTGCAGCAAAATTCGTGTGCGGCTCCGTTCAATTTTTGGATCAGGAATTGGCACCGCCGACAACAGTGCTTGGGTGTATGGGTGCTGGGGATGGGCAAAGACATCGCGCACAGGCCCAGATTCAACGATTGATCCGAGATACATCACGGCAATGTCATCGGCAATGTGTTGAACGACCGAAAGGTCGTGTGACACGAAGAGATATGAAAGGCCCAGTTTTTCCTGCAGTTCGGCGAGCAAATTGAGCACGCCAGCACGCACACTCACGTCAAGTGCCGACACCGGTTCGTCAAGGGCGAGGACTTTTGGATTCAGTGCCAAAGCGCGAGCAATTGCAATACGCTGACGTTGACCGCCCGAGAATTCGGATGGATACCGACTGGCATGATCGGGATTGAGGCCAACCAAACGCAACAATTCACTCACTCGTCGATCTTGTTCGTCCCGAGCAACTCCAAATGTATTTAACGGCTCGGCGATTGCGTCCCCAACTGGCAAACGTGGGTCTAGAGACGCGAATGGATCTTGGAATACAATCTGTACGTCTTTGCGCATTGCCAGACGGTCTTTCTTTGACAGTGTCGATACATCGCGACCAAGCACGACAATGGTTCCAGACTCTGGTGCGACCATGTTCAGAATCTCCAACAGCGTGGTTGTTTTCCCGCATCCGGATTCGCCAACAAGAGCCAGACTGCGACCTTGTCGCAGAACAAGATTCACTCCATCAACGGCATAGATCGAACCGACGCGACGGCGTAACACCGCGCCCTTCATCAATGGAAAAGTTTTGCTCACACCGCGCACTTCAAGCACTGACGAGGTGCTCACATCGCGCTTGAAAATATGAGCCGGACCTTCGGTGAAGAGTCGTCCCGATTCTTGCAATCCTTGAATTTCTGCCTGGCGATTACAGGCAGTTGCTCGACCCGGTGCAATCTCCAAAAGTTCTGGCACCGACGATGAACACACTTCGGCGGCGGCCGGACAACGCGGTGTGAACGCGCATCCAGGTGGCAGGGCAACTGGCGAAGGTGGCGAACCGGTGATCGAAGCAAGTCGCGCCCCAGACTTGGCATCGATGCGCGGAATTGAACGCAATAGACCAATCGTGTACGGCATCGCTGGACTCTCATACACATTGTCCACGTCGCCAACTTCGACAATTTTTCCGGCGTACATGATCGCGACACGGTCGGCGAGACCAGCCACAACTCCCAGATCGTGCGTCACCAGAACAATTGCTGCTCCCGTGATATCACGTGCCCGCTCCAGTACCTCAAGAATTTGAGCCTGCACAGTAACGTCTAGAGCTGTCGTTGGCTCATCGGCAAGCAAAACTTTGGGTTCATTAGCAATGGCGAGTGCGATCATCACTCTTTGGCGCATGCCACCGCTGAATTCATGTGGGTAGGACATCACGCGCTCGTTGGGGCGTGGAATGCCAACGATGTCGAGCAGTTCGATCGCCCGCTTGTTGGCCAATTCGGTTGACGTATCTTGATGAATTAAAATTGACTCGGCAATTTGGTGGCCGATAGTTTGCACCGGATTCAGTGCTGATAGCGGATCTTGAAACACCATCGCGATGTCATGACCACGATATTTGGACATCTCATTATCGTTTAAAGAGAGGAGATTCACGCCGTTGTACAGGATCTCGCCACTCACATCGGCACTTGGAGGCAACAGACCAATTATTGCGAGCGAAGTCACTGATTTGCCCGATCCCGATTCACCGACCAAGCCAAGTACTTCCCCGGCTTTGATATCAAGGGTTAAATCTCTAACTGCGCGAACAGTGCCCGATTCACTGGGGAAGCTCACCGTGAGGTTACGAATTTGGATGAGAGAATTGCTACTCATTTTTTGGCACTCTTGATTGAGCCTGGATCAAACGCATCGCGTAATCCATCGCCAATAAAACTCACCGAGAGCACCGTCAATATCAGCGCTGCCCCGGCAAAACTGAACAACCACGGATACGTCAGTGCCGAAGATGTGCCCTCGGCAATCAATGTGCCGAGCGAAACATCCGGCGGCTGCACTCCAAAACCCAAAAACGACAAACTTGTCTCGGTAAGGATTGCGCCACCAACATTGAGAGTGGCATCGATGATCAGAATCGATGCCACATTGGGTATGAGATGACGGAACACGATCGTGCGCGTCGGTACGCCCATATAACGAGCGGCACGAATAAAGTCACGCTCTCGAAGACTGAACGTCATCCCACGAATGATTCGGGCGGTGATCATCCAGCCGAATGCCGCTAGAAGCACGACGAACACCAACCAGGTCTTGCCCCGATACAGCGGAGAGAGTATGGCGATGATCAGGAACGCAGGCAACACGAGCAAGAGATCGACCAGCCACATTAGTACTCGGTCGGTGCGCCCGCTCAGGTACCCAGCGAAGGCGCCCACCATTGCGGCGAGCCCGGTTGAGAACACCGCGACGAGCAATCCGATGATCAGTGATTTTTGTAATCCGTGAAGTGTGAGGGCATACACATCGCCACCAATCTGGGTGGTACCAAAGTAGTGCTCGCGCGACGGAGGCTGAAGCAAATAGAAAAAGTCGAGTTCGTCCCACTTGTGCTTGCTGAAATATGGCCCAATGAATGCCAGTACGAACATCAATCCGAGAACGATCAAACCGAACACGGCAAGTTTGTGTCGGAAAAATCGCCGGCGCACGAGTTGGCCCCGAGAATAGCGTTCGATCGAAGTCGACTCTTCGACATCTGGGACTTCAAGGTCTAGAAGACTCATCTCAGTCGAACTCGCGGATCAAGAGCGGCAGTCGTGACATCGGCAATGAAGCCAGACAACAACACGAGTACAGCGGAGAAGAGCACGATCGCCGAGACGGCATTCACATCATTAGCTTGCACCGAGACGATGAACCACTGCCCCATCCCATTCCAGCCAAAAATTGTTTCGGTGAACACCGCACCGGTGATGAGCAACCCGAATGAATAGGCAAAAAATGTCGTCATCGGCAAGATCGCCACGCGCAAACCATGCTTGAACAAAGCCTGTCGCTTCGTCAGCCCCTTTGCACGTGCCGTACGTAAGTGGTCGCTGCTCAACACATCCAGCATGGCATTGCGTTGATACCTCGAATAAAAGGCGACCCCACCCAGCGTGATGGACATTGTAGGCAAGATGAGATGTTGGAGTCGGTTGACAAACAGGTCCCAGGTACCGCCGCCGAGTTCCGGGGTGTATTCACCGACCGTATAGAAAAAAGTTGTTCCGAGGCGACTGTTCAAATTTATTGCTCCAAATTTGAGCAAGATTGCCAATAAGAACACGGGCGTAGAAAGCAACACAAAAGAGAGGATTCCAAATGAACGATCAAAAAACTTATATTGGCGCACCGCACTAAATACTCCGGCCAGCACGCCCAATACCGAGCCAAGTATCGAACCAATCAACAACAATCGCAAACTCACCCAAATACGCCTTGATATCTCATCATTTATTGAATTTTCCGAAAGGGTCGTACCCAAATCACCATGGATCACGTCATTGACCCAGGTGCCGTAGCGTTCCAAAATCGGGGTTTTTGTATTCATATTCAGCGCATCAAGTTTGTGGTCAATGGTGCTTTCAGGTATCGGGGGGTTGCGGCCCTCAAAGTTGGCTCGCGGATTTAACGCACTTGCGGCCAGAAAATAACCCAGCGAAGATGCCAATACAACAAGCATCACTAGATTGAGAAATCTCTTATAAATAAAGGTAAGCACGCCTGACCTTCCAAAGCCGTGGAAACGGGTATATGGTACACGGACAGATAAGCAAGGGGAACAATCGGTGAAAAGTCAATTTTCACCGATTCAACATTCAAATCCAAAATGAACTAAGGGGAACAATGAACAAACGTACAATTCGCCGGTTTGCCATCGTTGCAGCCATCACATTATTGCCAGTCGTCAGTGCTTCTGCTGTGGCTCAGGCAAAAACAGGTGATGGACCTGACATCAATGAGCAGCCTGTCGGCAAACTCAAAAAAGGTGGAACCTTCGTCTGGGCGATTAACTCTCTCCCCGACAACTTCAATACCAGTCAGATCGACGGCAATACAGCGGACACTAGTTACATCATGGGTTCGACCTTACCGACGATGTTCACGGTCGACCTAACCGGTGCACTTGTGGTGGACAAGAATTACGCCACCACCGTCAAACTGACCAGCAAGAAACCACAGGTCATAACATATTCGATCAATCCAAAAGCAAAGTGGAGCGATGGTAAGGCCGTCGGTCTGGCCGACTTTGTTGGAATGTGGAAGGCGAACAATGGTTCAAATCCGGCGTTCGAAGTTGTGTCTACGACTGGTTATGAGGACATTGGAAGCATCAAGAAGGGGTCTGGTGCCAACGACATCGTCGTTACCTTCAAGACCACGTACGCGGACTGGCAAGGCCTTTTCGGTGGAATACTTCCAGCATTCCTCACCGCATCTCCAACGGTATTCAATACGGCGTGGAAGAGCGCACCAACCTTGACCGCTGGTCCATTCAAATACTCTTCCACGGATACCACTGCCTCGACAGTGACGATTGTTCCGAACACCAAGTGGTGGGGCCCAAAGCCAGTACTGGACAAGATTGTGTACCGGGCGATTCCGCCGGCAACACAATTGGATGCTCTTGCCAATGGCGAAGTTGATTACATCGACATCGGACCAAGTGCTCCAAACTTCAAACGCGCGGGCACTCTTTCGGGAGTGAAGGTGCACGTTTCGAAAGCACCGAACTATCGTCACATGACGTTTGGTTCTGCAACTGCCGTGAGCCAAGACGTTCGTGTTCGTCAGGCAATCATGATGGGAATCGACCGCTCCACCATCGCTCGGGCGATGATCGGACCAATCGATCCAACCGTGACTTCGCTTGATAACCACATCTTCGTCAAAGGATTGTCGTGCTATCAGGACAACTCCGGCATCTACGGCAAGCAAAACTTGCTCAAGGCCGACCAATTGCTTGATGCAGCCGGCTGGAAGGGTAATCCGCGCAAGAACTCGGCGGGAACCGCATTGACGATCACGATTACGATTCCGTCAGGTGTTCCGACCAGTGCGAGCGAAGCCCAATTGATGCAGGCGATGTTGAAGCCACTCGGTGTGCCTCTGGAAATCAAGGTTGTCCCTCTGGCTGACTTCTTTGACGTGTACATCACGCCAGGCGACTTTGAAATGACGGTATTCACTTGGATTGGCGTGATCTTGCCAATCGGAGGAGCAACCAGCATTATGAAGACGGATGGAGATCAAAACTTCGGCAAGATTGGTACCGCCGCAATTGATGCATTATTCACTAAGGCCAATCAAGAACTTGACCCAGTCAAGCGTTGCGCAATGGCGAACAAGGTTGACAAGTTGATCTGGGAAGTTGGTCACTCGATGATCCAGTATCAGCGTCCAAACGTGACGGCAACCGATAAGAAGCTCGCCAACATGGGCTCCTTCGGTTTTGCCAGCGTTGATTACACCAAGATTGGATTCCAGAAGTAGTCCAATAAAAAATTGAGAAAGGGGCGGTCCGCAAGGGCCGCCCCTTTCTTATTGAACCGAATATGCGGCGTAGCCGTCACGCTCTAATTCGTCGGCCAATTCTGGACCGCCGCTTCGTACGATCCGCCCCTTGGACAAGATGTGAACGAAGTCGGGATGCAGTTCCTCAAATAAACGGCTGTAGTGGGTGATCACCAATACACCGAGATTAGTTTCGTTGGTTGCATCTTCCACCCGCTTGGCGCAATCCCGTAGGGCGTCAATATCCAACCCAGAGTCCAGTTCGTCGATCACGGCGATACGAGGTTGCAGCATCGCCAGTTGCAAGGTTTCACTACGCTTCTTTTCACCACCAGAGAAATCGACGTTCACTGCCCGGTGCACTAGTTCGGTATCAAAACCAATTCGTTTTGCTTCGGAGGCAATATTTGCGGTTAACTCGTGCGAATCGCGCCCACGTGAAGCAAATGCTTCGGTGAGCACAGCATCAAGTAACACACCAGGGATTTCAGTGGGATATTGCATCACCAGATGCAGACCGGCAACTGCCCTCTTCCATGTTGGCATCGCCAGCACATCCACACCGTCCAACGTCACCGAACCACGGGTGACCGTGTAGTCGGATTTGCCCATAAGGGCAGCCGCCAATGTCGATTTGCCGGCACCGTTTGGCCCCATCACTGCGTGCACTTCGCCCGATGACACTCGGAGATTGATGCCGTTGAGTATTTGTGCGCCGCCGACACTGACATGTAGATCGCGAATGTCAAGCGTGCTCATTGGGCTACTCCGTCGGTGATAGTAATGACGACATTGCCATCCACCACATCGGCGATGTACACCGGCACGGGCTGAGTGGCCGGCAACGAACTGGGTATCCCCGTTTCCAGGCTGAAGGCGCTGCCGTGTTTGATGCATTCGAGTTCCTTGGTGTCGCTATGAACTTCGCCCTCTGATAACGACACATTGGCGTGACTGCACCGATCGCCAATCGCGTACACCTTGTCGTCAATGCGCACGAGTGCAATTTCGACATTGCCGATTACGACTCGCTTAACGCTGCCAGAACTAATTTCAGAAAGTGCACAGACCGTGTGTTGAATGCTCATTGGGCACTGCCCAATTTTGTACTCACCTGCGCGCGCAGTCCTGCGGTGAATGAAGACTCGGGCAAACGGTTGATCACTTCATCGAAGAAACCGAGCACGACCAGGCGCTCGGCAATGTGCGGTGGAACTCCACGGCTTTCCAAATAGAAACGCTGGTCGTCATCGATTGGTCCGATGGTGCTGGCATGTGAACATTTCACGTCATTGGTTTCAATTTCCAGATTGGGCACACTCTGAGCCCACGCCCCGTGCGACAAAGTGAGGTTGCGGTTGGTCTGAAACGCTTGCGAACCCGTTGCATGTTCACCGATTTTGATCAACCCGGTGTAGACGCTCTTGGCCGTATCTTTAACTGCACCTTTAAATAGCAGGTCGCTGTGAGTGCGTGGCGCCTCGTGTACTTGCCAGGTGCGAAAGTCATGCATCTGATTTCCATCGGCAAAATACAAGGCTGTTTGTTGTGCACTAGCACCCTGTCCGACAAGTCTCACTTCGGCGCGAACCCGGGCGTAATCACCGCCGAGAGCAACACTAAACAGACGCGTCGTGCTATCCCGATCGCCCACTGCTTGTTGATGACCGATTTGCCATGTTCGTCGACCGAGTTCGTTGATTGCCAGATATGTAACCCGCGCCGCTTGCGCCGCTCGAAGTTCAACCACAGGCACAACAAGCGAGACAACATCATCGGTAGAGACAAATCGTTCGATGACGGTGATTTCGCTGTTCTCGCCAGCATCAATGACCAGACGCGGGTAGGCCACGATGCCGGACTGATCAAGGCAATGAGTTATTAACACGGTGTGGGGCACGACAACATTGCGCTCGACTTTGAGCGCAATGACCGCTGCATTGTCGGTGTTGAGTTGAGCAAACACATCGGGCGAAGTCGCCATGGCAATCCCCAGATTGACTTGCGTCGAGTGAACCTTGACTTGCACCTCGTCGGCATGCTCAACCACAGTTTGTGTAGTACCCATGCGAAATGCCGAAAGATCAAGTTCTTCAATCCTGCTGTAGCGCCAGATCTCTTCTTCAGCGGTGGGGAATGCCAAGGCGGTTGTACTCATCTGCCGCTTACTTTTTCTTTCTCTTTTTGACGCGGAGCTTCTTTTTCTTCTTCCGTTTGTCTTGCAGGTCGGACATCACTTCGCCAAATGCTGCATTCACAATTTGTTCGGCTTCATCCAAAACTGCGGCAGCCGTGCCATCATCGAGACTGCTCGGGGCTACTGGTGTTGCCGGTGGAATGAGCGAACCATGTGCCCAACCAACATCTGCCATACGCCGCTCATACTTGGTGCAATTATCGGGACAACGCCAAGGAGCATCGGGGGCAAGATCTAACTTGCATTTGCGCACGGTGTCCCCATTGCTATACGTGCGGCTCTCAAAATGCTTGCATTCGGTACGCATTGGCATGACTTAAGTATCGCGTCAGATGCTGAAATTCAGCCGACGGATCCTTCCATTTGCAACTCGATCAGGCGGCTCCATTCAACGGCATACTCCATCGGCAATGTGCGAGTAACAGGTTCGATGAAACCATTCACGACCATGCCCATAGCCTGCTCCTGGGTGAGCCCGCGACTCATCAGATAGAACAATTGCTCGTCAGCAATTTTCGACACGGTTGCCTCGTGACCAATCTGAGCGTCGCGCTCACCCACTTCCATGTAGGGGAAGGTACGGCTTTCACTTTGTTCATCGAGAATGAGCGCATCGCATTGCACATGACTTTTGCAATTCTTGGCTCCTTCTTCGACACGAACGAGACCGCGATAAGTGGTAATGCCACCGTCTTTGCTGATTGATTTGGAGACAATCTTGGAAGAAGTCTCGGATGCGGCGTGAACCATTTTCGCGCCCGCATCTTGGTGCTGACCAGCACCGGCATAGGCGACCGACAGCACTTCTCCGGTGGCCTTTGGCCCCATTAAATACACGCTCGGATACTTCATCGTTAGTTTTGAGCCGATGTTGCCATCAATCCATTCCATGTGGCCTTCGGTTTCCACGCGGGCACGTTTGGTGACCAAGTTGTACACATTTGGCGACCAGTTTTGAATCGTTGTGTAAGTAACGTGAGCGCTTGGCTTGACAATG
Source organism: Actinomycetota bacterium (assembly GCA_031401235.1). Classification (GTDB taxonomy): domain Bacteria; phylum Actinomycetota; class Acidimicrobiia; order Acidimicrobiales; family Ilumatobacteraceae; genus UBA3006. Next base: position 68,227 of record JANNRJ010000031.1, read on the forward strand.
ATCTCCACGACTGCCGAATGCAACGCATCGTTGGTGTACACCGGTGCCGAACAACCTTCGATGTAGTGCACTTTGGAACCTTCATCGGCAATGATCAGCGTTCGTTCAAACTGTCCTGCATTTTCGCTGTTGATCCGGAAGTAGGCCTGAAGTGGCATTTCACACTCCACCCCCGGTGGCACGTAAATAAACGATCCACCCGACCACACCGAGGTGTTGAGCGCGGAGAACTTATTGTCACCCATAGGAATAACCGACCCGAAATATTGCTTGACCAAGTCCGGATACTCACGTAAAGCGGTGTCCATGTCGCAAAACAAAATGCCCTGCTCTTCCAATTCAATGCGATTGCGGTGGTACACCACTTCACTGTCGTATTGAGATGTGACTCCGGCAAGATATTTGCGTTCGGCTTCGGGAATGCCAAGTTTTTCGTAGGTCCGCTTCATCTGTTCCGGCAAATCATCCCATTCGTCGGTCTGGGCGGTGGCTGGTTTCAGGTAGTAGTAAATATTTTGAAAATCGAGGTCTGGCATGTTGGTGGCGAACCACGGCGCCATCGGCTTTTTTTCAAAAGTGCGCAGTGAGCGCAAACGAAGTTGGCGCATCCAATCCGGCTCACCTTTCCACCACGAGATCTGCTCGACGACGCCTTCATTGAGACCCTTGACCGGCGTAAAGGCGTACTCCGCCTCATCGCTCCAACCAAGGGAGTACTTTGTGAGATCCAGATCGAATGTTGTCATATGGGGAATTTCTCCTACGGCCATAGTAACAATTCCTGACCTCCACGCCACATCTGACGGTTCATACAGGACTTACCCTTCACCCACAGAGGTAACCTGACATGCTGATCATGGAGTCACTATGGAACGTTTTGGCCTCGTAGGTCTCCCCAATGCGGGCAAATCGTCGCTGTACAACGCCCTTACCGGAGGCGATGCCCTGGCCGCGCCGTACCCATTTGCGACAAAAGATCCCAACATCGGCATAGCCCGAGTGCCAGACCCCAGACTTGACGCTCTGGCGGTCATGTCAAAGACCCAAAAAACGGTGTATGCAACCGTTGAAGTGGTGGACATCGGTGGTCTCGTGGAAGGTGCAAGCACAGGCGAAGGCTTGGGTAACAAATTTCTCGCCAATATTCGCGAAGTAGATGCAATCGTTCTTGTTTTGCGAGCATTTGTCGATGACGACATAGCCGGTCCGTCGGATCCGCTCGAACATTTGCGAGTGGTTGAAATTGAATTGGCCCTCGCCGATCTAGAAACTGTCGAGTCCCGGCTGAGACGCACCCAGAAAGCTGCCCGAATGAACAAAACGGTGGCTGCCGAAGTTGAAGCACTCACCCGAGCACAAGCGTTATTGTCCGAAGGTCGTCCGCTCTATCGCGGCGGAATGAGCCAAGAAGACTTGGAATTGCTGGCCCCACATTTTCTACTCACGACGAGGCGGGTGTTGGCTGTCGTTAACGTGGCCGAAGACGAGCTCGACAAAATTCCGGAAATGGAAGAACGAGTACGCGCCGAACTTGCACCGCCCGGATCTGCCGGCGAACACTCTGTTGAAGTGCTCGGCATGAGTGTCCAGTTAGAAGCCGAAGCTGCTCAGCTCACTGGGAGCGATCGCGCTGAGATGTTGGAGGCACTTGGTCTAGGTGAAGGTGCACTGCCGCGGATGGTTCGCTCGGCCTATCACCTGCTTGGATTGCGAACATTTTTTACCACGGGCGAGAAAGAGACCAGGGCTTGGACTTTTCGGGCCGGGGCCAAGGCTCCAGAATGCGCTGGCCGCATTCATACCGACATGCAACGCGGATTTATTCGCGCCGACATGATCGCTTGGGACGAACTTTTGAAAATTGGATCGTGGAACAAGGCCAAGGATTTAGGAAAGATTCGAGTGGAAGGCAAAGACTACGAAGTGCAAGATGGTGACACTCTAGAAATTCGCTTTAACGTATAGACGACGCTATGAACAGCCAGACATCATTGCCCTCAGCGTGGCTTGTCAGTGATGGTCGAGTGTTGGCAAGTGCCAATGTTGCCAACACCTCACGAACCCGACGTCGTGGCCTCATCGGACAACGACCAGTTAGCACGGTATTGGTACTTGATCATTGTCGTTGGATCCACACCATTGGAGTAAAGAGCGCAATCGACATCGCCTATTTAAATTCTGAATCTACAGTGATAAAGATTCAGCATTTGATGCCGATGCGAGTACCACTGCCAGTTACAAAATCATGCACCGTCATCGAAGCCTCGGCCGGCTCGTTTGAACGGTGGGGTCTGCATATTGGCGATGTCATTGAAGTGCGACACACATGACAAGCGGCGCTCTCACTCTTGTCGCTACGCCAATTGGCAATCTGGCCGATATCACTAGCCGAGCCGTTGAGGCATTAACCGAGGCGACAATCGTGTGTTGCGAAGATACTCGCCGCTCTGGATTGCTAATGCAGCATCTCGGCATCTCGGGAAAGAAATACCTGGTGGTAAACGAACACACCGAGCATGACGCTTGCGATGAGGTCATCACCGCACTGCACGCAGGATCCAATGTCGCTCTCATTACCGATGCTGGCACACCCGGGATAAGTGACCCTGGTGAGCGGGTAGTTCGGGCCGTGATTGACGCTGGTCTCAAAGTTACTTCAACTCCTGGCCCGACTGCACTTGTGATGGCCCTGGTGGTGAGCGGACTGTCAACATCACGATTCGTCTTCGAAGGGTTCATTCCACGCAGTGGCGTCGAGCGAACACAACGACTCAAAGATATTTCTAGTGAAGTGCGAACTGTCGTGCTGTACGAAGCACCACATCGCCTTGTTCGCACCCTTGCCGATTTGGAAGTGGTCTGTGGCCCACTACGGCGAACCGCACTTGCTCGGGAACTAACCAAGATTCACGAGGAATTTTGGCGCGGAACTCTGCATGATGCATCGCATCATGCCCAAACCACGGAACCGCGTGGCGAATATGTGGTGATGTTGGAGGGTGCTAAGCCGCCCGCTCCTCCAACCGATGAAGAACTAAATACTGCGTTGCGAGATGAACTAAATAAGGGAGCGAGCAGAAAAGACTCTGCTTCCAGAGTGGCGGCCAAGTATGGCGTGGCCAAACGTCGCGTTTATGAACTTGCTTTGCAATTGAAATAAATCAGCTACGTGCGTGGCACCAACCCAAGTTGGCGTGACTGACAGACGAGCACGCCGCGCGAGTCCCACAACTCACCGTCTTCTTCGAACATCCCGCCCTGGATAAACCGCGAAGTAAACACGCCGCGCAATGGTCCTGGCGCTGGCTGGGCCCGAATATGGGCAGTGAGTTCAATAGTTGGCACCCATCCTGGAGCACCGGTCAAGTTGAACATGGCCGGTGGAAATGCATCGGTGGCCAGCAGGATAGCCAAGGTATCGATCGGCCGATGATCAGGAAACGAAAACCATCCGCGAGCCAGCGCGTTGCCAGATGCTCGTCCGCGAGTAAATTCAGCATCGTCAGGATGCAATCGAACATCAACATGATCCATCAGTGCAATTGGAAAATCTTTGCTACCAGAATTGCGCTGAGCACAGTCATCGAAGCTTGGAAGCTCTGGTGGTGCGCCAGCATTATGAAATAAACCATCAGTTGGATCAGGGATCTCGCCAAAGGCACCAATTACCCGAACAGCATCGCGATCGCTTTGTCGAGCAGTTGCGGTAACAGTGGTAAAACGTTTGCCTTGTTTGATTACTTCAGTAGTGATTTCCACCGAACCGGCAGTCAACGGCGCCAGATAGTGGGCCGTAATTGTGACAGGCTCACGACCGCGAGCGGCCTGGCACATTGCCGAGCCAACTAGGGCCAACACATATCCCCCATTGGCATTTCCGTGAATATCCCATCCAGCCTGGACATTGGCGCTGAATTGGTTGTCACTTATCGAGGTCACGGCGATGGCTTCGTCAAAGGCAAATTCCACAGCAACACAGTACGGGACGAAACTTCCAAAAACTAACCCCAGAGAAGTCGGTGGCTGGCTCTAAGTTAGTTAGGTGACTTCAAATGCGATTACTAAATTCAGCGCAACGACGCCCATTTATTACGTCAACGCCAAGCCGCATATTGGTCACGCCTACACCACGATCATCGCCGATGCTGTATGTCGTTGGCATCGCCTGCTCGGTAAAGAGGTGCATCTACTCACCGGCACGGATGAACACGGCTTAAAAATTCAGCAAGCTGCCGAAAAGCAAGGTGTCTCACCACAACAGTTTGTCGACTCCATCGCCCCGCAGTTTCAACACGCCTGGGAACGACTGAATATTAAATACGATGACTTCATTCGTACTACCGAGTCACGCCATGCGCTCGGTGTACAGAAACTCTTGCAAGCCTGTTATGACGCTGGCGACATAGAACTTGACGTTTACCGCGGTCAATACTGCGTTGCCTGTGAGGCGTACTTCGTAGATGACGAGTTGATAGACGGCAAATGTCCAATTCACAACACACCGACAACATATGTCGAAGAAGAAAATTACTTTTTCCGACTCTCCCGCTTCGAGGATCGCCTGCTCAAGTGGTACGCCGATCATCCCAACTGCCTCACGCCCGGTAATCGCCTCAATGAGGTGATCGGATTCATCAAATCTGGTCTCAATGATTTTTCGGTAAGCCGCAAAACACTCACCTGGGGAATACCCCTGCCGTGGGATGCGTCACATGTTGCATACGTATGGTTCGACGCACTTGCCAACTACATCACGGCAATTGGATACGGAACCGACGATGCCGCATTCAATGCCAACTGGCCGGTGGACTTACACTTCATCGGTAAGGAAATCATCCGGTTTCACTGTGTGTACTGGCCAGCGATGCTGATGTCGGCAGGAATCGTGCCGCCCAAGGGGTGGGCAGTGGGTGGATGGTTAATTATCAGTGGCGAAAAAATTTCAAAAACTACCGGCAATGTCGTGGACCCGTTGGATCTAATCGATGAATTTGGCGTAGACGGTATTCGTTATTATGTGCTCGCCGAATTCGCCTACGGAAGTGACGGCAACTTCACCTACGAAGGATTGGTCAGCCGCTATAACTCGGATTTAGCAAACAATTTGGGAAACCTGGCGGCCCGAATCGCCACCGTGGTCGAGAAAAAGTGTGGTGGACTTGGAACAGCGCCTTCCGCCGACTGTGTGCTGGCGACAGACGCGGCAAATGCGGTCGTTGAAACGAGCCAAGGGTGGACCGATGTCCAACCAAGTCGGGCCCTCGAGGCCACCTGGAGCCTGATCAAAGCAACGAACTCGTATCTCGAACAAAACGAACCGTGGAAAATGGAATCTGGGGATGCCGTAGATCAAGTGATGGGAAATGCTCTTGAGGCGCTACGAATCGTGGCGATTCTGGCCAATCCGGCATTGCCAACGTCGACTCAAAAGATCTGGGAACGAATTGGTCTCTCCGGTGATATCGCTGACTCCCGCATCGATAGTGACACTGTCTGGGGCCAATACCCCGCGGGACGCATCGTGACAAAAGGCGAACCGTTGTTTCCGCGCAAGACACTATGAGCGAAACCCTCTCGTGGGTCGACACCCATTGTCACATCTACGACGAAAAGATTGCAGGTGGAACCGAAGTTGCACTAAACGCCGCCCGCGAAGCTGGCGTAAGCAAGATGATCGTCATTGGCACCGACGCAGTTACCACTCAGCAAGCAATATCTATCGCTGCCGACAACGATGATGTGTGGGCCACTGTCGGTCTACACCCCCACGATGCCAAGTTTGGTTTTGACGATCTACTTCCATTTCTTAGTGCCAAGCGCGTGGTGGCAATTGGGGAATGTGGTCTTGACTATTTCTATGAACACTCTGATCGCCAAGCACAACGAGACATGTTTGAGCGACAAATTGCCACGGCCAATGAATTGAATCTTCCGCTGGTGATTCATACTCGCGATGCCTGGGCTGAAACTTTTGAAATACTCGACCGCATCGGAACTCCGCAACGAACAATTTTTCACTGCTTCACCGGCGGCGCGACTGAAGCCTCTGAATGCTTGACACGCGGTGCGTATCTTTCGTTTTCAGGAATCGTCACGTTCAAAGCGGCCGATAACGTGCGTGAAGCGGCGAAGATGTGTCCGATTGATCACATATTGGTAGAAACGGATTCGCCGTACCTTGCACCTGTGCCGTATCGGGGAAAATCAAACCATCCTGCCCTCGTGTCATACGTCGGAAATTTTCTTGCCGACCTGCGCGGTGAATCTGTTGCACATATCGCCCAACACACCAGCAACAATGCGTGCCTTGCGTTTCCAGGTATTGCTCCGTAGCGTTCTGTAAGTGGTCCTATCGGTATATGAGCGTCGTCGCCTGCTTGTCCTTGGCGTTATTACGCTGATCGCTCTTCCGTTCATTTGGCCGCGCTCAGGAGACTCATCGGCCGATACCAACTTGGCAACCACGACAACTTCAACAGTGCCAACTGGTGATCCAGAGATACCGGCACCTGTGTTTCTGGGCGGTCCGGCACCAATTGCCCCGACGGGCTCGGCAGCAATTGCTTACCCGCAGGTGCTCGGCCAAAGCGTCACGGGCCGCGCGACTTACAGCAACCTGGGGTATGCGGAGAGCCCAGTTTGTTCAAGTATTGATGCACCTATTGGAATCACGATAACGGTCACCAATATCAACAATGGTCGAAAAATTACATGCACCAACGTATTTAGTTTGCTAATTCCGCCGGGTATTTCGATGGTACTGCACACCACAGTCTTTGAAAAACTTGCCGATGTGGTTGACGCTCCGATTCCCGTAACGATTTCGTGGTGACACACACTCGCGCCGACATTACTCGCTTGTTGAGCGAACACGGGCTTGCGCCGCGACGAGCTTTCGGCCAGAACTTCGTCGTTGATCCGAACACAGTTCACCGAATCGCGCGACTCGCCCAGATCGAACCGGGCGATCATGTTCTCGAAATCGGTGCTGGTCTCGGTTCACTAACAATTGCACTTGCCGAAACCGGTGCTCAAATTCACGCCATTGAAATCGACAATGGAATCGTCGAAGTTCTTCGCCAAGTCGTCGGCGATCTGAAAAATGTTCACGTCATTCATGGTGATGCACTTTCAATGGATTGGCGTCCACTCGTCGAGTTATCGTCCAATTGGCATGTAGTTGCTAACTTGCCGTACAACGTGGCGACACCTCTCGTTGCCGATTTACTCGATCGCGTGCCGGAAGTGAAACATATGTTGGTCATGGTGCAACGCGAAGTCGCCGAACGATTCGTAGCCACACCCCGCACACCTGCCTATGGGGCAGTGAGTGTAAAGATCGGCTATTGGGCTCAAGCCCGCATCGTTGGCGATGTTCCGGCCACTGTATTTTTTCCAAAACCTAACGTTGCGTCAGCACTGGTGGATATTCGCCGACTAGAAACTCCAGCACTCCCCGATGTCGTGGCCGGCGAACTCTTTGCCCTCGTGCGAGCAGGTTTTGCTCAGCGTCGAAAGATGCTCCGTCGAGCACTGTCTGGGGTCGTGACGCCACAAGTTTTTACTATTGCCAATGTTTCGCCCGAAGCGCGGGCCGAAGAGTTGGATCTCGAGGCCTGGGGCCGACTATGCGCCGCCTTGCATCGGAAATGACCACCATGAACGAGCAGACAATCGCACTGGATGCTCCGGCCAAACTGACACTGAGTCTTCGCGTAATTGGAGTGCGGGACGATGGGTTTCACCTCATCGATGCCGAGATGGTGACACTTGACTTAGCCGACATTCTTTATATCACTCGTGGCGGAAATGGTCTTGAGATCGTCGGGCCATTTGCCACTGGTGTTAGCCCCGATGAAAACAACTTGGTGAGTCGCGCCCTTCGCCTCTGCAATATTGAGGCCCATGTACGAATCGATAAACAAATTCCATCCGGTGGCGGACTTGGTGGAGGTTCCGCTGATGCTGCCGCCATTTTGCGCTGGGCAACTTTTACTGATTTGATGGCCGCATCACGCCTTGGTGCCGACATTCCGTTTTGTATGGTTGGAGGTCATGGGCGTGTCCAAGGCATTGGAGAAGTCGTCACTTCAATGCCGCTAGTTGCCAAGGACATAACACTTGTAATTCCGCCCCTAGCTGTTTCCACCGCCGAGGTTTACCAAGCATGGGATGATCTTGGCGGTCCAAAAGCCAATGGTGTCAACGACCTCGAGCCGGCTGCTCTGGTTGTCGAACCGCGACTAGCAATCTGGCGTGACCGGATTTCGGACGCTACAGGAATGACCCCAACCCTTGCTGGAAGTGGAGCAACGTGGTGGATTAAGGGTATCCACAAACAGTTGGCTAACGATCTACCTGAGGCAACCGTTGTCGTAACCAAAACCCGCTAGTAAATCGCTAGTAAATATGGTTTGTAGATGAAATTTAGGGTTTACTTATTGCGTTGATGGCGGGTACGACGAAGCATCTTTTTGTGCTTCTTCTTCCGC
>JANNRJ010000032.1:0-32332 GCA_031401235.1 Actinomycetota bacterium
AAGGTGTGATTGGCTAAATTCCCGCCGGTTGATCCAACATGACTAATGCCTCTTCTGAGGCAGCCTGAGGGTCGCACCGCGTATGCGTTGCGACCCTTTTCGCTCTCTCCGCACGCCAAGTGACTAAACGATTTCCTGGCGTTCTTGCCAACGATCATGTTGATTTTGATTTGGCGGTTGGGGAGGTGCATACGCTACTTGGAGAAAATGGTGCCGGTAAGAGCACCCTGGCGTCTGTTTTATGCGGGTTATATAAACCTGATGAAGGTGCCGTATTACGCAATGGCACACAAGTACGACTGACAAGCCCGCGTCATGGTTTGCTCAATGGCATTGCAATGGTTCATCAGCACTTTCGACTTGTTGACCGCTTTACGGTTGCGGAGAATGTGGTGCTTGGACACAGAAGTCTGCCTTTCTTACTTCGACCTTCGACACTTGAGAATCAGGTCGCCGAGGTTGCCGAAAAGTTTGGATTGCCGATTGATCCCCGGGCAATTGTTGGCGAATTGTCGGCTGGACAGAGGCAACGTGTCGAAATCATCAAAGCGCTGTATCAAGGTGCCGAAATACTCCTATTGGATGAACCAACGGCATTGCTTGCTCCACCAGAAGTCGAGAAATTATTCTCCACTGTACGGACAATGACCGCGGCCGGGAAGTCCGTTGTATTTGTCAGCCACAAACTTGGTGAAGTCGTAGACATTTCAGATCGCATCACCGTTATGCGGGATGGCCGGGTCACGGGATCAGTCGCTCGTGGTCAAGCGGACACGCGACAACTTGCCGAACTTATGGTTGGTCGGGACATTGATTTAGCCCGCCGAGTGTCAGTGACGACAAAGGGTTCAACTTTGCTTTCACTGGACAATGTGACATTGCGACGCTTTGGCGTTGACCTTGTCAGAAATATTTCGTTCAGCGTCTGTGCAGGCGAAATAGTGGGAGTGGCTGGCGTATCGGGTAATGGGCAGCGTGAATTGGCCGAATTGGTGACTGGATTACAAGTGCCATCGTCGGGATCAATTGTTGTGGGAGAAGTGCCGATCAATGGCATCGGTGCGCGCCAGGTTCGCGCCGCGGGATTGACCTATGTGCCTGAAGATCGTCTAGGAACAGGATTGGCTCCATCGCTTTCGATCATTGACAACCTTCTGCTCACCCGCACCCGGGGATTCCTGGTCAACCGACGCGATGCACAGGTGGAAGCAGAAAATTTGATCCAGCAGTTGGAAATTAAGACCCCCAGTGCATTTACCCCGACCCGCAAACTCTCAGGCGGAAATGCTCAGAAAGTATTGCTGGCGCGCGAGATCTTTTCTGCCGGAGATCGATCCCGGATCATAGTGGTGTGTTCGCCAACTCGTGGATTGGATGTTGGCGCCGTAGAGACCGTGCACAAATTACTCGATGCGGCTCGTGCGGCGAATAAGGCCGTTTTGCTGATTAGCGAAGATTTAGATGAAGTGTTGACTTTGGCGGATCGCATTCTCGTTTTGTATCGAGGTGCGGTTGTTCACGAGGTCAGCGGCGTGGACGTCGATATTGAAGCGGTCGGCCTGGCGATGGCGGGGCTTTCATGATTATTGGGCGAACACGAATTGAACTTGAGCCACGGCTGACTTCGCCGCGTTGGCTCATTTTCGTCGTTCCAGTTGCCTCTGTATTCTTGGCTCTCAGTGTTGGTGGAGTGTTTTTGTTGCTCACTGGACACTCGCCGATTAGTACATACTCAAAATTGTTGAGTAGCGGTTACACCACGTTCTACGGCATAACTGACACACTTGGCCTGGCCACGCCACTAATTTGCACCGGGCTCGCAGCCGCATTCGCGTTCCGGATGAACCTTTTCAATATTGGTGAAGAAGGTCAAATGTATTTGGGCATGATTGGTGGCGCATGGGCTGGTATCGCCTTGGCTGATCACCTTCCCAAGATTGTCGCCGTCCCTGTAGTTCTCGCAATTGGTGCACTTACCGGCAGTTTGTGGGTACTCGTACCGGCAGTGCTTCGGGCCAAGTTGGGCACCAGTGAGATTGTTAGCACTTTATTGCTTAATTATGTGGCGCTCAATCTTGTCAACTATTTCATCTTTGGAAGTCGCGGATTCTTCCGCGATCCATCGACGTCATTCCCTCAAGGTAGGGCAGTGTCGACCAACGCCAGACTTGGAAATTTTGGGACCACTAATTCGTATCCAACCTTGATCATCGCAATTCTGTTAGCGATTGCATTGTGGTGGTTCATTCGCCATTCCAACTACGGTTTCGAGACATCCGTATATGCCGACTCACCAAGCACGGCACGCTATGCGGGAATGAACGCGGCGCGACTGACCGTGTCGGTGCTTCTCGTATCAGGAGCACTGGCAGGACTAGGTGGCGCTATGTATGTAGTTGGCCCAGCTGGAAAAGTAGATCCCGGCATCTTGCAAATCGGCTTGGGTTATGCCGGAATCGTTGTTGCATCTCTGGCTAGGTACAACTTTGTTGCGGTGGTGATCACCGCAGTCCTATTTGCTGGTCTGCGTGTGGGCGGCGCCGCACTTCAGATCTCAAGTAACCCAGTGCCGATTTCGATCGCTGTAGTTTTGCAAGGTTCGGTTTTGTTGTTCGCCCTCGGTGGCGAAATTTTTCGTCGTAATCGTATTCGAATACGACGAATTCATCCGGTTGTGTTATCACACAAGGTCGGCGCATGAATTCGAATGTCTGGGTTCTTACCTTTGCCGACGGAATCAGCATTGCCACGACGCTCATTCTCGCTTCGCTTGGTGCGATTATTACTGAGCGCTCGGGCGTGATCAATCTCGGTATCGAGGGCATGCTGTTGATGGGCGCAGTTACAGCATTTCTCGTTGGGGACGGGACGCATAACATTTGGTTGGCATTGTTTCTCGCCGTACTTGTAGGAATGGCAATGGCCACGGTGCATGCGGTCCTGACGATAACTTTGAGATCCAATCAAATTGTCTCCGGACTCGCCCTGGTGATATTTGGTACGGGTCTGTCGCAATTTATTGGCAAATCAGTTGAAGGCAAGCCGCGACCAGTTCGAATCGAAGCGCTCGACTTTGGCGGGTTGTCGGATCTTCCAGTGATTGGACCAGTTGTCTTTGGCCATGATCCGATCACGTATTTGACTTGGATTGGTGCGCTAGTCGCCTCGTGGTATCTGTTTCGAACGCGGCCGGGCCTGGTTCTGCGGGCTACTGGAGACGCGCCAGCCACGGTGGACGCCCAAGGTGTTTCAGTAGCCGCAGTACGCTACGCCCACACGATTGCCGGCGGTGCGCTGGTCGGACTGGCTGGCGGATGGTTTATGCTCGCTCGCGGTACTGCATGGAGCCAGGCCGCCACAACAAACGGAATTGGATGGATCGCTCTTGCTCTTGTTGTGTTTGCCGCCTGGCGCCCGTTGCGAGCAATCGCTGGGGCTGTCCTGTTTGGATTTACATTGCAAGTTCCCTACACCTTGCAGGGCCAACAGATTCGAGTATTTCCGCCTGAAATTCTGCAGATGCTGCCGTACCTGGCAACTCTTGCCGTGCTCGTGGTTCTCTCCACCCCTCGTGCTCGGCGGCTCCTCGGCGCACCGAAAATGCTTGGTCAGCCCTTTGTTCGGGACGAACGTTAGCAATTGATTTCATCATCGTCGTCCAATGAGGAAATACTTAGCGTGTTGCATCGCGTCGCTGATGCGATATCCGCAGTCCTAGAGGCAAATCATGATTGGTCGTTGTCCGGATTACGACCGTCCCAATATTCGGTAGATGTTCTCGCCGACGATGTGGCATTGGCAATACTTCATGATGCTGGCATCGCGGTGTTGTCGGAAGAAAGCGAGCGGACCGGTGAATTTGGTGAAAACAATGTACTAGTGGTGATGGACCCACTTGACGGATCGACAAATGCAAGCCGCGGAATCCCGTGGTATGCGACCGCGCTCTGCGCAATTGATCACAGTGGGCTGCGTGCATCGCTTGTCGTCAACCAGGCAAGCCGCCGTGATCGATATTGGGCTACACGAGGGGGCGGAGCCTTCCACAACGGCAAAAGAATTTCTCATTCTGGATGTACAAATATGAGCGAAGCTGTGATTGGAGTTTCAGGACTGCCCAAACTCAAACCAAAATGGGCTCAGTTCCGTGCTCATGGGGCGGCGGCACTGGACATTTGCTTGGTGGCGCAAGGAGCATTGGACGGTTGGATTGACTTCAATAGTCACGGTGTTTGGGATTACCTCGCTAGTTTGCTCATCTGCGAGGAAGCCGGGGTCTCCATCGGTGAGCACAACGATTATGAACTCCTTGTTACAGAACATCGCGATCGCCGAACTCCACTGGTCGCAGCGACTCCAGAGTTGCTGAGCGTATTGAAGGATCTGCGCAAAGCCCACGAAAAATAATTATGGTTCGGTAATCTGAGGCATGACCCGATCGCCGTACAACCCGGCTAATTTTCTCGAGCGATTTGTCGCCGTTGAGGTTCGTGCCGCAGCACTTGTCGTGATTGCCGCCGTTGCCGGCGTGCTCAGTGCCACATTTGGCGATCTCGCAATTCACAATGATTTGAGTAATTTTATTTCTGACGTTGCCATCGGCGGATTTTTCTTACTTGTGGGCCTCGAATTGCGGCGTGAGATTGCCAACGGCACATTGTCCGGACAGATGTTGCGCATCGCCATATTGGCGGCAGGTGGGGGAATGTTGGGACCGGCACTGATTTTCATCACTCTCGCACCGGCTGGTGCTCGCGATGGTTGGGTGGCAGTGGTGGCAACCGACATCGCACTTGCCACCGCGATTACCGCGCTCGGTCGCTTCAGACCTGTGTTGCGCACGATGCTGATCACGATTGCGGTGCTTGACGACATCGGTGGAATCGCGGCACTAGCCACTACTGGTAACAGTCCGAAAATTTTATATGTAATTACCGCCGCGGCGGTGGTGATGGTATTCGCATGGTCAATTCGAAAGTTCAACTTTGGAGTCTTTTATACGATTGCAGCGTGTGCTCTCACCGTGTATCTGATGTTGCGTGGTGGTCTACATCCCTCGCTCGGAGCATTTGCCATCGGAATGGTCGTGCCGCATTTTGATCCAGACAACCCGTCTGTTGCCGAGCGGGTTGAAGAGCGACTACATCCTTGGATCGCCGCTGTTCTACTGCCAGTCTTTGTGTTCTTGCACACACTCATTCCACTGCGCATTCCCGGTGGCGCGCCAGCCTCTCTCGTCTTCATCACAGCTCTGGCAGTTCTTGTCGGTAAAACAATTGGAATCGGCGGAACTCTATTTGTGGTTCGTCGCCGATTCAATATCCATCCAAGTGAAGCGCTGGCAGTTGGATTTGCCTCCGCCGCGGCAATGACCGTTGCGCTTATCGGCGTTGCCGCATCAATTCGTGGCACGCAGTATGTGGAAGTGGTGAGCCTAGGAGTTTTGGTCGCTACCGCGATCGCATTTGCCCTCGGCATTTTCGCTGGTCGCCTGCGTCATGGCTCATCCCGATAACATCAAATGTCCCTCGGGCGCTTAGCTCAGTTGGTTAGAGCATCTCTTTTACAAGGAGAGGGTCGGGGGTTCGAATCCCTCAGCGCCCACTGTTTAGATGCGTTCGCATGTTGGTAGAAATAGCATGTAGGTAGAAATGTTGGGCACTGTCCAAGCACCGCCTTCGGAGGAACTTGTCAATTATCGCTAGCCAGCGTCGAAGCGACATCGAGGGGTTGCGGGCACTCGCCGTTTTGCTTGTGGTTGCCTACCACTATGGATTGACGCAATTCAGCGGAGGGTTCGTCGGTGTCGACGTCTTTTTCGTCATTTCTGGATTTCTGATCACTAAATTGCTGATCGACGAAGCCACCCACGATGGGAATATCCGCCTTAGCAATTTTTGGGCGCGGCGAATTCGACGAATCATCCCTATGTCCCTACTTATCGTTGTTGTCACCGTTTTCGCTGGTTTGTTCATGCTGGAACCGGGACGGGCCCGAGAACTTTCAACTGTGGCCCTTGGTGCAGTCGGATTTTGCGCAAATTTTGTCCTCTACTTTACGACCGGAAACTATTTATCTGGCGTCACACCTCCTTCGCCACTTCAGCACTACTGGTCGTTAGCAATTGAAGAGCAGTTCTATTTGGTCTGGCCATTGATTATCTATGCCGTTGTCAAACTTGGTCGAACTCGATGGAAGATGTGGCTCGCTGGTGTTGTCGCGGTTTTGGGTGGAGGGTCTTTGCTGTATTCCATCCTTATCACGCCGTCGCGTCCCGAACTCGGCTACTACATGCCCCACTCCCGATTTTGGGAAATACTCGCTGGTGCCGGACTCGCGTTATTAGGTGCGCATCTTCTCAGAATCCCTGAGCGATTTCGGTCAGTCATCGGATGGTTAGGTCTGATGTTCATTTTGTGGTCTGCAATTTCCTTCAACTCGGAAACCGCTTTTCCTGGATCGGCAGCTTTGTTGCCAGTGCTCGGAACGGTTGCGGTCATTGCCGCCGTTGAAACTTCATGGGGACCGCAAAGAATCTTGCGAATCGCTCCCGCACAATATGTTGGGGCCCGAAGTTATTCGCTATACCTTTGGCACTGGCCAGTGTTGGTACTAGTCGAGTCGCGATTTGGAACACCGTCTAGTTGGACAAAACTTGGGCTATTCGTCATTTGTTTTCTGCTCTCCATGGCCACCTATACATATGTTGAGCAACCGGCACGACGACATGCTTGGCTTTCAGTTCGACCCTGGCGCAGTGTCGTTGCTGGCGTGACCGCGATATCAATTGGGTTGACCGGAGCGCTAGCCCTCTATGCGGTCGCACCTCGGCTAGACGCTCGATCTGAGGTGCTCGCAACTCCGACGATCTCCTCTGGAGAAGGGACAAGTTCGGGAAATGGTGTACTTCCTACAGTAAAGGCACCTGGGCCAGCACCGACCAAGGTCGTTCGATCGAAGAATTTGGTCAATGTTTTGTTGCTTGGTGACTCGACGATGGCTTCCTTGCGGTGGTTCGAACAGGGGACCGTAAGCCTGGACGGATTCAACTACAAGTTGGATGCCGAGTCGTGTCGACGAATTGCCGACTCATCGTGTTATGGCCGAGAAAAACGTATCCCTAAAAGCGCGTTGCGTGCTTTGGAAGAATTTGATGGGCCGCTGGATTTCGTCGTATTGATGGCTGGATACGACAGCAGTGTCCAGCGAGTTGATGACGAACTTGAACGATTTCTCGATGAAGTGCATGCCCAGGGAGTCAAAGTTATTATCTTGAATTACAAGGAGTCTCTGAAATTCCCAGCACCCGGGTCAAGAGGTAAACGCTCTGTATATAACGACTTCAACAAGATCCTGGCGAAAATAGTCGCCGAAGACAACTCAGGCGATGTTGACATCGCTGACTGGAATTCGTTCAGTTGGGGACAGACGCAGTGGTTCCTCCGAGACGGTATTCACCTAAATATTGAAGGAGCCGTGGCTCTCGGCTGGTATATATCTCAAATTGTCGCCAATGCCGCCGATAATCCCTGTCCATTTACCGATGTTTATCCGTGCGGTGTACCAGAAATGATCGATCCACGGATCGATTTGATGAGTGAATTAAATGTTGAAGAAACGGAGAGGCAGTGCTATGAAGATGGCGCGAATCGGAAGAGAGTATGTACCCGAGACCGCCGCCTCTAGAAGAATTCGTTGACAATTGTCATTATCGCGTCTGCATTCCACGCGGCCTCGCCGGGACGAAGTGGTGAGGGTCCGAATTCAACGGTAAGACTAATTCCATTTGGGCCTTGAATAGACCGAGTCCAAATTGAACCAGTACCGCTATAAGTGCCACCGAAAATAGGGAGTATCGGCAGCTGAACCAGTGAGGCATAGCGAGCTCGAATTTCGCCTGCGCGACCGACGCCTGGTGCGATTCTAAAATAATCCTGGTGATACCAAATCACGATTTGTGGTTTGATGAGGTTTCCAAGGCGCACCATTGCTTGGACTTCTGGTTCGCTCGCCGCGCTTTGGCCGGCGTATTGCCAATAGCCAGGATCCCCAGAAGGGCTCCACTGGGTTGGAAAGTTGCGGTTGAGGTCGACCCCATTGGCGTTCTGACGAGTCCGATCGGTTTGACCGTCGGGGTTCATCGTTGGTGCTAGCCATAGGTCGATTTTTGCGCTGAGTTCCATCGTTTTTAACAAGTCCACAACGGCTACACCGGCATCCTCGTCACCGTGAATTGCTCCGACAACTAGGACACTCACTCCATCAGGAACACCTCGACGATAAACCAGCAGGGGAGTATCACGAACCGAGCGACCAAATTCCAGATCAGTATTGAATGGAATTTCTCCTCTGGTGGCAAAATTTTGAATGCTGATGGCCTGAGGAATAACGGTGGGTTCAGTTGTGGCAACGACAATTGGCGCCAATGCAAGCGGTGCGGTTGAGTCGTTTTTGGCGAGCACAATGATCAGGGTGACCACAAGCATGATGATTGCGGCAGCGACCTTGACGAATATCTGCCTTCGTTGTCGACGGAGCGATGCCGATAGAAGGCGTGAATCCGAAACTTGTCCGCCAATTGGCCGCTGGGAATCTAAGAATTGTGTTGCAACGGTTTGATCACTAAATTCTCTAGTGCTAAGTGTCGGAGGGGGCACTTGGAGGACAAATTTGGTCGGCGACGTAATTTGATCGGCAACTTCGTCGGTGAATGCGGCGCGACGCCCAGATCGTTTGGTGTCAATGTGCCAAATTCGACCAACTGGGTCCGTGTACGAGAGGTTGAGAATTCGAGCCCTGGCTTCAGCGGCAGAGATTTCGCCGTTTTCGAAGGCAAGACAAGTTTGTTGGTACATCTGGTCGAGGCGGGCAAGCTCGACCGATGCCCGCGGAGTCGAGTCCGTGCGCGGTACGTCGTGTATATATTTCGTGGGCGGACTTAATTGATCGGTAATCTCGTCGGTGAATGCGGCGCGACGACCTGATTGCTTAGTGTCGATGTGCCAAACCCGACCTTCGGGGTCTGTATATGTGAGATTGAGAATCCGTGCCCTTGCTTCTGCTGGCGATATTTCGCCGTTCTCGAAAGCAACGCAAGCCTGTTGGTATAGATGATCCAATCGAACGAGTTCGGGATGAAGGGGATCGATGATCATTTCTCCGGCTCCCCGGGCGAGTCTGACATGTCTCAATCAATTCTAATCGGGCTGTATCAGTACTAAATGGCGCATCGGTATCGAGCCAAATTTCTGCGCTTGACTTCGGTTCTCATTGACCTACAGTTCGTAAGATATGAAATTGGGACCTGGCTTGTCATTCTCATGGAAGAGGGCATTTGGAGTCACGAAAGCGAAGCGCAAAATTTCTCGGGCTACTGGAGTTCCGATGAGCAAGTCCGGACGTCGGTCCAAGTTCGGGCGGATGTTTGGAATCAAGTGACAACCGACATTTAAGAACCGAAAAACTATGTCCGAATTTTATGGCGAAATTCATCGCGAGTTGCAAGATCGATACGATACGCGCCGTCTCGCCGACCGACTTGAAGAAAAAATAGTGCATGACACCCTCACACTTGATGAGCAAAATTACATTGCGTCTCGGGACATGTTTTTCCTGGCCACCGTGGATGCGCATGGCTATGTGAATTGCTCGTATCGTGGAGGCGAGCCTGGGTTTGTTCGTGCAGTGGACGAGCACACTGTCGTATTTCCGAACTACGACGGCAACGGAATGTATTTGTCGATGGGTAATGTCCTCGACGCAAGCGAAGTCGGAATTCTTTTCATCGACTTCGAGAATAGTAATCGAATGCGTTTCAATGGAACCGCCACGATTGATTTCAATGATCCACTGATGACCGAATTTCCCGAAGCGCAATTTATCGTGCGGGTGAGGGCTCGAGAGATTTTTGCCAACTGCCCTCGCTATGTACACAAGATGAAACTCGTCGAACGCTCGCGTTTTGCACCTAAGAGCGACATTCTGACTCCGGTGCCGAGTTGGAAGACGAGTGAGTGGGCGGCCGACGCACTCGCCGAAAATGATCCGGCGCGCGACCCAAAACGAGAGATCCTATGAGTCGTACAGATTGGCGTTGGGGTGATCCAGTGGTTGACTGTCCGACGCGAACTCACGTTGATTGAGTCTAAGAATCAGACGAAGATAAAAACTCTTAGAAAACTTCTCACGGCCGACAAAACCATCCCGACAACCAACGTTGAGACCAAGATTTCGGACACGCGTTCAATTTGGCCTTGCGCGAACGGCAAAGACTCAGAGAATAGGGGCGAACGGGACATTAGAGTCTCATTAGGACTATGCGCTTATTCGGCTTCAAAAGTTGAATTCCGTCAACTTCGATTGTGATTGATTGCAGAGGATTTCAATAGCATGAACCAAAGGAAACTTGCCGCGACAGCGAAGGAAAAGGAAGTTGTCCGACGCAAATTGGCGGTGACGGATAAACAGCTTGCCGTATCAAATGAGGCGGTGCGGAACTTTCTTGGACTAGTTGCGCATGACCTGCGATCGCCAGTCGCGGTAATTGTGGGTTACGCACAGGCTCTATGCGAAAACTGGGATGCGTTCAGCGAAGAGGGGCGGTGGGACGCTGTGACCACTATTGCTCGCCGATCCCAATTTTTATCCAGACTCGTTAATGACCTATTTACTCTGTCGAGCATCGAGAGCGGCGGCCTGAATGCGCAGATCGAAATGGTCATGTTGCGGGATGCCATCGAAGAGTGCATCGAATCAACCGACTGGGACGCCACCAATGTGTCGGTCTCTTGTTCGCCAGATCTGGCGGTCTTGGTCGACCCGCTTCACCTGTCGCGGATCTTGGTCAATTACATTCAGAACGCCTTCAATTATGGTGAACCGCCAGTGGGAGTCGAGGCGACCCAGGTTGGCGATATGGTTCAGATTCGAGTTCTGGATCATGGACTGGGCGTGCCGCCAGAGTTCGTCCCCAGACTGTTCGGCAAGTTTTCCCGTGTAAATGCCACAAATAAAAAAGGGGAAAAAGGCACGGGCCTTGGTTTGTCGATCGTGCGCGGGCTGGCCGAAGTTTACGGTGGTCGGACGAGTTATGAACCAAATATTCCCAGCGGTGCCATTTTCATCGTCCACCTACCAACATCTGAAAGGACAATTTTATGAAGCTTTATATAGTGGTTGAAGACGACGCCGACATTCGGCGTCTGGTTAAATTGCTTTTTTCCAGAGACCCCAATTTCGAAGTGATTGGCGAGACGGACTCGGCTGAAGAATGTCTTGAAATATTGAAGGCGGTAGAAGAAGAGGGGCTTATCGTACTCGATCACACTCTCGAAGGTGAATTAGACGGTATTTCGGCGGCACCGCACTTCAAGGAAGTTGCTCCGAAGATGAAGATTATTTTATTTACGGCCGATTCAAATCTGAGGGCTCGGGCTAAGAAAGAGCCAGCAATTGATGCGTTCGTGGTCAAAACAGAAATTGTGAAGCTCTTGCCCACCGCTAGACGGCTTTGCGGTCTGGAGTAGTCGTCGGGCGTACATTTAAGCGCGGGGATCCACTACTGCGAAAGAATGCTTTAGCGGTCGCGGTGCGTTCGTCGTCAATGACTTACAACTGCGATCTAGGCTGAAAGTAATGGCCAACGGTCGTACATTTCTATTGCGTAATGCGGTGGTGCTACCGATGGAAGGCGCCAAAGTAGTGCACGATCCTGGCTCGGTATTGGTAATCGATGGCGTCATCGAGGCGGTGGGAACCGTGGCCGAAATTGATCATCATCCAGCAGCGACATCAGTTGATGTGATCGATATGAGTGGTCATGTACTCGTGCCGGGATTTCACAACTGTCATCTCCATTCGGGTTTGCTCCGAGGTACGGCTGAATCACTGGCATTGTGGGAATGGCTAGAGAAACATGTAGACCCAGCACATCGTGCCTTGACCCCAGAAATTGCCGAGGCTGCTTCGTGGATGGCGTATACCGAATGTCTTCGCGGCGGAACCACATCGGTGCTTGATATGTGGCGTTTCATGGAGGGTTCTGCGCGAGCCGCCGAACACATCGGAATCCGAGCCACACTTGCACCGTACACAGCGGATCTTTACGACTATTTCGAAACAATGGCTTCGAATCGGCGCCTACTCGAGACTCATCGAACCGCCGCAAACGGTCGAGTCCGTACATGGGTAGGCCTCGAACATATTTTTTATTGCTCCCCAGAAATGTTCCATGAAGCGGCTGCCCTGGCCGCGGAGTTCGATACAGGAATCCACACTCACTCTTCGGAATCGATTTGGGAAGTCGACGAATGTATACGACAGTTCGGTCGACGCCCAATTGAGGAATTTCACCGCCGCGGGATCCTGGGCCCGTCCACGGTGATTGCTCATGGCGTCTGGCTAGACGACCATGAAGTGGAGTTGCTGGCGCAAACCGGAACGAGCATCACCCATTGCCCGTGTTCGAACATGAAACTCGCTTCGGGTGCTGCTCGTGTTGGCTTTTACCGTGAGCAAGGGGTGACCGTGGCGCTCGGAACAGATGGAGAAAAGGAGAACAATAATCTCGACATGCTCGAAGAGATGAAGTTTGCCTCATTACTCCAGAAAGTATCAACGCTTGACCCGACGGTCGGAGATCCGTGGGAAATTCTGGACATGGCAACTTTGTCTGGTGCCAAAGCTCTCGGGCTCAGCGACATCACGGGTTCACTTGAGCGAGGTAAGCAGGCTGACATCGTGGCCGTCGATTTAAGTGGGGTGCACTTCGTACCGGTGCTGCGTGGCAACAATTTCAATATTCCGGCGCACCTCGTATTTACAGCCTCAAGTCACGATGTTTCCGATGTTTGGGTCCAGGGTCGCCAACTCGTCAAGGATGGTTCGGTGATATCGGTCGATGTTCGGGCTGTAACCGCTAGGGCTCAGGCCGCCGCCGAAGAGTTGTTTGAGCGCCGACGCAATCTTCCCGGACCGACTTTGAGCCCAGCGACAACTCTCAATAAAGGTACTTGATCAACGTTCTTGATACTCGAACAGGAGATTTGATGTGATGTACGCTTACTGAATGACTTCACCACATTTTTCAGTTGAGTTCAGCGAACGACGTGATCGTTTAACCTCGGTCTTTCGAATTTTCCTGGCGATTCCGCATTTACTCGTCTTAAGTGCGTGGGGATCACTGGTGCAAACGCTCGCCTTTATTCAATGGTGGATAATTCTGTTTACTGGAAAGCGAAATAGCGGAATTTGGAACATGCAAAATTCGTGGCTTGCGTACGCATCGCGCGGCTATGGCTATACGTACTTACTGTTTGACAAATGGCCCGCATTTGGAGACAAACCAGATGGCGAACCCACAACATTTGAGTTTCTATACGATCAAGACGCGGAACGGCTATCAAGTTTCTTTCGATTAATCATGTTAATTCCGGCCCTTCTAATTTATTTCGCCATGGGGATTGCTTCGGCGTTTGCCCTTGCGATTTCTTGGTTCGCCATCTTGATCACGGGAAAGCAGCCGCGAGGTCTCTTTGACTTTATTTTGAAAACTCATCGGTATTGGATCTCCCTATATGCCTTTGGTCTCCTGATGACCGATTCATTTCCGAATTCGAAAGCGTGAGATCAAGTCGAGGAGTTTGAAAGTATTGATAAATAGACGCGGGTTGGCGTTTTCTGCGTTAATTCTCTCCTTCTTCCTCATTCAAGGTGGGATCAATAGCTCGGTCAACGCGCTAACCGATCCCAAGGCGAAATTTGTACAAATAGGACTCTTCGATAAACCCATCGATATTGCTTCGCGCGTCAACGACAGCGGTCTCTACATTGCCCAGCAGGCGGGTCGGGTGGTCCGATTTGGAGCCAATGGTAAGAGAACGGTGACTCTTGATCTCTCAACTCTCATCAGCACGGGGAGAGAGCAAGGCCTACTTGGACTGGTATTTCATCCGTCAGGACAATCAATATTTGTCAATTACACCGATCTCAAGGGTGACACTGTGGTCGCCCGCTACGCGATAAAACTGGATGGCACCGCAGTCGCTTTGTCACGGATCGTGCTGTTCACCCTGCGCCAGCCGTACCCAAAACACAACGGCGGAGGACTCGCGTTCGGTCCAAATGGGCGACTGTTTATTGCCACAGGAGACGGCGGTGGTAGTGGAGATCCAGAGCGTCGTGCGCTCGACCCAAAATCTCAACTTGGGAAATTGATCTCGGTGAACCCGAATGCGACAAGTCAATCCGGCAACGGTCTCATTATCTGGTCGCGGGGATTGCGTAATCCATGGCGTTTCGAATTTGATGTTCAGGGAAATCTTTGGATCGCCGACGTCGGCCAAAACACTTGGGAGGAAGTCAATTTAGCGCTGGCAACTGACGGTTTTGGAAAAGGGAAGAGTTTCGGATGGAGTGCATATGAAGCAAATTCCCGATTCAATGCCGATCAAAGCGCTGTGGGACATTCATTTCCGATCTATTCCTACAAACATGGTGATTCAGCATGCTCGATTTCCGGAGGAACTCGTATCCGTGATACGAGACTGGTTTCGCTTAAGAACTGGTATGTGTTTGGCGATTATTGCAGCGGGACCGTCACCGCAATTTGGGTAGAACGAAATAAAACCACGCGGGTTGTTCCACTAGCGAGCAATGTCGGGTCGATCACTGCAGTGCGCACTGTATATGGTGGTGCTGCCTACGTTCTCACCCACGAGGGCAAGGTCTTGCGGATCACAAAGTGATTTGGCTATAGACCCAATGCTGATTTGATCGCGTGTGCACCAGCGATCAAAGACGCACGCCCGGATTCATCTAAAACTCCGTAAGCCGGAGAAACCAGTTTGTCGGTGAGAGTTTCGGCTTCGGACATCTTTTGGCGAACATCTTCATCGATGTTCGGCGCATCTTCATCACTCCAACCAAACATCTTGATGTCGTTTGGGCGTTTTACAAAATGAGCCGTTTTTGAGTCAAGTCCGACTGCGCGAAGTGCCAACAGGTGAGCGCTTCCTCGAAACTCGCGCAATACAGTGACCAATTGCATCGCACGACCAGCTGTATCAGTTGCCAATGGTTCAGACTTGACGGCTGCATAAAGAGTTAAGCCGTCGGTGTCGGCCGCATCATTTACTGCGTCTGCAACGCTGACGAATTCACTTAGGTTTGGAATATTGGATAATTTGGCTCGACCCAGATTGGCACAGCACTCCAGATGCGCTTTGCCGGCAACTCGCGGCGCAACCTTTGACTTGGCAGAATCCCATGCTTTCTTGATGATTGCCGGATTGAAATAGCCAAATGCAGATGCGACTGCCGAACCTTCACAATCGCCGAGTGATCCGCCACGACCTATTACATAGAACTGCATTCCGTCCAGCCCCAATTCGGTACCTTTGGCTTGAGTTGCGGGCTCAAAGTAATGCGCCCAACCAATTGAACCGAAAATTGGACAAACTTCTTTAACGAGTTCTTCATTAGTCATGTCAAGAGGGTAGTGCCAAAGCCTCTAGCGTCTACCACTGTGTTTCCAACCATTGATTGGGTGTCTGCAATTCCAGATTCAGATGTAGATGCCATTCGACTGCGGCATGAAATAGCCGCCGTCATTGGGGATCAAGAACACACAGGAACAACTTTCGCATTGTTGGCTATACACAGAGGTCGACTGGTAGCAGAAGAGTATTCCGAGGGAACAAATCGAGATACGACACTGATCTCGTGGTCGATGGCGAAGAGTTTCACCCACGCTTTAGTCGGAATTGCACTTGGGGATGACCTCGTCAATCCCTCTGCTAATGCATTGATTAGCCAATGGCACAATGATCGTCGCCATGACATCACATTGCAACACCTATTGAACATGCGCTCCGGTTTGTCCTGGGTGGAAGACTATGTGGACGGCGATGCATCAGATGTCATCGACATGCTCTTTGGTTCTGGAATTGGTGATCATGCCGCTTACGCAATTGCCCAAAGGCTTGTCGAACCCCCTGGAAGTACATGGTTGTATTCATCGGGAACTACAAACATCATTTGTCGAATCATCGGGGACGTGCTGGGGGATACTCCTGGTATAAGCGACAAGATGTCCGCATTCATCCAAATTCGATTATTTGATGCATTGGGTATGACGAGTGCCACGGCACAATTCGATGCTGCAGGAACATTCGTTGGGTCGTCGTATGTATTTGCAACCGCTCGCGACTTCGCCAAATTTGGATACCTCTATCTCAAAGATGGAATGTGGAGTGATCAGCGAATTCTCCCGGTGGGCTGGGTGGATCAAGCCCGCATTGTCACCGCTTATGATCCTGATTCGGGACTGGGATATGGAGCGCATTGGTGGACATTGCCTAACGAAGCGATGAGTCTCGCGGCATGTGGGTACGAGGGCCAATACATCATGGTTATCCCTCAACGCGACCTTGTTCTCGTTCGGCTCGGGAAAACACCCGCCGAAAAACGAAATAAACTCGTCGATTCACTAATTTCAATCATTGATACTTTTCCAAAAAATTCTTTCAACTGATATTGAGAACGTGAACGCCCGCAGCTGAAAGTGCTGCTATCAGCACCCAAGAAAGTACACCGAGCACCAATGGTCGAGGGCCGATCGCGCGTAATTTTCGAATATCTACTCCGGCTCCTAATCCAACTAATGCCGCAGCGAGCAGAGACTTTTCTACCCATTTAATATCCGACGACATGGCATTTGGTAGGTCAATTAAGGAATTGATCGTGATTGCCAATAGAAAGCCAATGATAAACAGTGGAATAAGGGGAGGGCGAGTGCTCGGCGCAGTAGTCCGACGTCGGACTATCGCGACGCCAGCTACGAGGGGAGCCAAAAGCATGACGCGAGTTAGTTTCACAATGATCGCCGAATGCTGTGCGATTTCATTTCCGGATGATGCGGTAGCCACGGTTTGGGCTACATCGTGCACGCTTGCCCCAACCCACGATCCAAATTGAACTCCCTCAAAACCGATCAGATTGGCAATTGGCGGTAGCACAAAGATTGCCAGACTTCCACAAATGGTCACAAGCGCGATTGCATAAGCCATATCGTCATCATTGGCGTCACTCACTGGTCGCATGGCGGCAATTGCGGAAGCCCCACAAATGGCGAATCCAGTCGCTACCAACAGGCTGAGTCCCGAACTAAGACCCATCCTGCGTCCAAGCCATTGTGTGCCAAAAAATGTAAATCCGACCACCACCGCGACGAGTGCCAAGCCAGGTGCGCCAACTTCACGCACCTGGGTGAATGACAGCTGAAATCCGAGCAGAACAATTCCAAAACGCAACAAACTTTTAGCGGAAAAACGCATCCCAGGTCCGCATGTGGCCGGGAGCAGTCCAAAATTGGAGATGAGTGCCCCAAGAACGACCGATATGACAAGTGGAGACAGAACGATTGGCGTGAACCGTGCCACCAATGATTCAACGACGAATGCAGCGCAGACCACAAATCCCGTCAGTGTTAATCCGGGCAGCAATTCCCGACGGATCACAGGTCAATTGTCTCGTTGAGCCGATGATTCACCTTTTCCACCGTACTCGGATCAAGATATGTGATCGGTTTTCGGCTAGGGAACTATTGTTGGGCGAATTCCAGTCAAAACAATTCTTCCACTTCTCCGGGCCGGTCACTTTCAACCAACTATTGCCGTGACGACAATTACCACCGCATTGGCAGTATCGGTTGGTCGCGGGTCGAGTGCTTTGTGGGTGATGCTGGCAGTGTTATCTGGGCAACTATCGGTCGGCTGGAGTAACGACTATCTCGACCGGGAGAGGGACACTCGATCACAACGAATCGATAAACCAATTTTCGCCCAGCAAATCCCCGCGACTCTTGTTGGAGTTTGCGCTGTCGTGGCACTTGTTGTTTGCATTCCACTTTCAATGTTTTCTGGTTGGCGAGCCGGAGTTGTTCATCTCCTTGCCGTTTCCCTGGCCTGGATCTACAACTTGAAGTTAAAGTCAACAATTGTCAGCGCCGTACCTTATTTAGTCGCCTTTGGGCTTCTCCCGGCATTTGTCACCCTTGGGCTTGCTGATCATCCGTGGCCACAGTTGTGGGCCATGATTGCGGCATCTCTGTTGGGTCTTGGTGCGCACTTTGTGAACGTACTTCCTGACTTTGAAGCCGATCTGGCCACTGGCGTGATCGGGTTACCTCACCGATTGGGTTTTCGGAAGTCATTGTTGCTGGGAGCTACTTTTATTGCGATGTCAACGGGTGTCATCGCACTTTTTGCAATTGAGTCGGTGAGTCAAGTTCGGAATGCTTTCTTCGTCATTGCACTTGGCGGGGCATTTGCGATATTGATTACTGGATTGTCGGGACGACTCCGTGCCGCATGGACGCTAACGCTGTGTCTGGCTGGGCTCAGTGTGACTGCTCTCATTGTCAATGGCAGTTCGATTGTCAGCAGGTGAACAAAAGTCGCGAAAGCGTGGGTTAGATTGGCGAGAACGGAACGGAGAGACTCGTGAAACGACTGCTTGTTGTTTTTGCTGTTGGTGTGAGTTCGTTGATGGTCGGCACTGGTATCGCCCATGGTGCCATTGGCTCGGGGTCCGCTTGTACAAAGGTGGGACAAACGGTCACTGTCAAGGTGAAAAAGAAAGTGACCGTTTATATTTGTAGGAAGGAAGGCAAGAAGAAAGTTTGGCGCCTGAATTCGCCTGTAGGTACACCAATAGATAATCCGGGTGGAGTTGTGGGCAACCCAGTCGGAGGCGGGATTACTACTTCACCGGTGAAAGAAATTAGTTCAAGCTACGCGGTGTTACCAGAATCTCCATATACCCGAATTTCTCCGTCGGCGATTCCGACCGGCTATTTGGCCGCTACCGGACTTGCTTCCACAACGGGCACCACGCTATTTGACCATCCAAGTGGACTTGCTTCCAATGGAACGAATCTTGTTCTAGTTGATCGAGGGAATAATCGAGTTCTCGTTTGGAATGTGGCGCCAACATCTTCGTCAACTCAACCCGACTTTGTACTTTGCCAGTCGTCAACGACTGCGACGGCAAGTGGTGCGGGACTCAACCAATGCAACTGGCCGAGTGATGCCGTGGTAACAACTACTGGAAAATTGCTTGTTGTCGACACCGACAACAATCGAATTCTGGTCTGGAACTCGATGCCAACATCAACCGGTCAGAGTGCAAGTTATGCAATAGGCCTTGGCACCGATGCCTGGCCATGGGGCGTTTGGTCCGATGGCACCAAATTGGTGGCATCTCTGGCGACCAAGTCTCAATTGAAGATTTGGAATTCGTTTCCCGCAACTGGAACCGAGCCAGCAGATGTCACATTGACTGGGGATGCATCAAATTGTATTGGAACGCCTCGCGGAGTAGTAAGTAATGGAACCGCGATCATCGTTGGCGACCACAATGGAAAATGTGCATCAATGTCGGCGGCCCATGTGTTTGCAACTTGGCCGACGTCTTCAAGTGCTCCGGTCACTTATAACATCGTGCCGGAGGATCCAAACTATGCATGGCCACACGGTACGTTCAACTCATCCACGGGAAAGATGTATTTATTATCGAAATTCCTCCTGGAATATCCTGGAGCCCCCGGCTCGCTTCCAAGCGGAACGAAATTAGCTACCGGAACACCATTTGAAGGTGGCGATGGAGGCGATGTAGAGCTCGTCAATGGCTATATGTATGTGTCGGAATACAACGGCAACCGAGTCGCGGTATTCAATGGAATTCCGTCAGCCTCCGCTGCAGCATCCTTCTACCTAGGCTCGCCGGGAGTTGATTCGTCGACCCCGAATACTGTCTTCAATACATTGAAAACGAACTACCTGATCACCAATCCTCAAGTGGCAACTTTGGGTGGAGCAATGGCGATCAATAGTGATTTTGATAGAAGTATTTATGTATGGAAGTCGATACCGGCCACCGATGGCGCCAAACCGGATCTGGTGTGGTCAATGCAGAACCAAAATGCCACCAATCCGCTCATGAAGATGGACTTTCAACCCGATTCGTCAGCCGCAACAACCGCTGCTGACGGAAAGCCGCTCTATGCGGCAGCGGGCGATCGAACCTTTGTTGTGTGGCGTGGGATCCCCACCAAAACCACCGATTTGCCTGCGCTGAATATCAAAGACTCGATCGGCAACGTAACCTTTGGTGGCAAGTTACGGGTTGCCGCCGACAGTCGGTACTTCTACATACTTGATGGTGACGCAAAAAAGATATATGTCTGGAGTGGGCTGCCAACCGATTCGAGCGATAGCCCCGATTTTTCAATCAGCGCGGATGTGAATCGAATTCGTTCCGATGGAACTTGGTTGGTCGGTACAAGTCTGTATATCTCTCGGCACATACTGTTGTGGTCGGTGTCGTCGTTGTCGCAAAATGTTGTTGAGACAGGATCTGTGACTTTGGCGATGAACTTGCCCCAGGACGCGCTGGTTGCCAACAGCGTTCTCTATGTTGCCGACACCTCGTTTCACCGAGTCTTGGTCTGGAACAGCGTTTCAGCGGCAATGGCAGGCGGCTTGCCCGATGCCTATTTGGGGGCCACTTCATCGTCGGATACTGGTCCAGCACATACCGCAGTCGAAATGAGGTGGCCAGCCTCTCTCTGGGTATCAAACGGGTATTTGTGGGTCGGTGAGCGCAAATTTGGTCATCGAGTGCTTCGTTACGCGTTGAGTTAAATCGTTTTGCCATGAGTTATTACGGGTGAATCGGCACGTTCTGCTCGACGGTCGGATCTGCTCGTGACTCC
Source organism: Actinomycetota bacterium (assembly GCA_031401235.1). GTDB lineage: Bacteria > Actinomycetota > Acidimicrobiia > Acidimicrobiales > Ilumatobacteraceae > UBA3006. Next base: position 20,774 of record JANNRJ010000032.1, read on the forward strand.
ACTAATGCAAGTGCCAGAACTGCACCGATAACAAAGGCGCCTCCAATGAGTCGTGTGGCTGACAATCGCTCAGCAAAAAATAGATGACCGGCGACAATCGCTACAACCGGCTCAAAGGTCATGATCACGGACGATGATGCTGCACCAATGACCCTGACACCGGCGAACAGCGCAACCGTTGCACAGGCCGTCGAGAAGACACCCAGCAGTACAGCATTCATCCACCCGGTTGCATCGGTTGGGAAACTCACCGCCACCGAGTTTGGCGCAAATAGCCAATACAGCGCATACGACGATGCCGAACCGATCATCACGATATTCACTCCTGTATATAAGTCTGTTTTGGGCATCACTCGAACACTGATGATCATGTATATGGAGTATTCGAGAGAAGCTCCCAATACCAACAACACACTGGTCAAGTTTCCGCCACCTACTTGACCGACCGTGATGACAACTCCGATCAGGGTAAACACTAAACAAATTGCGACGACTCGATTTGGTTTGTGATGATTCACCCACCATGAAAGCAAAATGATGAATACTGGATTGCTATAAAAAATCACCACCGCCAAACCACTGTCGATGTTTTTGAGTGCGGTGAAATACATCAGGGTGCCGAGAAAGAATCCAATAGATCCAAGCAGAAAAATTTGGATAAATAGGCGTCGGTTGGGCCAGGAAGAGCCGCGAACGAACAAGGGTCGCAGCGCCAACATCAATATCGATGCAATTGTGAAGCGGGCGAACAGAATTCCCACCGCGTCGGCACCATGGGCGAAGGAAAAATTTGCGAATGTAGGGGCAAGGCCAAAGCCAATACTTGCGACCAGAACAAAGGCAACTCCGAGCGCGCGTTGTCGCTTAATCACCGTGTGACTCTAGTCGTGCATGTATACGTTCTTCGAAAATGGGGTAAAACAATGATGAATGAATCGTTTACTTTCTCGAACTGTTGTTGCAATTATGTGTTTGACCAGTGCGCTCGCGATCGGATCGTCGCCAGTCTCGGCTGCTTCATGTAGAGACGGTGGACCATGCAAACTTGGCGATATGGGTCCGGGTGGCGGTTTCGTGTTTTACGATGCCGGGTCATTGAAGTGGTGGGGTCAATATCTTGAATTCAGAGGCGCCATCCAGTGGCGAGTTCCGTGGAGTCCAAGTGAGATGGCGTTTACACCGGTGTATCCAAGTTCTGCCGCCGGCGTTTCTGTCTTGAGACAACGAATCTTGAGCAAGGAAATTGGATACGGAAAATCGAATACGGTGACGATTATTAATAGGTACGGCAACAGCGGAAACTATGCCGCGCGGGTCGCCAGCCGTGTTGTGTCACCAAAATCAGACTGGTATTTGCCGTCAAAAAATGAAGCCAACGTCCTGTATAACTATCTCAAGCTTGTCGGCAAGAGCGCGCCAAACGCAACCAAATCGGCCACGATCAATCGGAGGTTTACTCAGTCGGCGATGTGGACATCATCAGAGGCGGCCGACTCCTTTGCCTGGTTTCAACTATTCGTTGACGGCACTCAATACACAGATGCCAACGGAATCATTCCCGGCCTAAGAGGCAATAAAACTTCGACCATGACTCGTCAGCACGGAACCTCATTTCCGCCAATGCCACTGATCGCAACTCCGATTCGGGCATTTCCAGAAGGTGTCGGAACCCCAACTGCTACTCCTGTTGGAGAATATAAAGTCGGATCTCCCGGTCCCGGCGGTGGAATCGTTTTCTACGACGCCGGCAGTCATCAAAGTTGGGGCAGATATCTGGAAGCGTCTCCGGTCGAATGCGAAGGTGTGGCGTTGCCGTGGAAACCAAATGCTGCCGTGCTTCCTCCGCTTTACATAAATACGACTGGTGGGGCCTCCGCGGCGCAGAAACGAGTGCTGGCTAAGGCTGTTGGAATGGGTCAGGTCAACACGGCCCTGGTGGTCAGTCGTTACAAATCCAATCTCATGTATGCCGCCCGCTACGCCCAAGAACTCGTTTGTCGCCAAGCCGATGACTGGTTCCTGCCGTCCAAGGAAGAGATCGATTTCGCGTTCAACAATCTGAAAGCACTCGATAAGCCGCTTGGGGGCTTTGACAAGGGCTACTACTGGACGTCTTCTGAGTATGACCTCCAGAACACATGGACGGAGTACTTCACCGATGGTCAACAATTTGATCGTGTCAAGACCCTGTCGGCCAATAAGGCTCCACCGCAGAGACCATTTCGCGTGCGGGCAATTCGCGCCTTTGGGTAAGTGACATCTAACACCACATTTGGGTAGCGAACACAACCTAATCAAAATCTACGCTTGAACTAACGTATTTCGGTGCGCTCGACTGGAAGGACCTGAGCAATGGATGGAGAACTGAAAGATCGCAGCGATGCGTTGTGGGCAAAGGTGATGATCGGTCTCATGCTGACAGCGATGAGCATGAGCATTATCGTTCTCGGTGCAATTGGAATCGTGTCGATTGCCAACTCTGACTCGGACTCATCGTCGTTGGCGAGCTCGATTGAGACAGTCGTTGACGTGAATCTCAGTGAATTTCAAATCACGATGACTCCCACAGAAATACCCCCAGGTGAGGTGACGTTCAGGATCACCAATGGCGGAACGCAAGTACATGATTTTATGATTCCAGATTTGGGGCAAATTTCGCCGATGATAAACCCCGGTGAAACCGTGACCCTTAGTGTCAATATTCCAGATGAAGGCACATTCAAAGTCATGTGCGGAGTTGTCGGTCACGAGGCGGCCGGAATGACATCGAGTTTTAAAGTGAGTACCGATGCAACGACGGTCGCCGCGACACCGAATACTGATCCGGCACTCTCCGATCACAGCGCAATGTCCTGGGAGGATATGGATGCCCTGATGCTCGATGTGGCCAAAAAGTTTCCAGCCGCCACAAAAGGCATAGGGAACAGCATCTTGGAACCAATTTTGAGTGCCGATGGATTTCAAGAATTTGAACTCACTGCGAGCATCATCAAGTGGGAAATAGAACCAGGCAAGTTTGTCGATGGCTGGGCGTACAACGGGGAAATCCCCGGTCCGGTGCTGAAGGTAAATGTCGGTGACAAAGTCCGTATTGTTCTAAAAAATGAATTGACCGAATCTACGACCCTGCATCTACACGGAGTTCGCGTACCCAATGCAATGGACGGCGTAGATCCGTATACCCAAGATCCGATTCCGCCCGGTGGTTCATTCAACTATGAATTCACCGCACTTGAACCAAGTGTGGGGATGTATCACTCCCATCACAATGCCCAGGTTCAGGTGCCAAATGGTTTGGCCGGCGCCTTGCTGATCGGTGATTGGAAGACGGCCGCAATGACGGCGGCCGGAGATCGAGTCCTTGATACCGATGGGAAAGCCGAGCAAGAAGTCGTGATGGTGCTCAATGACTCGGGAACCATTGGACTATCTCTTAATGGAAAGTCATTTCCGGCCACGACTCCATATTCATTGAAGATCGGTGAAACAATGGTGGTCCACTATTTCAATGAAGGCAATATGGCCCACCCGATGCATTTGCATCAGCCATCTGGGCTTGTTGTTGCTCGAGACGGCAAGCTATTGGAATCTCCATACTTTGCAGACACGATCACCGTTGGTCCAGGCGAACGATTGACCGTTGTTTACACAGCCCAAGATGCGGGAGTTTGGGCTTGGCACTGTCACATTCTCACCCACGCCGAGACTCCAACGGGAATGAAGTACATGGTGACTGCACTGATAGTCGAACCGGCCTAGCCACTACCGTAGATACGAGCGCATGGTCTCATGCCGAGAAATGGGGAACATATGTCGGATGAATTGTGGCGTAAGTCTGCTGTAGAACTTGCTCGCGATATTCGCGAGCGTCGAGTATCGAGTCAAGAAGTAATAGAAGCTCATTTGGATCGGATCGCCGAAGTCAATCCCCAAGTGAACGCAGTTGTTCGTGTTTTGGGAGATCAAGCCCGTGCTGCGGCAATTGAGGCAGATGTCGCAATTGCCCGTGGTGATTTTCTTGGTGCACTTCATGGTGTGCCGATCACGGTGAAGGAAAATATCGATATGGCTGGATTACCAACCACGCAGGGTATTCCTGCACTGGCCGAAGCAATTCCCCAATTTGATGCGCCAGTCGTTGAGCGAATGCGGGCGGCCGGGGCGATTCCAATCGGTCGAACGAATCTTCCTGATCTTGGTCTGAGGGTGCATACGGATTCCTCACTGTACGGACGCACAAAAAATCCCTGGAAATCAGACCGAACCGCTGGTGGATCCAGTGGTGGCGAAGGCGCAGCACTGGCAACAGGGATGAGTCCACTCGGTCTAGGCAACGATATTGGCGGGTCACTGCGTAATCCTGCTCATTGTTGCGGTATTGCTTCGATCAAGCCATCCACTGGTGTTATTCCCGATGCTCAGATGTTTCCCATCGAAGACATTGGTCTAAGCGCACAATTGATGCTCACTCAAGGAGTAATGGCTCGACGGATCGCAGATGTTCGCGCCGGCTTTGCAGTCGTGGCCGGTGCACATCCACGAGATCCGATAAGTGTTCCAGCGCGACTCATCGATTTGCGAACCGGAGAAAAATTGCGAGTTGCCGTGTTAGCGGAACCGCCGGGCGGATCCACTCACCCGGAAATCGCCGCAGTGGTTCGACGAGCCGGCGATGCACTTGCCGCGGCGGGACACAATGTAACGGAAGCGACACCGCCAGACTTCGAACTGGCGTGCGCCACATGGTCGATCCAACTCAATGGAGAATTGATCTTGCAGTGGCCACTCTTGGAAGCCGTGCTCGGCACCGGGGGAATGAAATTTCTCACGCTTGCTCGCGAAGTACTACCCGATGTGGACATGGCCACATGGGCAAACGCACAACTTATTCGAAATGGTATTGGACGTCGTTGGTCTCTGTGGTTTGAGAACTATGACATTCTGCTATCACCCGTGTGGACACAACCCCCGTTTGTTTTCGATGCCGACATTGCCGATATCAAAGGAGCCCAGGACACCTTTGAGTTATTGCGTCCAGTTTTACCCGGAAATTTGTTGGGTGTGCCCTGCGTTGCAGTGCCCGCCGGAATGGCTGGGGGATTGCCGGCAGGAGTGCAAGTAATCGGAGCGCGGTACACCGACCTTCGGTGTTTGGCAATCGCCGAGCAGATAGAAGCTGTGTGCGGACTTGTAACCCCGATTGATCCGGTCAACTAAAACTCGGCTCAGAGAAATAAAAAATCCGACAGTTTGACGAAATCGCCATCCTGCCGGATTTTTTTAAGAACTGCGCTAGTTGCGCAGGTACGTCAAATTGAGGGTTGCCTCAGACGATCCTTACGTTCTGGGCTTCTTCGCCCTTGCGACCAGGAGCCACGTCGAATTCGACGGCCTGGCCTTCGCTGAGTGACTTGTAGCCCTCTGCAACGATGTTGGAGAAGTGTACGAACACGTCGTCTCCACCGTCACGTGAGATGAAGCCGAAGCCCTACTCTGCATTGAAAAATTTAACTGTACCTCGCATGTGATATCTCTTTTCATAAATGGAAAAGCCCTTTTAGCTAATCCGGATATCAGACTATGAGCAGGTGGACACTTTCCCACTTTTTTGGAGAACTGGCGGCAAATCGTCATATTGGTAGGGTTTGCCTGCAAGGCACGCGTTGAACAGGGGGGTCGTGAGTACCGAGATCACGCTTGATCGGGGGCTGTCGCCGGAGCGTCTCAGTACCGCACTGGCACCAATAACTAACGGGTTCGCGGTCACTTCTGTAGGTCGAGAATCGGTTGGAACTGGCCAAATGGCCGACTGTTTTCGCTTACATCTCACCTACGCCGAATATTGCCATGGTCCTTCGACTGTTATTGCCAAGGTTCCATCCCTCAGCCAATCAAGCCGAGACGCTTCGCGTCTAACTCGTTGTTATGAGTTAGAAACAAGGTTCTATCGTGACTTGCAGACGCTTGTCGATGTTCGGGCGCCACAGTGTCATTACGTCTCATACAACCAAGACGATGACGATTTTTTGCTGCTGCTCGAAGATCTTTCACCCGCAGCCCAAGGGGATCAGCTAAGCGGCTGTTCGCTAGATCAAGCCGTGGCAGCGGTTGGCGAGCTAACCCGATTACATGGTCCGCTTTGGAATGACCCTGTCCTTGACACCTTGATCTGGTTGGGTCGACAAACTGCTCAATCTTCCGAGTCGACCTCCGCACTTTTTCAGCATTTCTATCCAGGGTTTGTGGAGCGCTATTCCGATCGACTTGATTTTGATGTAATTGAATTGGGTGCGCGATTCGTGGCTCATGCTGATCGATATTTCTCTGCCGCACCCTCAGTTTCGACAATTGTCCACCGTGATTTTCGTCTCGACAATCTCTTGTTTAGCGGAAGTGGAGCCGATTGCGTAGTGGCTGTTGTGGATTGGCAGACTGTCAGTCGGGCACCTGGAGTTTCTGATTTATCATATTTTATTGGTTCGGGGCTCCTCGTTGAGGATCGTCGACAGCATGAAAAATTCTTAGTGGGCGAATATCAACGTGGTTTGCGAACGTACGGCATTGAACTGGAATTCGATGATTTGTGGAACCAGTATCGACTCTTTGCGTTCTCTGGATTCGGTATGGCAATTGCCGCATCGATGTTGGTGAAACAGACCGATCGGGGAGATGAAATGTTTGTCGCCATGGCAACTCGTCACGGCCGACAGGCCATTGACCTCGAGTCAGAGTTATTGTTCTAGAAATGGCACGATTCACCCCTTTGGACGAGAATTTCGCCCATCAAATTCCAGAACCATTTCCAAACACTGTCGTCCATCACAAAGACTGGCGTGAAAGCCTGTTTTTCCATATGCACCCACGCGACAAGCCAGGCGATGTTGTCATTCTCACCCTTGCTCACTTTCCCGCAAGTCAGGAAATGGATTCGTTGCAACTTGGCCGAGTTGGAGATCAATCGATTCTCGCTCGACATGTTCGGCAGGTAATTGACGACCAAAACGAATTTTGTGTTGGGCCGGTAAACATCAAAGTTGAGCAACCGCTGAAGCGAGTACGACTACAAGTTGTCGAGTCTCCGCAATCATCGATCTCGATGGACATTGTCTTCACCGCGCGGACTCAGCCATATCAATTACGGCGGGGGACAATGAAAGTCGGCCATGAAATCGTGTGGGATCAATCGCATATGTTTCAAAGTGGAACGTACAACGGAACATATGTTCATCAGGGAATGACATTTGAAGTGAACAATTGGTGGGGACAACGCGATCATTCGTGGGGTATTCGTAGTCATAATCGCTGTCCAATGTGGATGTGGTTAGCAATTCAATTACCCGAAGGAATGCTCGGCGTTTGGAATTGGGAGTATCCGAACGGCGCTCGTGTCTACACCGACGGCTGCTTTGCCCCAGCAGATGGTGGCGAGCCAATTCCGGTGATTGAATTTCGTCACGATTTGCATTGGCGAAACGAACTCGGGGCCGAAGTGTCGTATGAGCAATTCGGTGATGATGTATACGGGCTTGCCGGAATCGTCAGTTTTACCCTGCAAGGGGGCCGAGTGATTACGGTCGAGGCAGAGGGTCGTTGGGCACAGCGCTACAGTCGATCCACTCAGCGAACCGACGTTACCTTGGGCGGTGGACTCAGCGAAATGGTAGTACGGACAAGTGATGGCTCAACTGGTACCGCAATTTATGAAATTACCGGCCAGTGGCACCACAAGTACTTTCCAATCGCCCGCGGCAATAATCTTCCACCCGGTTAAGTGCCTCTCAGGGCTGCAACAACTGGCGCAAATTTTTCAATGTCTTCACCACCAACAATCACATAGGAAAAGCCCCAGCGCTCGCGACGAGCGATCAGGTCCTCAATGAGTTTTGAGGGGGGTCCGATGAGCGCAAACGGTGTTTCGGCAATCAGTGAATCATCTACATGCATTGCCGAGGCCAGGCGGTTAATGGCGCCCAATGCATCATCAGTGATATTGACCATAAACGCACGAATGTTCATCTCGATGTCGTTAACTCGACCGCCAGCCGCATTGCGCACTATCGCAACTTTGTCATCAACAGCGGCGGCGGACATTGTTGCAATCACATCAGGTCCAACCGCCCCCGCAGTCAGGGTGGCATTGACCCCGACAATGTCGGCATGTTGTGCGGCATAGGTAAGTACCCGTTTACCTCCACCACCAATGAGAATTGGTGGGCACGGTGCTTGGATTGGCTTGGGCAACCCGTTGTAATTCTTGATCGTGTAGTGCTCGCCAGAATACGAAAATGATTCGGCGGCCATGCATCCTCGGATCACGTCAAGTCCCTCAATGAATCGGTCTATTCGAACACCCGGCCGATCGTAAATAATTCCGGATTGCTCATAATCGCTGATCATCCAGCCAGCTCCGAGACCAAGCTCTAATCGTCCGTTCGAAAGCACATCAATAGTGGCGAGCTCTTTGGCCAAGACAACCGGATGCTTGTAATCGTTATCCCACACCAACGCACCAACTCTCAATGTGGTGGTGTTGTCGGCGACAGTCATCAGTGCTGGAATTGGTGCAAGTTGATCTGTGAAGTGGTCAGGCATTGTGAGTACGTCGAAACCGCTGGCTTCCGTGCGTTGCGCCAAGTTGACCCAGCTCGCTTTGTCCGGTTGGGATGAGACTTGAATACCAAATCGGAATGGTTTGATTGGAAATGTTGCTCGTGATGTCATTGCAATACCTTACTAATTTCTAGTATCCATACGCCGAAGCGTGGGTGCTGATTCAGTCTGTTATGCATTCAGTAACATGGGTGTGTCGTGAACCCCCATCTCCGGCTGCTTACTCGTCTGGTGCTTGTCATCATTGCCGGAGCGATGTTCATCGCATCGGTTGTAAGTGCGATCTCTCCTCAAGCCTGGAAGATTTTGAATGCTCATTCACAGACTCCGGTAAAACTTCCACTATTTTCCGGCTTGGCGCAGCGGAGCTATCTGTATGACATAAACGGGTTGCAGATAGGCGTGTTTCAGCTGGAAAATATTCAGCCAACGCGCATTGACGATGTGCCAGAGCTTGTAATCGCAGCGATTCTGGCAGTGGAAGACGCCGGGTTTTACTCTCATGACGGATTTAATCTGCGGGCCTCAGTTCGGGCATTACTGTCCAATTTTGAATCTCAAACCAATCGACAGGGTGCTTCCACTATCACTCAACAGGTTGTGAAAAATGAATACCTTGGTGGATTAGCCCGGGACGGTCGCTACAAGGTGTTACAAGCGCGATACGCGGTGATGCTGGAAAAAGATGTATCCAAACGAGACATTCTTGAACGCTATTTAAACACCGTTTACTTTGGCAATAATGCCTATGGGTTGCAGGCCGCGGCGGAAGTTTATTTTGGTGTACCAGTGCCCGAGCTTTCCCTGGTTCAAGGTGTGTTTCTGGCCGGATTAGTTCAGGCGCCTTCAACGCACGACCCCATCTTGCATCCGGAGCGATCACGGCAGCGTTTCAAAATAGCACTTTCGCGCTTAGTTGATACTGACTTGATGACGCCTGATGCCGCGAAAGTTCTTGGTGACACATGGAATATCCCCGAAGTGATCAAAAGCGTTCCGCAAATAAATGTAAATCGCACATACTTCACCGAAGAAGTCAAAGATTGGTTGCTTAATCGCAGTGACGTATTAGGACCCACATACCAGGATCGTTACAACAAACTATTCCGCGGTGGATTAAAGATTTACTCCACGCTTGATTCGGTGGCACAGGTTGAGGCGGAAAAAGCCGCTGCCGACAAACTTCCACAAAATAAGACGGGGATTCAGGCGGCCGTGCTTTCGCTTGACAACGCAACCGGGGGCATTCGGGCAATGGTTGGTGGTCCGGGTTTTGTCGCCGGTCGAAGTGAGATCAATCTGACAATGCGCCGTCGTCAGACTGGATCAAGCGTCAAAATGTTCATTCTTTCCGCAGCATTGCAAGCCGGAATTCAACCTGACGATCTCATCGACGGTACTTTGCCCTGCACATTGCCCAATCCTGGCAAACCAGAGGAACCGTTCAAGATCACTAAAGGCGTGAGTCGTGGTGTCGCGCCTTTGCGAATAATGACTGTGCTTTCAATTAACTGTGCTTACGCAAAACTGTCGCAGGCGGTTGGTTTGGATCGGGTTGTTTCAACAATGTACAAAATGATGGACTCCGAGTGGACGAATCCAGATACGTACAAGCTTTATGCATATGCGAGCCTGGCAACTGGAGCGAACGAATCGAGCCCACTAGACATGGCCTCTGGTGCACAAACGATTGCCAACGGCGGTCTGCATATGCGGCCGTACATGATCGAGCGAATTGAAGATGCGCAGGGAATCCTTTACGCGCATGTTCCCGAGGGGTCCCAAGCAATACCGACCGAAATTGCAAATTCAGTCGTCGACGTTTTGAAAGGTGTGTTGAAGACTGGCACGGCTCGTCGTACACCGTTGGATCAAAGTCGTCCCGCCGCCGGGAAGACTGGTACCCAAGATGACAACACGAACGCTTGGTTCGTCGGATTCACCAAGCAGTTGACGACCGCAGTGTGGGTGGGTGATCCCAAGGGGTATACCCCGATGGTAAACATTCCGGAATTTGTCAAAGTTGGAATTCCACGGGTTCAAGGGGCGATGTTTCCGGCGCAAATTTGGAAACAGTTCATGGATGCAGCGCACGCCAATCTGCCGATTGTGGACTGGGATCCACCGGCGGAGCCAAGTCGTCCTCCTGTACGGATCTATTTGCCAGGCAATGAATGTCTTGCCGAGGTGATCTCAGGAACAATTCCGAATTCGAATACGACGGTGGCGGGAAATCCAACCCCAACGACTACGGTGCCTCCAGGACCAGAAGGTGGGGCAGTGGACGAAACAGTGGTGGTGAGCATTCTCGATCCCGGTACGACAATTTCACCGACGGATTCCAATCCATTTTCACCGGTGCCGACCGTACTTATCGGTCCGATCTGGGTGTATGACTGCGCTAAAGCTTTTCCGCCTTCGGTGCAAACAATTATCGCGGGCTAGAGATGAGCGTATTGTCGGATCTGCTTGCATTGCAAAAGACGGATATTGCAATTAGCCAGGCACGTCATCGACTTGCTCATCTTCCTCAAATCGCAGTTAACGCCCAAGCGGTTATTTCACTTGCGAATGTGAAGAAGCAAATTGAGGTGGCGACTAGTCGGCAGAATCAAGCACAAATTGAAATTGCCCAACTCGAAATTGAAACCCACAAATTGGGCGCCACCGCTGAACGATTGAAGAAACAATTACGCACGGTGATTGCGATTCGTGAGATCGAAGCATTACAACATGAAATTTCAAATTGTGAAGTGTCTCGTGGTTTGCTTGATGACAAAGAGTTGGAATTGATGGAACTAGTCGACGCATTGGCTTCGGAAATAGTATCGCTCTCTGAAAATGAGAAAGTCGAATCTAACCATCTATCAGAGTCGCGTGATGAACTTGTGAGTTCTCAAACTGCCATTAGACATGAGATTCAAGAATTGGACGAGCACCGATCAGCAA
>JANNRJ010000033.1:0-3148 GCA_031401235.1 Actinomycetota bacterium
TCAAATGTTTCACGCAGTGCCGCATCGGCGGGAGTTTCACCGACGTCGATGTGTCCACCCGGTTGCAACCAGATTCCAAGTCGCTTGTGCAAGTGCAATACAACTCCGCGAGGGCCGACAACGATTGCCGAAGCGGTGACATGGGTGGTGTCGGAGAGTTCATCGAATGGTGCCACAAGTAATGGTGCCACGGCAATGAACTCGGCGATCGACTCCGCCTCGCGATCATCACATGGCTGGTGTTGGGCGAAGTACTCGCACAACTCGCTCACGAGCGCCACACTTTGTTGCCGACTCACGTCACTGAAACTACAACAGGGCCCAATCTGCCAACTAAATTTGTGGAACTATTGAAGCGACTTCGGAATTGAGTGACTTGCAAGATTCGAAGTACCCCTGAAGTATTGATCAGTCAATCGTTGCCTTGTGTCATCGCCATGCTGCGCCAGGACTTGCGAAGCGAGAAGGTCGCCGAAGGTGATTCCCTCAACATTTGAGAATACACGTGTGTGAGTTCGCCACTGTTCCCAGATATAGAGATGTTGTTCTGGGGCCATGAGTAATACCGATGCCGACTTAACCTTTCCACTTTGGATCATTGTTCTAGCCAGCGCCACATTTCGCATGATTTGGTTTCCACCGTCCCGAAACCAGCATCCAAATCCTGCCGGTTGCGCGCCCAAATCTCCGAGAGCGATGTCATATCGTCTCCGTTGACCTTTGTCGTGATTCGCGAGTTGGAAGCATTGACCTGGCGCACCTCCAAAGGCAAGAGGTGTTGCACAAACATGCTTTCGATCGTTTCGGGATGAGTCGAATGCGGAGCATTTCGAGAACCCATCTTCCGTTAGCTTGACTTCTATCAGCATCATGTGACTTGTTCCATCACCGCGAATCACGGGCACCATGCAGTCAACTTGAGTGACATGCTTTGATCGCCGACTTGACTCTCGAAGCACGTCCTCTGGATCAACATATTCGAATTGTGCAACTCCAGTGACTTCAGCTCTGTCGTCGGCCAGGCAATGTCTCGCGATTTGGGTCCATGCAACTGTGGTAAGTGGTGCAAATAGGTTCAGTGCAAACGTTTGGCTTGAATTCACACTCGAGGCAGCATTGTGGATTAAGCCCAGCTTTTTGAGTTTTTGATAAATAGGTAATGCAGCGGGAACGAGCATCTCCTCTGGATTTGCAAACATGTTTGTGCCTCGCATCTTTGCGCCGCTCGCTTTGGCAGCAATTGCCGCTTGTTCCAAAAATACATTTCGCCAGCGTGGAGGCGTTCCGCTGGCGCGACGATGTGGAGTCGGAATTTGCAACGGTGGAAGCGTTGTGGCGTTTTCGGGATTTTGCACTGCAACAATGGAAAACGCCCACTTTATTTTGCGGTCTAAGGATTCAAGTTGCGCGGCCGTGTAGATGGAGATCACTTCTCTCCCTGGTTCTGTCGGTGCCACAACAAAATCGATGATCGGCAACTTCGTGGACTTGGAATTAAACCACTTGCTCACGTCGTCTATGTTCGCAACGCACCAAAGCCAGTAGTCGAGACCTTGAAACACAAGCATTGTGTCTGGACCAATTTTTGTCTCCACGATGTGCATTCGACTTTTACTATCTACTCCGAGAAAGTCGATAAATCCGCGCGACGATCCGTAACGCAATGCGGGAAATTCGCGTTGCCAACTCTCTAAATTGATGCAGTTCGGTTTCAACTTCGATTGCAGTCGATGCTCGCCATGACCGACATCGGATCCGCCCAGACGGTCTGAAGTCGCCCGAGTAACTGCGGAAAGAATTAGGTGGTACTCATTATCGGTGAGGCGATCAGAAATTTTGATTTTGACCGGTTCCCTACCTTCGATAGGTTTTTTCGAATCGATTCCAGCCGCAAGCGTTAGCGAAGACTTGTTCTTCGTAATTTTCATCACTTGACGACCGGCTGCATGCCACGCGACATAACTTCCGCGTCCTGTCTTTGTCAACCCAGGAGCAGAATCGAGCCATCCAAGTAGCGGGCGAATGAGTTCGCCCAATTCATCAAGGGAATGCGGAGTGGGACCCGACCATGAATTGTCTTTGCATTTCCCGAGCGATTCCTTCTGTGAAAGTGGAGGTACTTCACAGACTTTGGTTTCGTCATACGTGAACAATCGAACTTGTGGCTGAATCCAAGGCAATCGAATTTGGGACGGCACCTCTCGACTAACCGGCAACAACAGCGACAGCGCTCGGTCTCCCCTGTATGCCAGGCCCCAAGCCAGCGCCAAGTCAGTATCAACCTTGTCGGCGCCCATTAGTCCAACAACAGTCATCCGTTCTGCATCTGCGAAGATCTCGCACTTTGATGAAAGCTTTTCTTCGGGAATATACCGATCTCCTGGACCACCGATCATTTTCGACAACAAGACCGGTGAGAGGATCTGTGTCATTCCCTGAACCACGAAGTGAAACATACCCTGTTTGGAGACGCTCGCCTTTTCCTCGCTAGATACGCAATCAAAATCACAATATGGTGTTCCTCTCGATTAATGCTTTGGCAAGAGCTGTGGCCGTTAGTCCCACAGCAGTCCCGTGCTTGCACCATGTAGTTTGCCCCCACAAATTGGACACGGCCCGAGCGACCTATCTTCATCATCCGAATTGTCGTCAGATGGGGCAATGATGCGTAAAGGCTTACGACATTTTCCGCACTTGTATGCCGAACCGAGTTCGCCTGAGCTCCTCGCATTGTGTTTCCTAGTTGTGAAAATCTTGCAGAAATCGCAGACACATACGTAAATCCCAATACCCGCCATTCCGTAACCGATCTCCTCGGTGATGTCGACATCGCACGAGTCGCAGGTAATTCGTATTTCTGATCCCATTGACCCACCTTATGAAACGGGTGTCACAGGCATACACCTAGCAGGAACACGCTCGAATCTCTGAGACATGCCGGTCGGAGTTTCCGAGTACGTGCGATGTTCTGATCCATTTAGTATCTGACCCACAAATCCCCCATCAGTCAACTTGAATGTGCCACCGATTCCCGTGTAACACCGAATCCCTATTGTGCAAGTTAGAAAACGAGTGATGAGAATGGAAGTCAATGGCTGTATTAGGTGAATGTATAAGTGTCATCAGCAAGCTTTTGACGATCAAGAAC
>JANNRJ010000034.1:0-1755 GCA_031401235.1 Actinomycetota bacterium
TGAATCGCCGTTTTGACGGGCTATTAAGAGCTTACCTAGTGCGTGTAGATTGCGTCCGAGAATGGCTAAGCCAAGATACCGTTCAAGCCCCAGTTCGCTCCGATCGCGGCAGCGTTTCAAACCGTTACCGGTTTGTAGTGCATTAATGGCAGATTCAATTCCCGGATGCCTTTGTCGTGATGTGCGAAACTCGATGGAGGCTGCTTCTAGTTTCTCAGCATACTGCTTGGGGTGCCTCGGCGGTAGACATGGTGATGCTATGATCAAAGATAGTTTTTCTTCGTTTTCCGGTGCGTAGAATCCACGATCGAATGAAGCTTTTTCGATTTCACCACCATGATTGGTTTGCGCGATTTGTGTTTGCTCGACGATTACATCTTTGTCTTGCGCATCCCGATGCATGATGGTGTAATGACTAATAAATCCAGCAGCATCTTCAAATACCAATACCAAACGACCGAATTGATTTGGAGTGCCTGCTTTGCCGCGTCGATAGAGCTGTGTATGGGTCTCAAAAAGGCTGAACAACTTCTCTGTGTTGGGCACACTTTCACCAAGGAGAACTCGCCTGCGAGCCGTATCGCATACTTGTTCGGTTAGCTCAATCCAAACTTGTAATTGTTGGACTCTTTTTATTGTTGACGGACGACTGCACTCTTCATCCCCCTTTGTTTTTAGGGCTTTTGCACGCCGAATCAACTCATCGGTACGTTCCAGTAGATTTCCGTACGCATTTGGTAGTCCTTCCTTTGCCTTGGGGCTTCTACTGGCACTAATTTGAGAGATCACACGAGCCTTTTCTTTGATGCGTCTCTTCAATTGTTCTGCTTGTCGCCAACCCAATTCACCCAAATCGAGAGCGAGAGCGACACACAAGGGGATCATTTTCTTAACACCATCCCATATCAGACTGCTCTCGGTTGGATAGTGAATGTTCGTTTCAATCACAAACGAATCAGCCCGGACTTCACGGCGTGCATCGCCATGTAGTTCCTGACCGTAGGACACAATCGCATGATTGAGCTTTTGGAGCGTCTCTGGACGAATCATGCAAAGCGTATCACGAATGCGACGCCAACCAAAATGAGTCGATTGATCCCAATCTCCAATGCCAAGAACGCCGCGAAGCGAACGATGGTTCTCGGCTAAGTCTTGCAGTTGGTCATAGTCTAGATTGCAACCTAAACGGACTGCTGCTAAGACAACCACCTGCCAGTCGCTGAATCCCTCGCGGCCAATATCACGACGTGTTGTGGCATTCAAATCTAACCCAATCAATTCCGTTACAGAAAACCTCAAATTCGGATCTGCATAGACTTGTTGGAGTGCAGCTAGAACTGGTATCATTTCATGTCGAGACTCGATGTTCAGTTCAACGCTTTCGATTGGATTGCAATCCAATCGAAGTTGGGAAGAAAAGCTCTTTCGCATCCTTACTGCTCCTTGAAGATTTTGCGTGAATCCATCGTTTTGCTAACGTATTCAACGCAGGAACCTCGAAAGCGGTTCTGTCTTCAAGGAGCGTTTATCAAAAATAACCAATGTTTCTGTTCCTCAAGTCAATATTAGGACAGACACTAGCTAGCGCGCTCGGGAGGGCGTGTCCTAACCCAACTTCCCCAACAAGATTTTTGAGAATTTTCTTTTTGGGGTTTTGCTTTGTGTAGTGTCGTGATTCTTTCCCTCTGGTACGGCTGTGGCTGGCCGAGTCACGGAGCATACGATGTTTGTGGCCATTGGTGTGAATTTCACTGG
>JANNRJ010000035.1:0-5598 GCA_031401235.1 Actinomycetota bacterium
TCAGGGTGCTCGAGTCGCAATAGTGAGTCAAAACTCGGCACGACTGCTCACCAGCTTCTTTGGTGTCAGCGGATCCGGTCGCATTCTCGTTCCAATTAATTTTCGTCTTGTTGCCAATGAAATTTCGTACATCATCGAGCATTCTGGTGCCGAAGTGTTGCTTGTTGATCCGGAACTCAATGAATTGCTTGCCAGCGTCACTGCAACCCATCGATTTGTCATTGGCCAAGAGTCGGATGAAATTCTCTATCGCGATGGCATTGAGCCACAAGCCTGGTCACCCGACGAGGATGCCACTGCCACAATCAACTACACCAGTGGCACAACGGCGCGACCAAAAGGTGTGCAACTCACGCATCGCAGTCTGTGGCTGAATGCCGCGACTTTTGGTTGGCATATGGGAGTAAATGATCGTGATGTATATCTGCACACGTTGCCGCAGTTTCACTGCAACGGTTGGGGAATGGTGTATGCGGTCACGGCAATGGGTGGTGAGCACATTATTTTACGCAAGGTTGACGGCGCGGAAATTTTGCATCGAGTTGAAAAGCATGGTGTCACAATGCTGTGTGGGGCACCGGCTGTGGCGAATGCGATTCTCGATGCCGCGGCAACATGGCCAGGAGAAATTCCAGGACGGGGTCGGGTGCGTTTGGTCGTGGCCGGAGCGGCGCCTCCGACGCGCACGATTGAGCGAGTGCGATCTGAACTTGGTTGGGAGTTTGTTCAAATATATGGACTCACCGAGACGGCACCTCTGTTGACGATCAACCGGATGCGCGCCGAGTTCGATTCCTTGTCGCCGGCAGATCAAGCGAGCAAATTGAGTTCGGCAGGCGGACCTGCGCTAGGTGTTGAAACAATAGTTGACGAGCACGGCGAAATTTTCGCTCGCAGCAATGTAGTCATGGAGGGTTACTGGAATCAGCCCGCGGAAACTGACAAAGCAATCGAGGGTGGATGGTTTCATACCGGTGACGGTGGCACGATTGGCGACGATCATTTTCTGACGATTTCAGATCGGAAGAAGGATGTGATCATCTCCGGGGGTGAGAATATCAGTTCAATTGAAGTGGAAGATGCAATTTTCTCTCATCCCAACGTCGCCGAAGTTGCAGTCATTGGTATTCCCGATGAAAAGTGGGGAGAGCTGGTGCTTGCACTTGTAGTCAGGACCCCTAACTCAGATCTTGGCGAGGAAGAAGTCGTGGCGTATGCCAGGACGAGACTTGCCGGATACAAATGTCCGAAGAAGGTAGAATTTCGAACTGAATTATTTAGAACCGCCACCGGAAAATTGCAGAAATTCAAATTGCGTGAACCGTATTGGCGTGGTCGAGAGCGGCAAATCAACTAATCACCAGCCGTAATAGAAGGAGCTCAATGCCAAGTGACTTTCAACTAAAGACAATGAATGCAATCCATCGCGCGATTATTGGAGTTACTCGCGGACGCGTGGGCTGGAGCGCAGGAAAAATGCCAGTGCTCAAATTAACCACGATCGGGCGAAAGAGCGGTGCATCGCGAACCGTGATGCTCACTTCTCCGTTGCAAGAAAACAACGCGATCGTCATTGTTGCTTCTCGCGGCGGCGATGATCATCATCCGGCTTGGTTTCTTAACTTACGAGCCATTCCACAAGTTGAAGTTTCGTATTTGGGTAAACCCACGCAAAAGATGATCGCCCGCATCGCTTCGGATTCAGAGCGAGCGCGGATGTGGCCATTAGTGGCAGCGAAATACAAGGGCTATGCCGGCTATCAGACCAAGACAACACGGGAAATTCCACTAGTCGTCCTAAACGAGGTCTAATCCCCCCACATCTTGCTACTGCGGTAGGAGTGTAGTAGCATAGGGGTATGAAATTGAGCGTGAGCCTTCCTGAACTTGACTGCGAATTTCTTGATGAGTGTGTCGAAAGCGGAAGTTATGCGTCGCGATCGGCCGTTGTGGCGAGGGCACTTCGTTTGCTGAGGACGGCTGACCTCGGAAAAATGTACGAGGAGGCTTTTGCCGAATGGCAAGCAAGTGATGAGTCTTCGGATTGGGACTCGCTCGATGAAGCCGACTGGGAAAGATAATGCTTCGCGGTGAGATTCGATACGTGAACTTTGGTGAATCGAAGCTAGGTGAGGTTGCCAAGCGTCGACCAGCAGTTGTGGTCAGCAATGACACACTTAATGCGACAAGTGCTGCCTTGAGTCGTGGCGTCGTCACCGTTGTACCAATTACATCGAACGTCAAGAAGGTGTATCCGTTCCAGGTCCGACTGTTGCGAAAAACGACCGGGCTTAGAATTGACTCAAAGGCTCAAGCCGAGCAGATTCGTTCGGTTTCGATTTCACGTATCGGAGATCGCATTGGACGGTTGTCTGCGGAAGCGCAAGAACAACTTGATGCGGCGCTGCGCCTGCACCTAGGGATATGACATTGCATACCTTTTTCCCTTCCTTCGGAGAGCACCCGTACTGAAACCCGCACTAGTCTGAGCGCATGCCAGCACCCGGAATGCATTCAGGAATAACCACCGACGACGCAATGAATTTGGCAATGTCGCCTAAGGCGGTTCCGCTATTCGAAGCGGTGAAGTTATTCATCACCAATGAAGTTGAGCCGATCACTGCTGAGTTCTATCGGCTTGGCGAAAATCGCAAGGAACACTGGGGCTACGGCGAAGGTCAACTGGAGTTACTCAACTCAGTGAAAAAGAAAGCCAAGGCCAGTGGGTTGTGGAACTTCTTTCTCCCCAATGCCGAGACAGGTGAAGGGTTGTCCAATCTTGACTACGCCTACATCGCCAATGAGTTGGGTAAGAACCCACTTGCTTCTGAATGTTTGAACTGCAGCGCACCCGATACCGGGAACATGGAAGTACTTGAGCGAGTCGGGACACCCGAGCAGAAAAAGAAATGGCTCGAGCCATTGTTAGAAGGCGAGATTCGTTCGGCATTTGCAATGACTGAGCCAGATGTTGCATCTTCGGATGCAAAAAACATTCGCTGTCGAGCCGTGCTTGACGGTGATGAGTGGGTGATTAACGGCGAGAAGTACTACATCTCTGGAGCCGGAGATCCTCGATGCAAGATAATGATCTGCATGGTGCAGACCAGTCCCGACGGTCCGCCACACAAGCGGCAATCACAAATACTGGTTCCGATGGATACTCCGGGGGTGCAAATTCTCGGACCAATGGAAGTGTTCGGTGAAGATGACGCACCGCATGGTCACATGCATCTACGTTTCACTGATGTGCGGGTCCCAGCATCAAACATGTTGCTCGGCGAGGGTCGTGGTTTTGAGATCTCTCAGGTGCGATTGGGCCCGGGGCGTATTCACCATTGCATGCGTTCAATTGGTGCCGCCGAGCGCGCACTCGAGTTGATGGTCCGACGCGGACTAACCCGCGAGGCGTTTGGCAAACCGATCGCGCGACTCGGCAAAAACACCGAAGTGATTGCCAAAGCGCGCATTGAAATCGAGGCCATGCGTTTGATGGTGTTGCGCGCGGCAAAAGCGATGGACACGATGGGAAATGTTGAAGCCCGAGTGTGGGTGAGTGCCGTCAAGGCAATGGTGCCCGAGCGCGTGTGCAAAATCATTGACGAAGCAATTCAGATGCATGGCGCCACAGGAGTATCGCAATGGACACCTCTTGCTCGTATGTACACGAGTCAGCGTACGCTTCGTCTCGCCGATGGTCCCGATGAAGTGCACTGGTATGTAGTGGGTCGTGCCGAACTTTCGCGCTATGAAGGTGACTCCGCGCCCGTCAAGACAACCCAGCGCGGCGGTGTTTTTTCAGGTCCGTAATTAGTTCAATCTCAAGGCCGAGTTGCTGGTGATTCTGTTTTGCGGGGATCAGTGACGATCACTCCAGCAAGTGCTTCATCTATCGATTTCATCAAGGTGGAATCGAGTTTCACCTTGGCCGCCATGACATTGTCATCAAGTTGCTCAGGTCTCGAAGCACCGACGATCGCCGATGCCACATTCTTGTTTTGCAACACCCAAGCGACACCAAGTTGGGCCATAGTAAGTCCGGCTTGATCTGCCAAAGGTCGCAATTTTTGTACTTTGGTAAGCACTTCGTCGGTCATCCACCGAGAAATAAAATTTTTTCCACTGAGTTCATCCGTTGCCCGAGACCCCGCTGGTGGTGGCTGACCCGGTAGGTATTTGCCAGTGAGCACACCTTGGGCAAGAGGCGACCACACGATTTGTGACAAACCTTCGTGTTCGCAGGCGGGAACGACTTCTTGTTCGATGACACGCCACAACATTGAATATTGCGGTTGATTGGAAATGAACGGCACATGCAATTCGCGAGCGAGTTGCGCGGCACGCGTGATCTGTTCAGCGTTCCACTCAGATACACCGATATATAGGGCTTTACCTTGTCGAACAACGTCAGCAAAGGCGAGCATTGTCTCTTCAAGAGGAGTCTCGACATCAAAGCGATGTGCTTGATAGAGATCCACATAGTCGGTGTCAAGTCGCTTCAAAGAACCATTAATTGATTCCAAGATATGTTTGCGAGATAATCCGCGATTGTTCTGACCCTTGCCGGTCGGCCAATACACCTTGGTGCAGATCTCGATACTTTCGCGGCGTACTCCTGACAGGGCGCGACCAAGCACTCCCTCCGCCCTGGTTCCGGCGTACACATCTGCCGTATCAAATGTGGTGATCCCAAGTTCCAGGGCACGCTGTACGCAAGCAATCGCTGCTTGTTCTTCGATTTGACTTCCATGTGTGATCCAGTTTCCATAGCTAATTGCCGAAACTTTTAGTCCACTGTTTCCGAGATAGCGAAATTCCATAAGGCAAATCTATTGAGGTATTGAAACAACCCCACTATCGGCTGGTTTACCCATCCACTTTGGACCAGCGAGAATACATCCGGTGACTACCATCAGCACCATCACGAATGCAGTTGCACTAAATGCGGTTGCCCGACCAAAGTGTTCGTATGTCACGCCGGCAAGTGTGGCGGCAATACCGCCGGTCAATGTCTGCATCCCGCCGAGCAAACCCGAAGCACCGGCCTGACGTTCTACTGGCGCAACTTGGGCGACGGCAATTCCAGTTCCAGTCACGGTAAGCGAATCAACAATCGACTGGGTAAGTCCAATTCCGAGCATCAGATACGGTCGACCAAGGAATCCATAGATCGTCATAAACCCCGCACCAAGTATGAGGCCAAATGCGCTGACGCGAAACGGACCGTAACGCTGAGCAATTCTTCCGCCACGAGTTCCAAAAAGAATGAACGGTAATCCAAAAATAGCTATGCCGGCGTTGGCGACCCAGTGTGGAGCGTGAAGATCGTCCATCATCACAACCCACAGTGGATCAAATGTTCCGATCATCAGATACAGCGCTAAGCCGATCATGATCGCGCCAAGCAATGGGCGAATTTTGAGCAAATCGACGGCGAAGCGTTCGGTAGTGCGATCCTCGACCGGTGTTTCTGGTATGTGAATTCGCCAAATGGTGAATGCCATCACTGCAAGGACCGCAGCAATTATCAGGAACGGTGCAGCAAGACCGAACGTACCGACAGTGACTGCCGAGAGAACCGGTCCGATAGCAAACCCA
>JANNRJ010000036.1:0-144857 GCA_031401235.1 Actinomycetota bacterium
GGATGGGACAGATCCTTTAATGCAATTTATAACATTGATGACTACGAGGGATAACCACGGAACATGGATACTGAACATCTCGATCACGACCTAACCGCCGATGTTGTGCGGGCGCTTGAGGCCATCCTTCTTGTGGCAATGGAGCCGGTGAGTGTAACGCTGTTGGCGCAACTGTTGGAACAAAGTGTCACAACGGTGGAGACGCTGTGCGAAAAATTGTCGGGAGCATATGAAGATGCCGGCCACGGCTTTCAATTGTGCAAAGTGGCGGGCGGATATCGCCTGCAATCGCACCCGGATGTTGCGGCCTATGTTGAGCGATTCATCCTCGATGGTCAGCACATTCGTGTTTCATCTGCGGCACTGGAAACCTTGGCAATCATCGCCTATAAACAACCGATGTCGCGCGGACAAATCGCCGCTATTCGAGGAGTCGATCCAGATGCAGTGATGCGCACTCTTCAGGCGCGTGGTTACATCACCGAAGTTGCTCGAGATGATGGACCTGGTCAAGCCGTGATGTTCGGAACTACTCCATTGTTTCTTGAACGTTTGGGGATCAACTCGCTTGCGGATCTCCCACCGATTGCCGATTTTGTGCCCGATGCCTCGGTCGTAGAGGCACTTGAACACGGATTGCGTGTTTCACCGATTGTTTTGCCCACGCTCAGCGAATAGTTGTGAATGACTCTGCGCCGGGAGGCGCTGAAACTGATGGGATCGGGTCGAATAGTACCGGGGGTCGTAGCGACGGTGAGCGATTACAAAAGGTGCTTGCCCAGCGAGGTTGGGGAAGCCGACGCCAGTGTGAGGAACTCATTTCTGAAGGTCGGGTCAGCGTCAATGGTGAGGTTGCAATTCTTGGACGTCGGGTGCTCGTCAATCGTGACACAATTGAAATTGACGGAGCGCCAGTTGGCGTCTTACCTGAACTCGTCTATTACTTATTGAACAAACCTGTTGGCGTCATCACAACGGCCAAGGACACTCACAATCGGGAGACTGTCCTGGACTTAATTCCAAAACTTCCCCAGGTGCATCCAGTCGGAAGGTTGGATGCCGAAACCGAAGGACTGTTGCTGCTTACTAATGATGGTGAACTAACTCATCGCATCACGCATCCAAAATTTGGACTTGATAAGGAGTATCTCGTACACGTTCGTTGCGATGAACACGGTGTGCCCGAGTCGGCGTTGCATAATTTGCGAGTCGGCGTTGATCTGGATGACGGAATGACGTCTCCAGCCGATGTCGGTCAACTGCAGCCAGGTGTCTTGCGGATTATCATCCATGAAGGCCGTAATCGGCAGATTCGACGGATGTGTCAGCACGTGGGATATCCCGTTTTGCGATTGGCTCGAGTTCGAATCGGACCGATCTCGGATCGACGCCTTCGACCCGGTGAATATCGGATGCTTACGGTCGCCGAAGTTCGCTCACTAATTGAAGCGGTCGCACAAGAATCACACAGATACGCTTAATCGTCGTGACGATTCGACGCGCCAATGTGATGGGCTTAGGTCTCATTGGCGGGTCACTTGGTCTTGGACTCAGCCAGCGAGGTTGGCAGGTGAGCGGGAGTGATTCCCAAAGTGAAACTGAGTTAGAGGCGTTGACTCGCGGAATCATCTCATCAATCGGAATCGATCCAGATGCCGAAATAACTTTCATTGCCACGCCGGTCTCGTCAATTGCCCGGCAAGCACTTCTGGCACTGGCCAGCACACGCGGATTAGTCACCGATGTCGGAGGAGTCAAAGCGACAATAGTCAACGAAATTGATGATCCCCGTTTTGTAGGTGGACATCCAATGGCGGGAAACGAATTGGTTGGCCTACAAGGAGCCGATGGGTCACTGTTCGAAGGCGCAGTGTGGGTCCTTACTCCACGCGACTCCACCGCCGATTCTTCGTTTGCAAGTGTGGCCAAGATTATCGGCGAACTTGGAGCCGAAATTGTCGTGCTCTCACCTGGACGTCACGACCAACTCATCGCGGTTGTCAGCCACTTACCCCATCTCACCGCTGCCACCCTGATGGGGATGGCCAATAGCAGTGCCGAGGAACATGTGGCGGTGTTGCGATTGGCCGCTGGAGGCTTTCGTGATATGACTCGAGTTGCGTCCGGTCATCCAGGAATTTGGATAGACGTGTGTCGAGAAAACCGCAGTGCAATATTGTCCGCTCTTGATGGAATGATCGACGGACTGCAGTCGATGAGATCAATTGTGGATACTGGCGACGACAAGGCGCTTTTGCAACGGCTTCAAACAGCACGTGTTGCTCGTGCCAATTTGCCGGGTCGAGTCCGTGAATTGATGGATGTGGTTGAAGTTCGCATTCCGATACCGGACCGCTCTGGAGCCGCCGCCGAAGTATTTACATTGGCAGCCAAACTTGGAGTGAACGTGGCGAACTTCGAAGTGGTTCACTCCGTAGAAGGGGAACGCGGAATTCTCGTGGTAGTTATTGACAAGGCGAATCAAGATATGTTTCGCGGCGGTCTGATTGCCCGTGGTTTTCGACCAGCGATTCAATCAGTCTCGTGACAGATCAGACTCGAATCTCGATTCAACGGCTAAACCGACCAATTTCAGCATCGGTCGTGGTACCGGGATCCAAGTCCTTGACCAACCGAGCATTGGTCTGCGCCGCTTTAGCCAAGGGTCCATCGAAACTGTTCAATATTGCTCCAGGTGACGACACGATGGCAATGATTGCGGGGTTGAATGCAATGGGCGCACGCTGCATCATCAACGGAGCCGATGTCGACATTGAATCGCCGATCAACTGTGCATGGGGTGACGAGGTAGTGGTGGACGCAAATTTGGCCGGGACAACGGCACGCTTTCTTACCGCGGTAGCTGCGCTGCGAACTGGGTGCACGACGATAACTGGGAAGCACGAATTGCAACGAAGACCAATGTCAGGCCTGTTCGAATCGCTGTCTTTGCTTGGTGCACGAGTCACGTCTCTCGAGGAACCCGGTCACCTTCCAGTACGAGTATGTGGCGGTTACCAGACTGGGCATGAGTTGACAGTCAAAGGCGATGTGTCTAGCCAATTCGTAACGGCGCTGTTGCTCATCGCCCCATCACTAATTAACGGACTTAAAATACGCGTCAGCGGACCAATTGTCTCTGAGCATTACGTGGATATGACTTGTTCGGTAATGAATGATTTTGGTGCTCAAGTGATTCGCATTGGCCAAGATTTACTCGAGGTTCGGTCTCAGGATTATCAAGGTCGCCATTTTGTCGTCGAGCCCGATGCAACGTCTGCTTCTTATCCGCTGGCCGCGGCGGCAATTGTTGGCGGGTCGGTGCGGATCTCTGGCGTAGGTGAATTAAGCGAGCAGGGAGATGTCCAGTTTGTCAAAATATTGGGCCAGATGGGTTGCACGGTGCGGAGCAGCACAAGTGAACTCAATGTAACGCGAAATATAGATGATCCGCTTGTCGGGATAGACGTGAACATGGCGTCGATATCTGATCTAGTACCCACATTGGCGGTGGTGGCAATGTTTGCTACCACCCCTACTCATATCACCGGAGTCGGATTTATTCGCGACAAAGAAAGTGATCGACTCGGCGATCTGGCCACTGAATTGCGCAAACTGGGTGGCGACATCGAAGTCACTGCTGATGGCCTCATTATCACTCCGTCACTTGTGCGCGGCGGAGTCGTCGAAACACATCAGGACCATCGACTGGCCATGGCGCTGTCGCTAGTTGGACTGAAGCGTGATGACGTAGTGATCATTGATCCGGATGTAGTTACCAAAAGTTGGCCAGAATTTTGGACAATGCTGAGTTCGTTATAAGCGCACTCTTCTGGCATGTTCTATGTTTTGGTCCACTCTGAACTAGATTGTGCAGTACAAATGGGCGATTCAGGACACGAGGAGACACGTTGAGTACGGAGCGCGAAATCATGACCTGGGAGTCCTTTGGAATCGCAAGTCGCGAACTGGCAGTACAAATCAACGACAGCGGGTACGAACCCGACATTATTTTGGCAATTGCGAGAGGTGGTCTTTTGGCGGCTGGCGCACTCGGCTATGCATTAGCGGTAAAGAACACCTACACGATGAATGTTGAGTTTTACACGGGAGTCAATGAGCGTCTAGCCGTTCCGATGATTCTTCCCCCGGTACCAAGTCTCATCGACATCAAAGATTCCAAAGTGCTCATCGTTGACGATGTTGCAGATACCGGGCATACCTTGAAGCATGTGCTTGAATTTTGTGCGGGTCGGCTCGCCGATACGCGACTCGCCGTGTTATATGAAAAGTCACAATCGATAGTTAAATGTGACTATGTATGGAAACACACCGACATGTGGATCAACTTCCCTTGGAGCGACAAAGAACCTGTTGCCAAACATCGCTCAACTGTCCGCGACGCCTGATCGCCGCGACGAGTGATCGTTGAGCTATTTGGTGTAGGTGATGGTCTGATCTAGAAATTCATTCGTAGTTAAGTCAGCAGGCGTCACGTCGATCACGTCAAGGCCCTGTTCGCGGAATATCGGCAATGCCTTGGCAATAAAATCTGCAACCCGGTTCTCTTCGAAATCGCCGAACGTTGGGGTGTCGCCGTTTCCAATGATGTCAAGGTCCTTTTGAGATTTAGCACCATTTGATGTATCGCCTTCGCTTTGGGTCCAGAAACTGTCGTATGCCTTGGTTGTGGCGATGATGATCGCGTTGGCTCGTTCTGGCGCGGCGATGTAGTCAATTTCTGCCTGTTGCATAATCGGCACAATTCTGTTCAGACATGGTCTGAACTCTTCAAGGCGGTCCTTGCGGATTGCCAGCGACTGCGAGTAGCCCGTCCAGCCAGCGTCGTGGATGAGCTGGTATCCGGTTGTGATTGGACCCGTATCGAGAACGGAGTATTTGTATGGTTCGGAAGTGACGAAACCCTGGTGGGCGGCATCTTCGGTTGCTAGCAGTAAATTTCCTTGGTAGTTGGTGTCGATCTGGTCATTGCTAATCGCCCCAGTACTCACGAAATATCGCATGAAGCTCTGATCACCAAATACGTAGACGGTTGAAATCTCCTGTCCGATCTCGGCAATGGTTTTGGCATTCGGATGTTTTTCGGCGTTCCACAGAATCACCTGCGGGTTGATGTTCAACGCTGAAAATACTGCGAGCGTGGGTGTGTCCTTGAATGTTTTGATGCCAACATCGGTGCCGACATAGCCAAACATAATCGCGTCGTCTTGATACATCTGGGTGACAACTGGGATCTGGAGAAATGGTCCACCTGCCCTGATTTCCAGATCTACGCCCATGTCAATTCCGTGAACGGTAAGTGCGCCGACTACGGCACCGCTGTCTTTTGATGCGGAGTAGTCGGCTCCCATTAGTTCGTACAGACCACCATGCTCGGACTCAGGAAACCAGTCGGTCTGAATCACGACTTTGGCCGGGCAATCATCGACAAGTGATAGTTCAGAGGAAATTGATTGAGTAGTCTCGGTGTTTGCGGTATCAGTCGTCGCTGAATCTGAACTACCGCAAGCAAAAAGTGTGAGTGAGACAACGGTCGCAATCGCTGTTGTTATTTTTGAGTACGTAGTCATGAATTCTCCTAAGTATTTGATTGTAGTTTAGAACTTGGCCGTTTCTTCAAACCAACGACCAACAACAATTTTGTAAATCGCACCAAAAATAACAAACAGTGATAGTCCCAATAGTGCTGCGACAAATGATGTGATAAACATCGGTCCCGATTGATTATTGATGAAGAAAAAGGTGATTAGTTTTCCCAATCCCGGATCGCCCTTGGAAAAAAAGAAATCTCCGACAATGGCGCCGATCACGGCCAATCCTGCCGAAATTCTAAATCCGGTGAATATCGCCGGTGACGCGGCTGGTAATTGCAATTTGATTAATCGACGAATTCTCCCAACTTGATGCAACGTGAAAAGATCATGGAGGTTGCGATCCACGGAGCGAAGACCAAACAGGGTATTTGAGACTATCGGGAATAACGAAATGATCACCGTCACAATCACCCGCGCGGCAAAATTTGCACCCACGACCTTGATCAATAGAGGCACGAGGGCGATGATCGGCGTCACCTGCATGGCGATCAGGTATGGCCAAAGAGCCTTTTCCAGCCAGCGAGCCTGAGCCATCACAATGCCAAGGGCGACACCCAAAAAAATGGAGATGAGCAACCCGACCAAACTCGTTTTGATCGATATCGCGGTGGCGGTGAAGATTTTGTCCCGAGTAATTCCGTTGAGATCCTCGAATAATCGATGAGGCGGGGGAATGATCAGCGGTTTGTTCGATGCCGGGGAGAAATTATTGTCCAATCCGTAGGCGATTGCATACCAAGTCGCAATAAAAATGATGAAAACCACTAGCGGTCCGACGATGCCGGACAGGCGGTCCTTTTGCTGGGGAGTCACGTTCGGTCTCGTCGAAGGGCGTCAGACACTTGGCCACATATTTCGGCAAAAGGCGTCGAGTAGCGAATCTCGTGTTGGCGAGGATACGAGAACGGAACTTCAATGATTTGGGTAATCGTCCCCGGTCGTGACGACATCACTACAACGCGACTGCCCATATACACGGCTTCGGCAATGGAGTGTGTCACGAACAATGCGGCGAATTTACGCTGGACAAATAGCGCAAGAAGTTCGTCGTTAAGACGCTCACGAGTAAATTCGTCGAGTGCGCTAAATGGCTCGTCAAAAAGAAATAGTTCTGGATTGGTGACCAACGACCGAGCGAGCGAAGTTCGCATTCTCATTCCGCCAGACAACTGTCGCGGGTATTTCTGTGAGGAGTCCCCTAGGTCTACGAGTTGAATTATTTCGTTAATTCGACGAGCACGCTCTGCCGGTTCTATGTCGTCAAGTTCGAGCAATAGTTCAATATTGTCGTACACATTGCGCCACGGCAGGAGCGTGGCATCCTGAAACACGAACCCCACTTTGGCTGTATTGACTTCGCATTGGCCGGATGAGGCAGATTCCAGTCCTGCGGCTATACGAAGAATTGTTGACTTTCCGCATCCACTTGGTCCCACCAACGAAACGAATTCGTGCTGGTTAATGTCAAAGGTGATGTTGGAGAGCGCCTGCGTAGAGTCGGCGAACATTTTTCCTAATCCGCGCAACGAAATTAGTTGCTCTGGGTGGAAGTAGCCGTCTACAGGGTCAGCGGTTGATGAAGTACTCATCGAAGCGTCGGCAGTGCCGCATCCTCGTCGGGGTCACCGCTACAAGTTACTCCACAATCCACGAGACTCGAGTACACCTCGCAATATGGCAAGGCGATCGGTCATTATTCCGTCAACTCCGATATCCAGCAAGTGTTCCATTTCTAGAGGCTCATCAATCGTCCAGACATGAACTTGGAGCCCCGCATCATGGGCCGCTTCCACCAGGGATCGATCGGTAATGGTTAGCGGTCCTTGCTTGAGAGGAATCTGAGCGGCATGAACTCCGGGGAATTGCGGTCGTTGCCGCAATAAACGGCGCAGGCGCAAGCGAGCAACTTCTTTGGGTCCGAGCGATGTGCACAATGATTCGCCGAAATGGCTACGCAGTTGTCGCAAGCGATTGTCACTAAACGATCCAACACAGACACGATCAAGTGAATCTGTTGTGGTAAGCAAGTTGATCAGTGGTTGGAGCGCGCCATCCGCCTTGCAATCGATATTGAAGCGGGCCGCTGGCCAACTACTGAGTAACTCAGCCATAAGTGGTATCGGTTCGCGGCCCGCCACCCGTGCTTGGCTAACTTCGTCGAAATTTAGCTCACTAATCCGACCAGGCACACCACAAGTTCTTTGTAAATTGTTGTCGTGAAATGCGAGCAAGACACCATCTTTGGTGGCATGTACGTCGGTTTCCAGATATCGATACCCCAGATCAATTGCGCGCTGAAATGCCGGCATCGTATTTTCAGCCTCATCACTCGCTCCACCACGATGAGCAAAAGCGATTGGTAAGGGAGTGTCAAGAAATGGATGAGTTGCGGTTATGCCCATGACAAGTTTCTTAAATCGCTCGTCCGGCCTTGGCCCAGTACTCATCTTTTAGAAACCGTTTGTATAGTTTCCCGGTTGGGTGTCGTGGCAAATCAGGGCGAAAGTCGATGCTTCGGGGACATTTGATATCGGTAAGCGACTGCCGACAATACAAAATTAATTCTTTGCTCAAATTGTCAGCCTCTTGTTGCGTGGTGGGCATTGTCACCGGCTGTACGACCGCTTTGACTTCCTCACCAAAGTCATCATTCGGTATTCCAAATACCGCAACATCGACAACTTTGGGATGGTTGATGAGCACATTCTCGGCCTCTTGTGGATATATGTTGACGCCACCGGAGATAATCATGAAGGCTTTGCGATCAGTGAGATAGAGAAATTTCTCGGCATCCAAATATCCAATGTCACCAAGCGTTGTCCAGCCACGCCCCAATGGATCACGCGATGCTTTGGTTTTTTCGGGATCATTGTGGTACTCGAATTCTGCTGGGCTTTCAAAAAATACGGTGCCTATTTCACCGGTGGGTAATTCGTTGCCATCGTCATCACAAATGTGAAGAATTCCAGAGACTGCTACACCGACTGTTCCGGGATGAGCGAGCCATTGTGCGGGGCTGCAATACACAAACCCGTTTCCCTCCGAACCGGCGTAATACTCATGAATAATTGGCCCCCACCAATCAATCATTAAGCGTTTAACTTCGATCGGACAAGGTGCGGCCGCGTGAAAGGAGTTCACGAGCGACGACACGTCATATTTAGTACGGATGTGTTCGTCAAGTTTGAGCATTCGAACAAACATTGTTGGCACTGTTTGACTGTGAGTTGCCCTATATTTTTCGGTTAAACGTAAAAATTCTTCGGCATCAAAATGATCCATGATCACGGTTGTTCCACCCAAACGATGTACCGCCATATTCCACCGCAATGGGGCCGCATGGTAGAGGGGCGCCGGTGAAAGATACACCGTGTTTTCATTCATCGAAAAGAGCATCTGACCCAGAGCCGCAACCCCGTTCAAGGAGCCAATTGGATTCATTGGCAGAACCAATTTGATCCCTTTGGGTCGTCCTGTGGTCCCACTTGAATACAACATGTCGACACCATCGATGCGATTTTCAAGCGGTGTATTGGGAAATCCGGCGACTGCATCCTCAAATTTGTCGTAACCATCTATGGATCCATCCAACATCAAACGCAAATGGACTTTTGGAATCGAACCAGCAATCTGGGCGGCTTGATCTGCTTTATATTTGCTCGTGATGAATGCCTTGGCACCACAATCGTTGATGATGTAAGTGAGTTCATCTTCTGTCAAGCGACTTGAGCAAGCCGTATAAATAAGGCCGGCGTAGTGACAGCCCCAAATCACTTCGAAGTAACGAGGATGATTTTCCAAACAAATTGCCACATGGTCGCCGACATTGAGCCCGCTTGAACGCAGAAGTTGACTTAATCGATTAGCCGCGGCATCAAGATCGGCATAGGAGATTGCGAGACCATCGGATGCGTTGATTACGGCAGGTTTATTGGGAGTGCTTAGCGCAATGTGACCAGGAAACATATTGTCAACCGTAGCCCGATACATTCAGAGCATCGACACGATAAGTCAATTTGAATTTCTAATGAAGACGGACAGTTCTGACGTCCCGCTCGACTTGGCAATGTCACTAATTGCAGTAACTGCCGACAACTCACTGTCAGTGAACGGCTTGATTCGCCGTTTCGACGACCTGGCCGCATCAATTCAATGCGCCACACCGCAGCAACTAATGATTTCTCTCTTTGGATCGGGCAAATTCACCGGTAATACAATTGAGTACGATGATCCGGCCAATTCGTTGATTAATCATGTATTTGATCGGCGACTCGGTATTCCAATCACCCTTGGCGTGTTGGCAATGGAAATTGGATCGCGAGTTGGGGTGCCAATCACTGGCATCGGAATGCCGGGGCATTTTCTCTGCTCTGCAGAGCCGAGTGGGGTTGATTCGGTCGTGTACTTTGATCCGTTCCACGGTCCAGGACCCCTTTCCGCTACGGACAGCCAAACTCTTTACCGGCGGCTCACCAGTCTCGATAATTGGAGCGAAGAATTTTTGATGCCAACACCTTCTCGCCAGTTGGTAGTCCGAATACTCAACAATCTGAAAGCCATTTATCTTCGGCGAAATGATGTAGCAAACATTCGATGGGTAATGCGTTTGCGTACGGTAATTCCCGAATTAACAGCCGAAGAACAACGCCAATTTGCGCGCCTGGTCCGCTCATCCAACTAATCTACGAATATGACCACAGTTGCTGAAACACCTACATCTCAAGAACTACAGGTTTCAGATTTAGTAGATGAATTGTTGGCCAAGTTCCCACCACTATCGACACCGTCGAAAGTCTTTCTTGGCGAACAATTTGATCGCGGATTGGCGTGGGTGCATTTTCCAATTGGGGTTGGGGGTCTCGGAGTTTCCCCGAAACATCAAAAAATAGTCAATGAGAAAATCGGTGCGGCAGGTGGACCTAGTGCCTATGCGCGCAATCCGATTGGATACGGAATGTGCGGACCGACAGTCGTGGAGTGGGGAACCGATGCGCAGAAAAAGCGTTACTTACGGCCACTTTTTACAGGCGAAGAAATTTGGTGTCAGTTGTTTTCCGAGCCCGGCTCAGGATCAGACTTTGCCGGTTTGGCCGCCAAAGGCGTGCGTGACGGCGATGAATGGGTGGTAAACGGTCAAAAGGTGTGGACGACGCTGGCTCATTTGTCGAAATGGGGACTGTTAGTTGTGCGCACCGACCCTGAGGCGGTTAAGCACGCCGGACTCACCGCGGTGGTGGTCGATATGCATGCCCCTGGAGTCGAGGTTCGACCGCTTCGGCAATTAACAGGTGAAGCAGAATTCAACGAGGTATTTTTCAACGATGTCCGTGTTCCATTTTCAGAAACTCTTGGGGGCGCTGGTGACGGCTGGAGAGTGAGTCTTACGACATTAATGAATGAGCGCGTTGCTATTGGTGGGGCGATACCGCAACGCGGATCTGGACCGATTCGTGAAGCGTTAAAGATTTGGCAAAAACTTTCTAAGGATCGTCAAGATGCCGCAACCCGAGATCAACTGCTGTCGCTGTGGATTCGTGCCGAAGTATTGCGACTGACCAATATTCGAGCAGGACAAATGCGCAAAGTTGGGGTGCCTGGTCCTGAAGGTGCGATCGGAAAAATGGCAAGCGCCGATTTGAACAAAGAGACGTACGAGTTTTGCGTCAATTTACTTGGCGCGGAGGGAATGTTGTACGGCAGTTACGAAATGGTTCGACCAGATACAGCAATGAGTTTTGAGTCGGTTCCTAAAGCATTTCTCCGAGCCCGAGCCAACAGCATCGAAGGCGGAACAAGTGAAGTCATGCGTAACATCCTTGGCGAGCGAATGCTTGGGCTTCCTGGTGATGTTCGGGTCGACCGAGACGTTCCGTGGAACACGATTCCGCGCAGTTAATTAGCTATTGAGTCAGTCCCTGTAACACGGTACTGGCTTTCCAGTTTCTCTCGTCAATACGGGAGCCGCGGACGACTGTTCCGCCAAGGGTGGCCGTTGTCGCCAGTTCAATTGCATTTTGCAATTCACGAATATTGCGTGGGGCGGGGAAGTACTCGTCTTCGGAAGTAATGCGGACTTCTTCAACGCCATGCCGAGGGGCAAGGCGAGCGATTACTTCTGCCACTAGTTGCTCAGGGGCCGAAGCACCTGCGGTTATCCCGACAATTCCAGAAATATCGTCAGGAAGTTCGTCGGCACTGTTAATTCGATAGACAGAATTGCAGCCATACTCGCGAGCAAGTTTCTCCAACGCCCGTGTGTTTGACGAGTTCGCCGAACCTATGACAACGATGGCGTCGCAGGTTGGCGCGATTTTCATTAATGCTGTCTGCCGGTTCGTTGTGGCAAAACACAAATCACTTTTGCCAGGTGCCCAAACACTTGGATACTTGACTCGAACTGCATCGGCCACAGCGGACCAATCGCGATGTGAAAGTGTGGTTTGGGCTAGTAGTGCAACTGGCTGATCAAATTGAGGGAGAGCATCCACATCCTCAATCGTCTCGACTCGACTAATTGCATCGGGCGCAACTGCCATCGTGCCGACAGCCTCTTCGTGACCCTCGTGCCCGACATAGACGATTCGGTATCCCTTGCCAGTGCGTACCTTGACCTCGTGATGAACTTTGGTGACGAGCGGGCACACCGAATCGACAACGTATCCACCGCGGCTGCGGGCCAGTGCAACAACTTCGGGTGCCGAACCATGTGCCGAAAGCATGATCGGACTTCCAACTGGAACCTGCAAAATATCGTCAACAAAAATGACGCCAAGATCTTTGAATTGATCAACAACGATCCTGTTGTGAACAATCTCGTGATAGCAATACACCGGTGCGTCGAACGTTCGGACCATCCATGCCAGGGCATTGATCGCCATTTCAACTCCGGCACAAAATCCGCGCGGTGCCGCGAGCAAGACTTTCTCCACGTTCATGTTGTCCTCAGTTTACTGCTCGTTCCCAACGGTAGAATATGTGTGTGACGACTTCACTTCCCACCGTTGTCATCGTCGGAAGACCAAACGTCGGTAAGAGCACCTTGTTCAATCGCTTTATGGGTCAACAAGTTGCGATTGTGGAAGATCAACCCGGAATTACTCGAGATCGCTTTGAGCGCGAGGCCGAGTGGCTTGGGCGGCACTTCATGGTCGTCGATACGGGTGGATGGATGCCCAAAGGAAGTGACCTCGAGGACAAGGTGAGTCGGCAGGTGGAGACTGCTGTAACTGAAGCCGACCTTGTGCTGTTTGCCGTTGACTCGATTGTCGGAGTTACCGACGACGATGCCGCTTTGGCCGCATGGTTGCGAAAAAGCGGGCGTTCGGTCATGGTTGTGTCGAACAAAGTGGATTCCGATAAGCGTGAAGCAGACCGATGGGAGTTTTTATCTCTCGGTCTCGGTGAGCCGTATCCCGTTTCGGCACTGCATGGTCGTAAATCAGGAGACCTACTCGACGAGATCTTGAAGCGAATTCCAGGCTCGGCCGACGAAATTGGTAGCGCAACTAGCGACAAAAAGAAGGGTGATTTGCCCAAAGTGCCTCGTATTTCAATTGTCGGTCGACCAAATGTGGGTAAGAGCACATTGTTTAACCGTCTGGTTGGTGCCGATCGGTCGATAACTCACGACATGCCAGGCACAACCCGTGACGCGATTGACACAATGGTCGAAACCGATGATGGACCGGTCATTTTTGTGGATACTGCCGGAATGCGTCGCAAGAGCAAAGTTGACGACTCCGCCGAGTATTACTCATTTGTGCGGGCACTTCGAGCGGTCGACGAATCCGATATTGCTTTGTTGGTGATCGATGTCAGCGAGGGTGTGACGAGCCAAGATCAGCGACTTGCCGAACGTATCGATGCCGCCGGATGCCCTGTGGTTGTGGTACTCAACAAATGGGAATTATTGGATGCAGATGGTCGGGAGAACATTGAATCGGAAATGTCCCGCAAGTTATATTTCATTGGCGATGCACCCGTACTAAAAATCTCCGCCCTTACCGGCAAAGGTGTGCATAAGCTGCGACCAATACTTCACGAAACGATCGTGCAGTATCACAAGCGAGTACCAACTACCGATGTCAATCGCGTGATTGCCGAAGCACAGCAGAAACAACCAGCAGGGTCGGGGGCAAGAGTGTTGTACGCCTTGCAAGGTGCGGTAGATCCACCGACATTCACATTTTTTGTAAATCGCGAACTGCCACAACCGTATTTGCGATATTTGGAACGATGCATTCGTGAAAAGTTTGAATTTGGTTCGACGCCAATCAAAATTCGCGTGCGCAAACGGGCAGATTAGCCAGTTACTTATCTATGCCGTGGTGTGAGGCTTGCGCTAAATATTTGGCTCCGAGTGCAATGAATGTTGACGGAACCTGCCCTCAATGTGGGCGAGTGGCACAAGTGGCATCAATTCATGGAAAAGTCACCGCTAAAAATCTTGATTTGAAGAAACTCGCTCGCAATGAACTTGATTCTGACGACGATGTGTCCGTGCCGTGGCACTTTAAGCTCCTTGTCGGTGCGCTCGTTATTTATCTCTCCTGGCGAGTGATACAACTATTCAGTTAGGCTCCGTGATCCGTACATACAACGGGCTGTAGCGCAGCTTGGTTAGCGCGCTTGTCTGGGGGACAAGAGGTCGGGAGTTCAAATCTCCCCAGCCCGACCATGAGTTAGCGTCGAGATATGGATCCCAACGGCACAAATCGAGCGATTCGGATTCTTGGAGCACTAGTGGGCGGCGGCCTCTTCTTTCTCGGCGTCGCTGAACTCATTGTGCGACTCGATGATCTGGCCCCACTCGCATTTTGGCTGCCGACTTTGTGGGGCGGGAGTGGTTTGATATTGGTGGGGGTGTTTGATAAGCGAGTGAAACCGCAATTATCTCGCTCGTTAGTGATAATCGGGGCCGTAATTGGCTTTTTGCCAAGTTCTTGGACGGTGATCATGCCGTTGCTCTCAATTGCATTGGTAGTTCTCGTGGTTCGACGAGCGAGTCGGGAGTGATTGCGTCGGACCGCTATTTCAAGTAGGTAGTTCACGCCCAATTAACCGGGCCAAAAGTCGAGGCTCACCCGGCCACGCTTCGAACAACACTTCGGGCGGGATGCGCCGGGCCACGAATCGCAGTACTAACGCGACAACAATTACATCGTCAAGAGGTCCGATTACCGGCAAGAATTCTGGAATTAAATCGATCGGTGAAATGACCCAAATCAACGCGAAGAGAGTCAGCCATCGTGCACTGCGCGGAACCGCTGGATGTCGGCGCAGTCGTCGCATAGTGGTTGCACAGGCGGGAAGAAATGCAGCCACTTCTCGCGCTAAACCGGGCGGCAGCCGGTTGGCCAAGATGATCAGTACTGTCCACGAAACGCCAATTAAGCCAATGGCAACGAGAATCCATCGAAGCCACGCCATTATCTAAATTGTTCTGCCGGGTCCGATGAGAACTTGACGGTTGAGACACTTCATAATTCAACTCCTTGGCGTGGCCGTGCATAGCCGACTGTACTTAGCTGTAGTCGAATGTGTACGTTGTGGTCATGGCAACAAGTGTCCGCCATCCAATCTTTGCTCGCATGTATTCAAAGATGAGCACCAGCATGGAAGCAGCCGGCGTGGCTGATCACCGCGAACGATTGCTAGCCGGGCTCGTTGGCAGAGTAGTTGAAGTCGGTGCGGGCAATGGACTCAATTTCTCGCATTACCCGCAATTGGTGACCGAAGTTATTGCAGTAGAACCAGAGCCGTACCTTCGTGCTCGCGCCAAATTGGCAGCACAGGATTCGTCGGTCAAAATCTCCGTCGTTGACGGTGACGCCGAATATCTCCCGGTTGAAGACGCTTCAGTTGACGCTGCGGTGACCTCGCTTGTGTTGTGCTCGGTCGGCGACCCGACCAAAGCCTTAAAGGAGATTTGCCGTGTGTTGCGCCTAGGTGGCGAATTGCGCTTCTACGAACATGTGCTAGCAAGCGACACACGCTTGGCTCGTGTTCAGCGTCTTGCAGATCCATTTTGGAAGCGATTCGCCGGCGGATGCAGGCTCACCCGCAACACACTCGAAACCATACAAGCGGCGGGTTTTGTCGTTGATGAATACGAACAATTTCTTTTCCAGCCATGCCTACCTGCAAAACTGGCGGCACCTCACATACTCGGACGAGCGCACATTCCGGTGATCTGAAATACAACTGGAAAAGATTGCAAGCGGTTTAGGTTGCTACGAGTTTCTCGAACTCTCGTCGACTCGGCACGTCTGGTTTTCGTTCCAGGTCGGGGTTGGTTGAAAGAAACTGCTGAACTCGGTCGACCACCGCTGGATCTCTCAATGCATCTATCGGTTGCTTAAGTAGGTGAACCACGGACGCCAGCGCATTACCAACGACCGAATCGTGTTCGGCACACACGAACGCTGCGGTTTGGAATCGAATCGTTGGATCTGTACTCGGTGGTAGGCGCTCGCCTCGCAAACCAGCATCTAGGCGGGCAAGACTTGCTACATCCACGGCAACCTGAGTATCAAACCAGACTCCGAGGTTCTCAGTCGTCCAGTCATGGAAGTTCTGCACGAATCGAACCGGATCATCCGTGGCCGTTCCGGCAACTTCGGCGAGATGTTGGGCATGCCAGAACGCAAGTGAAATGCCTCGACCAAGTGTTGGATTGGTGTGAAGTGCGGCATCGCCTAGTGCAATAAGACCACCGACGATAGGACCATCGCTATCTACAAGGCTTCTCCGTCGATTCTCGATGCGCGACATTGTTGAAATGTCGCTGATCGGTTCGCCGACGGCCATCCAAGGCGCTGTCGTCGGCACCGCGTTTAGAAACTTGGTGTGGCAGTCAGGGTCTCTGAGACTTGAGCGCAGCGGATCATGTGTGGACAAAGTCGCGGTAATCGAAAACGTGCCATTGTCGGCACCGAAAACAAGTACTGTCGCGTAGTCGAGAGCAAACGCGGCCGGCACACGTGTAGTTGGTGCCGTGCAACCCGGGCGTACTCGGTAATAACGAGTTGTATAGAAAAAGCCACATTCCTGTGTTTGATCTATCGGAGGTCTGCTACCAATTTCGGCGAGCCAACTTGGCAGCGCTGAGCGACGTCCCCCAGCATCAACAATAAGTTGCGCGGTGAGCACCGTACCCGAACTCAGTCGAACGCCTGTGGCAATGGGGATATCTCCTGACGAATTGAAC
Source organism: Actinomycetota bacterium (assembly GCA_031401235.1). GTDB lineage: Bacteria > Actinomycetota > Acidimicrobiia > Acidimicrobiales > Ilumatobacteraceae > UBA3006. The sequence continues at coordinate 16,825 of JANNRJ010000036.1, forward strand.
TCGAGCGCTACCACCGCATCGCCAGAAATAAACCTGACACCGGGTTCTCGTTCGACAATCCGTCGCATGGTCGCCTCGGCGACGAGTCGGCGACTCATCAAGAAGTATTCGCCGTCCAATCGACCAGCGCCGAGGATGACTGGAGCTTGACGAATTCCTCGAGAAATGAACTCATCAATGACATCCGGTGCCTCTTCGGCGAGAACTCGTCGAGCTTTACCGAGCAGTAGATGCGACTGATGCGACTGTGGTGCTCCCGGTCGTGTCCAATGCAGGGCGTCGTCGTCTGCATCAGTGCCTGTCGGTGGCCCGTCTCGCTCGACAACTGTGACGGAATGACCGCGGCGAGCCAGAAATAGCGACGCCGCCAGTCCGGCGAATCCGCCACCTGAAATGAGAATTTCCGTCAATTCAATTCCGATTCTTCTCAGACTGCATCGGCGATACACCGAACGACGACGATGCGCCCTTCGTCGACATTGCGCTTGAGATTTGCGCCTTTCACCGGCATGTTGGGTATAAGTAAGTGAATCCCAAGTGGTGTTCGAACCGGAGGTGATTCACTTAGGAGTGCGTAAAATTTGACGGCCTCCTGAGTGAGATCTTCCCAGACGCGTACGGTAAATCCAGCGGCCGTAACTTTGGTCCGAGTTTCGTCGACCGTGGCAAGGAAACTCGTTGCTTGACTGTCGGCCCATGGAACCGGAAAGTGGATCGGCTGACTTTGTCCAGCGAGAATATCGAAGAAAGCAAGCCGACCACCCACTTTTACTACGCGGCGCATTTCCGAATAGAGTTTCGTTTTGTCACTAATGTTCATCGTCACGTGCTGTGTCCACACAACGTCGAACGAGTCGTTCTCGAATGGAAGGTCAAGAGCATTTCCTTGTTGAATTTTCACCTTGTCGGCTAAACCAACGCGGCGAGTGAGATCTTTAGCAACCTCACACAATTCCGCAGTCAAGTCGACACCGGTGACATGACATCCGTATCGTCGGGCAAGGAAACGAGCTGGTCCGCCCAAACCGCTACCAACGTCGAGCACTTTATCACTGGAAGTGATTTTCGCAGCCTCTGCTAAGGCGATGGTGGCCGGACGTCCAAGCGTATGGAACTCTTCAGCCGGAGTGAGCGCCTCCGGGTCCAAATTGTCAGGGTCGAAACCGGATTCAACGACTGCTGCCAACACTGCTTCTTGCAAGTGGCCGACTGTGTAGTGCTTTTGTACTTCGTCTGAGATCATAAAAAATCTTAGACGAGAATAGTTCGGTGACTTTCGCTGATATATCTGCGCCCCTTGGTCTGCCTAGGATGTGTGCCAATCACAAAAAGGGAGAATTGATGGAATTGGCAGATCGGCTCGGACGTCTTGGCACCGAAACGGCTTTTGCTGTCGCCGCAACTGCCGCCGATTGGTCGTCTCGGGGAAACGAAGTATTTCCATTCCATCTGGGCGATTTGAACCTGCCAACGCCATCAAACGTGTCGACAGCAATGCAACGCGCCGTCGCCGAGGGGCGAACCGGTTATTGCCCTAATGCGGGAATTGCCCCGCTCCGGGAGGCACTTGCCGAATCGCTTGGTCAGCAACGCCAAGTGAACTTTTGTGCTGAACACGTGGCAGTACAGCCGGGTGGAAAACCGGTGATCGGAAAATTTTTGCGCAGCGTGATGAATGCCGGCGACGAGGTGTTGTATCCGAACCCCGGTTTCCCGATATACGAGAGTCAGATTGAGTTCAACGATGGTGTGGCCGTTCCGTACCGATATTTGGATTTGGGACACGGATTCAATATCGATCTTGATTATTTGGCCTCCCAAATCACGCCGCGTACGAAAGCAATCATTCTCAATGATCAACAAAATCCGTTGGCCGCTGAGATGACAGACGCTGAACGAATTGCAATAGCCGACTTGGCAATCAAGCACAATCTGTGGGTGCTCGCCGATGAGGCGTATTACGACATCCGATATGCCGGGGAAAGCAAGAGCATCGTTTCACTTGCCGGGATGCAAGATCGCACGGTGATTCTGTATACATTTTCCAAGAAATTCGCGATGACTGGCTGGCGCCTTGGTGCCGCAATTGGACCAACTGAGATCATCGATCGGATTGCCTGTCTGAATACCAATGAAGAAAGTTGTACAACACAATTTGTGCAATGGGCCGGAATCGAGGCGATAACAGGGGATCAATCTGGTCCTCAAAAAATTCTGTCGACCCTCAAGAGTCGTCGCGATACTGCAATCAGTCACATAAAGTCCATCCCTGGAATGCGAGTGCACACGCCCAATAGTGCGTTTTATATTTTCCCGGAAGTGTCAGAAGCAATGGCTCGAACGGGTCATTCTGACGTGACTGAATTTGCACTTGCCGCATTGCATAACACGGGCGTGTCCTTCTGTACGCGACGTCATTTTGGTCGGCCTCTGAAGGGTGAAATAGGAAATTACATTCGCTTGGCATACAGCGGAATCAATGAACCAGAAATTGAGCGAGGCTTGTCGCGATTTGGCGCTTGGATAAGTGCGTCATGACACAACGGGTCGTCGTAACTGGCAGTATTCCACAAGCGGGTTTAGATGTATTGACAAGTGCCGGAGTTGCGTTCGAAAACTGGACGGGCAATGTCGCAATGTCACGTGAACAATTGTTGAAGTCGGTACAGGGAGCTGAAATTCTCGTCACTTTGTTGACCGACAAAATTGACATTGAAGTTTTAGACGCCGCCGGATCACAGCTCAAGGCAGTTTGCAATGTTGCCATTGGCTTCAACAACATCGATATAGATGCGTGTACTAAACGCGGAATCATCGTTACCAATACTCCGGGAGTGCTCACTGAAGCGACTGCTGATATTGCCTTGGCCCTGATATTGATGGTGACGCGTCGATTGGCCGAAGGTGAGAGAGTAATTCGGAGTCAGACGCCGTGGCAATGGGGAATGCACTACATGTTGGGCTCTGGAATTCAACTTAAGCAATTAGGGATCATTGGTATGGGTGCGATCGGGGCGGCAACGGCGCGCCGTGCTCGCGCCTGTGGAATGACAATTGCCTACACTAATCGTCGCAAAGCTCCAGTTGAACTTGAAATCGAACTGGCAATGGAGCAGTTGTCACTCGATGAATTGTTGGCGACCAGCGATGTGGTGTCGGTGCATTGCCCATTTAATGATTCGACATTTCATCTACTTGGAGAATCGCAGTTCGCAACTATGAAAACGTCAGCGTTTTTGATCAATACAGCCCGTGGCCCGATCGTTGACGAAGATGCGCTTGTTGCCGCATTAGAAAACAGCGAAATCGCCGGTGCAGGTCTTGATGTGTTCGAGCATGAACCAGTGGTTCACCCCGGTTTGTTGAGTCGTGACAACGTCGTGCTTCTGCCGCACTTGGGATCGGCCACGACAGAGACGCGTTCAGCGATGGCCAGGCTCGGTGCAAAGAATGCGGTGGCACTCGCCACTGGCGGTGCACCAATTACTCGAGTGAATTAGATGCGTCGCAAATGCCTAAAGCGCCGAGGCATAGCCGACCATCATTAGCGAGATCGCGGCAAGGAAGAGTCCGGCAGTCTGAGATCGATGAAGTCGTTCATGATCGAATCGAAGTGCTAGCACTACTGTAGAAACAGGGTAAAGAGCCGTTATCACTGCGACGAGCGAGAGCAATCCATGCCGAACTGACACCAAATAGAGTCCGTTGGCAGTTGTGTCGAGAATCCCGGAAAACAATGCCAGTCTCAACATGTTTCCCCTCAAACTTTCTCGGTGCTTGAGTATCACCGCAACAATTGCAACGGTCGGAACACTGACAAGGCGTTGACCCACTAGTGGCCACAAACCGCTCTCGGTTGAGGTTTGAGCAAGGCAGACAAATATCAGACCAAATCCAACTCCGGCGAGCCCAGCGAGACCGATAGTTTTCCACGAAGTGGGCAGATTGTGGTGATCTAAAACATCGCCTACCAAAGCAACCGCAATAACTGCGATCAAGATTCCCGGATAAGCAATGATCGCTGGGCGTTCTCCTTGGACAAGTCCGATTAGCACCGGGATACTCAACCCAACAACTGCGGAAACGGGTGCAATTATTGTCATCGCTCCACGCGACATGGCGCGATAAAACGCAAGCAACGCGATTGCCCCGCCAAGACCACCTAGTCCGCTCCACACCCAATCGTTAATTGATGGCAACGGAGCGCCAGTGAGGGGCACAACAATAAGCAACAAGATGAGAGCAGTTGATTGTCCGATGAATGTCACGGATTCCGCGGGTGCATCACGTGTCGCTCGACCACCTGCGTAATCGGCGATGCCATACGCCACTGCAGCACCGATGGCGAGGAAGAGAAACACTGCGGCAAAGGTACACGCTCAAAATGGTGGGTTCTAGACATCTGCCAGACATATGCAGATAGCGTCAGTCCTCGTGCGCGGGCTGGGAACACTTATTAACACTGCAACCGTGCTTGTTGGTGGAGGTGTTGGTTTACTGATCGGTGACCGAATCACCGACCGGCTGCGAACCACTGTGGTTCAGGTGATTGGCCTCACTGTTATGGCACTGGGCTTACGCGATGCCATGAGTACACACAACATGGTCTTTCCACTTGTCGGGATGGTGCTTGGAGCAATCATCGGCGAACTACTCAATATCGAGGGTGGACTTGAGGCAATTGGTGTGAAATTGCGAAATAGATTTGCGCGCGCCGGTACAGATCACAAATTTGTGGAAGGGTTCGTCACGTCAACTTTGCTGTTTTGCATTGGTCCGCTCACGATTCTTGGTGCAATCGAAGATGCCAGTGGACGGACTCCCCAGTTGTACATCATTAAGGGAACACTTGACGGTTTTATGACAGTGATACTCACTGCCGTATACGGAATCGGTGCAATATTTGCCGCGGTCAGTGTTTTTGTCGTGCAAGGAACGCTGACTATTTTTGGTACCGGAATCGACTCATTGCTCACCGACAGAATGCGAGTCGAACTCTTCGCCGCCGGTGGCATCGCGGTAATGGCAATAGGAATCAATCTGTTAGAAATCAAGAAAATTCGGCTCGGTTCATTGCTACCTGGACTGCTCATCACGCCTTTGTTGGTGTGGCTGTTTGCCGTCCCCGGCGGGATCCTGCACTAGGTCGGCGCAAAGTCCCATGTGTGGTCGTTTTGTTTCCACTTCTAGTGCCGCAGATGTCGCTGAGGCATTTGAGGCGATGGTCAGGGCAGTAGATGTTGCTCCCAACTACAACATTGCTCCAACAGCCACGATCTACGGTGTGGTGGGATCCGACAAGCAACGATTTGTGGAAAATTTTTCGTGGGGATTGGTTCCGGTGTGGGCCAAGGATCGCTCCCGAGCGGCCAGTCTGATCAATGCCCGATCAGAGACGATTGCAGAAAAGCCATCGTTTCGTGGCCTACTCAAACATCATCGGTGTGTCGTGCCACTCACTGGATACTACGAATGGATGTCGGTGGAGGTTCCTGGAGTAGCCAAGGCGTTTAAACAGCCTTACTACTTCACACCCACGACATCAACACTGTTCGCAGTCGCGGGATTGTGGACCACATGGCGCGAACCCGGGTCTTCCATGGAAGCGCCTGTATTGCACAGTTGCGTGTTGATCACTACGGATGCGAATAAGACTGTGTCTGCAATCCACAACCGGATGCCGGTTTTGCTGGATCGTGATGCCATTGATGAATGGATCAGTGACGATGAACTCGCTCCACTGCACCTGCTCCGACCAGCCGCAAACGACATTCTGTCGACGGTCAAAGTGGGAACCGCTGTAAATAGCACTCGCAATCGGGGGCCTCAACTTATTGAACCGATTGACGGAGAATTAACCGATTTACCTGGCTCAGAGACTTTATTCTGATTCCTTCATGGCGGCGATAATTCGGTTGGCCGCTGATTCAATTTCGTGTACAGGAACATCTTGAGCCGCGTTTTCGAAACTCATGTCGGCCATTGAGTTTGTCGGAATCAAATGCAAGTGACAGTGGGGGATTTCATAGCCGGCAATGATCAGTCCAATGCGTTTGCAGGCGAAGGCGAGATGTTGAGCCTTGCCAATTCGCGCGGCGACGCCAAACAGATGGACCGAGAGCTCTCCAGACATATCTGGCCAATGATCGATTTCTTCGATCGGCAGGACAAGTGCATGTCCTTGGGTAATCGGGTTGATGGTCATAAATGAAACACATAACGGATCTCGGTAAATAAACGTGCCTGGTAGCTCACCATTGATTATTCGAGTAAAAAGGGTTGGCATTGGACTCGTACCTAGCTGTATCCGCCAGAGGCCGTAAAGACATCTCCTGTGCAGTAACTGCTCTCTGATCCACACAAGAAACGCACCAGTTCAGCAATCTCTTCGGCTCGCCCCATGCGACCCATGCCGATACGGGATTTGATGATGCCTTTGAGTTTGTCGCCGAATGGGTCGAGCAGTGGAGTATCGATCCATCCTGGACACACTGCGTTTACTCGGACTCCGAAGCCAGCTGTCTCTTCGGCAACAGATTTGGTGAGGGAGATGATTCCGGCCTTCGCTGCCGCGTAGTGAGGGGCGCTAGCGGCATGGCTCAATCCGAGAATGGACGAAATATTAACGATTGCACCGTGTCGTGCGGGAACCATATGTCGAAGCGCACCGCGACAGCCATAGAAGGTGCCGTAGAGGTGGACCTTGAGCATCCGATCCCAGTCCTGATCAGAAATATCGGCGAGATAACTCACCGATTGCAAACCCCCGATATCACCTTCAAAGCGCCTCATCTGATTGGCTATTGACGCATCTAATTTGGCCTCGTTGCTAGGTGGCGCTATGCCAGCGTTATTAATCATGATGTCCAAGTGGCCATGTTGAGTTACGACTGCATCAACCATCGCATCCATACTCGTTGAGTCAGCCACATCGACCATGTACGGGGTTCCATTAATTTCGCTGGCCACGTGCTTCGCATTTTCAGCGTTGATGTCGACAACGGCAACGAGTGCCCCGTCCTTGGATAAACGCCTAGCAAAAGCCTCTCCCAATCCTGATCCCGCACCGGTGATGATTGCTACGGCACCGTCAATATTCTCGGGAAACGGTTTGGTCGCCATCTCACGATCGTAGGTGAAGCGATGGCTTGTAGTCTTTTTGGGTGATGCCTGAGATCCAGACTCGAAATTTGCTCACCGTTCCTAATCTGATTACTGCTATTCGACTGGCGTGTTTGCCGGTATTTCTATGGCTTTTGTTTGGACGCGAGGATCACGCTCAGGCCGCTGTATTGCTCGGTGTGCTGGGAATTACGGATTGGGTCGACGGGTGGATTGCCCGAAGATTCAACCAGTGCAGTGATTTCGGGGCCATCTTTGATCCCGCTACGGATCGGGTTTTGTTCATTGTCGGCACCGGGGCGGTATTGGTTAATGGCGCGATTCCCCCCTGGTTTGGATTGGCGATCATTCTTCGAGAGAGTTTAGTTAGCGCGGTGATGGTGATTGCCACACTTTTTGGCATGCGCCGATTTGAGGTCAGTTTGCTCGGTAAGCGGTACACGTTTCTCTTGATGATGGCAGTCCCATTACTCCTGCTTGGATCAAGTGATCATGTGACGGCCTCACTGGCCGAAGTAACTGGGTGGGTTCTTGGAATACCCGGGCTGTTGCTGTGTTATTTCACTGCGTTTGCCTACATCCCAAAAATTCGGGAAAATCTGGCAATTGGTCGTGAGCAGCGCAAATCGGTCAGGGACAGTTAATCGTCGTGTTCAGAAGCGGTATTGTGGAGGCGTTCAACCTCAACCTGATAGAGAGACCAAGTTGTTTGCATCTTCTTGCTGTGATGGATTGTGAGTTACATCTTTTGTAACTCGTGTGGGCATCGCAACCCACCAGTGTCGAGTTTTTGTTCGGCCTGTGGAGGAGTATTGGACCTGCCCGAACAACGCACAATTGTGCTTGCCAAGACAGATCCTCTTCAAGATGCGCCAGGTGCTTCTGACAATGTGCACATCACAATTACGGATTCACCATCGGGACAAGGATTGCTGGTGGTGCGGTCTGGTGATCAAACTGGAGAGCGTTTTGCGCTCGATGATCATCTCGTCTCGATAGGACGTCACCCAGATAGCACCATTTACTTGGATGACGTAACCGTTTCGCGTCGCCACGCTGAAGTGCGTCACGTGGCGGGAGCCTATGTGGTGCGTGACTTGGGATCGTTGAATGGTACATATGTCGCTCAAGAGCGAATCGAGGAACGACGATTGATGCATGGCGATGAATTGCAAATTGGAAAATATCGAATGGTATTCCTTGACGGTGCTGAAGTCGTGGCGTGACGAAGTGTGTCGTTAATGAGTGACAAAAACTACTTTTCCATTGGCGAAGTTCTCGGACTACTTTTGGAGGAATTTCCGGATATCACAATTTCAAAGATTCGATTTCTAGAGAGTCAGGGTCTCATCGAACCGGAGCGATCTGCTTCGGGATACCGAAAGTTCAGCGAAACCGAGATCGAGCGACTGAGATTCATTTTGCGTGAACAGCGCGAAAAGTATCTTCCGCTCAAAGTTATTCGAACTCGTCTCGAAGGTGACACCAGTGACGGCGCAGAGCGGCCGTTTGATAATTCGGCGCCACGCGGAATCCGCAATGTGTCAACTCCCAGCGTTCACCCTGCGGCAAGGAAGTCGATCGCCCGAGCACCAGCGGCGCCTGCTCGGTCAACGGCCAAGAAGCGAGACGATACTTCATCGTTAACTCGTTCAGAGTTATTGAATGAGCTACTCGTCAGCCCCGCATTGCTCAAGGATTTGACCGCATCTGGACTTATCAAGCCACGGGTTGTCGGTGACGTTGAGTTGTATTCAGCCTCTGATCGAGACATCGTGGCAGTGGCGTCAAAATTTCTTGAACTCGGTATCGATGTTCGTCACTTGAAAGGCTGGAAACACTCCGCCGACAGGGAAATCGCTCTATTTGAGCAACGGATTGTTCCGTTACTTCGCCAACGAAATCCCGCTTCTAGAGATAATGCGTTGGTGTTGTTGAATGAGTTGATGGAATTGGGTGAGCAATTGCGTTCGGCGCTCGTTGCTGCTGGATCTCGTCAATACACCGACGGTCGATAGGGGCAAACGGCGGCGGTACGATTTAATACATGGTGGAGCTGGAAGTCGAAGGCGTGAAGCTTGAGGTACCGGCCAACACACCGGTTTTAATGCTTCGAGAAGTAGGCGGTGAGCGACGTGGGCTACCGATTTATATTGGCGGTCCGGAAGCCTCCGCGATTCACTTTGCGCTGGAAGGAATTGTCTCAGAGCGACCGCTTACTCATGATTTGCTTGTAAATGTAATCAATGAAATGGGCGGAGAACTCACCAAGATCGTGATCACTGAAGAGCGAGAGCATACGTTTTTTGCTGAACTGCATATCGACTCACCGACCGGTAAACGAGTTGTATCTTGTCGGCCGTCGGATGCCGTGGCCCTATCGGTTCGGGTTGGTGCGCCAATTTTTGCCACGACTGAATTAATGGATCAAGTGGGTGTTGAAATCGTTGTTCAGGCAGCCGATGAAGAAGAGATCCTGGATGATTTTCGTCAATTCATCGACAGCATTAACCCCGAAGATTTTCAGAGTTGATAGCCCATATGAGGCATAGATCAAGACCCGTTGACGGAAGCGATTTCCCGCCCATAACCTGAAAGAACTATGCAGCAGAGTTTCAGTGGCACCAAAGCAGCGCAAATTGTCGGCATTTCGTATCGTCAACTTGACTACTGGGCTCGCACTGATCTCATGCGACCATCGTTGTGTGATGCAACGGGGAGTGGATCACGACGCGTGTATCAGTACCGCGATCTTCTCGAGTTGCGAGTAATCAAGAATCTTCTCGATGCTGGAATTCGTCTCGAGTCAGTTCGTGCGGTGTTCAATTATTTACGGGCGCATGTCGAGACAGATATTGCAGCCGCCCACATCGTGATCAGTGGTCAAAGCGTGGTGCTGTGTCAAGGCGACCAACTCATTGACGTCATGCGTCATGGACAAGGAGTACTCAATGTGTTGCAACTGGCCGGAGTCAAACAAGAAATTGATGCCAGCATCATTGGACTTGCTGCCAACGAGGCGAAGCGAACTCCGCGAGTAGTAACGCGTTCGATTGCACTCTGACTTCACTCTGGTTTATTGCCGCCTAATTGCGGGAGGAATGCAGAAAACGGACTGAGGCGCTTGCTTAAATCATTGAGTGCACTGGCAACGTCGCCAAGTTTTGCCGCGGCGCCCAGGGCGGTGGCCATTTGAGGCATCAATTTACGGAGCGGTTCTTCAACATCATCGAGAAGCCTGTTAACACGAGTGGCCACTTGATTGACATTGTCCATCGATTGGACGAACATCTCAAGTGAGGCGATCAAGGCGTCAATCGTGCGCTTGGCTTGATCTATCGCCTTGGCACCGTTGGTCAACGGATTAAGCGAACCGAGAAGCGCAAAGAGTTCATCTAGTGGTGCGACCGACGGTGGCGAGACAGTTGGTTCAGAATCGACCATGGCGCAACGCTACTTCGAATTCGTCTCTAGTCGAGGTGCGGCTATCTTTTTGTCATGACGCAATTAGGAGCATTGGAAACAATTCGAGAAGTCTCACCGCAGATCAACGACTTGGGCGGGCGATTTATGCTGCATCCCGACACACTAAAAATTGGAAGCGAAGCGGGATACCCGAATGGATTTGCATGGTACGTCGCAGGTCGTGGCGGAGTTCTCGGCGATGTCGATGCCGACGTGGTAGCCGCCGCCTTTGCTTATTTCAATCCACAAATAGTGCGAAAAATGTGGCAAGCGGGACTTGCAGTTGAGGGTGCGCGCGCAGCAGGTTCTCGATATGCCCAAGCTTGTGCCCAATGGGGTCGACAACGTTTACAAGACGTTGAAGGCTGCGATCGGCTTGCCGAACTTGCCGAACGACTTGTCGATTTCGTTGATGTCGCGGGACTGTCGTTATTTGCCGGATGGCGAAGCGAACCGTTGCCGATGGATAGTCCAGGTCGGGCATATCAACTTTTGCATGTGATGCGTGAGTGGCGGGGAAGTGTCCACATTGTTGCTGTGCTCGGTGGAGGGATAACTCCATTACAAGCATTGCTTGCTTCAGATGATGGGGCGGCGCATGCAAAAGTATTTGGATGGGGTGATGATCTAACCGACGCCACCCATCTCAAGGAAATCAAAATTGGAATTGAATTGCTCACTGACAAATTGATGCTGAGTGCATATGAAAATGCGCTCAATGCTGCTGAACGTGAGGAGTTCGTTGAGTTAGTGAATAGATTCTCCGACGCATTACGGTTGGCGTCGTGAATATTCCCCCCGATCTCAAATACACCAAAGACCACGAGTGGGTTCGCCTGAGTGGTACCACCGCACGAATCGGCATAACCGACTACGCCCAGGACGCACTTGGCGATGTTGTGTTTGTGGCCGTACCTCATATCGGGGTAGCCGTATCCGTTGGCGACTCATTCAGCGAAGTGGAGAGCACTAAGAGCGTTTCCGAGATATATGCGCCACTGGCTGGAAAGGTAATTGCGGTCAACACAGCTCTTGATGGAACTCCGGAGTTGATGAATAGTGATCCATATGGCGAGGGTTGGCTGTGTGACCTTGAGATCAGCGATGTGTTAGCGGCTGACTCGCTCCTTGATGCCGCTCAGTATCGCGCACTTATTGGAGATTGACATGCGTACGTCGCCGTTAGATGCGCGACATCGAAGCCTTGGAGCCAAGATGGTTCCATTTGGCGGCTGGGAGATGCCACTTTCCTATCAGCACGGCACCGTCAGTGAGCATCTGAAGTGTCGTAGTGATGCCGTTGTGTTCGATGTTTCGCACCTTGGCACTGTCCGGGTGAACGGCGCCAAAGCTAAGGAAGGCTTGCAGCGTGCCTTCACCAATGACTTGGAGAAAATAGTCCCCGGTCGAGCGCAATATACACATTTATTGGATACCGACGCTTCGGTTCTAGACGACATCATCGTGTGGTGGATCGACCAAGAAACCTTTGATGTAATGCCTAATGCTTCCAATACTTCACGAGTCATTGACGCCATTTCCGGTCACGACACGACCGAGTCACGAGCAGTGCTGGCAGTTCAAGGGCCCCAAGCACGCCAGCGGGTGCAAACGTTTAGCGTTGATGCTGCGACGGTCCCTCGTTTTGCCGTACGCCGAGTGAACATATTTGGAACTGAATGTGTGGTGGCGGGTACTGGCTATACCGGAGAAGACGGAATTGAGATCGCCGCACCGATTTCAATTGCCGAAAAGATTTTCGATTCACTGCTGATTGCGGGTGTGACACCGGCCGGGCTCGGCGCCCGTGACACACTTCGGCTGGAAGCCGGGCTCCCGCTGCACGGCCACGAGCTAGGGCCAGGGATTACCCCACTGCATGCCGGACTCGGCTGGGTCGTGGCATGGAACAAGGGAGATTTTCGCGGTAGGACGGCATTGGCGGCGATTAGAGATGCCGGTCTCACTCGAAAGTTGGTTGGAATTTCAACTCCAGGTCGAAGACCGCCTCGTGAAGGCTGCGTCGTTTCCCATCTTGGTAACCCCATTGGAACCACGACAAGCGGTAACTTTTCACCAACCCTCAATCACGGGATCGCCTTTGCCTTCGTTGATATCAAACATGTCGAACCAGGAACCGAAGTAACAATCGATGTGCGGGGGAGTGATCTCGCAGGAGCAGTGGTGACCACGCCGTTTGTCAAGAAGCGAAGTGGCTAAGCGGTTCGCACGAGCACATCAGATTTCGATCGCCATAGGCGGCATCAATCCGTGAAACTGGCGGGTAATACATTCTGCTTCGCAATGACTCGAGGGGATAGATCGCTTGCTGACGTGAATACGTTCGATCCCATTCACCGACGACATCTTCAATGGTGTGCGGTGCGTGACGCAACGGACTCTCATCGACTGTCAACTCGCCGCTGGTGATCATGCTTGCTTCGTGAGCAATTGCGATCATCGCGTCACAAAAGCGATCGATCTCGCGCAATGACTCGCTCTCGGTTGGTTCCACCATCAATGTCCCCGTCACTGGAAAACTCACCGTTGGAGCATGAAAACCGAAGTCGATCAGTCGTTTGGCAATGTCGTCCACAGTGACGCCAGACAACTTCGTGATCGGTCGCACATCCAAAATGCATTCATGGGCAACAAATCCACCGCGGCCGGAATACAAAGTTGGATAATGCGGCGCCAGCTTTTTGGAAATGTAGTTGGCACTGACAATGGCTTGTACGGTGGCAGCACGCAGGCCGATGTCGCCCATCAGCGATATATACGCCCACGAGATAGGCAGGATCCCCGCCGAACCGTAAGGCGCGCCAGCAACTGGACCGACCGGATGTGTAGTGCTGGCTGAACCGTGAAGGACATCGATGAGCGGATGGGTGGGGAGGAATGGTGCTAAATGCTTCTTGACACCAATTGGGCCTACACCCGGGCCCCCACCACCATGGGGAATGCAAAACGTCTTGTGCAAGTTGAGATGACTGACGTCGGCACCAAAATTTCCCGGTTGAGCAATACCAACCAAGGCATTGAGGTTTGCCCCATCGATGTAGACCTGACCGCCATGGCCATGAACAAGGTCGCACATTGCCACCACATCTTGCTCAAACACGCCATGTGTGGAGGGGTAAGTGATCATCAGGGCAGCCAACGCTTCACCGGCGCTATCACATTTGAGTTTCAAATCATCCAAATCGACATTGCCATGCGCATCGCAGTTGACAACAACTACACGCATACCTGCCATCACCGCACTTGCAGCATTTGTCCCGTGGGCACTGGACGGGATCAGGCACACCCGGCGTTGCGGTTCTCCTCGGCTTGAGTGGTAGGCGCCGATAGCCAGCAGTCCGGCAAATTCGCCTTGACTTCCGGCGTTCGGTTGGAGGCTGACGGCGTCGTAACCGGTGATCTCCACCAACATGGCTTCCAACTCTGCAATGAGTTGCACGTAACCACGAGCGTCTTCGAGCGGTGCAAATGGATGGATGTTGGCAAATTCGGGCCAAGTAATTGGAATCATTTCCACTGCGGCGTTGAGTTTCATCGTGCACGATCCAAGTGGAATCATTGTTCGATCCAGGGAGAGATCTTTGTCGGCAAGGCGTCGCAAGTAGCGCAACATTTCGTGCTCGCTGTGGTATCGCTCAAAGACGATTTGGGTCATGAACTCATCGGTACGCAGATCTGCGGTGGGGATGCCCAGCGTGAGCGAACTTGCGCATAGGGCAGCCACACTCCGTGCAGTGCAATCCACATCGAATGAGCGCAGCAATGCGACCACAGTGTCGGGACTTGATGTTTCATCCAAACTGAATCCAACTGTGTTGCTATCAATATGTCTCAACAAAATATTGTGCGATAGGGAAGCATGATGCACCGCCTCGGCGTTCTTCACTCGAACTCGTACGGTGTCGAACCAAGATTCATTGAGAACTTCAAAATTTGCCGAGCGCAGGGCGGCCACAGCTGCGCTAGTTAATTGTTCAATGCGCTTGGCTATACGGACGAGACCATCGCGACCGTGCCAGGCGGCATAGAAGCCGGCGATATTGGCCAGCAATGCCTGCGCGGTGCAAATGTTTGAAGTCGCCTTGTCACGACGAATATGTTGCTCGCGGGTTTGCAATGCCAAACGCAAGGCCCTTCGCCCCTCGGTGTCGATGCTGACACCCACAAGTCGTCCCGGCAGTGCCCGCGCGTGAGCTTCGCTAGTAACGAGGAAACCGGCGTGAGGCCCGCCATATCCCATTGGCACGCCGAAGCGCTGCGCCGAACCCACGGCTATATCGCAACCGAGGGTTCCTGGTGGAGTGATCAGCACGCTGGCCAAGAGATCGGTGACACATACGACTAGTGCCCCTCGTGTATGGGCTGCCTCGGCGATAGCCCGTATCGATGCATCACCGACGATTTCTCCCGATGTCGCGGGTCGAGAAACCAAAACACCAAAGCAATCAGTGGATGTCAATTGGTCAATTGGAAACAGCGCAATCTGAATTCCAATTACGTTTGCTCGAGTCTGCAAAACGGCAATTGTTTGCGGATGGGTGTCGTCGTGCACGGCAAATATATTGCTTTCATTGGTCGAAACACGATGAGCCATACCCATCGCTTCAGCCGCCGCGGTTGATTCATCCAAAAGAGAAGCGTTGGAAATTTCCAATCCCGTGAGTTCGGATATCAACGTCTGAAAGTTAAGTAGCGCCTCCAGGCGACCTTGGCTAATTTCGGGTTGATACGGCGTATATGACGTGTACCAGGCAGGATTCTCCAACACATTGCGAAGTATGACCGGCGGAGTATTTGTCGGGTAGTAGCCAAGCCCAATAAGTGAAGTTCGGACGGTATTGGTATTTGCTATTTCGCGTAATTTGGCTAGAACCTCAGATTCACTTCGAGGTGATTTCAAACCTAGAGGCTCCGTCATCAGAATGCTGGCGGGCACCGCTTGATCAATCAAATCATCAGCACTAGACACACCGATAGTGGCCAGCATTTGCACGCGGTCGCTGGCATCGGGTCCAATGTGTCGGGAAGCAAACGCATCAAGCGGGTGGGTGGAAACGTAGTCAGACGGAATCATTGCAATGCCTCATATTTGGTGAGTTGGGATAACGCACGACGCCACCTGGTGCCATACGCCCCCGCTGTTTGCTCACCTGAGAGCTTCCCGAGTTACCAACAACTCAGTTTCCCCGTCGGTGGGGTAGTGGTGTTAAAGCCACGACCCACTTTCCAGCGTCGCCTGTTCACACGGTCCGGGTACCTGAGAGGTTCCTGGGCGGTTGCTCCTTCGGTGTATCAACACACTGGTTGTGCGCCAATACTCTCCCGCGTGAATGAAACGGCAATGTCAGTGTAGTTCGTAATTGGAACTAGTAACCCAAGCAGTGGGCGATCGAATCTTTGATGCGATCGGTCAACATTCGATTGGCATTTTGACTGTCGACTCCCAATGCCGAGTTCGTTGCACGGATTGAAAGAGAGGCAGCTTCGCGATTTAGAGCCATCCAACTAATAAATTTCGTCTCAATTATCTGACCGTCGGAATCGTAGATTGCTCCTGAATGGGGCTTGACGTCTTTAGCAACCGCCCAATAGGCGAGCGGGCCGTCTGGCGTTTTAGTGGCATAAATCCAACCTGTGGTCAATCCGAATCCGCCCTTGGCCCACACACCACTTTTGTCGACCATTCGTGGATAATCGGCGGTCAAGGTCAATAGTTCAGGAGGAACTGAATACCATTCGCCTTGGCGCTCTGGCCACGACGCACATGTGGAGTCACTTCCACCAAAATTCAAGGCGCTTTGGGTCGGAGGGGCGAAGAAAATGAGGGCTAGCAAGCCCACGACAAACGCACTTTTGCGCCAACTCGCGACTGTTGACTGACGTTCCTGGAGATCAATTGACATATCAACCACCGTCCTTAATCCAAGTCGTGGGAGACAGGAACTGGATGTGCTTCAATTTGTCTCCACGTGAACGAAATGACAAACCCAGTGTAGTTCACCTTCTGGCTTAGACAGCGCCGTAGGGGACCGTTGCACCTTGAGCACTAGTGGCCAAGACATGGTCAACTGCATTGGAGAGTTCTCGGGCAAGGATCCGCTGCGCTCAATAGACAATTCTCGCCGTTGCGCTCCAGTTTTCGTGAAGAGCACTAAAATTAAGTATTCCGATAATGTTCTTTGATGTGGATTTAATTGAACTGAGTTGCGAAGGCAAAACTCGGATCAATAAGTTGATTATGGCCTACAAGAAAAGCGAACGAGACTATCTGGAACATTCTGAACGCTGGTCAGCAGACAAATGGAAACGCTCTTTTAAAGGATCGGGTCTTGAGGATTTTCTGCCTGCGTCAATCAGTGATCTAAGTTCAGTATCGCGACGTGACGTGCAAAACATATTTGAGTCCATCAGATCACCCAATCAGGCGTCGAATCGGCAAGTTCTCCAAGCATTTATCGCCGCGATGATCTGGGGTTATGGCACGACAGGTTATGGACCGTATCGCACTCAAAGAATTCTTTCTAGTTCACGTGACGAACGCGTAAAGATTCTGCGGGATGTGTGGGACCATGCACGGTCGGGTTACTCGGATGCATACAAATGCCTGAAGAGCAAGATTCATGGACTCGGTCCGGCATTCGGCACCAAGTTCATATACTTCGCATCCGACCCCGACAAGCGATTGCCCATTCTGGATTTGCGAGTGTCGGAATGGTTAATTCAGTATGTGACGGACGAAAAACAGAAAAAGAAACTAAGCGTCTACCCATGGAGTCCGTCCGTTTATGAGTCATACCACAAATTTTGTCAGGAAGTAGCTACGGATTTGGAATTGAAGGATTGTGGTGTCGTCGAATATGTGATGTTCACCGACATCAAAGCACAACGACATTTTTCTCTGGGCAGTTCATTACCCGAGTGGGTACATGAGTTTTATGGTAATCACTCACCTTAAAATCCGCGTGTGTAAAAATCCGTTAAGAGCTTCGAAGGTGTGTTGATGTACGGCATTGACAGTTCGAACTCACCGTGAAACAGCAAGGCGATCATCAATTGCCTCTTTCAGCATAAGTAACGTGTGCCTGACGTCAGCCAGGAGCATTGCGCCCATGAGGTCATCTTCAAACCAGCGTTCTAGCCCCGCGTCTGGTTCGCCCGTGTGAGCTCCATAGTTTCGTAGGTCAATGAACCGATTGATATGGGATGAGAGTTGATCCGCTCTCGTTGGTAACTGCTTCTTAGAGGACGAACCGAGCACTTGGATGAGATACTTGACGAGAGGTCGTAACTGCTGGGAAGACGGTTTCTTTCGCGAGTCAGCGGAAGTTAGCGGGGCAAGTCTGGATACCGATGTCCGTACTGCTCCCTCGACGACAGTGCCACACAATACGGCTGTCGCCAGGTAGAGCCCTCGTCGGAAAGTCTTAAATGCTTGTTCAAGTGCGCGGAGAGTGCGCTGATCTAGTTCAAGTGGAGCAAGGTCAGCTGAAAAGGTCATGAAATCTAACGTCGTACCGTTTGGTTTCATGGCACGGGCAAGGCGTACGCGCCCCGGAAACTTTGGAAGCGGCATGAAGAGGAAGCTGCTGCCACTTGAACTCCCACCCCTGCTCGTCCATGAAATTCGAAGGTCCAGGTTTAGGGCATCCGAGCCGTCACCAGTACTATCATTTCCGTTTGGGGTGTCCTTTGAGTTGACCTGAACGATGATCCCATCGGCGTAAAGAAGACCAATAGCTTCCATTGCTGCTACGCGGCGAGCAAGCGACAAGACAAGGTCACTAACGTTGGGATCAGATCCTTGCTCAAATGTCAAATGTTGGCCGTTGCGATCCGGTTCGAAGCTGTCCACGAGTTCCTTGGTCAGGTGGAGACTCCCATCCATCAGCCGATTCAGTACATGACTTCGGGCTTCGATGTAAAATGAGTCAGACAGAAGCATCGCTTCAATCTCGCGCTTGACTCGCTGCATAAGACGGGCCGTAACTTCTTCCATCCAAAACATTATGCCATCACACAATGAGCTCGCCGTTGATTAGGAGCGCTGCATGGCGAACAATTGAGTTCAGATACGTAGTAGAAATGCCCCTGACCAACTGGCTCTTAGCTCAATTAGGTAGTGCATCGGAGAAATTCGGTTCAAGAAAGAGAGGAACCAGATTAATGACTTGATTGAGGAGATGTTGAGACGGTTATGTCCAAACGAATTTGAATAGCCGGTTAGAATCGTGACAGCTCAGTAGAGTCAAAACTCAGTTAGTAGAGATGTAAGAATTGAAAGGACCATGGATGACCATCCGAGTCACCCTCGACACAAACATCCTTGACCGAGAGGGCAAGACGCGACTCTCGGACTGCATGATGGGAACGGACATCGAACTTAAATGTGTAACCGTTTCTGAGCGAGAACTACAACGAGCGATCGACCCTGAGGCGGGAGTCCAAACCATTCTTGAGACAGCTGTATGGGGAGAGTCCAATTGGGGCGGGGCGGTTTGGGCGGACACTGTGTGTGAGGATTTTTTTCTTGATGAAACGCCTCTCGACACGGGCCAGCTCGATGGCAATGGGTCCCTCTTCGAGTCAATCGTTGCTGTCATCTCGAACGGCAGTTTCCCGAAGCCCGGTTCGCGGGAAACCCTATCCAAAGGTGAACGGCGTCAGTTACGTGACGCGATGATCCTAATGGCGCATTGCCGCGATCGCCGAGACATATTCGTTACGGAGGACCGCAAGGGATTTGTAAGCAATGGAAATAGGGAGGCATTGGAAAGTTTATGTCAGACGAAAATCATGACTCTTTCCGAGTTCGAAAACTTTGGCGTCGCAATGAACAAGGCCTCGGACTTATCGAAGGCCGGTCCCGAAGTCGTTACCCAAACTACTTTTCGCGGTAGCAAGCCAAGTAATAGCAATAATAGATAGCACGAGTGGGGGATCTCATGCACGCCTTCGGTCACCTCATTCTCCATCTTGAATTCTTGGGAAATAAATAACTTACACAGTTGATGGTTTTGACTCAACGGCTCAATTTTTGCAAACCACCAGATATGTCGGTTCATCGAGTTGTTTAGACGGTGCCGTAAGCAACTTCACCTCCACGAACATTGGTGGCCACAACATAATCAATTGCATTTGTTAGTTCCATAGTAAATTCGGCAATTGTGTGTTGATGCACGGCGTTGACTGTGCAGTGCAGTGATCGGGGAGGGCCTTGGCGATCCACGTACCAACCTCGACGCCATAGTTCATCAGCAACCGCGTAAATGTCGAGAGTTTCTTCTTCCTTGGCGCCGAAACTCACCAACATTGCTTCGGGTTTGGCGCGCAGCACAAGACGTGGATCGCTAGCGATGTGTTTGGCGAGAACTTCGGTCGCCACACGAGCAGTTTCTGTCAGGCGTAGATATCCCTCGTCACCGAGGTGACGCAATGTGGCCCACGCTGCAGCAATCGAACCACCTGATTTGGTTCCGAGAATTCCAGACGAGCCGTAGAAACCACCGAGCCAATTGTCCGTTGTAAAGATTTGGTATGAGCGAAGGTGTTTTGTGGCGTACATCATCACCGAAGCGCCCTTGGCTGTGTAACCAAATTTGTGCAAATCAACTGAAATCGAACTGACTCCGTCGACAAGTAGATTCCACGGTGGAATCGCTTGTCCAAGTCTGGCTAAATAGGCGAGTGTCACACCGCCCATACACGCATCGACATGACAGTTGATGTCGTACTCGCTGGCAATTGCCGCAATACCTTCTATGTCGTCGATGACGCCTTGTGGATACTGCGGGGCGGAGCCGACGATGAGCACGGTGTTGGCATCCACCCGTGAATGCATGGCGCCAACATCTGCCCGCCAATCATCTCGCACTGGTACACGTCGACTTTCAACATCGAAATATGCTGCGGCTTTTTCGAAAGCGGCATGAGCCGATGTCGGCAAAACCATATTTGGTTTATCGATTCCTCGCTCTGCGCGAGCTCTGTCCCGAGCTGCCTTCACCGCCATCAGCAAACTTTCGGTGCCACCACTGGTAAAGAAACCTGCTGATTTGTCGTCGGCCCCAAGCCACTGACCGACAATGCTGAGGATCTCAGCCTGCATCTGGGCAAGGCTGGGAAAAGCATGCGTGTTCAAAGCATTCTCGCCACTGAAGCGTCGGTAAGCCTCCTCAGCCACCTGGGCAGCCTCAGGGCCGGCGTAATAGGCGAGGGAAAAGGCTCGACCTTCACGCCACCTAACATCGCCACCACGACGTGACTCCAGTTCGGCAAATACCATCTCAGGTTCTTTGCCACCTAAAGCGAATTCATCGGGTCCAAATATGTTTGGACCCGAGAATTCCGTCATGACAGAACGATAGACGAGTGCGTGATGACGAAAGTGGGGGTGGTAATCCTTGTTCTCCATCAACTTTACATAACTAATATTATGGGCGTTAGCCATGACTTGGATTCAGTCGATCCTCAACCAATGGACGGGCTGCTTCCAGTAACCATTGCAAAGCCGCTTTGAAATCTCGAGTTGTGGGATCGGTAGCGGGATTTAAATCGCCTTCCACATCGGCGATGGCACACTTCAAAATAAAGATCTGGTCTTTCAGAGCGTCCAGTTCACTGCGATTCATCACCAGTTCATTTTCGTTCAGCTGTAGCTCACTGGCGCGTTGCCTGGCGACCCAATCCCATTGACGGCACGCTTGGGTGCAGAATCTTCGTGGGCGACCAGCCCCAGTCTGAGATTTGATCGGCGTTCGACACCAGTGGCAGCGAGGTATCTCAGTGGATTTCGTCATGACAAAAAGGTACGACCAGCGAGTCCGTTTGTCGTGGATGGGTCAAGGTTGACCGCTCGACTCGGCATACTTAACGAGTGACAAACATGCCCCCGGCGCCGAAGAGGCTGTTTGCCAGTGACAACGCAGCCGGTGCCCATCCCCTGGTCATGGAAGCGGTCAATCGGGCCAATGCAGGCCATGTGCTCGCCTACGGCCAAGACGAAATCACCAAACAAGCCGAGTTGCGGTTCAATGAGTTGTTCGATTCCGATGTGCGGACGTTATTTGTGTTTGGTGGTACCGGTGCAAACATTGTCGCTCTGGGGGCCATTCTCAAACCGGCCGAAGCTGTGGTGTGCACTGCGCGAGCCCATATTGCCGTCGATGAAGCGGGTGCGGCCGAATTGATTCTTGGCGCGAAGCTTATCGATCTTCCCTCTCCTGACGGAAAACTTAGACCGGAACAATTGCGGGAATTATCCGCAGTTATCGGTGACGAACATCATGCCCAACCAGGAGTCGTCTCGATCACGCAACCTACCGAACTAGGCGTGCTGTATAGCGCCGATGAAATTAGATTACTTTGCCAAACTGCTCACGATATGGGAATGCTCGTGCACATGGATTGTGCTCGAGTGGCCAATGCAACTGCGGCCTTAGGTGCGAGTCCAACGGCACTGCGGAGTTTCACGATTCAAGCCGGAGTCGATGTGCTCTCCTTTGGCTGCACCAAAACTGGCGGGGTTTTTGGTGAAGCGGTTGTGTTTCTCAACTCCGCTCTTGGTCAACGCTCGCATTACTTACGGAAGCAAACGACACAGCTGGCCAGCAAAATGCGATTCATTTCTGCTCAATACAACGCCTTGCTCACCGATAATTTGTTTATCGAATTAGGACTACGTGCCAATGCGGCCGCTCAACGTTTATATGAGGCCACCCAACACATCAGTTCGCTTGGGCTCTCCCAGCCACCTCAGGTGAATAGCCTCTTCCCCACTATTTCGGACCCTCAAAAGACTCAACTTCAGGAGTGGTCGTTTTTTTGGGACTGGGACATCCCCCAACAGCAGGTGCGGTGGATGACGGCATGGGATATCGAGCCGAGCGATGTTGATGCCTTTGTCGCCGGGATTAAATCTATAATTGACTGAGTAATTAGTTTCATCTACAGTGACCTGCAGGATGAAGAGGCAGGAGTTAGTGGTCTATGGCGTCAATTGAGTTCTTCAATCGTAGAACTAGCACCGATGATGCATGGATGTTTCATGCCGCGTGCAGTGGACTCACCGATATTTTTTTTCCTCCGCTAGCCGAGCGACCACAATCGCGATTGCGTCGTGAAGCCGCAGCTCGAACAGTATGTGGCGAATGTCGAGTATTAGAAACTTGTCGAGCCTTTGCTCGCGAGCATCACGAGTATGGTTTTTGGGGTGGCGAATCAGAAGAAGAACGTCATAGCGCCGGATACCACCTCATTGCCCCGATTGGGGTACGGGCAATCGCTGGTCAGTAACTTTTACGAAACTCCCGCCAACGCCGCTGCGGTGGTGCGACAGGCTTGGCAAGAGTACGGCGATCCACGACGAATTGATCATCTCGAAGAGGTCAGTGCACATGTGTCGACCAATCGGGTATTTCGAGTGCATTTCGACGATTTGTCACATTTGGTGGCCAAAGTCTCGTCGTACGGGTCGTACTTTCTTTTTGCCGAGGATCACGACCGATTATTTAGATTGCACAACCATTTGCAACCAACCCGTTGGCATGGGTTTCTAGCCCAAGTTCTCGACCAAAGTGGTCGCCCCTACACCTGGTACGACGGTCGATGTTGGGCGGCTTTTTACATCGATGTCGAGCGACGAGAATCGCTACCGAGAATTCTCAACGACGAACAAATTGAATGTTTCGGACGCGAGATCGCTGAATTTCACTTGGCTTGTGCTGATGTTGCCCCGCATTTACCGCCGATGTCGAATTCAGTCAAGGGCGATGCAATCCATTTGCTCGATCAACTAACCAATGCGTTTGCACCCCGAAATTTTTCGCTTCACGCCGAGGACATTGGTATTTTGTGGAAAAGTACGCATCAATTTCTCGAATATCTGGAGAGCGTTCATTACGACGAATGGCAAAAGATTCCAATATTGGTCGACTGGAATCTAAGCAACTTTTCGGTTCAATCGATTAACGACGGATTCCGTTTATACAGTCGCTGGGATTATGACTGGTTCCGAGTCGATTCACGTCTGTTTGACTTCTACTTCTTGTCTCGCGTTTCGTCAAGGACTGGCGATCGAACGCAATTCACTTACTCACCCCACACACTCGTTGAACCCCGATTTCTTGCCTTCGTCCGGGCGTATCACAAGGTCAATCCGCTAAGCGAAAATGACATCCGATTCTTACCGTATGCCTATCGATTTTTCATTCTCAATTACGTCATCCGTGAAGGTGCCCGATTTTTTCGCGCCGATTTGTGCACACAACTTCGGCGCGAAGTAGCGCGGCTGTATCTCCCCCAATTGGACCAACTCGATATCAGTCCGCTGCTGGATATCGTCATGACGTAATTTCCCGAAGTGATTCTCGAAAGAGTTTTCCCTTGGCCACGTAAATAGCGCTGCCCCTACTGATTTCTTCGCTCTTTGCTTGGCCCAGTTTGACAACGGCTGGGGTACCAACCGCAAGGGCACCGGGCGGAATGATGGTGTCGTTGAGGACTACCGCATTGGCCGCCACGATCGCACCGGCTCCGACAACGACGCGATGGAGCACGATCGCACCGCTTGAAACCTGAGCTCCTGACTCGATAGTGCACGACTCGAGATGCACAATATGACCAATAACACAGTCATCTCCCACCCGGGTCGGAAATTCGGGCATGGTGTGAATCACTGTGTTGTCTTGAATGCTGGTTCGTGCACCAATAAAAATATCGCCGTCATCACCACGCAGGACTGCGCCCGGCCAAATTGTGGAATCCGGTCCAATTTCGACGGAACCGATGATCACAGCATCGGGATGAACGAAGGCGGTTGGATGGATGATCGGAACTCGATCACCAAGTGCATAAATGGTCATGACGTAACCGTAGTTTCTTCTTGGGAAAGTTATGTGTTTGGCAGTAATCTATAGAGCCATGTCACGAAGGATTGATATTCAACTCACAAGTTCCCGCGATGACGGAACTTGGACGTGGCGCGCTGCAGGAGCTAAGGCACCTAAGGGAGTTGTTGCCGCTGCCCTCCTTCCAACTTCAGTACGAACAGGCGATGTTTTCAAAGTGGAAGCGGATTTCGATATTGACGGGATCAGTGTGTTGGCCGTAGTTCCGGCCAAGGAGAAATCTCAGCGATTGAACATGTTGGAGTTGATCGTTAGCGAGAAATCCTTTACGCCTGTTACCCAACGACTTGCCGAGCGTGGTAAGAGTGATCGTAAATCACCCCGCCGCCCAGAAGGTTCCGATCCTCCGGGTTTCAAACGGGGAGACGGAAATCGTCCCGATCGAAAACGCACTGATGACAAAGCCCAAGATCGTGGTCGCCCGAATAGTGCCCGTCCTGGATCTACACGTACAGCTCTTGCCGGTTCGCCGGGTGATCGACGAAAGCCACGTACCGAGGGTGATTCTGGCAATGCTCGTCGCGTTCGCCGCACTCCATTCACGGCTCCACCAGAATTACCAAAACGGCCAATGGCAAAACGACTAAAACCAAAACATACCCATCGTCTTGCTGTTTTAGAAACCCTGCCCGAAGAACAACGTGCCGTGGCCCAACGAGCCCTCGAAGGTGGCGTCAAGGCCGTTCGTGACGCGATCAAAATCCAGAACGATGTACTCCGCCGCGAAGGTAAAGCCACTGTTCCGTCCGATGGGCTCGTCTCAATGGCTCAAGAGCTATTGCCTAAATTGCGCGTTGCCGATTGGCTTGACAAAGCAGAAGCCGCCAAAGCAACAATCGATACCCTTGACTTAAGAGATTTGCGCTCCGTCGTCGTTGGTGCCGACGATCCAATGGTGGTTCGGGACGAATCAACCCGAGTGTTGGCCATCGAATTGAAAGCAGCGCTGAAGGACCGACAAGAAAAAGAACAAGCCTTGTGGCGTGAAGATATTTCCGCTGCACTTGGCGTCTCTCGGGTGGTGCGTGCCCTCAAAATGTCTGGTGAGCCACCAAAGGCTGGTCAACCGTTTCCGGTCGATCTTGGCGCCCAACTTGCAGCCGCGGCTACCGCTTCCTTGACTCCCGATAGTGGTTCTGATCGCTGGATTGCAGTTCTCGAAGCCGTTGCCTTTTCCCCAATCCGCGGACTGGTCAAGCCTGTCGCAGCGCCACCGCAACCGTCGGAGGCCCTGATCGCAACGGTGACACGGCTCGCTCCGCTGTTAGGGCAAATCGCCACATTGTTTAATATCGCAGTGAAACCTGGGGTTCACACTCCCCGACCGCTTCGACCCGCTCGACCATCCAAGGTGGTGCGGAACAAGCCGAAATTAGCCGAGCCAGCTTTAGTGACAACACCCGAAACTGTCTCGGAGACAACCGTTGAGCCAATACCAGTGATTACAGATCCAGTGCCAACTTCTGTCGAAGGCTCGTAACGCTCTAATCTGCCGATATGGCTGACATCGTTAAATACGAAACCCGGGGCAAAATTGCTCTAATCACACTCAATCGTCCAGAGGCTCGCAACGCCGTCAATGGTGATCTTGCTGCTGGTTTGGAATCTGCTATCGACAACATGGAGAGCGATCCGAATATTTGGATTGGCATTCTCTTGGCGAACACACAAGGACAACAACGACCCGTCTTTTGTGCTGGCGCCGATCTCAAAGCCATCAGTTCAGGCGCGGCCGCTTCGCTGAATACCAAGCGTGGAGGTTTCGCTGGGTTTGTGTATCGCAATCGGGTTAAACCAGTGATTGCGGCCGTGGATGGTTTGGCTACGGCCGGCGGTTGCGAAATCGTGCTCGCCGCTGACATGGTCGTGGCCACAACACGCTCGGCATTCGGTTTGGCCGAGGCAACACGAAATCTGATTGCTGGTGCGGGTGGACTATTTCGGCTTCCGCGAGCGATCGGTCAGGCCAATGCCATGGAAGTAATTCTCACCGGACAGCCTCTTTCTGCACAACGCGCCTATGAACTTGGCCTGCTCAATCGACTGGTCGAGCCCGGTCAAGAACTGGAGTCGGCCTTGGAATTGGCAGGTCGGGTTTGTTTGGCGGCTCCATTGGCTGTGTGGGCAAGTCGACGAGTTGTGTTGGCTGCTGCGTATGAATCCGAGGCCGATCTCATTGAAATGACCAATCAGGAATTTGCCAAGATATTGGGTTCATCAGATACCAAAGAAGGACTGCAAGCATTTATCGAGAAGCGGCCACCTATCTGGACTGGTCAGTAGAAGTTTCTAGTTTCGGTGAGATTTTGTCGTCGAGACGCTTGGAGGCGACAAGTAATCGCGCGGTGAGTCCAGAGCGTTCAAAAAGATTCTTGGTTTCACGGTCACCGGGCAGAGCGAACGCGTCAATCGCCACTGCCCCAATCCGACCACAGGATTCGATTGCTGCGCTGACTAGACCGTCACCCAAACCCAATTGGCGAGCGTCGGCCGTGACATAGACCGTTTCAATTAGGGGAACACCATTGTCGGTCGCCAAGTTGACACACAGATACCCAAATGGAACAGCGTCAAATCCAGCAACAAAAACCAAAAAACTGTCGGACTCGATGCGCTCGACCAAGCCCATTTGGACTAGCGATAATTCCGCGGCCAGGCGATCCCCACCACGAAATCGTGAGAATTGTTCTCGTGCCTCAGACTCAAGTAATTGCAGCGAATCGGCATCAGATGGCAATGCTCGACGCACAAATGTAATCACGTTTGATGGGACCGCTTCGTCGACAGCACCTGATCGATCTTGAATAACACGGTTCGCCGCTTTCGATGTGAGTTTTCAAAATCCGCTAAGACTCGAAGTTGGTCAGGAGAAAGAGAATCGAGTTGAGCAATTATGTCGACTGCGCTCAACGTTGGATAATTAGTTAAAGCTAATTGGATTTCGGAGTCGATGCCTAATGGGTCCGAGGCAGTTTTCGAATAGTTCACTGTCGAAACTGCATGGCGAAACATTTTGCCAACTTCGCAAGATCCGATGTCAACTGCAATCTTGCCAACTAGACGTGCAGTTGTTAGTTGCCGTTGAATGTGCTCCAACACTTCAACAACTACCAGCGCTCGCTTGTTCATGTGAAAAGTGGACAGGCGTCATCCTCGACGGGGCAACCGGGAGCACTTTTGCGGACAAGTAAAAAACACTGAGCGCATTGATTCTCATCAGGTCGTTTTGGTTGAAGACGTTCAAATCCGTCGGTCTTGTCATCGACGACCGCGTCTTCCTCATCATCGTTGGGCGGAGTGTCATCTGCCGCCACAAGTTTCTGTCGCAAGATCGCGTCCAAATCGGCTTCCACGTCATCTTCCGTGCGCAAATCATTGTCATCATCGTCTTCATCACCAGCCGATTTTTTGACAACGACTCCGACCGGCAAAACATCTGGGTCCTCTTCTTCAATGGCTGTTTCTAGTCCAAGGTCATCGACAAGAACATCTCCGGCTTCGTCGCCAAATACGCCCTCCTCAAGGTCGATGTCAAGAGCGTCCGGATCGATATCCTCTGGATCAATATCGACTATGGCCAAGATCGCCGGATCGAGGTCTTCTGGACCTATGACATCATCTTCGGGCATCTGTATTTCCCTTCATTCAATTGCGCGGCGGTACAGTAGCCGACTGGAGCACCAAAATGACGAATTACTGCCGAATACGCCGTGATTCAGCCCGTCGCTCTGATTCCAAACGCTCTAATTCAGGTGCTTCGTGGGTGAGATGAGTCATTGCATCGGCAATTGCTCGATGTCCCGCCTGTTGGGCAATTAGGCGGTGCATTTCCAATACCACCCGCCGATAGGCAGGATGACCCTGTGGCGAAGACCGCAATTCAAGCATGTGCATGGCTTCCCGGGCATTAAATTGCATTACATATCGCAACCGATAGGCCATCGCCACCGCGTAAGCCGCTTGTTCGGGGTATTCAGGTCGGAGAGCGTCATACAGCGTCGCTGAGCGAAGCATGGTCTCATCAAAGACATCCTTGAACCCGGCAGCCTCCACCAGATCAGGGATCACATACCCATGATCTGGGGCTAATCGTTGCCATTCGATGGTCAATAAACGATGTCGTTGCAAATCGCGAAAAGCTCCGTAATCACCTAATACATCGAACCGGTAATCAGTACGTTCAAAGGCGCGACCTGGTCGATGCCGACGATTCTCACGATTCCCGACATAGGCCGTGATAAGTGCCACTCGTTCCGGATGTGACAAACGTTTAACTCGATCGAGCAGTTGTGATTCGGATAAATGCGACTGCGAATAGCAAATTGCCGCCAGAAGTTTGTCCTCTCCTTCCGGATCGAAATCCACCAGCGTGACTTCTGGAGCAGGCTCTGCCTCTAGCCCCCCGAAAAGGTCGTCGACTAGTTGCATTGTGTTGTCAAAATTTTCTGCCAGGTACGCCCCCAATTTTCCGCCGCGTTCTGGGTTATCAACACGACGAAGAAAACTAGGGATAACTTTGCGCAACTCGATCAGCATCAAATCGGCATAGTGGCGAGCCTCCGGCAAGCGGTGCGCGCGCATCCGCAGCAACATCGATTCGAAGGCCTGCCCAGTTCCAAAGATTCCGACATTTGACAACGCTGCAGCTGGCAGAACTCCGCGGACTGCATCCAGAGCCTTGGCTCTTGTCGCCTGTCGATACACAAAGTCGGAATCGTTAAATCCTCGTGGCACTGTGGCCCGAACATGTTCAGTCACACCTTCCACCAATTTGCTGTATGTATCAAACATCCGATCCATATCGCCGACGTATCGTGTACCGAACGGTCCCATTAACACTTCCGGATCTCGAAAGTATCGGTACCGTCCTCCGAGTCGGGCGTCGTAGTTGATGTAACGAGTACTTTGCTCTAAATAACTCATCAACCGACCCCACTCGAGGATTTTGGTCAGCAAATTTGAAGCCTGCTCGCAAGCCAAGTGGACTCCCCCGAGTTGGGCCACGGAGTCATCACCATATTCAACAAAGATCTTCTCATAGAGCGACTCAGCGTGATCGACCCCAACTGTTGCGTCGATACTCTTATCTCCAGACAGGTCTAAATCGGTGACAAATTCATCCAAAAAGAGCCGACGCAAACTCTTCGCGCTCCTGCTATATCTGGCAAATAGAGCGCCTTTGACTACTTCCGGTAAATTGACTAGGGCGAAAACCGGACCATCGAGATTGGTGAAATATCTCTTGAGCACTTCGGACTCAGGGTCAGAAAACGTCTCAGGTATGTATACAGTCACGACGGCTAATCATACGAGTCGAACAATGGGCGCTCGTGGATGTGACGACGTTATGACCCCGTCAGATCACCAAATTCAACGCGTTCGCTTCAATAGTGATATCAACGTCCGTTACCATCCCGCAAAACTCGTCATCAATATAGAGTCCGATCGGCTTATCAAACTTCCATGAGCCCGATCCGCACTGCCGAACTCCGATTGATGAATGCGGCAAGTGTCGGCCGTGTGGTAACCGATGTCTAGCGATTAGACGGTGACGCCATGTCATATTGGCATTCACTTCCACGACATCAAAAACACCGTCATTGGGATGAGCCCGCGGAGCGATCTCCCATGATTTCCAAAAACCACTATTGGTGGCGACGACAATCTGGCCAGTCCACAACCGTCGCTTCATCAGAACCGAATTTGCAGCAATGCCGTTACATTGCGTTCCATTTGGAGTGCTGTAGTTGACGTGCAGCAAATCGATTGGCAATTCGCGAACTTCTGCGCCTAAGACCGCGAGAGATTCTCCCAATGAAATTGCCAAACTTCCGGCAGTTACACGAATATGCGGAATTGGAGCACCAAGGGATTGGTAGTGGGTGGCGATCTTGGCGACTTGGGCGTCCGAGGTACAAAGCTGAACATCGATTGGCCGGATTACCATTTGCCCCCATTCATAAAATCGTCGGATTGTCATCGAAAGTTCAGATCCAATCAGATCGTCGAGTTTCCGAAAGCACTCGAAGCGGCCACAACGCCGCGAAACAAGATCTCGCTTGCTTCAATAGCAGCATGTTGACCGTTGGCAGTCTTAGCAACTTGTCCCAATTGACGTAGTAGATCTATAAGTTGCTTAATCGTGCGCACGAAGTCGCCGGCGGTCAATTCGTCGTTGTCCAGAATCTCAAAAAGATCACTTCCACTTGCCCATGAATATGTAGTGGCGATGAATCCGGGATCCGGCGATCGATGCACCGGAATCCCCCGATGTTCCTCAGCAACTGCCATTGCGTTGCTGATTTGCTGAATCTCGCGCCAACGAGTTTTTAATAATGGGTGCGGAAATTGTGGCTTTGGAGCAGGATCGCTACTTCGGTGTTCATATACAAACACACTTGCCAATGCGGCTACCGATGGTGCATCAAGTTCTTCAAAAATATTATTAACAACGGACTCAGCGATCAACATATCGGATTCATGAAATAAACGACAAAGTGTTCGGCCCCGTTCGGTGAGTGACCACTCGTTTACATAGCCCCACTCCTCCATATGCATTACCACATCATCGAAACGACGGCTAACGGATTGCACCGAGTGGTCGACTCGTCGTTGCAACTGATCCAGTTCGCGATCAATACGGTCGGCAGACACTGCTGCAGTAAGTCTGTGTTTTAAATCGGGATCATTCTCAACAGGATGGATTTCGGAAATTAACTCGCGCTGATGGCGGCGACTAGTTCGAGATCCGGATCTCACATTTTGCAATCGCACGTGAGCTTCTCGTAGAAATCTGGGATTGGTTGGGGCATATGGCAACGGCAAGACAACGTGAGTCAAAGTTTCCACTGCCATCTCAAAGTCCCGTTCGGTAAGCGATAAGACAGAACGGTCGGTGGCAAGAACCGTGAGTTTTGTTCCGTTAGCGCGTTGGGCAGTACTCAGGACAACACCTCGGTAGTCACTACCTCCTTTAACCACCGCAATCACATCCCCCGGTTGCAGGATTGACAGTGATGCTTCAATTAGCGACCGTCGACGCCATGTCGTGCCACGAGCACGAAATTCGCCGATGTTGCCATACGGACTTTCTGCTTGTGAACGCAGTCTGTCTCGCTCACGACTACGTCGAGATATTCTTGCCTGGACTTCGACCACCTCTCGATTTGCCTGAAATTGGGCGAACGACAAATTTAAAAGGTGTCGGGCCTCGACTTGTGAGGTGGTCTGAATGAGATTGGCCGCCATGTTGTAGGTAGGTCGAAATGCCGAGGTAAGTTTGAATGATCGACTTAGAGCGAGTTCGGCAACCGCGGCGTATGAAACAAAGGGACTCCACAGAACCAAAGCGTGACCAACGCTGTCCAAGCCACGGCGACCAGCCCTCCCCGTCAGTTGCGTGTATTCAGATGGTTTTAGAGCTTGATGATGCTCGCCGGTAAATTTTGTCAACTTGTCAATGACTACGGCTCGAGCAGGCATATTGATACCGACGGCGAGAGTCTCAGTTGCAAAGACAACCTTCACCAATCCACGCACAAAACAAGATTCGACGATTTCCTTAAAGGTTGGGACCATTCCAGCATGGTGAGTCGCAATTCCAGCTTCAAGTTGATTTGAATACTGGGAAAATTCCAAAACTGCCAAGTCGTCATCGCTGAACATGTCAAGTCGTTCATCGATTAGAGCAGCGATCTCAGTTCGTTCGCTGGCAGTGGTAAAGCGAATGCCGGATCTGAGACATGCAGCGGCGGCTTCATTGCATTGGTTACGACTAAAAATAAAGAAAATGGCCGGAAGTAAATCCTGATCCTTTAACAGGCTGACTACATCGATTCGTGACGGTGAATACAGTCGCGAACGACTCTGCGGGCGACGTGAGGTCCTCTGATCATTAAACCGTGGAACCGTTCTGCCTTGGCGTGCGGAATTTGCTTCTATACGTTCGACCTCGGGGTTCGGTCGTGTTCCCACAAGTGTGTCAAACATCTTTATTCGATCCGTGGCCTTGTCGCCTACGACATAATGATTAATGAGTTCAACTGGACGATGTGCCTCAACTATCGCGCGAGTCGGGCCACGAACCGTGGTCAACCAATCTGCGACTTCCTCGGCGTTGGACACAGTCGCCGACAAGCACACCAGTTGCACCGTTGGGTCCAAGTGGATAATTACTTCTTCCCACACTGGACCTCGGTACGCGTCTTGTAAAAAATGGACCTCATCCAACACCACAACTCCTAGATTGTCAAGAGCGTGAGAGTCGGCATAAATCATGTTGCGCAGAACTTCAGTTGTCATTACCAGTATTGATGCATTGGAATTAATGCTGTTATCTCCGGTGAGGAGTCCAACATCTCCTTTGCCATGATGAGCGACCAGATCGCCATATTTCTGGTTGGAAAGCGCCTTCAACGGCGCGGTATAAATTGCTCGCTTCCCATTATGTCGGGCTGAGGCGATGGCGTATTCGGCGACAACCGTCTTTCCCGAACCTGTCGGTGCCGCTACCAACACACTTTCTCCGGCATCGAGAACCGCGAGAGCATCTAGTTGGAATCGATCGAGAGCGAATTCGTAATGACCAATCAGCGATGAGCGAAAGGATGAGGTCATGCCGACTGTTTGGAGCGCCGACGTTCCACAATATAGCCAATAAGAATTGCCAAAAGAAATAGCAGAGTCATCGGAATCGCCAATGCCATCATGCTGATTGGGTCACCACTTGGTGTAATGACAGCGGCGATAGCGAAGACTCCAAGAATTGAGTACCTCCATTGTTTGATCAATGTTCGTGGAGTTACTACACCGACAAGTTGGAGGAACACAACCAAGACAGGAACCAGAAATCCAACTCCAAACGCGAGCACCATGAGCGCCACAAGACTGATGTATTTCGAAATCTGGTACGCCTGAGTCACATCCTTACCCGACCAAGAAATAAGAAATTCTAGGGCCTTATCCAATGTCCAATACGCAAGTGCTCCCCCGAGAGCGAACAACAATACTGAAGTCAAAATAAACGGGACTGTGTATCGCTTCTCTCGCTTGTTGAGCGCGGGTACGATAAATTTCCACAGTTGCCAAAAAATAACTGGCAACGCAATAATCAATCCCCCATATCCGGCAATGCGCATACGTTGAGCAAGTCCTTCAATTGGACCTAGCACAAATAGGGATCCATTGCATTTCAAATCAGGTCGGGCATCACATAAATTGCGATAAGGCTTGGTCAGAAATTGCAACACCTGGTCATAGAAAATGAGAATCGCTGCCGCTCCAATCGCAATTGCCAGCAAGCATCGCACAATACGCATTCGTAACTCGGCTAAATGTCCCACAAGCGTCATATTCTCGCCGGTTCGATCGACCGCGTTGCGACGTCGGAAAGCCATTACATCCCGTCAACAATATTATTTTCATTTTTTGGCTGGATAATTTGCGGTGTTTCTTGGGCACCCGACTCAACCTTGTCGAATGACGATTTAACATCAGATGCGACTGCGGAAGCAGACTTGGTGATGCCAGATGCAGCGTCGGTGAACATAGTTTTATAGTTTGATGCGGTGTCCTGCAGTTCGCGTAGCGGATCGGCGAACGCAGACCGAAAATCGGATTCTGCCCCCGAAGCTATTCGCCTAAATTCTCCGTAAATGCGTCCGGCTTTACGTAGGGCCGATGGTAGTTTCTCCGGACCAAGCACTACTAAACCGATGATCAACAAGAAGACAATTTCGCTACCGGACAAATTGAACATCGCTGGTCATTCTAAAGCCGTACGGGTTCACCCAGTGCGCGTACCTATTATGGATTCGTGCAACAACGACTGCCCTCGCAATTTGCGGTACCGATTGCCTTTGCCCACCGCGGAGCACGCGCCCATGCCCAGGAAAACACGTTGGATGCTTTTGGCTTGGCTCTACATCTTGGTGCGACCGGGCTTGAAAGTGATGCCTGGTGTACTTCCGATGGTGAAGTGGTTCTTGATCACGACGGGATCGTTAAATTTGGAATGCATAAGCGACCAATTGCCGAGATGAAAAAATCTCAATTGCCGTCCTATATACCGACATTGGACGAACTGTTTGATAATTGTGGCACCGACTTCCATCTAAGTTTGGATATCAAGGACCCCACTTCGTTAACAACTATTCCGGCCATTGTTCGAAATCGTGATGTGTCGATGCTCAACCGACTATGGCTGTGTCATCCGGATTATCGATTCCTAGTCTCAAATCGCACTCACGCCGAGGGCATACATCTTGTCGATTCAACTCGATTAGCCAAAATTAAGGAAGGTCCAGAACGTCGCGCGGCAACTCTTGCCGACAACGGGATTGAAGTCTGCAACATGCATCACACCGATTGGAATGGCGGCCTTGTAGCTCTTTTTCATCGATTTAATGTCGCGGCATTCAGTTGGGATTTGCAATTCGAACCCGTTCTACACACGGCCTTTCGGATGGGAATCGATGGGGTTTACAGCGACTGGGTCGATCGAATGATCACAGTACTTCATCAGGAAATTGGTGCCGGACCAATTACAGCAATTTAAGCGCTGAGATTGGCCACAGCACGACAAAGGCCCGACCGACGACAAGATTCTCGCTAATTGGACCAAACATTCGACTATCAAATGACTGGGGTCGATTATCTCCCATCACAAAAATCTTGCTGTCTGGAACAGTCTGCGCGGCCAATACAGGAACACGGCAACGGTCCTCAAGGGAGGTTTGAGCCAAATCATTAGGATTCAAATATGGTTCTTGGAGAGCCTGATTATTCACATAGACAACACATTCTCGGATTTCCACAACATCGCCAGATAATCCAATTACTCGTTTAATTAGATCATCATGTTGGACCACTTGACCATTGCTTGTGACTCGATCAAAGACAACCACATCGCCCCGACCAATTCCGTGCAGTCGATAGGACAATTTATTCACTAGTACTCGATTGTCTTGAAGTAGTGTCGACTCCATACTCGGTCCGGAAATATAGAATTGCTGAAGCACAAACATTCGCACCAAAATTGCGATTATTAGGGCGACCGTAATCACCACTATCCAATCGCGAATGGTTTTTATTGCAGTATTCACCTCAACCCGTGGTGACTCAGTCTGGTCAGACATCTCGTCCACCGTACTCGCCAATCATTGGCAATTGATGATCACAGGGATGCAATGAGTTTTTCAACTCGCTCATCGCGAGACTTGAACGGATCCTTGCACAACACGGTTCTTTGGGCCTGATCATTTAATTTGAGATGAACCCAATCCACGGTGTAATCGCGTTTTCGTTCTTTGGCCCGTTTGATGAACTCTCCACGAAGGCGAGCCCGAGTGGTTTTCGGTGGTTCGGTTAATGCCGTATTTATATCGTCTTCCGCACACATTCGATCGGCCAATCCGCGCTCCTGCAACTTGTAAAACACTCCCCTATCGCGGCGGATGTCATGGTATTGAAGATCTAATAGTTGCACTCGCGGATGGTCAAGGGCTAATGAATGTTTTTGACGGTAGGCCTCGACCAATCGAAATTTGATAACCCAATCAACTTGAGTTTCCAGTTTGAATGGATCATTCTCAATTGTCGAAACACAATGTTCCCACATTTCCAATGCCGTTTGTTCAAATTCTGAAAATCCCCTCAAGTCAGCGTATTTAAGCGCCCGATTGAGATACTCCCGTTGAATGTCAAGAGCCGAAAGCTCGCGCCCACTGGCAAGTCGCACTTTACGCCGGCAAGTTATGTCATGACTTATATCACGAATAGCCCGAATGGGATTTTCTAATGTGAAATCGCGCATCGAGAATGATTTGTCCTCCATCATTCTGAGCATGCATGCGGTTGAACCAAGTTTCAGAAATGTTGAGTACTCACTCATATTTGAATCTCCGACAATGATGTGCAGCCGACGATACTTCTCCGCATCGGCATGTGGTTCATCGCGTGTATTGATTATTGGCCTACTGCGCGTAGTGGCTGAACTCATCCCCTCCCAGATGTGTTCGGCGCGTTGAGAAATTGAAAAAATTGGACCCCTTGCCGTTTGCAGAATGTGACCGGCGCCGGTAAATATCTGTCGTGACACCAGAAACGGGATGAGCACGTCAGAGTATTCGCCGTTGTCATTGCTTCGGCGCGTCAAGTAATTTTCGTGACAGCCATACGAGTTCCCCGCAGAGTCTGTATTGTTTTTGAATAAATAAATGGTTCCCCGTATTCCCTCATCCCGTAATCGTTGCTCGGCGCCGGCCATCAAAGTTTCAAGAGTTCGTTCACCAGCCTTGTCATGGACAACACAGTCATATATTGAGTCGCATTCCGGTGTGGCGTATTCAGGATGAGACCCGACATCGAGGTACAGACGGGCGCCGTTTTCAAGAAATACATTTGAGCTTCGCCCCCACGAAACAACTCTTCTAAATAGGTAACGGGCAACTTCGTCAGGCCCGAGTCTTCGTTGACCTCTCAGTGTGCAGGTGACCCCGTATTCGTTTTCAATGCCGAATATGCGCCGATCCATCAGGACAGCAAGCGTGTGACTGCATCATCATGAAGTCGGGAAAAGCAGCGACGCTTTCCATTTCGTTCTAGAACCGCAACTTCCAAATCGGACACTGCAAGTTCTTGGTCCGCTCCCCGTAGGGCGGAGCGAGCGATCTTGAGTGCGTCGCTGAGGGTCCCACTTTCGGTGTAACCGCTAGATAGTCGATCCCGAATGCTTTCGGCATCCCCTCCGAGTACACAAAATCGTTGTTCATCCAATACTGTTCCGTCGTACAAAATGTGGAAAAGTCTGTCACCACTGACGTTAAATCCGACTTCTGCAACAAGTATTTCGACTTCAAGTGGCTTCATATCATGAGTGAATGTCTGCCCCAAAATCTGTGCGTATTGATTTGCCAAGCCCCGCGCATCCACGTCATGTCGCGAGAATTGATAACCCTTAAGATCCGCCGCGCGCACTCCAGCAACACGTAACTGATCAAACTCGTTGTACTTGCCAACACCCGCAAAGGCGATTCGATCATAAATTTCGCTCACTTTTCGCAATGTATTAGAAGGGTTTTCGGCAACCACAACAATTCCGCCCTCAAATTGTTGGGCTACCAGGGCACGGCCGCGGGCAATTCCTTTTCGTGCGAAATCAGCACGATCCTTCATCATCTGTTCTGGCGCTACATAGAAAGGCATGCTCATCGCTGACGAACTCCTTCGGCGATGGTCGCGTATAGCTGAGCAAGTACATCGTCACCTATGCGTTGATAGCCACTGACCGTGATCGACGCGACAACTGGATAGATGCCCCGCAGGGCGTCAGGTCCCCCCGTGGCGGAGTCGGCATCGGAGGCTTCCCAAAGTGATCGGGCGGCAAGTGCAATTGCATCGGCC
The DNA here is from genome assembly GCA_031401235.1 of Actinomycetota bacterium. Lineage (GTDB taxonomy): Bacteria > Actinomycetota > Acidimicrobiia > Acidimicrobiales > Ilumatobacteraceae > UBA3006. Next base: position 54,738 of record JANNRJ010000036.1, read on the forward strand.
GTGCTCATGTCGCGACGCCATCCAACTCGGATAACCGTTCCAGCATGCATCATTCCGGAACCCGTGGCAACGAAATCTCGCTCCTCGTAGCGACCGCCAGTTGCGTCGTAGTCCCACAGCCGACCTTGATTCGAAAGTTGGTCAAATCCGGCGAATATAGGCACGACCATCATTCCCTGCATTGCCGCCGGCAAATTACTACGAACAAATATCGAAAGTTGATTTGCCTTTCCCTCAAGAGACAATTGCTGACCTTCCACTTTCTCATAATGCTCTAACTGCAATTGAAATAACTTGACCATTTCCATGGCGGGTCCGGCCGCACCGGCAATTGCCACTCCACTGAAATCATCGGCTTGTACAACTTTTTCCATCTCGCGATGGCTGATGAAATTTCCAAACGTTGCCCGTCGATCCCCAGCCATCACTACTCCATCGGCGCATTTCAATGCGACACAGGTTGTGGCATGAGGCAAAACAACGTCGCCCACATTGTTGGCTAGCCCGTACGGCGACAACCCGACCCGCTTGAGTAATTCACCGAAATTCGCGCCCGGATCATGATCATGTGAAAAAATTGGCATTGACATGGTTGATGCAGGTTAGGGCTATTGCCCGCCCTTTTGCACATAGCTTTTAACGAAGTCTTCAGCATTTGATTCCAGCACGCTGTCAATTTCATCCAAGAGATCATCCAATTCGGCCTTGAGTTTGACACCATTGGATCCAACAACATTTTCATCCGCCAGAGCTTCGTCGCGAACTTCCGGGGTTGACTTGTGTTTGCGGATTCGTTCAGTCATAGAAGCACCATATCCAACTACCCCTACCCAATGCCAGACATCAAGTTGAGTCGACTAATCAGTTGCGCCGGCGTAGAACACTCGTTAAACAGGCTTTCAGTCAATTCTCGGGTTCCCCGAAGCGGTTCCATCATGGGCACCCGCACAAGGGATTCCTCACCAACATCAAATACGAGACTGTCCCAATTTGCCGCGACAATACTCTCTGGCCACCGTTTTAGGCAGGTTCCGCGAAAATAGGCTCGAGTCGTGTCCGGTGGATCGGTCATTGCCTGAATTGCTGACTGCTCCGAAACCATGGCGCGCATTCCTGCTCGCATAGCCAACGATTTGTCGGGTCGTAAGTCGTGGTATTGAATATCAATTGCCTTCAATCGAGCATCGCCAGAAGTTAGAGAGTGTCGTTGTGCGTATCCGGTCACTATTCGTAGTTTGGAAACCCAATCCACGACATTGGCGACGGAATCAATATCGTGCTCTAGACCGTTGAGAACTTGCTCCCACTCCATCAAAATGCGTTCACCCGATTGATTGCCAACCGACTCTAAATCATGGGACACGGCGTACTTCTGAGCGGCCTCAAAGAGCGACCATTGGACATCTAACGCCGTTGCTCGCTTCCCATTCGAGAGCAAAATAGTTGCCCGCAAACTTGGGTCATGACTGACTTGACGAATCGCCGACACTGGATGAGCGATCAATGGCAAATGGCTCAATACTCCATCTTCAATCATTGCTAGGACTATCGCCGTAGTTCCTACCTTGAGAAATGTAGCAATATCGCTCATATTGGAGTCCCCGACGATTACATGAAGTCGTCGATATTTTGCTGGGTCGCAGTGCGGCTCATCACGTGTATTTACAATCGGTCGTTTAAGGGTTGTTTCCAGTCCTACCTCTTCTTCAAAAAAGTCAGCGCGCTGACTGATTTGAAAAGGGACGTCAACTTCTGCCATTGAGGGAGATTCGCAACCAACTTTCCCGGCTCCACAAAAAATTTGACGGGTGACAAAATGTTGAGTGATTTCACCGACCAATCTACCAAATGGTGTTACTCGAGATACCAAGTAATTCTCGTGGCATCCGTAACTGTTGCCTTTGCCGTCTGAGTTGTTTTTATAGATGATAAGTTCGGCGCCGTCCGGCAAGTATTCATTGGCACTTTTCATACTTCGACGTATTATCTCGTCAGCGGCCCGGTCGTAAAGAACAACTTCGTCTGCGGTTCGACATTCTGGAGTAGCGATTTCTGGGTGAGCATGATCCACGTAGTAACGGGCGCCATTGGTAAGCACTGTGTTGACTAAGTGCATTTCGATATCTGAATCCAAGATGTCATCCAATGAAAATCCACGTGCATCTGCACCGGGATGTTCATCTTGGAAATCCCAACCGATGATTCGCTGGCTTCTTCCCAGATAGGAATTGATCAACATCGTTGACGAGACGACTGGATTGACTTGGGCTCCTCGCACACTAATCCCGTACTCAGTTTCAATGCCGCAAACCTTTGAAATCGCCACTTAGAGATATTGTCCTGTCGCCGTCGGTTCGATGGACCGACCGCCCTCGGGCTTTTTTGTGTCATTGTTCTCGTGCACAAGTGTTCGAATGAATACGATTCTCTCGCCTTTGCGTCCCGAGATTTTGGCCCAATCATCAGGATTTGTGGTGTTGGGCAGATCTTCATGCTCCTTGAATTCTTGGCGTATGGATTGAGACAAATCGGCCTGAGTGATGCCCTTAAGTCCGCCAGCGATTAATCGTTTGATGGCGAGTTTCTTTGCCCGGCGGACGATGTTTTCGATCATCGCCCCTGATGCGAAGTCCTTGAAGAACAAAACCTCTCTATCGCCGTTCTGATAGGTAACTTCAAGAAATCGATTGATGTCGTCTTGGCGATACATATCTTCGACTGCTTGTTCGATTAAGCGATTGACTGCTCCCGGCTTATCCCCATCGGTGATTTCTTCATCACAAATCGGTAATTCAATGGTCAGATAACGGGCAAACACCTGTCGAGCGGCTCGGGCGTCTGGGCGTTCAATCCTGATTTTCACATCCAGGCGCCCAGGTCGCAAAATCGCCGGATCTATGAGATCCTCTCGATTTGTGGCGCCGATGACTATCACATTGCGCAGACCTTCCACGCCATCAATTTCGGCCAGCAACTGAGGAACGATCGTGGATTCCATATCTGAGGATATTCCCGTTCCGCGCGTTCTGAACATTGAATCCATTTCATCGAAAAAGACGATGACCGGCCAGCCCTCTTCACTCTTTTCCCGTGCTCTTTGGAAAATAAGACGAATTTGTCGCTCGGTTTCGCCAACGTATTTGTTGAGCAACTCCGGACCTTTTATATTGATGAAATAGCTGTGACCCTTCTCGCCACCAATACTCGCGGCAACTTTTTTGGCAAGGGAATTAGCCACTGCTTTGGCAATAAGAGTTTTACCGCAACCAGGGGGCCCGTAGAGCAGTATCCCCTTTGGTGCGGGTAATTGATGCTCGGCGAAAAGTTCTTGATAGAGGAACGGCAATTCAACTGCATCAGCGATTTGTTCGATCTGTTCGTCAAGCCCGCCGATGTCGCTGTAGGAAATATCAGGAACCTCTTCGAGGAGAAGATGCTCGACCTCAGGCTGTTCAAGTTTTTCGAGAAGCAGGTTTGTACGAGGATCCAATCTCAGTAAATCCCCCGAACGTAAATGAATACCTCGAATCGCATCGGCTAATTCACATACTCGCTCTTCGTCGCTTCGTCCGATTACTACCGCCCTAACTCCATCTTCGAGAATCTCCTTCAATGAGACGACTTCCCCGGTCGATTCAGATCGTCGCGCCAGGACAATATTGAGACTGTCATTGAGGACGACCTCGGCTCCACGATCAAGCCCTTCGATATCGATGTCAGGATGCATAGTTACGCGCATTTTTCGACCATTGGTAAGTACGTCTACCGTGCCATCATCATTTTTGCCAACGACCACGCCATATCCCGACGGTGGCTGTGTGAGTTTTGCCACTTCATCGCGCAATGTGGCAATGTGTTCGCGATACTCGCGCATTGAATACGAAAGTTTTTCATTTTTGGCTATTTCTCGGGCCAATAATCCCTTTGTCTCAAGTAATCGCTCTTCCAGGTTGCGCAGGCGGATTGAGAAATCGCTTGACTCGGGCTCAATTGCCATGGTCTGTCTCCCTGGGCCGTAAAGCGGGCTACCTCTGTGTCTAGCAGCGTCCGCCTCTCAAGACAGCCATAATCGCTACTTGACGCTTAATCGCGTGTACCCTAAAGGGCGGTCATAGACAAGGAGAACCCCCAAGATGAAGGTTTGGATCGATCAAGACTTGTGTACTGGAGACGGATTGTGCGAGGAAATTGCGCCGGACGTGTTCACCTTGCTTGATGATGGTCTGGCTTATGTTCGCGAAAAGGACAAGGTATTTGCAACCGCAAAAGGCAATGCTCAGGGCGCCGACGGAATGGCTGAAATCCCAGATGGACAACTTGATGCGGTGATTGAGTCAGCCGAAGAATGTCCTGGCGAGTGTATCTTTATTGAGCCCTAATTATTTAGGTAATTAGAGTTTGAAAGCTTATTCACCTATAAATCTGGAAACAGTGAGGAATCCAGTGTGGGCGACCATTCGGTGATCGGGTCGCACGGATTGACCTTCAATATGCCAAGTTCGGTGTAAAACCTCAAGCGTTCGCGATTCCATCCAACTCGATCCAAGAACCTGTCTCACCTGTGCGGCCTGAGTGATGCTCGGCGTGTATGCCACAAAAATTCCACCTCGTCGTAACACTCTTTGAGCATAAGGAATCACTCGCCATGGTTCTGGCAAGTCAAGGACCACCCGGTCGTACTCGCTTCCATCGATTCCGTCATAACTGTCGCGAAGTTGTACCTCAAACCTTCCCAGAGCGCTTGCTCCGAGAAATTCACGTACATTGGATCGCGCCCGATTGGCAAAATCTTCACGCAATTCATAGCCAACAATCGATGCACCGTAACGAAGCATGGTCATGGAAAGTGCGCCTGAACCAACGCCTGACTCAAACACGCGCATACCTGGTCCGATGTCAGCAATCATGCAGATAGTTGCCAGATCTTTGGGATAGATCACCTGCGCGCCGCGAGGCATCTCGACCACAAAGTCTTCCAGAGTTGGTCTGAGCACACAATAAGTGCTCCCCTTCGTAGATGTCACGACTATTCCCTCACGCTGACCGACGATGTCGCCATGAGTCAGAAAACCGGAATGACTGTGGAATTTGCCACCTTCTTTCAAAGTAACGAGGTATCGGCGCTTCTTGGAGTCCACAAGAAGCACCTTGTCTCCGTGCTCAAAGATCGATCGGTCCAGACTCACGATCTCTTTCGACTTGTCGTGCTCGAAATCACTAGCACCTCTCCATCCTTCAAACGACGTCGCGTGATCACCCTTCGATCACGCCTTCGAACGAAACGGATGATGTCAAGCAACAACAGCAAAGTCCACCACCCGCTCCAACGCTGGGCGGTTTTACGGTAATTACGTTTCTTTGCGGAGATACCTAGTCCAACGCCCGCGACAAGCGCCCTGAATGTCGGCACCTTTAGCCTCGACGAATTTCAACAACACTGCGACGCTTCCGTCCCCGGCGACGTCCGAGCATGTACGACAAAACAACAATCAGCGACCCACCGATTGCCAATGCAGCGGCAATCGAACTCTTCTTATCGGCGACCTTGAACTGAAGTTCATCCTGCAATGCTTGAAATTTGTCTTCAAGTTCCTCACGAGTGATAATTTCATCTTCATTCATGAGCGCCTGCCTAAATGAAGCGAATTTTTGTTGATCCGACTCACAGCGAGCAATGCAACCAACAGGCAAGCAATCATCACAATGAAATACGGAACCCACGACCATGTCGTCTCGTTGGCGAAAAGTTCGATCTGCAAAAGGCGCAACAGGCCCAAGGCAAGGTAAGCGATTCCAAGAATAAGTGACAAAACTCCACAAAAGCCATACGCCAACCACCGACCGGCTCCACGAATTGGATCAAGCGTCTCTTGTTTGGCATAGGCGACCACTAAATTCGCCAGTTCGCCAATACCCGGTGCTTCAACCGAATTTTCATGCGTGCTCATGGAACGATATTTCACCTGCTCAATTTACCAGCGTTAGGCGAAACCTCAATATGTAGATGGCGGCTCGATTTTTAGGGCTTGTCAACGGCAGCAAGTGGCGAAAGTTCATCCGCTGTTGGTTTGAGTGAATACTTTGATAATGCCTCAGTAAGGGCAATCCAAATTGGTCTGTATGCACTTTGATTGGAAACACCAGGTCCATTTAGCAGGATCGAAAAGACAATTGCCTGTTTGTCGGAGTAAGGAATGACCCCAGACAAAGTTTTGGCACCTGTCAAAGTCCCCGTTTTTCCCCGCATGACTCCGGTCATCGGACCCGTTAGAAATAGATCTGAAAGTGTCCCAGTTTCACCGGCAACAGCAAAACCCATTGTCAGCGGACCGAATCCACCATCGCCAACCAGAATTGATTGGAGTGTGGTACATGTAATTCGATTAGAGCGATCCAAACCGGATCCATCGGTCATGGCAAGCTCAGAAATGTCTACCTTGGCCTCCTGTAACGCACGTAGTACCACCGCGATACCCGATACTCGGGTTCCTGGGTTGGTGTCTGTTCTGCCGAGCTCTTTAAGCAGGAGTTCAGCCGTGTTGTTATCACTATTAGTGAGCATTTCGGCAACTACATCAGTTAATGGTGCCGAGTTTATAGTGGCAATAATTGGCAAGTCTTTAGACGCCTTGCCGGTCTTTGGAACACCTAACACCGTAATTCCACGTTCGGTGAGCAGACGAGTGAACTCGATTGCGGCAGAAAGTGCCGGGTTATCTGGCTTAATCGGCGAGGATTTAATCACCCCATCGTTCAGTAGTAATGCTCCAAGTGGTCCAAGTTCAGTACCCCGTATCCCAAGTCCAAGCGACGGCGTAAATCGTTCAATGTCATAGCGAGACTCATCGCCGACGACAGATCCGTTGATACTGGTGATTCCGGCCGAAATAAGAGCATCAATTAAGGGTTCTATTTGTGTCGGCGACAGAGTCGGATGCGCCTCGGTGTTTGGATAATCACCTGCGGTCAACAACGGGTCTCCCCCGCCAACAATCCAGAGATCGCCTTGAATACTTGCTCCGTTGGTAATGCCAACAATTTCCGTTGAATAATGAAATTCGGGACCGAGCACTTGAAGGGCCACGGCAGCGACCAGAATCTTCAAATTGCTGGCAGGAATCAACGGTGCGTTCACATTCGATGTGACGACATTTCTGCCATCCACTGCTACGGCTAAACATGACTGGGCAGGTAGTCGACCAATAATCGGCCGTAAAGCATTTCGAAGTCCGCCGATTCGGATCTCATTAGACAAAGTATTTGGCGTGCGCCGAGCGGAAAGTAACGGTGTTGATAACACGGATTCACCAATTGATGATTTCTTTACACTTGTTACGGCATTGGCCAGGCGATCGCTGAGTTGCCACATCACGGCGAGTGGCGCCGCACCGATTAATAAAGCGATGACAAGAGTTACGGCCACGAGCCGCGGAGATCCGGCCTTAACTCGCTGACCAGTACGAGCCAATGCGGTGCTGTTGTCGCTTTCCGAACTTTCTGTCACCTGGCAACTCCACGAAATTTTGCATAGCGATAGAGGTGACCTAGAGCGACCGCCGCTCGATTACCACTTGGGTAGCACAGTCGTCCAGATTGACGCACCGCAGCCACACCCGCGTTATACGGATCTGCCACCGCCAACTCGGTTGCGGTGAGTACAGGCTTGTCGTAGGTTATCGACGCTTCAAGCGCCGCTTGGGCAAATCGTTCGTCCTGACGCTGATGGTAGGAGACGATCCGCTCCAAACCGAAATCCGGATAAAATGAACCTTCACGCATGATTCGAGCTTGGTTGCTCTGAACCCCAATCCCAAGAAAAATAACCGCATCAACGCTCGGGTGATGAGCCAAGCGATCAAGTATTTGCGGAACCGTGTCGCGCGTTTCACCACCGGCACAATCAATTGGATTGCCTTTACTCCAACGACTTGGAAGCAACATATCCAGTTCATCCACAAGATCAGTTGGCAAGTCAACGAGTGTAAGTGATCCTTCATGATGGATCGCGTCGGTTGTAACGACACCCCACCCTCCTACTGTCGTGAGTACGACGGTTCGTGGACCTCGTGGAAGTGGTTGAGTGGCAAATGTGGCGGCAATATCAAACGCTTCTTCAATTGTCGTGGCACGACTAATTCCAACTTGTTGACACATTCCATCAAAAATCGCGTCATCACTTGCTAGTGAACCGGTGTGACTAGCCGCCGCACGAGCACCGGAAGTCGTGGCACCTCCCTTGACAATCACCAGAGGTTTAGCCTCTGCCGCGGTCGACAATTGCGACATGAGCAAGCGGCCATCCTCCACTCCTTCGATGTAGGCGAGTGAGACGCGTGTCTCTTTATCCCGAGAATAAAATTCCAATACATCTCCGACAGTTACCTGGGCCGCATTGCCGATAGAAACGGCACGCGAAATTCCAATTTCCGTTTGACGTGCGTAATTGAGAAAACTCGACACAAAATTACCGCTTTGACTAGCAATAGCAATAGTTCCGCTTGGCGGATACGGGGCCACAATTTGGGCACATAAATGAGCGGGCGTACTCACTACGCCCTGACCGTTGGGGCCGATCAAAAGTAGTCCCAAACGGTCGGCTTCAGCGGCGAGTCGCACTTCGGCAATCTGTCCCACCTCATCGGTCTCGCCATAACCGGCAGTGGAAACAAATACTGCAGAAACGCCCTTTTTAGCGCAGTCACCCAAAATATCAAAATTCGCAATTGCCGGGGTGCAAATGATTGCCAAGTCGATTTCATCAGTCGGAAGTTCGGCAATCATGGAGACGGTCTTGATTCCGAGCACTTCCTCTCCGCTCCGATTCGTGCCAAATACTTTCCCTTGAAACCCGCTGGCGAGAATATTGTGCAATGAAACAAAGCCAAATTTTCCTGGGTGAGATGACGCTCCGACTACAACTATTCCACGCGGGTTAAACAGGGTGTTGAAATTTTGATCATTGATTGCAGCACTTCGCCCTGGTCGATCGACTATCTCCGAGACAGAATCATGGAGCTCGACCAACGCATCTACAGCGATCAGATGACCGGTTGGGGTAACGATCATCGGATTGATGTCGACTGATTTGATTTCAGGATGATCTCGCTGCACTGCTTCGATAGCAGTTAGTACCACTTGCAACTCGTTTAGTCGCACTGAGGCGAAACCGCGGAATTCGGAGAAAACGTGTTTCAAGTTCAATGCACCCAACATCCCCTCCAGGTCGTGTGGCCTCAAGGGAAGCGGACGAAATACGACATCACCCAGTGCTTCGGCATAAATGCCACCGACGCCGAGCATGACGGTTGGTCCGAACTGCTGATCATGCACCAAACCAACGATGAATTCTCGATCGCCTTGAATCATTGGTGCGACAAGCAGGCTCACTTCTCCATCTGATGGTCGGGCAAGTGCAAGCAATTCGTTTGCGGCAATTTCGACGCCTTGCGAATCAGCAATTCTCAGACGGACGAGGTTGCGTTCCGTTTTATGGGAAATACCAACGCCATTCAATTTGATAGCAACTGGAAAACCTATTTTATGAGCCGCATCCGAGGCTTCAGCGGCTGAAAGTACATTTAGTTCTGGGGCAAATGGAATTCCGTAACGAGTTAAGAGTTCTTTGGAAACCAATTCTGACAACACGGTTCGGTCTCCCACACGGCTAAACGATAGACGGTGTACTCTCAATCAGGCGTGACATCGCTTGGAGAACCAATGGGTCTGGTATTTCGGACGGCTCAAATTGCTCTTCCGTCTGGAATCTTTGGACCCCATCAAGTCACCTGTGAGCGTGGAATTATTACTTCGATCACTCCAATCACATCCGATTACGAAGAAGTTCTTCTTGCTCCAGGATTCATTGATCTTCAAGTTAATGGAATAGGTGCGGTGGATGTCTCAGAAGCTCGTGGCGATGATTGGCTGATGCTTGACAGGGCACTACTGGAGCAAGGCGTCACCACTTGGTGTCCAACTTTTATTAGTGCACCTCTAAATAGTTACCCCAATAAATACTCCCAAGCAGTTGCGGCTCAAGGTCGGCCAGGAGATCTTCGACCTGCAATCGCCGGGATTCATTTGGAAGGGCCTTTTCTCGGCGGTGCTATTGGTGCCCATGACCCTCGATTTGTTCAGAATGAAAATTCAGAGTGGTTTTCTCTCCTTCCGGACATCGTTCGAATCGTAACTTTGGCGCCAGAAAACACCGTTGCTATGGCCGCCATTTCCGCTCTACGGACACGAGATATCGTCGTATCAATCGGGCATTCCCGGTCATCAGATGTGGTCACGGTCAGGGCAATCGAAGCCGGAGCAGGACTGGTTACTCATTTATTCAACGGCATGTCAGGTGTCCATCATCGGCACGATGGAGTTGCTCTCGTAGCACTTACCGATGATCGTGTCGCGGTATCGCTCATCGCCGATTTGGTTCATGTTCAATCCCGTGCAATATCTCTAACATTTCGAGCCAAACCTGACTCTGTCGTGCTCATCACAGATTCAATCGCACCTCACTCCGATTCGGCACGAAGTCGTGGCATCGAATTGATTGATGGTGCCCCTCGTTTGCCAGACGGAACGCTCGCCGGATCCGCATTGACGATGAACGTAGCGATAAAAAACGTTGTACAAAACTGTGATGTTGAGATCCATCTGGCTATACAAGCGGCAACCGCGACGCCAGCCAAAATACTTAACCTCGCAGATCGAGGAACAATCGCGATTGGCAATCGAGCCGACTTAGTAGCTTTAAATTCAGATTTCGAAATTCGTCACGTTTGGATCAACGGTGGACTCGCCCTGACTAAGACCTAAGCGCTCGCTAGTGTGCTGGGATGCATATCATTGCGGCGTTATTTATCGATACTTTTGAAATGCATCCGGCACCCGGACCGTCTACGCGCATCGATTTGTCTGGGGTCTTCTTTTCGATACCTGCTCCTAGCCCAGTTCCTGTCACTATCGAACCCCATCTCATTGGTCTAATTTATTGCCCGCCTGACGAGCCCGGTCATGGGGTTTTTGAAGTCGTGTTTCGACGGACTTTGGATCCGCAGAGCGAACAATTGGCCCGTCATGTGAGTCCATTTTCCGTGGAACCCGGTAAATTCACTTATCGTCTGGTGCGTGGCTCACTTGAACTTTCTGAGTACGGGCAATGTTTTGCTCATTGTCGGGTAGATCAAGGTCCATGGACTTACGTACCTCTCGCCTTGTTGCCACCGGTGGCTGACGAGCAACTACAGTCACCCCAGTGACCTTGCGCTTATCGACTGCCGATGATTCGGCCGCGGTCTCGCTCATTCGAGGCTTTGCCATGGACGCGCCATTAGCGGCCAAGAGCGGTCATCAGGGCACCGCAATGGCACTTGCGCCACTCGGTCATGTTTTGTTTAGTCGTGTCATGCGCCATAATCCGGCTCAACCAAAATGGCGAAATCGAGACCGTTTTATTCTCTCCAACGGTCACGCATCAATACTCCAATATGCGTTGCTTTTTCTCAATGGATATGGCCTTGAAATTGACGACATTAAGGCATTCAGGCAATTGAATTCACTGACCCCCGGACATCCGGAGGCCGGTCAGACTGTGGGAGTAGAAGTTACAACTGGGCCGCTCGGTCAAGGTTTTGCCAACGCAGTTGGAATGGCCATTGCCGAGCGAAATCTGCGTGCTCGTTTTGGCGAGTCGCTAACCGAACACCACACATTTGTTGTCGTTGGCGACGGTTGTCTAATGGAAGGGATAAGTCACGAAGCAGCATCACTTGCTGGTCATTTGGGATTGGATCGTCTCATATGCATTTACGATGACAATGGAATCACCATTGATGGTTCTACTTCCCTTTCCTGTAGCGATGACGTAGGGATGCGCTTTAGTTCCTATGGATGGAATGTCATTCAACTTGGCGAAATCGCCAACAACTTGGACGCGCTGGAAATTGCTCTGGATTCGGCCAAGCAACACAGAGGACAACCAACATTATGCATTTTGAAAACTCACATTGCGTTTCCGTCACCTGATCACACAGACAATTTTGAGGCTCATGGAAACCCATTTAATGCTGAGCAAGTTCGGATCACAAAGGAAGTCATGGGAATTCCTAATTCTCCTTTTTGGGCTCCGGACCAACTGGTAGACAAAATTCGAAGTCATGCCAAAAAGCGAGGAGAGCAGTTTGTCGGCGAGTATACGAATCTGATCGAGACGTCTGACCAAACGAAGGCTAATCAAATCAGTTTTGAGATGGCTTGGAATACGCCAAGTTCGGCGACATTTGCGGCGGATTTACCAGCATTCGATGCGACTTCAAATATCGCCACTCGACAGGCGATTCAGAAAATATTGGAAGCTTCTCACGCAGTCATGCCCGGACTCATTACCGGAGCCGCTGATCTCACCGGTAATACCGGAGTGAAAGTTTTGCAACATCACGTTCACAGTGCGGCTCATCCCGAAGGTCGGCAGATCTACTTTGGAATTCGCGAACATGCAATGGGTGCAGCATTGGTCGGAATGGCCATGCATGGCGGAGTGCTTCCTGTAGGTGGCACATTTTTTGTATTCGCCGATTACATGCGTCCGGCCATTCGGCTGGCCGCACTATCCCATGCCAAAGTGGTTTTTGTCTTTTCCCATGATTCGGTTGGAGTCGGTGAGGACGGTCCGACTCATCAGCCAATCGAACAGTTGGCTTCGCTTCGGGCAATTCCCAATTTGCAAGTCATTCGACCTGCCGACGCCAACGAAACTGTTCAAGCGTGGCGCGCCGCTGTCGACCATGATGGTCCTACCGCCCTCATCTTGAGTCGCCAAAATGTACCCCCTATTACGGATGGTTTCGCCGTTGTGCAAGGTGCTGGTGTCATTGTTGAACCTGAACACTTGGATGCGATCCTCATCGGAACTGGCAGCGAACTATCCCTCTGTGTTAAAGCCGCTGAACTACTTGCCCAAGAGGACATCGGAATACGGGTTGTTTCGATGCCCTCATGGGATCGTTTTGAGAGTCAGTCAAGCGAACTACGAACTAAGACGCTGCCCAAAGACATTCCGACAGTTTCGGTCGAAGCGGGAGCGACTTTGGGGTGGTCACGATATGCCGACAGCTGTATTGGCATTGATCAATTTGGATCCAGTGCGCCAGGTCCCGTGGTAATGGCAAACTTCGGTATTACTGTTGCCCACATTTGTCAAGTTGTACGTCTCGCGGTGAAGGAAATTTAATGACTAACAATTTGAGTCGGCTAAGCGCTGAATTTGGCCAAAGCCCGTGGCTCGATAACTTGAAACGCGGCTACATCACTTCCGGTCAATTGATTCGAATCCGAGATACGGGAATTCGTGGCCTGACTTCAAATCCAACAATCTTTCAAAAGGCCATTCAAGGGTCAAGCGAATACGACGAACAATTTTCTTCGCTTGCGAAAGACAATCACAGCAGTATTGATACGTATTGGGAATTGGTTCTCCAGGACATCAATGCGGCTCTCGACGTGTTCGCACCGGTATATGAATCGAGCAACGGAAATGATGGGTTTGTTAGCGTCGAAGTCGATCCCGGACTTGCTCACGACGCTGACGGCACCTTGAGCGCGGCTCGAGAGCTGCATAAGCGTGTTAACCGAGCCAACATTATGATCAAAATTCCGGCAACCGTCGAAGGTATACCCGCTATTCGAGCGATGATTGGGGAAGGTCGAAGCGTCAACGTCACCCTCATTTTCAGTCTGGATCGATATCAACAAGTTATGCAGGCATACATTGATGGCCTTGAGATTCTCGCCAATCACACCATTGGTTCGCTTCCACCGTTGGCGAGTGTGGCGAGTTTTTTTATTTCTCGCGTGGATACCGAAATTGATCGTCGCCTGGAGATCTTGGGTATGCCAGATGCTTTAAACTTACGCGGCAAGGCGGCGATATCCCAGGCAAAATTGGCATATGAATTGTTTCAAAGTACCTTCTCCGGTCCGAGGTGGGAAGCATTAGTCAAACGCGGGGCGCAACTACAGCGACCACTTTGGGCCTCCACTTCAACCAAGAACCCGGTGTATCCGGACACACTTTATGTGGACCAGCTGATTGGTCCCAACACGGTAAACACTCTTCCCGATTCAACCCTCGAAGCGTTTTTGAACCATGGAAAACTTGCCCGCACAATTGATAAGAATGTCGATCAAGCCCATCACAATTGGGATGCCTTGAAACACGTGGGCATCGATGTTGGCGAAGTTGCCGTTCAGCTCGAGAATGAAGGAGTGAACTCGTTTCAAAAGAGTTTTGATGAACTGATCGATGCATTGAAATCAAAAACGACCAATTATGAGTGAAACGCCAAAAGCGGGTATCGACGAACAGATAGACCTTTTGGTCCAATCCATCAATATCTCCACCGGATCAAATTTGATCAAGGATTTGTTGCGTACCGCGCTCCGATTAGGACAAGACGACCTCTCGACACTTGACCTAAAAATTGCTAATTCGGCGCTCAAAGAAATGCGGGAAGCCTTTCAGATGTTCACACCCTATGTGAACCGTAAAAAGGTGACGATATTTGGGTCGGCTCGTACAACCAAGGATGATCCTGTGTATCGCCAAACTGAGCAAGTTGCCGCCCGCATGGCTGAGCAGAATTGGATGGTCGTAACGGGTGCAGGTCCAGGAATCATGGAAGCTGGGATGGCCGGAGCTGGTCGCGACAAATCAATCGGCGTCTCAATCCGTCTGCCATTTGAAACTTCCGCCAATCCAATTATTGCGGGTGATGACAAACATGTCTCGATGAAATATTTCTTCACTCGTAAACTAATGCTTGTAAAAGAGTCTCATGCTTTCATCTATATGCCAGGTGGATTTGGCACATTGGATGAAATGTTTGAACTGCTCACTCTTGCCCAAACTGGCAAAAGCACTCCAGCGCCGATCGTCTTGCTGGATTTACCGCATGATCACTTTTGGCGTCGAATTGACGAATTCATCATCGATCAACTTGTGCCTCGCAAATTAGTTTCTGATTCAGATCGCGCCTTTTATCATCTCTCAAATAACGTGGACGACGCGGTGAATGAGATTTGCGGATTTTATTTGAATTATGAATCCATGCGTCGAATTGGCAAATACCTAGTCATTCGCCACCGTTTACCGATTACCGATGAGCAAATTCAGGATCTAAATGAAGAATTCGGTCATCTATGTACCGAAGGAGTTATTGAGCGTTCTGACGCATTGCCTGCGGAAATAGTTGACGGAGACTCGTTAGATTTTCAGCGACTCAAACTCCACTTCGTTAGAAATAATTTCAGCGATTTGCGTCGCTTGCTCAATCGTCTGAATTCGTTCGTCCCAGCAAATTGACAGCCTTCTCCACTGCCCGTCGTGCTTGGGTGAGAGTTCGCTCAACATCCGGGCGTTTAGATTCACCGGCACGATGAGCCTGCTTGAGGACTTCAAGAGCCTTATCAGCTAGTTCTTCGGAGATGTTCTGCAGCTGAGTGGTGAGGTCGCTTATCGAGGGCATCCGACAATGGTATAACGTAATGCGCTCATCGTCTAGCGTAGGAACTTGTGCCTACACCAAAAGATTTACATGAATGGATCAGTTTTTCTGATCCCGACAGCGATCAAACTTGGCAAATCGATGCAACCTTCCTGCGCTCCAACTGGTCCTGCATCTATGGGAACGGTTGCAAGGGCGTTCTCGAGGACTCTGCCCAGGATCTAATGCAAGGATGCTGTAGCTATGGTGCTCATTTCATAGACAAGAGTGATCTTGCGCAAGTCAAGAAAGCGGTGAAGAGACTCAAGCCTGAACATTGGCAAAACTTTGACAAGGGCAAGAATCAACGCTGGCTTACAACCGACGGTGACGGAGCCGATATAACCAGAAGCGTGAACGGTGCATGCATCTTTCATAATAAACCAACTTTCGAAGGTGGGTTCGGTTGCGCATTTCATGTCGCGGCACTTGCTTCCAATGAGCGTCCCATGGATTGGAAGCCGGATGTTTGTTGGCAAGTTCCCCTTCGGCTTGAAGAATTCACCGAAGATGATGGACATGTTGTGTCGATGCTACGAGAGTGGAAACGACGAGATTGGGGCGATGGAGGCATCGAGTTTCATTGGTGGTGTACAGATCACCCCGACGCATTTGTGGGTACAAAACCGGTCTATCAATATCTCAAGGACGAAATAGTTGAGCTAGTGGGTTCAAAGACCTATAAGACACTGGTTGCGCTACTTGAAGAAAAGCGGGCGACCCCGCTACCCCATCCTCAGGTACGGCGCAAAATTGAAAAACTTGCCAAAGTCGCCAAATAATTAAGCATTGAAACGATTTAGCTAATTCGCTGACTTCTTATTCGATCGTCGACGACCTTCGATGGTCATATGACGTTTGCGAATTCGAATATTTTTTGGCGTCACTTCGACTAATTCATCTTCGCCAATCCACTCAATAGCCGTTTCCAAGGTATGGGTTACAGGAGTCGCAAGTTTCGGGCCATCCTCATGGCTATGAGTTCGAATATTCGTCTTTTCTTTGGCTCGAACCGCGTTCACGACCATTTCGTCGTCGCGGGAGTTCTCACCAATAACCATTCCCTCGTAAACGTCGACACCTGGTGCCACAAAAAGCGTGCCACGAAGTTGCAAATTGTCAAGGGCATAACCAGTCGTGGTGCCAATGCGATCGGCAACCATTGCCCCACCTAGGCGATGCGGTAAATCACCGGCCCATGGCATCCATCCGGCAAAATTTTGATTCAGCAAAGCCGTGCCACGAGTGACGGTGAGAAGTAGAGAACGGAAACCAATGAGTCCCCGCGACGGAGCCTCGAAACTTACAATCGTCCGACCAGGGTCGCCTGGACGCAAGTCAGTGATTCTGCCTTTCCGAGGTGCCAGTGCCTGTGTGATTGAACCGACATATTCATCGGGCACGTCGCAGAGGCCATTTTCAAACGGTTCGTGAAGTTTTCCATTGACCTCTTTGGTGATGACTTCAGGTCGACTCACCTGTAACTCAAAACCTTCTCTTCGCATATTTTCGATCAGCACTGCCAGTTGTAATTCACCGCGACCGGAAACATCAGTGATATCCGCCGAATCAGTCTCGGCAATACGAATTGACACATTTCCGAGGATTTCCTTCCGCAGGCGGTCTCGAAGGTGGCGGCTCGTAAGAAATTTTCCGTCACGTCCAGCGTAGGGAGATGTATTAACCCCGAAACTCATTCTCAATACCGGCTCGTCAACTTCAAGTCGAGGCAAGGCAACCGGATTGTCGGCGGCCGCAATGGTGTCACCGACTTCTACTTCCTCAATTCCAGCCAAAATAAACAAATCTCCAGCGACTACCTCAAGAACTTCCACACGTTCAATTCCACTAAAGGCAAATAACGTACTGAGCTTGCGCCGAAGAATCGGATTTGGGTTATCCTCTGTCGGTTTTTGACACAGCACGACTTGGTCGCCTTTGCGCAGCACACCATTGTGAACTCGGCCAATCGCTAATCGCCCTAGATAATCCGATGCATCCAAGTTCGTGACCATGGCTTGCAAAGGCTGGGTGGCGTCATTTGTGGGAGCCGGAAGATGCTCAAGGATGGCATCGAGCAAGGCACTGAGATCGACATCTGGTGGTGGCATTCCAATTCCATAGATTGCTCGACCTTCTCGAGCAACTGCCGACAGCACAGGAAACGAAAGATGGTGGTCTGCATGGGCAAGATCCAGAAAGAGTTGCTCGACTTCATGAAGAACTTCTTCTGGTCGGGCATCGGCACGATCCACTTTATTGATTACCAAAATGACCGGTAAATCGAGGCGCATTGCTTTGGAAAGTACATATCGGGTTTGTGGAAGTGGACCTTCAGCGGCATCCACAAGAAGCAAAATTCCGTCCACCAATGCCAACGCTCGTTCGACTTCTCCACCAAAGTCAGCGTGACCGGGCGTATCGACCAAATTTATTTTGACGCCCTTCCATTCGATCTGGGCAGCTTTAGCCAAAATCGTGATCCCGCGTTCGCGTTCTTGATCATCGGAATCCATGACTCGATCAACGAGGGCGGTGTGGGTGCCGAATGTCCCTGTTGCGCGCAACAGCGCATCAACAAGTGTTGTTTTACCGTGGTCTACGTGCGCCACGAGGGCGATATTTCTCAATTTGTCGTTAGTTTGCTGTGGCATTGGGGGGTGTGCCGTGATGTGGACGCTGGCAAATCGCCAGCGTTAATTCAAGACTTTTCCTCGTCGCTTTCTTCTGGTTCTTCGTCAAATCGCACGCCATAGCGTTCGGCTATCGCTGCGTATTCATCTTCCTCGGTTAGCGGGTGTTTCGTTCGATCGCCGAACCCGAGATCGGCCGGGGTTGGCCCAGATTGCTTCAATTTGCGCGCTTCTTCAAAGCGTCTATGACGTCCCTTCTTCACGGTAGGGCTCCGAACTTGGTTGTGGACGGCTACCGCTCAGGCAACCATCTAATGGATAGACATTGCCAGACAGTCTACCTGCCAACACTGGTCGAGTTGCGACTCTGTTCTATTGATCTTCAAGCGCATCTCGGGCAGTCGGGTCGGTGTTAAGAAGCCGCAACCCTCCACGAGAGTCGAAACTCAATCCGGCCCGACCGGACACCAGTCTCTTGATGTCCTCGCCAACAATCTGGGCTCGCCAACCTTGGGCTAATCGAGCCTCGGGCTGGTTCCGAAGTAGTGCGGTGATATCGCTGCGGGTGGCCAGCAAAGCGACATCAATATGATGTTGCCTTGCCAATTCACCAACCCAGGCCGAAATCAAAGTAACGGCCGGACGCAAATCGCGATCCACATCTTCCGACTCATTACTCGGAGCACGTTGATCGCGCGTAACTCCATCCCGTACCGCATTTAACAACTCCGGAATGATGTTGCCGCCCAACTGACGAGCTTCGATTCCACGGGACTGCATTAATTCGGATTCGGAGATCGGCATTTTCTGGGCGATGGCCAGCAATGCCATATCGGATATCACCCGGCGCGGCGGTATATCGGCAGTCATTGCTTTTCGCTCGCGCCATTCGGCCACGCTCTGGGCGACTCCCCGGGCGCGTCCACGTAGTGCTCGGACTTCTTTAATCTTGAGCCAGGCCAGTGTCGGATCGACTGGACCGTTGGGTCGTAGGCGAAGGTCTTCGCATGCTTGTTCTGCCCAGTCCTGTCGACCTTGTGCATTGAGTCGCTCGACGAGTCGATCATGAAGCTGGAGCAAGAACTCGACATCAGAAGCCGCATATGAAATTTGAGCATCGGATAGCGGACGCCGTAGCCAATCTGTCAGTCGATCGGCTTTAGGTAGGACGATTTTGAATTCGCTTTGCACCAGGGAGGTCAGACTTGGTGTTGAGTACCCTAGGAATCCAGCCGACAACTGGGTGTCAAAAATTCGGCGCGGAGCAACTCCGCATGAGTGTTTTAAAACTTCGAGATCTTGTTGGGCTGCGTGAACGACCGCTAAAGCATTCGAGTCAAACAGACGACCCAAGCGACGAGGGTCTATTGCCAGCGGATCCACCAAAACAATTCGGTCTTGCCAGGAAATTTGAATTAGGGCAAGTTGAGGATAGTAGGTTTTTTCCCGATGAAACTCGGTGTCGATTGCATACCGATCAATTGCTAGCAATTCATCAAGCACTTCATCCAAAGTGTCGTGATCATCGATCCATTTAATTATGGCTGATCACCTTGTGTCAGGGCGCCGCCAGCGGTCTGCCAACCCAATGTTCCTGTGGCGACATTTACAACATTGATAATGTCGCGATCATGTAGATATTCACATGCACTGAGACTTCTACTACCAGACCGACACACTATGTAAACGTCGAACTCACTTCGAAATTTCTCGGTATTGTCTTGAATTGTACTCAGCGGAATATTCACTGCCTTTGGAATATGTCCAGATTCAAACTCATCTTGTTCCCGAACATCGATGAGAATTCCCCCACCCGGAAGTATTCCTTTCAATTCGCCAATCGTCACTTGATGAATCGCCATTTAGATAACGCTAGTCCCCTATTTCAGTCCCAAGGCCTATGTCGCGGGCATCTTGCAATGTATTGACATTAATCATTTCCGAATCCGTAGCCGATACACGTTGGATGACGAGAGAATTTACCGCCCGATGGATCGCCCGCTCGCCATCAGTGAATCTCTCTTCAAGCGTCGGCAGACATCGACTTACACGCCATGAACTGCATAGCCAATGCTCTCTATCACTGGTGAGCACGCTCGCATCATAAATCTTAAAGTCAGTCAGCGCGGTCAGTAATTGTTGAATCCGAGCTGACGTCAATAGCGGAACATCACATGGAAGAACACAAAGTATTTCCGCCGTTACGGCACGCATAGCAGTAATTAGTCCGCCGAGTGGTCCCTCGTCAGGGTACAAATCGGCAACAAATGAACATCCAATTAAGTCGGCTATGTCGGACGAGCCACCAACCACGATTACGTCCTCTATTCCCGACGAGCGCACAGTGTCGGCAATCTTTCGTCCCATGGCAATGCCGTTAATCAGAAACAGGGCTTTATTCGATCCAAACCGGAGACTTTTTCCGCCAACAAGGATGGCCCCCGCTACGGCTATGACTTTGGACCTCCGCTCGGATCCAACTGCAAGAGAAATTGATCGCATCGATCGGCTTCTCCCAGATCGCCAATCGCACGAGAAGTGTCGGCAACGCCCCGCAAGCATCTGAGAAAACCGCGATTGGAGCGATGACTCCATCGCACGTACCCTGAGCCACGCCAGCCATTAGCGCGAAGAGCATCTAACCCTCGGTGGTAACCAACCCGAAATGCCATGTAACGATCGATGACCGTCAGACTTGCGTCCCCAAGTTCCGCCCATGCCTCGAGATAGGTCGGATGCTTGGCGACCACCGCGCTCAATGACAACCTGCGCTGTATTTCAGGAACCGCCAAGGCCGACTCAAGTTCCGCTTGCCAGATTAGATCGATTGCCGGCAATTCTTGATCAGCTGGTCCAATTCCCGAAAGTTGAACAGGGTTAGTCACCATCCACAAGGTACAACATCTGGAATGCCAGCATGTATCCGTGCATTTATTCGCTCTCGACGCTGAAACGGCCAAGTCTGCATCACTTGTTGTCGTGGGTAGTTCGATATTTGCATTTTTGCTGGTATTGAAGTTTGTTAAGTCAGTCATCACCAAGTTAATTCTTATGATTCTTCTTGCCACGACCAGCGTGTTGGCATTCACTCAGCGCGAAGCGCTGACCGTATGCATCAATAAAGTGACCGCTCAACAGCAGGCCGGTCTTGCGATTCACACCACCTGTGATTTTTTTGGTCGGCGGGTGACAATTTCCCTTCCGTCGGGATAATGAGTTGACGGTAACGACTAACTCCGTGAAATTCGCAATGCTTCGTCAAACAGATCTTGCAATGCGCCAGCAAGTTTGGCTGTTAATTCCCTGACTTCGATTCGTGTTGCTCGAGCACCATTGGTTTGAGCCGGATAGATAGGTGCTCCAATTACAGCTGCGCATTTGCGGCGTCGTATTTTTGACGATCCACTTGGCATGATGTCTTCAGATCCACCAATTCCTACTGGCACAATTGGAACCCGCGTCTTCAGCGCAACATATGCAGCTCCGTCAAATAACGGCTGAATTGCGTCGCCATTTTGTCTTGTCCCTTCCGGAAACAAGACCAGCGGTTCTCCAGAATTGATCACGAGAATGCAACGCCGCAAAGCCTCAAGATCGGCGGTACCACGAGTGACCGGAAATGCGCCAAGGGCCGAGAACATGTAGCCGAGCGTTTTGTGGCGCCACAAGGAATCCTTACCCATAAATCGCATCCGACGTCGAGTTACTGCCGATGCAATTGGAATATCCATAATCGACCTATGCACCGGAGCCAAGATAAAGGCTCCACTGGACGGAATATTCTCGACACCTGTCACAGAAAGCCTGAGCCAGGTTCGACAGAACATAACAACCATAAATCGAACCACGGAGTAAAAGAACCTGACTCCCCAAGAGTTTCGAACAAGCACGGAATCGACCTCAGCCATGGTGAGGCACTTGCAGATTCACCAACTCGACGAGTTGAGCAACAACTTCATCTACCGTGCGGTCGCTTGTGTCAATAACAACACTGTCGCTGGCCTCGCGTAGCGGACTATCAACACGAGTCGAGTCCATGTGATCTCTTTCGGTAATAGCGACCGCAATTGCTTTCACATCACCACCATTTTGCTCCACTCGTCGCGTGGCCCGGACAAGCGGTGACGCGGTTAGGTACACCTTCAGTGTTGCCTCCGGAAACACAACCGTGCCAATGTCCCGACCTTCAATGACTCCACCATGGTGCTGGCGAACCCATTCGCGCTGCCTGTTACGCAATTCTTCACGGACCTGTGAATTGGCGGCAACCGCACTAACGGCTGCTGTGACATCATCGGCACGTATTGCCTCCGTAGCATCGATGCCATCAACCACCACCGACTCATCGCCGATAAGCAATTCAACTGAACGAGCAACTTGCCCGATCAGTTCGGTCGCATTCAACTGCAAACCTCGATTCAGGACCGCGAAGGTCACTCCTCGGTACATCGCACCGGTATCCAAGTACGGAATTTGTAATGCAATCGCCAGCTTGCGCGCAACTGTCGATTTGCCGGCACCCGCCGGTCCGTCGATGGCGATAATTTTCATCGAAGCCAGGTCATTTCACCAGCTCGTGTCCTGGGGGCGACCTTCGTCGTATCCAGACGCACTTTGGATACCCACGACAGCCCGTTCGTGAAACTCGTTAATGGAGCGTGCCCCTGCATAGGTGCATGATGATCGAACACCGGCCACGATTTGATCGATGATGTCCTCCACACTCGGTCTCGCCGGATCAAGATACATCCGCGATGTGCTAATCCCCTCCTCGAAGAGTTCCTTGCGGGCTCGTTCGATACCGGTTTCACGACGGGTGCGGTTGCGAACGGCTCGATTTGATGCCATCCCGAAACTCTCTTTATACAGCCGGCCATCGGGATCACGAAGAGTGTCTGCCGCCGATTCATACGTACCCGCCAACCATGATCCAAACATCACATTTGAAGCGCCGGCGGCAAGTCCAAGGGCAACATCACGTGGGTAGCGAACACCACCATCGGCCCACACATGTTTACCCAATCGACGAGCCTCTTGTGCACATTCAAGCACGGCTGAGAATTGAGGTCGGCCCACTCCAGTCATCATTCGCGTCGTGCACATCGCCCCGGGGCCAACACCAACTTTTACAATGTCAGCCCCACATTCAATCATTTGTCGAGTTCCCAATTCCGTGACGACATTGCCGGCGACGATCGGCACTGAGCCAATTGCTGCACGAACCTCTTCGATGGCCGTCAACATCCGAACCTGATGACCGTGTGCCGTATCCACGACAATCACGTCCACTCCCATTGCAACCAGTGATTTTGCCCGAATGGCAGGTTCCGAATTGATTCCCACTGCAACCGAAATCATTAACTTTCCATCTTGATCCACTGCCGGTGCATAAATTGTGCTGCGCAAAGCACCTTTACGGGTAATGCAACCGCTCAACACGCCATCACCAGAAATAACTGGAGCAAACGTCAGTCGTTTCTCAGATAGTTCGTCAAACAGTTCTTGTGGCGTCAATGTATCCGCGAGTGAAATAATTTCACGGTTCATCACATTACTTAACTGAGTAAATCGATCGAAACCAGTTGCATCATGCTCGGTAAAAATTCCTGCGGGTCGCCCATTGTCATCGAGAACTATTACCGCGCCATGGGCACGCTTAAATATAAGGCTCAGTGCCTCACCAACAGTGTCATGTGAAGACATCGTGATTGGCGTTTCAAATATACTATGACGCGACTTGACGAAACGAACAACGGTCTCCACGACATCTAGTGGAATGTCTTGAGGTAAAACAACCATTCCTCCACGACGGGCAACCGTTTCCGCCATTCTTCGCCCAGCGATCGCGGTCATATTAGATACGACGATTGGAATTGTGGTTCCCAATAGATCGGGAGTGGAAAGGTCAACTTGTTGACGGGAATTTACCGTCGACATACTCGGCACCATGAATACGTCGCTGTAGGTGAGATCGTAAGCCGGCGTCTCATGCATAAAACGCATCTTCAAATCCTACAAGTTTGTAGTCTCGGTGTATGACGCAGTTCGTCCAACCCCCAGTCATGCTGATTCATGGCTGGGGTAGTTGTTTTATCGATACTTGGGAAACGACTGGAATCACTTCGTTGTTCAAAGATGTTCACCGTGATTGTATTGGGATCGACCTATTAGGACACGGCACGGCACCAAAACCACACCAACCGGATGATTATCAAGATCTAGGCGCTCGTGTTCGAGACGCATTGCCCGACGTCCCTGTCGATGCGGTTGGATTTTCACTTGGTGCATTGGTATTACTTGAAGAATTGGTCAGAACTCCAGAGCGGTTTAATCGAGTATTGCTTGCGGGAATCGGAGACGATGTTTTTGAAGTGGCGAATATTCGTGATCACGATCGCGTTTTGGCCGGTCTTGCCGGCACAGCCCCGGAAGATGACAACATCGCCAGACTATTTGGTCAGTATGCGAACAAGAGAACAAACGATAAGCAAGCCCTAGCGGCGGTCTTGAATCGACCGCGGTCGAAACCGTTTCAAGAATCTGATTTTCAACACATTACGAATGAGGTGCTCGTTGTTGTCGGCGATCTTGATTTTGTGTTACCAGCAAATCGGCTTGCATCTGGATTCCCAAATGGCAGACTACGCATCTTGAGTAACACAGACCATTTCAAAACTCCAGAATCTTTCCAATTTATTGACATCATGCTGGAATTTCTAAATGCTCAACAAGTATGACGATATGAGTAGAAGACCCATTTCGGAACTAATCGTTGACGGATTCCGTGACTCAGCCATTTTGGAAGCGACAGACATTTTGCTTCACGGCGGTCTCGTTGGACTTCCCACTGAGACCGTCTATGGGTTGGCGGCAGATGCCGACAACCTGAGCGCGCTTGGGCGAATTTTTGATGTAAAGAGTCGGCCCGTCAGTCACCCCCTTATTTTGCATATTGACAGCGACTCTCGACTCGAAGAGTGGAGCCGTGATATTTCGCCAGCCGCACGAGAACTTGCGCGACTGCTTTGGCCCGGACCATTGACGATGCTCCTCTATCGATCATCGCGAGTTTCAAATTTGGTAACGGGTGGTCGTGACACAGTGGCAATTCGAGTTCCAAACCACTCTGTTGCACTCAATTTATTGAGTCATTTGGAGAGTGCAGTGGCCGCCCCATCGGCCAATCGGTTTGGCAAAGTAAGTCCGACAACGGCCCAACATGTGCTCACCGATCTTGGGACCGACGTGGATCTAATTCTTGATGGCGGTCCGTGCAGCATCGGAGTGGAGTCGACCATTGTGGATATGACAATGCCGATCCCCCAACTCTTGCGCCCGGGCGGCATATCAGTTACACGAATCGAAGAGATTCTTGATCTCAAACTTGATTCACCGACTGATGGCTCGCGAGCACCGGGAATGCTTGAATCCCACTATTCCCCGAACTGCACCATTGAATTGGTGGAATCAACGGAGTCGGCAATTATTCGTGCTCAACAACTAAAAAGTGATTCCATCCGGGTTCATATTCTTGACTTTTCCCATGACCTGAATAAATACGCCAAACACATGTACGAATTCTTAAGAGATGCCGATCGGCAGGGCTGCGAGGTTGTTGTGGCGGTTATGCCTTCGGATTCAGGTATCGGTCGTGCTATTCGAGACCGCCTCACCAAGGCGTCCACCAAATAGCGGGTTCAATACCGTAAATACCCGTTGTAAGGTCTGGTTATCTCACATAGGCTAGGAAGTCCTAACCAGACCGACAACCGTCGTTCTATCTATAGGGGGAGAAACAAACACATGAAGAAAACCAATATGCGCCGCTTCGGTGCACTTGTTGTGGGTCTCAGCCTTGTGGCTGCGGCTTGTGGCAGTGACGATGCAGCGACAGACACAGTAGTTGACACCGTGGTTGACACGGTGGCACCAGTCGCTGGTGGCGAACTTGAAGGCATGAAGGGCACAACCCCGTTGGTTGACCTCTCTTCAGAATTCAAAGACGGCCTGAACGCGTTCTGGGTAGCCAAAGGCAACCCAGATCTTGTTGACTACAACTATTCTGCAGAATCATTTGATGCGGTTATGTTGATCGCATTTGCTGCACAAGTTGCAGGCACAGATGGCAGCGCACTTGCTGACCAGATCGTGGCTGTTTCTAAGGATGGCGAAAAATGCACCACAGCTGAAACTTGCTTAGCATTGATTGCGGCTGGCACAGAAATCGACTATGACGGTGTATCTGGTCCCAACACGCTCAATGGCAACGGAGAGCCTCTTGAGGCTTCCTACGGAGTTCTCACCTTCGGTGCAGACAACCGACTCGACGACGCCATGACAACATATGTCACAGCATCGGCTCCAGCATCAGCTGTTAAGCCATTGGCTGTGACTGAAGTAGAGCGAACGGGTAACGGAGTGTTAAAGATTGGTTCATTGCTTCCAGAAACAGGCAGCCTTGCGTTCCTCGGAGCGCCTGAATTTGCCGGTGTGGAATACGCAATTAGCCTTCTCAATGCAGCCGGTGGCATTCTCGGAAAGCCAGTTGAATACGTTCAAGGCGATTCGGGCGACACCAGCACGGACACGGCCAGCATCACTGCTGACCGTCTCTTGGGAGAAAGTGTCGATGCAATCATCGGTGCTGCTTCTTCGAGCGTCACCTTGACAGTGATCGATAAGATCACAGCAGCCGGAGTAGTCCAATTTAGTCCAGCCAACACATCGCTGAAGTTGGTGACCTATGCAGACAAGGGTCTCTACTTCCGTAACGCTCCACCAGACGACCTTCAGGGTTCGGTATTGGCTGAGATCATCGCTGGTGATGGAGTCGCTTCGGCTTACATCTTGGCTTTGGACGATGCTTATGGAACAAGCCTGGCAACAGTTATCGAGGAAGTTCTCACCGCTTCAGGTGTGACCGTTCTCGGCACCAAGATCTACGACCCAGCAGCAACGACATTCGATGCTGAAGTGGGCGAGATTGTTGCGGCAAACCCAGACGCAATCGTTTTGATCACCTTCGACGAAGGTTCCCGTATCTTGCGCACAATGGTTGAGCAAGGAATTGGACCAAAAGTCAAGAAGGTATACGGAGTGGATGGCAACATGGGTAACGCACTCGGCGAGAACTTCGACTCGGGTAAGTAACCACAATTCAGACGCATTTAGTGATTGAGCCCCGGGCAATTGCCCGGGGCTCTTTCGTTCACCGATCGGGGCGCACCAAGTTGCTTAGACGCCGCCAGTTGCCTTGGACAAAGTCCCCAAGTAAAGCCGAATAACATTAGGATCATTGATTAATTCACGACCGGTTCCCGTGTATGCATTTCGCCCCTGATCCAGAACATACGCCCGGTGAGAGATTTGTAAACAACGGCGAGCATTTTGCTCTACCATCAGGATCGCAATTCCCTCTGCATTAATTCGTTTGCATTGAATAAACACCTCATCTTGCAGGACGGGAGACAAACCGGCCGATGGTTCATCAAGCAATAACAATTTTGGTTCCATCATCAGCGCTCGGCCCATGGCCACCATTTGACGCTCCCCGCCCGATAGCGATCCCGCTCGCTGGCTGGCCAATTCTCGAAGACGGGGAAAAAGCGTTGTCACATATTCAAACCGAGACGCAAAAATATTTGGTTTGAGAAAACATCCCATTTCTAGATTTTCAGTCACGGTAAGACTTTGAAAGACATTCTGAGTTTGGGGTACATAGCCGACTCCGCGTCGTACTAGTTCATGGGCTTTCGAGTCTCTGATATTGGCGTCCTCAAACATCACCGAACCAGAGCGGACCGAACATTGTCCGAGAATCGCCTTCAACACCGTTGATTTACCCGCTCCGTTGGGTCCGATGACTCCGACAAACTCACCATGGGCAACCGTGATATTGCAACCGTTCAAAATATTCACTTCTGGGATATAACCAGCCACAAGTTCACTAACACTGAGGATGTCACTCATCAATGTGTCTCTTCATACATGGCGCTGCCCTGATGTGCTCCTAGGTAGGCCTCTATAACGCTGGTATTTTCAGAGATCTGCTCCGGGGTGCCCTCGGCGATAATCCGACCTTCAGACATCACGACTACCCAATCCGAAAGATCATGGACCATATCCATATCGTGTTCAACGAAAAGCACCGTCATACCTTCATCACGGAGACCTCGAATGTGATCGTTCAAACTTTGCTTCAACGCCGGGTTAACTCCAGCCATAGGCTCGTCCAACATCACCAGTCGGGGCTCTGTCATCAGTGCGCGGGCCATCTCCAGCAATTTTCGCTGCCCGCCCGACAAAGTGCCGGCGTATTCATTGCGCATACGACCCATGGAAAAGCGGGTCAATAATTCATCGGCTCGTTGTTCAATGAGCGATTCTTGAGCCTTCCAGAGCAATGGAAATAGCGCATTCCACCAACTTTCTCCGACTTGGTCGATTGCCCCAAGTTTCATGTTCTCAATGACTGAAAGTTTGGTCAGACTTTTCGTCAGTTGGAAGGTACGAACCATTCCTTTCACGGCCATTTTGTGGGCACTGACCCTGCTCATTTCGATTCCGTCGAATTGCCACTGACCGGCGTCAGGCGGATCAAATCCTGTCAGAACATTAAACAGAGTTGTCTTTCCCGCGCCGTTGGGACCAATAAGCGCTGTAATTGAGCCGCGCTGAATATCAAGGTGCTCGACGTCCACAGCCTTGATTCCTCCAAAATGTCGCTGCACACCTACAACATGCAAAATTGGGTCATCTTTGGCTACGCCGGGTTCGGGGCGAACCCCAGCCAAGGCATTTCGGGCCTTTGTGGCGACTTCGGACATCGGTTTACTATCGACCATCGAGTGCCATCTCTTGTCGATTTCCAAAAACTCCTTGTGGCCGTTTAGCCATCAACAAAATAAGACCAAGTCCGATCAGCATGTAATTGACGGCACCAACCTGTGTACTTTGAATAATTGTGACTCCACCGATCCGCAGCGGCTCAGACTGCACAAGTTGACGAAGGAAATTATCGCAAAACACATACAGACCCCAAAACATCATCGGGCCGACAATTGATCCCATTACACGCGCTAATCCACCCAACACCAATGCCGTAAGAATATAGAAAGTCACATCTCGGCTGTAATTATCGGGCTGCACAGATCCGCGGTCGAGCGCAAAGACCATGCCGGAGAGCATCCCGCAGAACCCACCGATGATCAATGATTGCATTTTGTAGCTATAGATATTCTTCCCCAAACTTCGAACAGCATCTTCGTCTTCGCGGATGGCCTTGACCACGCGTCCCCACGGACTACGCATCAACAGCCACACAAATACCGCAATCATGGCTACAAGAACCCAACCGACCAGCAATGTAAACATCGTGTAGCCGCTATATCGGAAAGGCCAAATTCCGTATTGGGCTGCTGGCTGAAAGGGGTTAAGGGCTCGGAATTCATTGCTAAATGTATTGATGCCGTCGCTGCCGCCGAAGATCCTCTTAAATTTTACCGACCGCACAACAAGACGAACCAATTCTGCCGTTGCAATTGTGACAATCGCCAGGTAGTCCGCACGCAAGCGAAGAGTAGGAATGCCAACCAACAATGCCAAAACAATCACCAGGACCATTGCAATCGGTATCCCCCACCAAAACGACACATCAAAATACTGAGATGTGAGTCCTAGGCCATAGGCACCGCAGGCCATAAATGCCGCCTGACCAAAATTCAACAGACCCGTGTATCCAAACTGAACATTGAGTCCGAACGCGGCGAGCGCAAAATATGCGGCGTCCACTCCGACGAAGGCACGCATCGTATTTTCGAATATTCGGACCCAATCCATACTCAGCCGACCCTCTGTCGTTTACCAAGAATTCCTTGAGGACGAAGAATTAGGACAAGGATCAATATCAGCAATGCCGGCGCATTCTTCAGTTCAGATGGCACGACAAGAGATGCCATTTCAACCAATACACCAACCAAAAACCCACCGACCAATGCCCCAAATGCCGAACCGAGTCCACCGAGAGTGATCCCGGCGAACATAAGAAACAACAGACCGGAACCCATTTGGAATCCGACCTGCTCATCAAGACCCCGGAAAACTCCGCCAAGCGCGGCCAATGCCCCGCCGGCGATCCACACAATTTGGATGATTCGCTGAGTATCTATGCCGGTCGCTGAGGCCAGATTCGGATTGTCAGACACTGCCCGAACGGCCTTTCCCATGCGTGATCGCTGCAAGACCAATGCAACTCCAACAAGAACAATAAGCGAGATTATGGCAGTTGTGAGATCTCGAGGAGTGATCTTTATCGGACCGATATTCATACCTTTTTGCAAACTGAAATCATCCAGGGGTCGGGTACGCCCTCCAAATTGAAAGAGAAACATATTTCGCAACATGATTGACAGTCCAACCGACACCACCATTTGTGAAACAAGACCAATCCCTCGTTTACGCAAACGGGCAAAGATCACCGAATTAAATCCCAATCCGAATAACCCACCCAGTGTTACGACCATCGGCGCCGCTATCAGCAATGGAATGCCCAGAGTGACGTTGAGGAAAAACGCGGTGAGACCACCGAAAGTAATCATCTCGCCGTGGGCAAAGTTCGTCAGTCCGGTAGTCCCAAACACAAGTGACAGTCCCACTGAACAGAGGGCGATAATCAACCCCAAACGCACTCCGTCGGCGGCCCGCTGAGATATTTTTTCGACCATAGTCGTGTTTGACACACCCGAGTCTCCGATGAAAAAACTCACTCGCTTGATCTGAGTGGTGAAGTTATCCTCCAAGATGGTCACCGAATCGGATGTGCCAGCGATCAGGGCTAATTCATTTGGCAATGTTGAAGTATCAAGTTTTATCGTGTATGTAGCCCGACTTGGAACCTGGACTTTCACTTCTCCATTGGCGTCCGTGAGCCCGGCGCCTACTACTGCTCCAGATACATCTGATACCGATACCGATACACCTTCCACCGGAACGCGAGAAGACAATCCTGACGTAACCGTTTGATTGCTTACCTGCGCCACCACAAACAGATCCTCTTCAGCGGCTCCCGCTTGCGTACCAGTGAAACTCAAGAAAGCCAACAATCCACACGTTGATACGAGTGCGCGCAAAGCCCATTTAGTCTTCATACAATCGTTCTAGTCAAGCACAAATTGTCGCCAAGTCACAGAATTTCGCGCCGTATCGAACATGCTCAGCGCCGCAATCCAAACGGCAACGGACAGCGCGACATGAACAGCGACTAATCCTGCCGGCACACCTGCGAAATATTGAAGGTAACCAAGGAATCCCTGAGCAATCATGATCATAGTAAGAGTTTCCAGGGACCGAGAAAGTAGTCGCCATTCAAATGAATTGCGCCGAATACGGGCAAATAGAACAATCACCGTCAGTAAAGCAAGCCACACTGCTGCACTGTGAATCCGAGTTACCGATTGAATCGAAAGTGAAAACCGTGGTGCCGTTTGATCCCCGGCGTGAGGTCCAGAACCCGTTACTACGGTCCCAGCAATAAGAACTAGGCAAAATAAAGCCATCAGCAGACCAATTAGACGTCGAGTTGAAGTGGATACATCGACACCTTTCGCCCCCATCAAATTGGTATCGCTTCGAAGGAGACGGCGCACGCGACACAACATTTCAAAGGCCGTTGTAATCAACAGGATCGAAACTAGATAGTGAGCCATATTGAAAGCCGGGTGCAATCCGCTAATCACAACTATTGCTCCGATCATCACTTGCAGCACTACTCCAGCGACCAAACCAAGGGCTAACCAGATCAGCGATGAATGGCGTGGTCGGAGACGAAGCGAAAGTAAGGCCGCCGCTATGACGGCAAATGCCACCACCCCGGTAAATAGCCGATTGATTTGCTCGATCGCGGCGTGTGCGTTGGAAACATCAACGAAGCGCTGATCGCTACATCGGGGCCAATCCTCGCAGCCCAAGCCAGACCCGGTGAGGCGAACAAGCGATCCGGTGACGATTATTGCGTACAAAGACAGCAAACAGGCCCAAGTAATTCGGCTAAAGGCCCGCAGAGTAATGACGGGCTTGAGCATCGTGGACAGATTATCTCCTCGTCCTATTTGAGGCAGTCGACTACTCAACGTGCTCAATTCGTTACTTTCAGTACGGTCCGACCACTGTGGGTGGGCGTATGAGCAATATCCGTGAGAATTCTCTCAAGTTGTGCCCCGGTTGTGCCGATCCCTTTATCGGATCTCACACCACGCAAGGGAGCACAGAATGTCTACAACACTCTTCACTTTTCGACCGGTTCGCTACCAACGTATTCTCTCGGTACTTTCCGTGGTCGCGACCAGCATTATCGGTCTCACTTTAGTCTCCGCTACCGTCGCTCAGGCTAGTTCGCCGTCAATCACGGTTTCCGAATTGCCGTCGTTTGGCGATAATGGCGCCTCCGTCGTGCGCCTCCAGCAGGCGATCATTGCCCGCGGCTTCACTCTCCGTGGCGGGATAACGGGCAATTTTGATGTTGCAACTCGCACAACACTAAAGGCATTGCAGAAGGTCGCTGGCTTTAGGGCCACTGGAGTTTTGGACTCCAAGACCGCAAAATTTCTGGGTCTTGTTGATACGACTCCACTAACAAGCACCAATTTTCCAAAAGTGGGGATGAGTGGCGACAATGTATGGTCACTTCAACAAGCCCTGATTAATAACGGGACCCCGGTCAAGGGCGGCGCCGATGGAAAATTTGGTCTGGCTACAACTATTGCGATTGGCAAATTTCAATCCTTCAAGGGATTGTCGGTAACCAAAGTGCTTGATCAATCAACTGCCATAGCCCTCGGCTTAGTGTCGGCTCCTGCTCCGGTGATCACAGCGGTTGCCAAGCCAGTGGTACCCTCTGGCGCTTCAAAGTTTCCGATTCAGTGGGAGAAAAGCGATGCCGTACGCAACTTGCAATCGTCCTTGCTGCGCAATGGCATCACGGTCAATGGTGGCGTTGATGGAATTTACGGTACGGCGACGATTGCCGCCTTGGCCGCTTTCCAAAGTCTTCACAACTTGCCTGCTAATGGCATCTTGGACGAAGCAACTTCTGTTGCGCTTGGAGATGTTAATAAGACAGTGGCGACCGTAGCAGTTTCTGTTGCACCGGTATTCACACCGCTTTCAATCGAAACCCTCCCGGCACTCGGTCAGCGAAGCGATGCTGTGCGGGCCGTGCAAAATGCTCTCGTAGCCACCGGCATTGAAGTTAAAGGTGGTGCAGATGGAGTTTTCGGTATTGCGACCGCAATTTCGATTGGCAAATTTCAAGAATCACGGAACATTCCGGTGACCAAAGCACTAGACGTGCGAACCGCAATCGCACTCGGTGTATTACCAAGCGTCGAAAGTATGGGGCTCACCGCTATCAAAGTGTTTCCAGTTCAGGGAGCATGTTCCTTCTCCGATTCATGGGGCGACCCTCGGTCGGGCGGCCGTTCGCACATTGGAGT
The DNA here is from genome assembly GCA_031401235.1 of Actinomycetota bacterium. Lineage (GTDB taxonomy): Bacteria > Actinomycetota > Acidimicrobiia > Acidimicrobiales > Ilumatobacteraceae > UBA3006. Next base: position 88,401 of record JANNRJ010000036.1, read on the forward strand.
GGACATCACCGCCGCCACGGGCAAAGCCCTTTATGCGGTTGTCGATGGATACATTTCGCAGGTCACGGCAGGTGGATCACTCAGTGGAAATGCCTTACGTGTATCCCAATCGGATGGCACATATTTCTTTTACGCCCACATGGATTCATTCGCGCCGGGAATTTCTGTTGGGACCCCAGTGCGCGCTGGTCAGATAATTGGTTATGTCGGCGCAACTGGTAATGCCGGCGGACCACATTTACATTTTGAAGTGCATCCATTTGGTGGTGATGCAGTGAATCCTTACCCGGTCGTCAAGGTAGTAGACGCTTGCAATGTGACAGAAGTGCTCCCGCAGTCCTGACCGTTGCAGCGTCTTAATCTTGATTCACGTCTGAGTTAATCAGCGTGAAGTGTGGTGCGGCGGAAGGTGAGATCTCTGCCGCCCACACTGAAAATACTGGTAATTTGGCCCGTAATCTTGGCATTCAGCGGGTTCGATCTGCTGGCTCCAGATGTTCACTGTCACTCAATGAAGTGAGACTGAACGTGTACCCATCACCGAGTTTCATTGCCGTAATAGTTGTAATCGATCCATGATTGATGATGAATCGCTCCCACTCCCACGGAGTGGACTGCAATCCAAGAAAGTGGCAAATGAGCACGCTGTCCGTGCCCGCATGGGCGAACAGGGCAATGCTGTCGTTGGGATCCTCGATGTGCCATACCGGAAGTGGCTGATTCAATCTATGGACACCTCGATCGGAAAGAAATTTTGCACATCCAGAGTGAATTCGTGCCACAAAGTCTCTCACCGACTCCCCTCCCTCTAATCCCGACCATCGATCCTCGGCATTTCTTTCCACTTCATCTCGATAAGCCTTTATCGTTTGCTCGGCCGGAGCTCCGTGCCATGCTGGTTCCCGAATTTCTTCCAACCATGGTTCAATAATCTCTTCGCGTCCACTTAATTCAAGCAATGGTCTTGCAGTTTGTCGAGTACGCAACAACGGTGAAATATAAATATGATCGAAATGGGTGGTCGCCAATCGGGCGGCTAGTCGCTCGGCTTGAATGAAACCGCGAGCGGTGAGCGGCGGATTAACAACACTCAGACCATCCTTTACCCATTCTGGTTCGGCATGTCGGATGAGCGTGAATTCCATTCCGCAAATCTACTCTGCACAAGATCAAGAACCCGAGATGTTTGTTTCTACTCCGCATGTGTTGAGCGTCGTGGTAACGAATTCGGTATACGCATCATCGACCGCTTGCGGATCCACAATCGCCTGTTCGGTAAATGCTTGACCAATGCATATTGCCTCTTCATTCGTTACCGCAAGATTGTATTGTTCAGCCACGTAGTATCCATACGAACTGGCAATTGAATCGTCATTATCAAAACCGGTTGTCGGATCAGGAGCATTTTCATCTGCAATTGCTGGATCTGGCAAAGTCGTCGCCGCCCCTTGAAATTGATCGTCTCGGAAATCAAACTCCAATGAACAATTGTCGATCACATACGAACGAATTGAGTCGCGTGCTTCGACTACGGGGTTTGAAAGCAGTCCGGAGCGGGCTGCAATCACAACTCGATCATTCTCAGCAACGCTCCCTTCCCATCCGGTAGCTTCAATTGATGCACCCAATGATTCGTACACGCCGAGCAAAAGTCCGAAGTCACTCCGTAACGTTGACGGACCAAGATCGTGCAATGTTGTAAGCGTAGAAATTGTCACCGCGAAGGTATTGGCGAGCTGTTGTGGTGAAGCGTTGGAGATATCGTCGACTGTCTGGCTGACTACTGATAGTTCGTTTTCGAGTTCTGCCGACCTCTCACACAATGCCTTTCGCTCGGCGCTCGAACTACACCCGCTTAGGAGTGCGACAAGACCCAGTCCGAGGGCCACTTCGCCAAGGCGCTTGACCCAATTACTATGCATTACGGACTTCACTATCGCTGTTGGTTGAAGCCAGCCATGCGTCATACATGCGTGCGTACTTTTTGTCGCCGGCGATGAGTGCACTATGGGACCCATCTTCGACTATTCGACCATGATCCAGCACGACTATTCGATCAGCGCGGGCGGCAGTGGAAAGTCGGTGAGCGATTGAAATAGTAGTTCGACCCGCTGAAACACGATCGAATGCCCGGGATATGCGAATCTCGGTGAGGGCATCAACTGCAGACGTTGCTTCATCCAGAATTAGAACGTCTGGACGCACCAAAAAAGCTCGTATCAACGCTACAAGTTGTCGCTCGCCGGCCGAAAGCGCACTACCTCGTTGACCGACATGGGTGTCAAGACCATTTGGCAAAGATTCGAACCAGTCAACTAATTGCAGTTCGGCTATTGCCCCTACCAACTCTGCATCGGTTGCCAGCGGAACCGCAAATTGAAGGTTGTACCGAATCGTTTCTGAAAAGAGAAAGGGTTCCTGGGGTACAACCGTCAGTCGAGTTCGTAAATCATCATTTGCCACTCGACTGACAATCACTCCCCCTAAACAAATCGTGCCAACCGTCGGGTCGGCGAGGCGGGCAATGAGTCGGGCAAGTGTTGTCTTTCCCGACCCGGATTCACCAACCAACGCAATATGTTGTCCGGCCGGAATTTTGAAATTGACTTCCGATAGAACCGGCAAGTCGTCATCTTGGCTATCCAATCGCGATCCGTACGAAAAACTCACATTCCTTACCTCAACGGAGAGGGTGCCCATCGGTAGTGGCAATGGAAATTCGGGCGCTGGCGGTCCAATTGGTGTGTCAAGAACGCTAAGTACTCTACGAAGACCGGCCACAGCGGTTTGAGTGTGATCAATTACTTCAGTGAATTCGGCAATCGGCTCAAGAAAGCGAAATGTCAAGAAAACGAATCCGACTAATGCCCCCGCAGTCAAACCTCCGCTTGGTCCGATGATGACTCCGCAAGTGACAACTGCAACCACGGTGAAAACCGAGAAGACCTCACCAGATGGGAATAAAAATGCACCAATGAATCCCGCTCGGATATTGCTATCGGCTCGTCGCCGCACGGTTATACGCACGCGTTCTACCATGTGATCAGAAGCGTCATAAACACGCAGTGTGTCCGACCCGGCGAAAAGTTCTCCGATCATTCCGAGAAGTGTGGCGTTTCGCTCCCGGGTCAGGTTGTAGGCGGTCACGAGTCGTTGCTGAACAGCCTTAAGCACCAATACCAACGGAGCCGCCACGATAAATGCGACCAAGGCAAGTCTCCAGTCATATGCCAGCATCACGATCGACACAGCCAGAATTTGGGATCCATCCAGAAGCCATGCCAATCCGCCCCACGAGAAAAAATTTGTCAGAGTCTCAATATCGCTGGTGACTCGTGAGACCAGAGCGCCTCGACGCTCCTCATTATGATCGGCCAAGCTAAGTCGATGAATATGATCGAAAAGTTTGATCCGCAGTGTGTACAGCCCTTCCTCGGCACGGACACCGAGTCGCATCGCCGACAAGCGCAGCGCATATGCAGATATGAATATGCTCACTGCTCCAAAAATTCCCAATTTCGTCACAAAGCCAATATCGATGTTCCCGGGGCGCAAACCCTTGTCAATACTTTGTTGCACGATAATTGGGATGACTAATCGCGCTCCAGATCCCACAAGTGCCAATAAAAATGTGATGCCAAGCCCACGTCTGAAAGATGGGGCCACATCAACTCCACGACTAATGGTGCGCACCGTTTCGAAGCGAACATCAGGTTGACTCATTAAGCGTCTCTTCGATCTTGTTCGAATGCTTCAAGCAACGCTCGGTACTCAGCATTCTTCGCCATTAGAACGGCATGTGGGGCGTGGTCAATGATGACCCCATTGGCGAGATACAACACTTCATCGGCCAATGAAATCGTGGATGGACGGGAAGCAACTATTAGTGTTGCTCCAACCGTCTGCTGACGACGCAGATTTTCAATCACCTTAGATTCGGTTGTCGGATCCAATGCCGACGTGGTGTCGTCAAGCAACAACACCGGACACCTGTGAGCAATTGCTCTGGCCAAGGCCACTCGCTGTCGTTGGCCACCGCTTAGGCTCGCCCCTCGCTCGCCAAGTTCAGTGTCCAATCCAGTATCAAATTTTGACACAAACTCTGTAGCGGCGGCCACTTCCAGCGCCGTCATCACTATGTCATCGGAAATATCATCCCCGAGGGTGACATTAAAGCGCAAGCTATCGGCGAATACGAAAGCCTCTTGAAAAACAAGTCCAGTTCCACCTGGCATCACGTCAATCGAACCTTCGTCAACAGGAATCAATCCTGCTATGGCATGAAGCAAAGTTGTTTTTCCTGACCCAGTCGCCCCGACAATTGCGACTGTCATGCCACTATTTATTGTCATCGATAGGCGTTTCAATATGACTTGATCAGCGTAAGTAATTGAAATATTTGAAACAACTATGGCGGTATTGCCAGGCGCCTTACCGATTGAAGACCGAGGGTCGGGCATGATCGGCTCATCGACAATCTGCCTTGTTCTATTCCAACCACTCAGTGAGTGAGGGACTTCGCTGAATACATATCCGATTATGCGCAACGGAAAGATAAGCAATGTGAACAGATAAACAAAACTGGTCAACTCCCCTACAGTCATAGCTCCAGATTTCACTCGATGGGCCCCCACCACCAATAGAACAATATTTACAAACGATGGGATCGCATCTAGTAATGCTTCGAAGGTGGACCGTAAAATCACCGCTTTGGTGCGAGCATCCTTCAAACGGCCCGTGATATGTGACAGTCGTTCAGTTTCCCTCATTTCGGCACCAAACGCTTTAACCACCATGACACCATCAAAGCTTTCGTGCACAGCCTCGGAAAGCAAGCCGAGTTCGTTTTGGGCGGTGCTGTAATGCGTGTCGATTCGTCGTTGATATCCAATATTCAAAATCAGCAAAATCGGAAACACAATAATTGCCAGCAGCCCGAGTGGCACATCCACGACAAGTAGCCAAGCTCCCGATACAACCAACATCACTACGACCGCACTTGCAAACGGCATCGGCCCGATCACTGCCACGGCCGCATCCGAATCCACACCAACTCGGGCCACCAAATCACCGGTCATGTGTTGTCGATGCCAGGTTGAGGGCTGGGCCACAATGCGGTGAAGAACATCGAGGGACACTGATTCCGCAGTTCGCCAACTTGTAGCCCCGGCGAAGCCACGACGAAGTACAACCCCCACTGCCCGCAGTAACCCAATGCCGATCACCAAACCGGCCCCAATGAGTAGGGCTCTGGTGTCAGTCGTTCCTTCATTGAAACGCGGCAAAATAACTCTGTCCACCATCCACCGAACACCAAGTGCCGAGGCCACGGTGCACAGTCCAAAGAGAGTGGCGCCAGAAACAGCGATTATAAAGAGTTTTGGGTGAACGCGTACGAGCGCCGACAACAAGCGATAGGCGATTTTTAGACGACTTTCACTGTCCGGCAAACCCGACTCTGACCCGATTTCAGAGATCGTATTGGAGATGGATGCGTTACTCATGTCTCACCCTTTTCTAGCAGTTTGCGGGCTAAAAGTCGCCTACATTGCACTCAATGAAGATTCTCACTCGCTTAATTCTTTCGATCATCATTTTTGGACTTTGCCTGATGTGGATTTACGCATTGTTTTTCGCCTCTAAGGAAGTTTTTAATAGGGTTGCCGACGAAGAGTGGCGACAGAAATCTGACGAGTTTTGTCTCTATGCCAAGAAGCAACGAGAATTACTCATCGACTTACGTTTGGTCAACGAATCCGGACCTGATGCACTGATGGAACGAGCCGATCTCGTTGATCTGGCTACCGACACTCTTGAAAACATGGTAAATAGGATTACCGCATTACCCGTAGCTGATGCTAAAGGTGCCGCAATTGTTCCATTATGGCTTGCGGATTACCGAATCTATATCGCAGATCGGCGTAGTTACACGGCACAGTTGAGACAGGGACTCAACTTGCCATTTGCCGAAAGTCAAGTTGAGCAACTTCCATTAAGTGAAAAATTGGCGACATTTGCCGCTGATAATCAATTGACTTCGTGCAAACCGCCAATTGATCTCTCGGTGTAGTCAACCCATCCTTCCCCTTGCACATATTGTTTGATTACTCTGGCGGGGGCACCGACCGCGACACTGTAATCCGGAATATTTCCGGTCACTACTGAATTGGCCCCGATCGTCACGTGCTTACCAATCGTTGATCCGGGCAGAATCACCGCACCATATCCAATCCAAGAACCGTCACCTATCACAACGGCTTGCTCTGGTTGAGTCTGCTCGGCAATGCGAATATCGATTTGTTGATAGCCATGATTTTGATCGGTGATATACACATGGTGTCCAGTCCATACGTCGTTACCAATATCAATTGAGTAATGCCCCACGATTCCACTGCCTCGCCCGATCAGACAGCGATCGCCGATCTTGATCACCGGATTTGTCACACACTCTTGGCCCGGCATCATCCCAGCGGAAAGTGCTACATGTTCGCCGATCATGGTGTGCGACCCGATCCAGATAAAGCGTTCATTAAAAATCGTGGTCGGAGGGAAACAGATAATGCTATGAACACCGAAAGCGCCAAATTGTTTGGCTCGCCGCGAATCCGTCCCTATTGCGGCGAGCGATGTCAAGGTATTCCAGTAATTACCGATCTTGTCACCTATCCACGTTCGCAATCGGGGCCGACCCATCCGCCGAGACTATCTGCCGAAACGATCTGGATCTATCACAGATACCCTTGAATCGATGTCAAGAGTGACTGTTCCTGATCTTATGGCTATGAAACGCGATGGACGTCGAATCACGATGGTCACCGCATATGACGCCACGTTCGCCGGAATTGTTGATGAAGCTGGAATTGACATCATTCTCGTTGGCGACTCGGTTGGCACAGTGATGCAAGGTATTTCGACGACACTTCCCGTGACCATTGATGAAATGGAATACCACGTGAAAATGGTAAGTAGGGCCAAACCAAATGCGCTCGTGGTCGCCGATCTTCCGTTTGGTTCGTATCAAGTAAGCCCAGAACAGGCTGTCACAAGTTCAATCCGACTAATTAAGGCAGGTGCTGGGGCTGTCAAGCTTGAGGGCGGTGTCCCAATGTTTGATTCAATTTCTGCGATTGTCCGGGTCGACATCCCGGTGATGGGGCACATCGGACTTACCCCACAGAGCTATCACCGCATGGGAGGACACCGAGTCCAAGGTCGTCATGACGGACGTGAAGCCGGTGGTCGGGAGCGATTGCGTGAAGACGCCCACGCAGTGGAACAGGCTGGTGCATTTTCGATGGTCATTGAGGGAGTACCTCGCGATTTGGCTGCTTCCATAACCCACAAAGTGAGCATTCCGACGATCGGAATTGGCGCTGGACCAGAATGCGACGGACAAGTGCTCGTGTTGCATGACATTCTCGGACTTACAACTCGCCACTTGAAATTCACCAAATCTTTCGCCAATTTGCGAGAATCTAGTATTGCCGCTTGCGCCCAATTCGCCTTAGACGTGCGTGACGGTAACTGGCCGGATGACTCCCACTCTTTTCACTAAATTAGACGACGTTCAATCTTGGCGCTTTGGCCTGCCAACTACCTCATCACTGGCACTTGTGCCGACGATGGGCGCCTTGCACGCTGGGCACGAGCGGCTAATTGAAAAGGCAAAAACTCTGGCTAAAGACGTCGTGGTTTCCATCTTTATCAATCCCTTACAATTCAATGACCCACAGGACCTCGCCAATTATCCACGGACGCTGCAGGCCGATATTGATATCTGCCACAAAAATGGCGTTGATGTTGTCTTTGCTCCCAATATTGAAGAGATATACCCAGTCACCTTTGACGACCCGATTTCGGCTGGACAATTAGGCGAACTCTATGAAGGTGTGCATCGGCCCGGGCATTTCAGTGGTGTTCTCACCGTTATAGACAAATTCTTTACACTCTTAGCACCCACTGTGGCCGTATTTGGTGAAAAGGACTATCAACAATTAGTGCTGATTCGGCAAATGACTGCCACTCGTCACCCAGGAATTGACATCGCCAGCGTTCCTACGGTACGAGATCATGACGGCTTGGCGCTCTCCAGCCGAAACATTCGTTTGACGCCTCCGGATCGGATTCTGGCGACAAAATTGTACGAATCGTTGTGCGCAATTGAGAGTCAATTTGCGGCGGGGATACGAGATGCTCGAAGACTTGAAGCCACGGGCCGTAATTATCTTGGCGAGTTTAGAGACATTTCTCTCGACTATCTCGTCTGCGTAAATGCTTTCAATCTCATGGCAATCGATTTCGTATTTAGATCCGCCGTAGTTCTGCTTGCTGCCACAATCGGAAATGTGCGTCTTATTGACAATATTTTGTTGAATGCATTAGTCAAATAAAATAATTCTGGAGGATTCAATGACGGTGAATGACCGATTTTATTTCCGGCAACTTCTCTCTGGAGTCGATTTTGCCTCTAACGATGACACGGCTGCTCAATTGGTGAATTTCGTGTACCTCATTGGTGATCGAAATATCGGAAAATGTGTGGTGGTCGATCCTGCGTATGCAGTCAACGAACTTGTTGACATTGCATTTAACGATGGCATGACCATCACTGGCGTGCTAGCAACCCATTATCACCCTGATCATGTCGGTGGCGCAATGATGGGCACTAGGATTGAAGGAATATCGGAACTACTCAAACGAATCGACGTACCAATTCATGTCCAGCGAACAGAAACAGAATGGGTGATTCGAACCACCGGAGTCACTGTCGATCATCTCCAACAACACGATTCAGGCGACATAATCCAGATTGGCTCAATTGAAATCGTGTTAGTCCATACTCCCGGGCATACACCGGGCAGCCAATGCTTTTGCATTGGCAACTCCCTTGTGGCCGGCGACACATTATTTCTTGATGGCTGTGGACGTACTGATTTGCCGGGAAGTGATCCTGAGCAAATGTATGAGAGCCTCAAATTACTGGCGTCTTTGCCTAATCACACAATTCTCTATCCAGGTCATCGCTATTCGGAGCCAGCCTTTGAATCCTTAGGCGTTGTCAAATCTACAAATCATGTTTTCAAACCGCCGACCAAACAAGCCTGGCTGCAATGGTTTGGTCGCTAAATGACTGCACTCACAATGCTGCTTACACCACTGGCCGACAGCAATACGAGCACAATTAGGCGGAATCGCTCCGGGGCTATTACTCGCCTAAGAAGTGTTCCAAGATAGACACCGAAAATCATAATCGGAATTGCAATGGCAGAAATTATCAAGATCTGGTTTGACATCTTTCCAGACACCAAGAAAAGGCCAACGCTGATAATCCCGGTGACTGCGAAAACAGAATTCAAAGTGGCTCGAAATGTTTGCGGATTGATTCGTCGGGCATGCAGGGTGAAAACAAGTGGAGGGCCATTCGTGGAGGTTGCCATTAGGAGTACTCCACTGAGTACACCCATCAGCCAATCAAATGAATGGTGCGTTAATCGCATGTCCAGCCCCCGACTCAACACCACGACACCAAATAGAACGGCAATACCAAGAACCACCTTTAGGACGTCTTGTGGAACCCAGACAAAAGCAGCAAGTCCAAAAGGTGCTCCGATACATGATGAGATAATGAAACGGCGAGTCAGAATACGGTCTCGTTGATGGCGCGACTGCCAGGCTTGCCCGGATGCACTTAATGTCCCGACGAGTGCAGAAACTACGACTGCCACCCGCAAATCAATAATCAGCACCATAAGCGGGACCGACATCAATGCAAATCCAAAACCGCTTACGGATTGAATCAGCGCGGCGAAAAAGACTATGCAGGCGACGACGATGTATTGCTCCAGTTGCACGCACTACGACACAATCGCACTTAACGAGTCAAAGAAGACTTTTGTATGAAGATCGATATCCGACGTCTTGTGAAACGGTGATATCAACGCCATGTTATGAAATGGAGCCAGTAACACTCCTCTATTCAGAGCAAACAAGTGCAAAAACCCCTCCAGTTCCGGATTCGTTGCGGCGGCGGCATCGGCCCCATTGAGTGGTGGCGGACAAAACCAATATTCCACTCGACAGCCGAGTTGCTGGACATGCCACGGCAGACCATATTCAGCACACGCGGTTGCGACACCGGTTGCCCACCGCGATGCAAGCGGAATTGTGTAGTCAAATTGTTCCTCAAGTAACGAATAGGTAAGGGTCGCTCGCATTGCTGCCATTGCCAGTGCGCTTCCGCTCAATGTCCCACCAATTCCTGATACATCTACCTCATTACTGGCCATCAAGGCCGTCAACTTGGTGGCTACATCTTCCGACATGCCAAATGCTCCAACTGGAACGCCTCCTCCGATTGTCTTACCTATGACAATAAAGTCAGGCTGTAGTCCCCATGCCTGAGTGCATCCACCTGGTCCGGCGGAGATCGTGTGCGTCTCATCGATCACCAATAAGGCTCCATACCGGCGCGTTAATTCGCGAACCTGGCTGTGATATCCGCTATGAGGTAGGACAATTCCGATGTTGGTAAGTGCTGGCTCGATTAATACACAGGCCACGTCTCCGTTAGCGAGCGCAATTTCCAGTGCATCAAGGTCATTGAATGGCACGACCCGGGTGGTGAGCGAAGGATCCACCTGGGGTCCGATCACGCCTTTTCTACTAACGGTGCGACCATGCTTATCAAGAACTACAAGTGTCTCGTCCACAGTTCCGTGGTAGCACCAATCATGCACCACAATTTTGGAACGCTTGGTGAGGTGCCGACATAAGCGCAATACAAACCGATTCGCATCTGTGGCGCTCAGGGTGAATTGCCATTTTGGGAGTCCAAACCTGCGGGCCAACTCGTCGGCGACCCAAAGCGAATCACTTGTCGGCAACATCGTCGTTAATCCCTGCCTTGCCTGTTTCGAAATCGCGTCTGTTAGGGCCGGTAATGCGTGACCGGTCATCGCGCCGGTGTCGCCTAAACAAAAGTCCACATACTCATTGCTATCCACGTCTGTGAATCTGGCCCCAGATGCACGCTCAACAAATACCGGATGCGAGCCGGGCCATCGGGTCATCCACGGCATTGGTACCCCAGCCAGCATCGACCGTTGTGCTTGCTTTGATAATTCCGCCGAATTTCGATGCGTGTCCCGAAATCGTTCGTCTTCGGCTTGCCGGGCAACACCGAGTTTGGCCAGATCAATCATGATCTAATCATTGCTCATCAATAGTCTTCGGTGAGACTCGTACACTTATCTTCGTGGTAACTAGTAGCGATTTTGCAAATTTGCGAACCAGCGAATCGCGCCTAATGCAGCGAATATTTGCACTGGCCGAAATTGCGCCCATCGACGGAGGTGGGAATTGTCGGCTTGCACTTACTGACGAGGACCGCGATGGAAGAGATTTGGTGCTGTCTTGGATGAAGGATTTGGGTCTTGATATCGGGATTGATTCCATCGGAAACGTCATCGGAACATGGAATGTCGGATCGGGATTACCGGTAATGACTGGTTCGCATATTGATACCGTGCGTACGGGTGGGAAATACGACGGCAATTACGGAGTATTGGCCGGACTGGAAGTTATTGACACCTGTCAGCGTGCCGGATACCAGCCGTCACGCCCGCTGGCAGTTGGATTTTTTACCGACGAAGAGGGCGCTCGTTTTTCACCCGACATGCTTGGGTCTCTTGTGTACGTGGGTGGTCTGCCACTTGAAGTCGCACTCGACTCTGAATCCATTGATGGTGTTCGACTTGGAGACGAACTCGCTCGGATTGGATATGCCGGACCAATTCCGTGCCCCGGCCCTGCGCCACATGCATTCGTCGAATTACACATCGAACAAGGCCCAGTGCTGGAAGCCAATCGAGTTCTGATTGGTGCTGTGACCAGCGTGCAGGGCATTTCCTGGCAAGAACTGACAATCATTGGTCAGTCCAATCATGCCGGCACGACGCCAATGTCGATGCGTCACGATCCCGCCTACGTAGCGGCCGAAATTGTGGTATTCGTGCGACACTTGGCACTCACGCTTGGGGCAAACCAAGTGTGCACCGCGGCCAAGATCGATCTTTATCCGAATCTGATCAATGTTGTCCCAGCCCGAGCCACTGTAACTCTTGATATTCGAAATACTGACGAGGTACTGCTACAAAGAGCAGAAGCAGAGGTAGCCAAGTTCGTAAAAGAGATTTGTTTGACTGAGGGTGTGTCTATTAAATCACGATCACTTGCTCGGTTTGAACCTGTTGAATTCAATGATCGTGTTGTCAACTGCGTCGCCCAGACAGCCCAATCTCTTGATTATTCAGTTCAGCGTATGCCATCTGGCGCGGGGCACGACGCCCAAATGCTCGCCCGCATATGTCCATCAGGAATGATTTTCGTTCCGAGCATTGACGGTCTTAGTCATAATCCCGCCGAATTCACGTCTGCCCAAGATCTTCACGCGGGAGCCAATGTTTTGCTCCAAGTGATGCTGCAGCTTGCCGAAATGGAGTTCTAGTTATGACCCGAATGGTAATTGTTGGCGCTGCCCAACTTGGACCAGTCCAAAAACATGACTCCCGTGAGTCGGTGATACAGCGGATGATTACCCTTTTGCGGCAAGCAAAAACCAACAAGTGTGATCTGGTTGCGTTTCCCGAACTTGCATTGACGACGTTCTTCCCTCGCTGGTTCGTGGAAGATATTTCACAATCCGACCACTGGTACGAAACTGAAATGCCTTCATCCGTCACATCCGTATTATTTGCCGAGGCTCGCCGATTAGAAATTGGCTTCTCGCTCGGTTACGCAGAACTTACTCAAATTGGCGAACGCTTCAACACCCAGATCTTGGTTAATAAAGACGGCTCAATCATCGCCAAATACCGCAAGGTGCACATTCCAGGACACGAAACATTTGAGCCCGAGCGCCCGTTTCAGCATGCGGAGCGTTACTACTTCACACCAAGTGACGAAGGGTTCGGAGTTTGGCCGGCCTTTGGCGGACGTATTGGAATGATGATCTGCAACGATCGTCGGTGGCCCGAAAGCTATCGGGTGATGGGATTACAAGGTGTTGAGATGATTCTGTGTGGATATAACACTCCCCTCCATTACGTACCAGATCCGACTCAGGATCGACTGCAAAGCTTTCATAATGCGCTAGTGATGCAAAGCGGCGCATATCAAAATGGCACATTCGTGGTAGGTGTGGCCAAAGGGGGACTCGAAGAAGGCGTCGATGGATTAGCTGACTCATGCATAATTGCTCCGTCGGGCGAAATTTTGGCCAAGACGATCACCAATGGTGACGAGTTGATAGTTGCCGAATGCGACTTGGATTGGTGCAACAATTACAAAAATACATTGTTTAATTTCGACCGTTACCGACGTCCGGAAATGTACGGACCGATCACGGCCCAGCGGGGCGTAATTATCGGCTAACGTGACAACACTGGGTTAACAAAATATAAAGGCAAACACCTATTGATGTCTACGTCAAATCCCACCACAGAGGCCGACAAAGTCAATTTTAAGCTCAATGGCGCAGCGGTGACGGTCAAAGGCGACCACCCACATTTACTTGCAGCTCTTCGCGAAGAATTGAATGTCACCTCTCCAAAGGATGGATGCTCACCTTCTGGCCAATGCGGTTGTTGCACCGTTCTTGTCGACGGTAAAGCGATAGTCAGCTGTCAACAATCTTTAGCCAAAATCGCTGGTTCATCGATCACCACACTAGAAGGATTTCCAGCCGAGGAGCGCAAACGGTATGCCGACGCCTTTTCCGCGTGTGGTGGCTTGCAATGCGGTTTTTGTATTCCCGGAATTATTGTTCGAGCCAAAGCCCAGATCGACAAAAAGGGAACCTCACTCAAACGTGAAGACATGGCGCGTCACCTGGGAGCCCATTTATGTCGATGCACAGGTTACGTGAAAATTTTAGATGCAATCGAAATGATCGCCAGCTCGACTGTGCCTGTGCCAATTCCAACTGGTGGAATCGGGACTCGAAGCAGAAAATATGAAGCGACAGAATTAGCCCTCGGTGACCGCGGTTATGTGGACGATATTCGAATTAACGGTCTATTGCACGCCGCGCTTCATTTTACTGCCCATGCTCGCGCCGACATTGTTTCAATTGACACAAGTGCGGCTGAGAAATCTGACGGCGTAAGCGCTGTGTATACCGCTAAGGATATTCCCGGCGAATTGATGGTCGGCATTATTCACAAAGATTGGCCGGTGATGATTCCTATTGGCGGTCGCACTTCGTACGTCGGCGATATTCTGGCAATAGTCGTTGCTGATTCTCGGCAACACGCTCGTGAAGCAGCCCAATTGATCGTCGTTGACTATCAACCTCTTACTCCGATCACCAATCCAGCGGTGGCTATTGCCAATAACGACCCGGACAATATTGCGGTTTGGCAAACCACATCAAATATTCTGAGTACAAGCGCATACTCTCGCGGAGATGTGGAAACAGCGTTTAAGTCGAGTGCCCACGTCGTCACAGAAATATTTAATACGCAACGAGTCGAGCACGCATTCTTGGAACCGGAAAGTTCAGTCGCTGTGCCCTCAATCTCTGCCGGCAGACGCAGAATTCATGTCTACTCCGGGGGCCAAGGAATTTGGGATGATCGCAACGACATAGCCAGAGTTCTGGCGATCACCAATGATGATGTCACCGTTGAACTCGTTACCAACGGCGGCGCATTTGGCGGCAAGGAGGACATGAGCAATCAAGCACATGCCGCCCTTGCCGCTTGGCTCCTCGACAATCCGGTGAAATGCACTCTTTCTCGCGAAGAGAGCCTGCTCATGCATGCCAAGCGGCACCCTATTCGGATGGAATATAAGGCCTCGTGCGACCACCAAGGAATGCTCACCGCGCTCAAAGTTCGTGCTGTCGGCGACAGCGGACCCTATGCAAGCGTCGGTATGAAAGTGTTGGAACGAATGGCCGGACACGCCGGTGGTCCATATCACTTGCCAAACATTGATGTGGTTGCCATTGCCGCTCGTACCAATAATCCTGTATGCGGGGCATTTCGTGGATTCGGCGCCAATCAGGCGCAATTCGCGATGGAGGGCATGCTCGATCGACTTGCCGAGAAAGTTGGCATATCTGGATTTGACATTCGAATCCGCAATGTCATCAAACCTGGCATGTTGTGGGGGCCGGGGCAAATAATGGATGACGGATGTCTCGGTGCGATCGCCTGTTTGGAACAGATTAAGCCGACATACGACGCGGCTCGAGCGGCCGGTAAAGCCATTGGTCTTGGGTTTGGGCTGAAAAATAGTGGGCTTGGAAATGGCTTCAAGGAAGTCACCAAAGCCGTGATCCGCTTTAACCCCAACGGTGATATCGAAGTTCGCCATGGATGGACAGAAATGGGTCAAGGAATCAATACCGTGGCTCTGCAAGTTGCTGTTCATGAACTTGGACTTGATCCGGAACGCGTAAAAGTGATTGTTGACACCACCCGTGAACTGGGTCTTGGTCAAACCACAGGTTCGCGAGGCACGCTAATGGGCGCCGGTGCAGTGAAAGCCGCATGCGAAGCGGCGCGTTTGGCACATTGCGCACCTGGAGTTGATTACGAAGGCGAATACCGAGTGGATTGGACGACGAAGCTTGGCACACCAGGGGTTGAAAATCCGATCATTCACTCCACTTTTGGCTATGCGGCCCAACTCGTGATCATTGATCGTGAAAGCGCCAAGATTGAGCGAGTCGTGGCGACTCATGACGTAGGGCGTGCGATTAATCCTCAATTATGTGAAGGCCAAATTGAAGGCAGTGTTCACATGGGGCTTGGATACGCGCTATCTGAAGATTTCCCGACTGATCCCGCCACTGGATTTCCACTCAATATGACTCTTCGCTCGCTCGCTATTTTGCGGGCTAAAGACGTGCCACCCATTGATGTTCATCTTGTTGAGTCCGCTCAGCCCAATTCACCTTATGGAATCAAAGGAGTCGGCGAGATCGGATTGGTGCCAACTGCTGGGGCGGTTGCCAGCGCGCTTCACGATCTAGATGGCATTTGGCGCAGTGAGCTCCCGATGCGCAGATCTCAAGACTCTTCCTCTGACCAATAACCGCATCGATATGTCAAACGTGACTAGTGGACAAATCTGTGCTCACCATCACTTGTATTCGACACTGGCACGCGGCATGCCCCCACCCCCGATACAACCAAGATCATTTATCGACATCCTCGAGCAGATTTGGTGGCGCATCGACGACGCACTTGATCTTGAAATGATTTATTGGTCGGCTGCACTTGGTGCAGTCGAAGCGTTAATGAGCGGAACTACTTGTCTAGTTGATCATCATGAGTCGCCATCGGCGATTGAAGGAAGCCTTTCCACCATCGCCCAAGCCTGCTCCGATGTCGGAGTTCGTGTCAATGCTTGCTACGGAGTCACCGACCGCTGGACTTCAAATGGATTAGTTTCCAAAGTCTCACCGTTGTCACCAATAACACAGGGAGCCAAACGCGGACTAGCCGAGAACGCCCGATATCTCAGCGAGGGTGGTCGCGGAATGGTCGGTGTTCATGCGGCCTTTACATGCTCGGATGAAACTCTTCATCTAGCCGCTGATTTGGCTCTGCGTCATCATGTGGGAGTACATATTCATGTTGCCGAGTCGTTAGATGATGTAGCTGCCGGAGCCAGACTTGAGCATCTGGCAAAGGAAGACTGGTTACTGATTCACGCCGTGCACTTGGATCGTCATTTGGATGGTCGAATCGTGCACAACCCGCGCTCCAACATGATCAACTCGGTCGGATACGGAGCACCGGTGAATCACACCAATCCAGTGCTGCTCGGAACTGATGGGATTGGAGCCGACATGTTTGAAGAGTTTCGACTCGCCTATTACCGTCTACGCGAATACGACATCGCTGAAACTCCTGGTACCGCCATGTCATGGCTAACCAACGCCTACGAGCTCTTCCCCGAAGCCCGCAACGATGAAGTTATCTGGAACTACGATCACATTGAAAGTGCCTGGCACGTCGCTTTTACGCCTTCTATTCACCCCTTGGAAGTCACCGTTAGTGGTGAGAAAGTATTGAGCAATGGGTTTCCCACGCGTGTTGATATTGATGAAATTCGAGCCAAGGCCAACGAACAAGCTCTACGTCTTCATGCAAGGCTATAAACCATGACTGTGCGAGTGGCTCTCTATTTGCAAGATGCTCATCCCATCCGCGAAGGAATGGCCCATGCCCAATACGCCGAATTAAAGGGATTCGAAGCTGTATGGCAGGCCGAGAGTCGTCTGGTACGGGAAGCCACAGTTCCAATGGCGGCTTTTGCCTCGGTTACTAACACGATCAAGGTGGGGTCGGGAGTTGTTGATTGTTGGAGTCGAAATCCCGCCAGATTGGCCGCTACATTTTCAACACTCGATGACTTGGCCCCCGGACGCGTCATTCTTGGAATCGGTGCATGGTGGGATCCTTTAGCCACGAAGGTTGGTATCAGCAGAGCAAAACCTCTTCGAGCGATGCGCGAAATTGTCACCGCTGTGCGCGGACTTCTACACAACGAAACCGTGACGATGAACGGAGACTTCGTGCATTTAGATGGTGTCGAGTTGGACTATGTGTATCAAGAACGCCGAGCAAAAAACGTTCCCATCTATATTGGTGCCACCGGAATGCAGATGATGGAACTCACCGGCGAGATCGCCGACGGTGTCGTACTCAATTACTTGGTATCACCCGATTACAACCAAAAAGCGCTGGAGGCACTTGCCAACGGTGCCGCTAGAGCCGGACGATCATTGGATGACATTGATCGACCACAATTGGTGGTGTGCAGTGTGCATGAAGATCATCAGACGGCAATTGATATGGCCAGATTAATGGTCACTCAATATCTTGGCCAACAACCCCACATCATGAAAGCATCTGGGGTGCCTCAATCAATTCTCGACAAAGTCGGCTCAGTTCTAACTTGGCCCGCATCCCACGAACAGGTAGTTGCTGCATCACGTTTTGTACCCGACGATATTGTCAACATGCTCACAGCCAGTGGCACCCCCGCTGAGGCTCGCCAGCAAGTGGCGCATTACATGCGTAATGGCTGTACGTGTCCAATTTTGTACCCGTTGGGAGATGTGCGAGCGATGATCGATGCTTTCTCCGGTTGGGATGGAGTGTCATGACCGTGATTATGCCAACGACTTTGACCGAAGCACTCGTGGCATTGAAGTCAATGCCCGAAGCTGTCATTGTGGCTGGCGGCACCGATCTGATGGTCGAGATAAATTTCAATCGTCGCAGACTCAATAATGTCATCGGACTTCGCAGCATAAAAAGTCTCTCTCACTGGTCGGTCAGCCCCGATGGGATATCACTTACAATTGGTTCCGGACTCCCCTATGCGGCTATGGAGCAAGGAACTATTGCCGAGTTGGTGCCGGCTCTAGCCCAAGCGGCGCGAACAGTTGGATCTCCACAGATTCGAGCCGTGGCGACACTTGGGGGGAATCTCGGTACATGCTCGCCGGCGGGAGATGGTCTACCAGTTTTGTCCGCACTAGATGCTGTGATCCACTTGCAAAGTTCATCTGGAAAGCGCGATGTGATATTTCACGACTTTATGGTGGGGGTAAAACGCAACTCCCGCGCCGAAAACGAATTGATCACTGGCGTAACTGTGCCGGTGCTCGCTGGGTGGCAGGGCTATGCCAAAGTCGGTGTTCGAAATGCAATGGTGATCGCCGTTGCATCAGCATGTCTTGTCATCGACACCACGAGTAGTTCCGTGCGAATCGCTCTTGGCGCGGTCGGTCCAACCATCATTCGATGCCGTGATACCGAAAACTGGTTTGCTTCGCGCCATGATATTTCCTCGGTGACACCAGTCGGTGCAATATTGGCCAAGGAGTTTGGACAGCGGGCGGCGGTTGAGGCGCGACCTATCGATGATCACCGTTCGACCGCGGATTACCGTAGACACGCAATTGGGATTCTTGCCAGTCGACTATTGCAACAGGCTTATCCAGCATGACTCCTGCCAACGAGTCGTATCACCTGAATGTAAATGGCGACAAGCATCAAGTCCGAGATGCCTGGGTCGGTGAAAGCCTGCTATTCGTATTACGGGAGCGACTTGGCATGCCCGGAACAAAGGGCGCATGTGAGCAGGGCGAATGTGGCAGCTGCACGGTCATCATGGATGGCGCAGCAGTGTGTTCTTGTTTGGTAATGGCCGCCACTGCGCAAGACGCCGTCATCATCACCGTCGAAGGTCTTGGTCGCGATGATGCCCTATCTGAAGTGCAGCAGGCTTTCATTTCCCAAGGAGCGGTGCAATGTGGGTTTTGCACCCCAGGTCTGATCGTGGCTGTGACTCACTTGTTGGACAACAACCCCCTACCAAGTGAATTGGAAGTAAAGGAAGCCATTTCCGGCAATATTTGTCGTTGCACAGGATATTCCCGCATCTTTGCCGCAGTGCGTTCGGCGGCTTTGGCCAGACAAGTTGATGCCCAATGAGCACAATTACCCGTGAGCAAACGCGACCGCACATTGATCAACGCCAAGTTCTTGGGTCTAGCGCAATGCGGCCGGATGGAATCCCCAAGGTCACTGGAGACTTTGCCTTTTCCTCCGACTTAAGCAGCGAACATATGTTGTGGGGCGCTACATTGCGCTCACCTCATCCATACGCCCGGATTGTCAACATTGATCTGTCAGCGGCCTGGAAGATTTCCGGAGTCGAAACAATCATCACGGCCCAAGACGTGCCAGGTAAATCTACGTATGGTCTTATCTCCAGCGACCAACCGGTGTTTGCTCAAGACATCGTTCGATACATGGGCGAACCAATTGCCGCAGTTGCCGCCGATCATCCCGAAACATGTCGACGAGCATTGGCAGCAATTCAAATCACGTACGAGATTCTCACCCCATTGGTCGATCCAGAAATGGCAATCCTTGAGACAACTTCACCAATTCATCCCGATGGCAACATCATTCGCCAACAGCGGATAAATTGCGGTGATCCGACCGCAACGGGACCTTACGTTGTCGAGGGCACCTACGTAATTGGGATGCAAGATCAAGCCTTTTTGGGTCTGGAAGCCGCACTTGCGATCCCCGATTCCGGAGGACATGGTGTTGAGTTATTCGTGGCAACCCAATGGTTGCATGAAGATCAGTCCCAAATTGCTGCCTGTCTTAATTTGCCCAAGCAGAATATTCGCTTAACCCTGAGTGGTGTTGGGGGTGCCTTTGGCGCGCGCGAAGACATCAGCCTTCAAGTGCATTGTTGCCTTCTGGCATTGCGGACTGGACGTCCAGTAAAGATGCAGTATGGGCGAGAGGAAAGTTTCTTTGGCCATGTTCACCGCCATCCGGCTTCAATTTGGATGCGACATCACGCCGACACTGAAGGCAACATCGTCAAAATTGAGGCGCGCATGATCTTTGACGGCGGCGCCTATGCATCGACTTCACCCGCTGTACTAATCAATGGAATTACGCACGCCCAAGGACCATACGCCTGTTCCAACGCGATCGTCGAGGGCTATGCCGTGCGCACGAATAATCCACCTTGTGGGGCAATGCGTGGTTTTGGGGTCGTACAAGCTTGTTTTGCTCACGAAGGTCAAATGGACAAACTCGCCGCCCTTATCTCGATTTCACCGATTGAAATACGGTTGAGAAACGCAATGAAAACAGGCGACAAACTAATCACCGGTCAAGTCGTCCACAGTGTCGCTCCCGTAGAGCGATGCATTCGCGAAACAGACGCAATTCCACTTCCAGAACCACTGGAAGATAATCCTGATCTGCTTAGTATCCCTGGTGGATCTGGACGAACTGCCCAACGATCTCACATACTCCGAGGCATCGGTTGGGGTGTTGCAATTAAGAATCTCATGTACAGCGAGGGATTTGATGACTATGCCACGGCTCGTTGCACCCTATCCAACGGAATCGTCAGTTTGAAATTTGCCACTGCTGAAGTTGGTCAAGGGTTCGTCACTCTCGCCCAACAGATTGCTCGATCAGTTTTGGGCGTTGATGATGTCGTTTTGGAACCGATAAGCACCTCTATCGGATCAGCCGGGTCAACATCTGCCTCACGTCAAACGTGGATGAGCGGCGGAGCCATTGATGGAGCATGTCGACTTGTTCGTGAGCGACTTTTTGAACACGTCGGTCGACGACACGGCATTGATCCGATTTGTCTAGTCATCGATGGCACAGATGTTCTCGACACAGTCGGCTTATCGCGATTTAGCGTGGCTGAGGAATCGCAAGGCATCGTAATCGATCAGACTTTTGAACATCATCATCAACCAACTGAAGAGTTAGACGAAAACGGTCAAGGAAATTGTCACGTGGCCTTTGCGTTTGTTGCCCATCGCGTAGTTGTTGATGTGGATCCAGAACTGGGACTTGTCAAGGTTATTCAAGTGGCGACCGCTCAAGATGTTGGACGGGTCCTCAATCCACTAGCGGCAATCGGGCAAATTGAAGGAGGAATAGTTCAAGGTCTTGGTCTGGCCGTGATGGAAGAGATCATTCTGGATCACGGAAAAGTACTCAACCCGAGTTTTACCGACTATTTATTGCCCACTTCTTTGGATGCTCCTGATGTTGTGGCGATCATGATTGAGGAACCTGAGCCTCAAGCTCCCCTGGGGGCCAAGGGCATTGGTGAGCCGCCGTGTATTTCAGTGACTCCCGCGATTGTGGCGGCAATTCGTGCCGCAACGGGCACCGACCTTTGGCGTGTTCCGGTGCGACCACAAGATATTTGTTTGAGATCGTAACTGTCAGTTACTTTTGATTACTTTTTCGAAAAGTTGGGGAAAGGCTTTGGACACTTTCTTTGATAGATAGTCGCCATAGGTACCAGTCCAAGCGAGCGGTTCGACTCCATCCCAGCGGGATCGAGATTCTGGCGCCCGGTCCGATACAGCGATTGGAAGCGGCACAACTTGTGAATTCCACGAAGGGTCAAAAAACAATGGAAATGAAATTCGATTTCGGCCACTCAGATTGCGAACGCGATGGGGCGTACTGCGGTATCGACCATTCGTAAGCCGCTCGAGCATGTCGCCAATATTGCAAATAAACGTGTTTGGTAGCGGGTCTACGGTCAGCCATTCACCAGCACTGAAAACTTCGAGTCCACCACAATCGTCTTGCCACAGCATGGTGAGCAATCCATAATCGGTATGTTCGCCCACGCCCCACTCGGGTCGTGAGGTCGGTATGGCCACCTTGGAATATGTGGGATACGTGAAGATACGAAAGAGAATTGTCGGATCAGACGTGAGATTGTCGGCAAACCAGTCCTGGTCAATACCCAGCGCCAGGGCTAAGCCCCGCATCAGGTCATTTCCTAGCAGTGTCACTTCATTCATCCAGCGAAGTACAAGATTTTTCATTTCTACCGGATTCTTGGGAAAAAGATTACGACCGTGTAACGGCCATTTTTCGCGCACCCGAAGATCATCCGAACCCAATTCTGTACCGAAATACAACCCTTCCTTTTGATCAGGAATACCCGACGTGACTTCTCCCCCTAGAGGAAACCATCCTCTCCAGGCGGTTCCGGCATGTTCCATAGCAATAGACGACTTCTCCGATTCCGGTAAATCAAAGAACGTTCTGCTGAGGTTTTCCAATTCCGTGGCTATTTGGGTGTCAATACCGTGATTAGTCACGATAAAGAAACCATCGAGTCGGCATGCTCTATCTAACAGTCGAACCACGTTCGTCGTATCGCCACCTGCCACCCGCAATGCCGAGATGTCAATGACTGGTAAGTGCCTCATCGCCTGTCAACTTTAGGACCTGAACTGCACCTACGGTTCCCGGCCGGACAATTCTCTTTTCCGACGGTATTTCTGGCATTTCTGGATCTGTGAAGTCGACATCAAATGGCATTTTCTTCGTCAGCAAACCAATGGACCGCCTTTGGCTTTTATCAACGAGAGAAATGACGACGCCCTTTAACCCTGCTCGACCAGTTCGACCGGATCGATGAATATAATCTTTCGGATCTTCGGGCGGGTCAAAGTGCACCACCACCGGCACCGCATCGATGTGAATACCACGGGCTGCAACATCGGTCGCCACCATCACTGCTGTGCGACCTTCGCGAAATTGCTGTAGGGCACGCTCACGCTGTGCCTGACTCCGATTACCATGAATGATGCAACTGCGGACACCAAGCCCATCCAATTGGCGAGCCACTCGATCCGACCCATGTTTCGTTCGACAGAACAAAATCACCCGTTTGAAATGCACGGCGATGTCGGCCACCACATCCACCCGATTTTCACGGGTTACATTCCAGAAAAGATGATCGATATCTGCGACTCCATCCTTGGCCGCGATTTCATGGCGCTTCGGGTTACGTTGATAATCGCGAATGACCGTGTTGACGTCCCCGTCCAATGTTGCGGAAAACAACATCGTCTGGCGGTTTTTTGGGATCATTGCCATGATTCTCTTCACCGCCGGCATGAAACCCATGTCGGCCATGCGGTCGGCTTCGTCCAACACTGCCATTGATACGTCACCCAGATTCAAATCGCGACGATCAATGAGATCCTCGAGTCGCCCAGGGGTCGCCACCACAATGCTTGCCGCACGAGCGGCTTTTACTTGTGGACCGTATCCCGCTCCGCCATACACCGCGGCTACACGGAGATCAGAGCCTGTACAGAGAAGCGAAATTTCAAGAGCCACCTGAGATGCCAGCTCACGGGTAGGAACAAGCACAAGCCCGACCGGACGCCCAGGTTTGCCACGCTTTAGCCGCAATGCCAATGCCAATCCGAAGGCAAGAGTTTTACCAGAACCTGTAGGGGCCCGACCACAAATATCATGCCCAGCCAAGGCGTCGGGCAATGTGGCGACTTGAACTGGAAAAGGCTTATCAATACCGCGTTGAGCGAGACCTGTGGCCACGCGTTCGGGAACCCCTAAACCAATAAATGATGCACTCACGTTCTTTCCTCCTGGGTTCGTACTGTGATTACTTACCCAGTACGCGACATAAATAGTCGTTGGTGAACACGCCCTCAGGGTCGAGACGGTTCCGAACGTCAGCAAAACGCTGTATCTCATGATACCGCGAAGAAAGTGTTTCCAGAGTTTGAAAGTGAATCTTTCCCCAGTGCGGTCTGCCCCCATAGTCGTTCATGATCGACTCGACTTCCCCAAAAAACTCCTCGTATTGCATTCCCTTGTACACATGGACGGCAATATACGCGCTCTCTCGACCACACGCCGTTGATAATGGAATATCATCTGCGGCCGTGAATCGCACTTCGACGGGAAAGTTCAACTTAAATTCTTTGACCTCAATCATTTCACGAACTCGATTAAGTGCAACTTTGAGTTCTAATCGTGGAATGGCATATTCCATTTCATAAAACTTGACGATTCGCTTGCTCGTGAATACCTTGAAACTCTTATTCACATACTCGATACGACCTGAACTAGGCAATGCTTTGGCTAATTTGGGAATCAGTGACGGGCGCAATCGACCGATCCGGCACAGGGCTCCAAACGCATAATTCTCCATTACGGTCTTGTTCCACCATCCTCGAATATGTTTTTGCGGATTCACCGGCAACGTCGTTCGATTGTTTCTCTTGGTAAGCGCCCACCCAGTATGCGGAACCCAAAAAAACTCAAAGTGATCGTTGCCGGATATCAATTCGTCTAAGTGATCGAGCACATAATCAAGGCGCATTGGTTCTTCCACCGCATGCAAATTAAAGGCCGGAACAACCCGAAGCGTGACGGCACTGAAAATGCCAAGTGCCCCGAGGCCGACTCGAGCAACATGAAATAACTCCGCATTCTCACGCAAGGAGCAATTATGAATCAAACCATCGGCTGTGATCAGACGGAGACCCACCACCTGTGCGGCCAAACCTGTTTTTGATATTCCTGTGCCATGTGTCGACGTGGATATTGAACCAGCGATGGACTGATACGCGATATCACCCAAATTTGGCATTGCCAAACCCACCAGATCCAGTTTCTCGTTCAAATTGGATAGTCGAATACCCGACTGCACGGTGACTTCATTGGTCAACATATCAATATTCAGAACTTTGTCGAAGTTCTCCAAACTCACAATATGACCGTCGGTGACGGCAATTCCCGTAAAGCTATGACCATGACCGACCACTTTGACGCGCTGGTTTGATTCTCGTGCCAATTTTACAATGGCCGCTAAATCAGACTCATTTTCCGGTCGATGAAAAGCAACACCGAGAGAACGTTGATTTCCCGCCCAATTTTTCCAAACTGCGGTCATCTCTTTAGTTTCGCTCTACTTGTTGAGTAAGTGCACCAGTCTGGCGAAGGGTTCGCTCCTGGAGAAAAAATGTCATAACAAATGCGATCAGGGCAATTGGTATCGCGATTACAAACACCATTGCGATTCCATCGGTAATTGAACGCACGATTGCCTCCCGAACCGCAGGCTCAGCACCTTCAATTGCCGATGGAGTTCCAATAACCGCCGACAGATCGCCCGAAAATTTAGTTCCACTAGGCAATCGGTGTCTGAGTTGATCAATGACCACGGAGTTGAATATCGTGCTGTAGAGAGCCAACGCCACTGCTCCGCCGAGAGTTCGAAAGAAGGTAATTAGGGCAGTCGTGATCCCTAGATCCCGAATCCCTACCGCATTCTGAGAAGCGATACTGAGGGTTGGAAATGTTGCCCCCATGCCCAAACCGATCAAGGCCATGGCCGTGGCGATCATCGCATACTGCACCGACGGAGATATTGCTAGCGCCGCCAAGACGATGCCTAGAACCATGATAAGGGATCCCCCGATCGGAAATATTCGATACTTGCCGGTACGGGAAATGAGTCGACCAATGATCGTAGAGGAAGCAAGAATTCCAATAATGATTGGCAAGGACTGCAAGCCCGACACCGTCGGGGAAATAAATCGAACATCTTGAAAGTAGATCGAAAAATAGAGCGACGCACCAAACATTGCCGTTCCAATGAGAAATGCGATGATTGAACAAACAAGAACCACTCGGTCCCGTAAAAGTCTCATCGGCACTATTGGCTCAACGGCGCGGCGTTCTTCTCGAACGAAGGCACCGAGCACAAAAACGGTGGCCATAACCGTGAAAAATAATCGGATCGATGTCCATCCCCAACTACGACCAAACTCGAGCGCCATGAACAACCCAAGAATCGCCAGTGAAAGCAAAACTGCTCCACGAATATCCACTTTGGCTTCAATTCGGTGAAATTTCATACGCAGAACCGAAGCAGTGATTGCTAAGGCAATCCCACCGAGGGGGATATTGACGAGAAATATCCAACGCCACGATGTTTGCTCGACAATCCAACCTCCGATCAGCGGACCGGCCACGCTCGACAGGGCATACGCACTGGTGAACAAACCAATGTATTTTCCCCGTTCGCGTGGCACCACAAGTTCAGCGATGATCGCAAAGGTGATTGCCCCGATTCCTCCACCTCCAATGCCCTGTATGGCGCGGTAAATAATTAGCTGATCTATGTTCTGGGCCAGGCCACACAACGCCGAACCAATAAGAAACACCGTGACTGACATCAAGTACATTCTTCGTCGGCCAAAAATATCGCTGAGTTTGCCGAGCAATGGAGTGGCCATCGCCGTGGTCACGATGTAGGCGGTACTCACCCACGCCAATTTGCTAAATCCACCCAATGTTCCGGCGATGGTGGGCATTGCAACCGAAACGATGCTTGAATCTAAGCCAGCCAAAAATAGTCCGAGAATAAGACCAGTAACCACTAATTTGAGTTGATGTTGACTAACGGGTGGAGCATCACCTTCGGGCCGAAATGAATCAGCCGAAATACTCACATATCAATCGTAGATTAGATGGGCTCGCGCGCTCGCCTCGCAACAACCACGATGAGCAAAACTACGGCCAACAGGGACGCTACATTTGCAAGCATTGTGAAGCCGACTGCTTTACGAACAAATCCGCTGGCGAAACCGGCAAGTCCACCAAAAAAACTCATCAAAAGATCTGCGGTTCCCTGCACTTGAACGCGATTTTCACCACCAAATGAATCCACCAGCAGACTCGATCCACCAATAAGACCACAACTCCATCCGGCACCGAGGAGCCACAGGGACGGAAATAACAGTGTTGGTTCATTGCCCGCGAGTGCCGCCAGCAAGGTTGCAATTAGTAACAGAATCGACCCAAGGGTAATTGTTGCCAATCGACCGCGCGTGTCGCTAAATCGTCCAATCAACGGACTAAATGCATACATCCCGGCAATGTGTAGTGAGATTACATATGAACTGACCGTCTCGTGACCATGAACTTTGAGGTGTACGGGGGTCATCGTCATCACCGCCACCATCGTCATTTGAGAAATCACCATGGACAACAATGCGAGTCGCGCATCGCCTGATTTACCAACGATCCCAATAATTGCGCTGAATTTTGGTCGTATGAAATCAACCGAAGATTGTCGCGCTAATCCACCACTTGCCTCAAGTGGATCAATGCGAAGCCGCCATGTGACATTTATTAGTGATAGCGATAAAAAGATAGACGCAAATATCCATGGTCCGGTGTATTGCTGCCACCCAAACCAGTCCTGACCAAGCCGTTCAGCGGGTCGAATAAGCAGTGGACCAAATACCGCACCAAATGTTGAGGCGAATAAAATTCGACTCATCGCCGCACTTCGCTCAGTAGGTAGTGCAAGGTCGGTGGCTGCGTAACGAGAAAGCAAATTGGAAGCTTGCCCATTGCCGAACAGGAATAGTCCGGCCAAAAATACCAAAAGCGAACTTGTTTCGACGCCCACACCGGCAATTACGCCGCCGATAATGGCCAACCCATAACCCACTTGTAGTCCACCTCGGCGACCTCGCCGGGTCATCACTTTGGCCAAAACCTGTGACATGAACGCCGTTCCCATCGTCACTGTCGCCGTGGCAATACCGCCCCAAGGAGTGTCTTGACCAAGAATGTCTTGAATCACAAATGCTCCAACCGTGACAGCGGCGGCAAGAGCGGCTGCACCGGCAATTTGACCAGCTACCAGTACCCGTAATGTGCGTACCTGAAGAGCAGCGCGCTCGACATCGTTTAACGGAGCAAACGGAGGCGACGAATTAGTTGTGATGGTGTCGAAGAGGGGACTTGAACCCCTACGCCCTTTCGAGCGCCAGCCCCTCAAGCTGGTGCGTCTGCCAATTTCGCCACTCCGACGTGGAACTGTATTTTATCTGATCAGCAAATCAATCGCTTTAGGCGAGAAAAATGCTTAAAGCGATCACCGACATCACCCATACGAGAGCAAACACCATGGTGATTCGATTCAAGTTTCGTTCCGCCGCGGCCGACCCCAGTGCCGCTGCACCGCCACCCCCGAACATGTCACTCAGCCCGCCTCCTCGCCCACTATGGAGAAGAACCCCGACAATTAGGGCCAGCATTGATACCACATTTATTACAATTGTCAGAGTTGTCATTAAACTTCGCACGGCGAGAAATTCTACTGGATTACTCGGGAAAATGGCACGCTGAGAGTTGACCTGTTTCACGCAACACCAAGGCTGGTTCTTGTTGTGCACAGATCTCAGCCGCCTTCCAACAGCGCGTTCGGAATCGGCATCCTGAAGGCGGGTCGACTGGCGACGGTACATCGCCTTCCAACATGATTCGGTGACGAGAACGTTCCACCGTCGGATTCGGTACTGGGACTGCTGACAGCAAGGCCACCGTGTATGGATGAGTGGGATGCTCATACACGACGTCTTTGGGACCAATTTCCATAATCTTGCCCAGATACATCACCGCCACTCGATCGGCGATGTGTCGGACGACGGAGAGATCATGGGCAATGAACACATA
Source organism: Actinomycetota bacterium (assembly GCA_031401235.1). Taxonomy (GTDB): domain Bacteria; phylum Actinomycetota; class Acidimicrobiia; order Acidimicrobiales; family Ilumatobacteraceae; genus UBA3006. Next base: position 117,305 of record JANNRJ010000036.1, read on the forward strand.
CGACATGCCGAGTCGTTTCTGCAAATCAGAAAATAGATTGACCACCCCAGCCTGAATACTCACATCCAGAGCAGACACCGGCTCATCCAATACGATTAGGGAAGGATTCAAGGCCAAAGCCCGAGCAATTCCTACGCGCTGGCGTTGACCGCCTGAAAATTCATGGGGGAAGCGTCTCGAGCAATCCGCAGACAATCCCACCAATTCCAATAGTTCCGTCACTCGCTCGGCGTGATTTCCCGGTTCCTTTTGCACAACCAAGGGCTCACCGATAGACGCGCCCACCGTCATTTTCGGATCCAACGATGCAAATGGATCCTGAAATACGATTTGCATTCGTCGTCGCAATAACCGCATCTCTTCAACTCTTAGAGTTGAAAGGTCTCGGCCGTCAAATGTCACTGATCCGGATGTCTGCGATAAAAGTTGCATGATCAATCGACCCACTGTGGTCTTGCCAGATCCAGACTCCCCTACAATCCCCAAAGTGTGGCCCTTGTCCACGGTGAACGACACTCCAGAGACTGCCTGCACAAGTCGCTTCACTTTGCGGGCGCCACGCAACGCACGAATCTCGAAATTTTTGACCAATTGATCAACTTGAAGCAATGGTTCACTCATAGTTTCAGGGCTCCAGCGGAAAAAATCTCGTCAACCCTTATGCACGCCGTCTGGAGATCTCCAAATGCTCTTAGTTCGGGCAGGCCTACATCACACTGTGGTTGTGAAAATTGACAACGTGGACTGAATCCGCATCCGGCTGGCGGATTAAGCATATTGGGAGGGAATCCTTTGATCGGCTCAAGCCGTTCAACTCCCATCCGCGGAAGCGAATTGAGAAGCCCGCGCGTGTAGGGATGACTGGAATGATCAAACAGTGAATCGACAACGCCTTCTTCCACATTTCGACCGGCGTACATCACGTTCACTCGGCTGGCAACTCTGGCAATAACTCCCAGGTCATGAGTGATGAGCACCACAGCAGTTCCAAATTTTTCTTGCACTCGCTGAATAACTTCAAGAATCTGGGCCTGAACGGTGACGTCTAATGCCGTTGTTGGTTCATCTGCAATAAGTACCTTTGGGTTGTTGGCGATTGCCATGGCGATGACCACTCGTTGACGCATGCCTCCAGAAAATTCATGGGGATACTGAAGCGCACGATCACTTGGCTGAGGAATACCAACTAAATCGAGCAATTCCACGGAACGAATCGCGGCGTCCTTGTTCGTGATTTTTTGGTGCGCCTGTAACATTTCAGAAATTTGATTGCCAACACGATGGACCGGATTCAACGCTGATAATGGATCTTGGAAGATCATCGACATTAACCGTCCCCGCACGGATCGAAGCCGACGATGGTTGGCCCCAATTAACTCTTCGCCATCCAACATCACGGAACCAGTTACTTTCGCCCGCGGAGGCAATAATCCCATCGCGGCTAAGAAAGTGACGGATTTTCCTGATCCCGACTCACCAACGACTCCCATCAATTCACCTGGCGAGATATCAAAATCAAGACCGCGCACTGCTTGCAATTCACCAAGCGGTGTGGCGAAAGTGACATGCAAGTTTCGAATGGATAATACGGAAGTTGCCACTAATGCCCCATATCCAAACGAGGATCCGTGGCATCCCGAAGAGCATCACCAATGAAATTGATACACAGCGAGATAATTACCAGAGCCACACACGGGAACACCGCCATCCACCAAAAACCTGTTTGCACCGCACCCTTGGCCTGACCGACAAGTAAACCGAGTGAAGTTGTGCCTGCTCCTGCTTGAGGCCCATAACCAAAGAACGAGAGCGTGGCTTCGCCAATAATTGCCCCGACAACAGAAAATGTAAGTGCGACCATGATTGGACCAATCGAATTCGGTAGCAAGTGGCGCAAGATTATGTATTTTTTAGAGGCTCCAACAGATCGAGCGGCCTCAATGAATTCGCGCTCTTTAAGCGACAACACCTGACCGCGCACAATTCTTGCCACTGTCATCCAACCGAAGACGGCCAGCAGAAAAATAATGAAGCGAATCGACCCTGAGTCTCCGATAATTGGCGCGAGAAACTCAAGGGCGCCCAACATGTTTCGCACCACTAGCAAAGCAACTAGGAATGGAAAAGCCAGAAAGAGATCGGTAACTCTCATCATCACGTCGTCAAAATATCCGCCGCGGAATCCGGCGATAGCTCCTACGACACAACCTATTGCTACTGAAATGATCGCACTAAAAAAACCGATTAACAACGAAACGCGAATGCCGTAAATGAGCCGACTGTAAATGTCCCGACCAATATCATCGGTTCCCATCCAGGCAATCTTCTGCGGTGGCAAAAATGAGTTCGGCGGTTTGCGCACGGCCTGGTTCACTCCATATCGAGCAGTTACAGACGAAAGCGCCACCATCACGACAAATAGCCCGAGCACGATACAACTGGCGACTGCCGCCTTGTGTCCGACGAAGCGTCTCAGCGCCATCCGCCGTGGCGAAATCATCTGAACTTCGATTTCACTCAAGACGAATCCTCGGGTCTAACCATGCGTAAGTCACATCGGCGATCAGGTTAAACAGAAGTATCGAAGCCACGATGAGAACCATCCACGGCATCATTAGTGGAAAGTCACCGTCACTAAACGCTCTCAGAAAGTACCGACCCATTCCCGGATAGTCAAAGATATTTTCCGTGATAATCAGACCGCCGACGATCGCCCCGACATCGATAGCCGCAATCGTGACAACCGGGATCAAAGCATTGCGCATTCCGTGGCGAACAAGTATTCGGCGCTCGCTGATTCCTTTGGAGCGTGCCGTTCGCATGTAGTCGGAGTTCATGACGTCCAAAAGCGATGAACGCATGTACCGGCTGTACACGGCGATAATTTGGATCGCCACGACGATTGTGGGTAATGCCATATGTTTAAGCATTAATACCGCATCAAAACCTTCGTGTCCTGGCGGATAAACACCCGAAGTCGGGAACAAGGTTTCACCGAACCAGCGGCTCCAGTACACGGCAAATAACAATTGCAAAAGTATTGAAGATATATACGGAGGGATGGAGATACCGATGAAAGCAGCGGTATTTACCGTGACATCTCGGCGTCCGCCGGGGTGAAGAGCGGCAAATACACCGATACCAAGGCCGATTGTTACTCCGACAATAGTTGCCGCAAATCCAAGACGAAGACTATTGGCTAGGGCATTTTTGAGGGCTGGCAATACTTCACGGCTACCCTTGATGCTACGGGGCCAGTCGAATGTGACAAAATGCTTCAGCCAATTGAAATAACCGGCCACATAATTGTCGCCTAGGCCGTTTAACTCTTTGTATTGAGCGATTTTTTCCGGTGATGCGCGAGGATTTGAGCGCAAATAACTAAAAACAGGATTCGTACCTAGTCGCAACGCGACATACACGAGAAACGTCACCAGCAACAATGTCGGAATCGCCCATGCGATTCGGCGAACAATGTAGCGCAACATATTTGTCCTTCACACAACATAATGCAGACGGTGCGCGAACCAAGACTTTCATCTGGTCCGCGCACCGTTTTGCAGTACTTGGATATTTATTCTTGGGCTAGAGAACCGTAACTACCGGTTCGCCGGTTACCAAGTTGGTTAGGACATACTCACCATCGTTTGTGGTGGCCCAGACTCCTGGGCTAACAACGAACGCGGTAGTCCACACCATCCACGATGAGTTTGCACACTCCGTGAATGGGTCGAGACATTCTGGCCATTGCTCGGCACCGATGACGATTTGTCCGTCACCATCCACATCAACCCACTGGTCGAAGTTGCGGAAGGCGGTGTAGTTATTTAACTCACCATCCACCGGTCCACCGACCTTGTCTGTGCGCCAGAAACCCGACTTAGGAAACTGGAACAACGGCAACAGTACATGGTCCGAAGCCATCAAACGAAGAACAGACTTGATGTTCTCCGCACGGACGGCGGTATCAACTTCGGCATCGGCTGCATGAAGCAGATCTGACGCTTCCGTATTGCACCAACCCTGTTGGCCTTGTCCAACGTTGTTGTTAGCCGTAGTTGGAATCTGGTCACAAACGAACCCGCTCGTCAAATAGCCAGGGTCCGGCGGAGCCGTGCTGATGTACATCGCCATGTCGTAATCCAAGGCTGGGAGCCGTTGCTGGAAGTAACACGCTGCGTCACAGTTGTCTGACGCAACATTGAAACCGGCTGCCTGAAGCAGTGGAATTAGATAGGCCTGAGTGTTCTCACGACGAGTATTGCCGGTGTTGATGATCCAACGAATTGCGGGGGCTGATTCGCCACCCTTGGCCCAGTAGCCATCGCCACCCTTGGCCCAACCGTTGTCGGTAAGGAGTGTCTCCGCACCTGTTGGATCGTAACTACCTGCAAATTCGTCTCCAGCGCAATACGGCCCAGGAACGATTGGACCACACTGCAAGAGGGTGGCTTGATCGCTGATTGGGATGTAAATCTGCTGGAAGAGCGCTTCACGATCAATCGACATCGAGAATGCTGCTCGGAAAATTGGATCTGCAAAAGGTCCGCACTTCTGGTTGAAGTAGAACGCTTCGTAGTCTCCACCGAACGTCACCTTCGACGTGATGTCGTCCTGCGCGACTGCTTCAGTGATTCCGCCGTAGTACTGCGGATAAATGAAGTCAACTTCGCCGGCTTTAATCGAGGCGATTTCTGTGTCGCTGTCGGCCTTTGGAACCATGACGATCTTCGGTGTCACAGCCTTGTCTGTACCCCAATAGTTTTCGTTGGGTTCATAAACAACTTGCTCCGGGCTCCACGACTTCATCTTGTACGGACGAGCCGAATAACCAAGGAAGTCAGCAAAGTCAGTAGATACGTCCGAAGTATTTGACACTGCAGCGGCCTTGAGTAGTGGGAAGAACAACGTCTTGTACGGTGCATACACCGATTTGAACGTGGCCACAACTTGTTTGTCGCTTGTACCGGCTTCGACCGAAGTGATCTGGTCATAACCGGCTGTCGCAATTGCACCTGGCGTATTCAGCGATGCACTCCACGTTGCCGCGAAATCGGCAAATGTGATTTGCGATCCATCGTCCCACACTGCCTCTGGGGCAATGTCGTAGGTGACGGTCATACCATTGCTGGTTGACTCAGGTGCCGTGTAGTCATAGGTCACATTCGCACAGTCGGCCAAACTTGTTGGATAACTGACTTCAGGGACCGGTGCTTCGGTATCTGTTGGTACGGTAGCCGCTTCGTCACTGCCGCACGCTGCGACCACGAGGGCCAGAGCAGCAAATCCAGCTGCGAAACGAATACCTCTTGTGGTTTTTCTCATCTATCGACCTCCCCGTCGAATAAGGTGGAAACAACTTCGTTTCCGTTTGAAGACACGAACGGAATGCCCGTGTCGGATGTCATTACCCTAACACGATGACCTAGGACCGCAACCGGTACTGGACGATGCGTGCAAATTCGCCAGGGTCAAGGCTGGCTCCGCCGATCAGGGCTCCGTCAATATCTGGTTGCGCCATGATCTCGGGAATGTTGGCTGCTTTTACACTGCCGCCATACTGGAGGCGAATTGCTTCAGCCGCTTGACGTCCAGCGATAACCGCAACCTCTGCTCGGATAGATCCAATAACGGCCTGAGCATCACCGGCCGTGGCTGTTACTCCGGTACCAATTGCCCAAATTGGTTCATAAGCGATGACGATGGATTTCACCTGCTCAGAGCTGCGTTTGGCCAGGGCCGCACGTAGTTGACCAAGAACCTTCGTCGCCGTAGATCCAGCCTCTCGCTCGGCAAGAGTCTCTCCAACACAAAGAATCGGAGTCATACCGTTTCTCTGAATGGCGATGATCTTGTCGTGGACGACGTCGTCGGTTTCGCCAAATAACTGGCGACGCTCACTGTGACCACAAATGACATACGAAACATTCAGTTTTGACAAGAACACCGGCGATATTTCACCCGTAAATGCTCCTTTATCCTCCCAATGACAGTGTTGTGCGCCCAGAAGAAATTGCATCGAATCGGCATCGATAAGAGTTTGCAAACTTCTCAGATCGGTAAAGGGTGGATGGATGCTGACATCCACCGCATCAAAATCCTCCTTAGTCAACAAATAGGCGAGTTTCTGAATTACCTGGATTGATTCAAAATGGTTGTGGTTCATCTTCCAGTTCGCGCTAATCAGTGGTTTCCGTTTGATGTTCTGGCTATCTGACATTTGGTGCTCCTCGCAACGCTGCTAGCCCTGGCAAGTCGCCAAGCTCAAGGAATTCGAGCGAAGCCCCTCCGCCGGTCGAAAGATGATCGACTTCATCGACCAAATCAAATTGCGCGAGAGCCGCCGCCGAATCGCCCCCGCCGACCACGCTATATGCCTTGGTGTCGGCAATTGCATGAGCAATGGTGCGAGTGCCAGCAGCGAATCGCTCGTCTTCAAACATGCCCATGGGTCCATTCCAAAACACTGTGCGTGCATCCATAATCAAATCACTAAAAGCGGCCGCCGTACCCGGACCAATATCTAAACCAGTTGCGCCATCTGGAATCCGAATGCCAAAGGTGGCGAATCTTCCCGTGGCGTCGAGACCAACAAGATCCTCAGGAAGATGAAGTGGCATCGAGCCAGAAAGTAGCCGCTTACAAGTTTCGACTTGATCCGGCTCGAACAGTGAATTACCGATCGGATACCCCTGTGCGGCGAGAAATGTAAAACACATTGCACCGCCAATAAGCAATTCATCGACAACTTCTGACAGTGCCTCAATAACTCCTATTTTGTCACTCACTTTGGCTCCTCCGAGGACCACAACAAATGGTCGTTTGGGGTTTTCTCTCAATTCCGTCAATGCCTCTACTTCATGCTGGAGCAAGCGACCTGCCGCCGATGGCAGTGAGGCAGGTGGTCCCACAATGGAGGCATGCGATCTATGGGCGGCACCAAATGCATCATTGACATACATATCCACCCCGTCAATTAACCACTTTACATATTCGGGATCATTGGCTTCTTCACCTGGATTGAACCTTAAATTTTCCATAAGTTCGACTTGAGGTACAAATTCCTTTAGTCGTTGACGAACAGGTGACATCGAATACTTCTCGTCCGGTTTCCCCTTTGGTCGCCCCAAATGACTCGCACATACGACATTGGCGCCCCGCTCGATCAGCCACTTAATGGTGGGTAATGCGCTTCGGATCCGAAAGTCATCGGTGATAAATCTGGCCCCATCCGCGCCGGACATTGGCACATTGAAGTCAGTGCGCACCAGAACGCGCTTACCCATCACGTCACCAAGATCTTCCAATAGCGGCAGCGGAGACACTAGGACTGGCTAAATATTCTCTATAACTTTTTACCGACATGAAGAGCGAGATCCACGAGACGGTTTGAGTAACCCCACTCATTGTCGTACCAGCCGAATACTTTGGCCATCGACCCAAGGCTCATCGTCAATTCGCTATCAAAAATACAACTATGAGGATTGGTGACGATGTCGCTGGAAACGATAGGCGCACTGGTGTACTCAATTATTCCCTTGAATGGTCCATCGGCCGCCGTTTTAAATGCGGAATTTATTTCATCCTTCGATGCAGCCGATTTCAGATTCACCACGAAGTCAGTAATTGAACCTGTCGGCACTGGTACTCTCAACGATGTTCCATCCAATTTGCCCTTCATTGACTCGAGAACCAGACTTGTCGCCCGTGCCGCGCCAGTACCTGTTGGGATGATGTTGATTGCCGCACCCCGTGCTCGCCTCAAATCACTGTGCGGACCATCAACTAGTTGTTGGTCGCCGGTGTAGGCATGCACCGTGGTCATCATCCCCTGAGAAATACCAAAAGCATCGTCGAGCACTTTAACCATCGGCACAAAACAATTGGTGGTACAACTAGCATTAGAAATCACCTTGTGTTTAGTTGGATCAAAATCCAGATGATTGACGCCAAACACAATTGTGGCATCAGCCCCGCTGGACGGTGCCGAAACAATTACCACGGATGCGCCCGCATCGAGATGAAAAGCCGCTTTGTCCCGGTCCGTAAAGAAACCAGTTGACTCAATCACCACGTCAACTCCAAGTGCCTTCCATGGCAAATCCTTCGGATCTCGAACTTGCAATACCTGCAGTGTTTTGCCGTCCACCGAAATTCCAGAATCAGTTGCCGATATTTCACCCGGTAAAATCCCAAGAACTGAGTCATACTTCAGCAGATGGGCCATTGTCTTCAGCGACCCAAGGTCATTCACCGCGACAATTTCGATGTCAGCGTTCAATGCGCGTGCGGCGCGAAAGAAGTTTCTTCCAATTCGTCCAAATCCGTTGATACCGATGCGTACAGTCATGGCAGTTGACATTAGCGGTTGATATCACGATGAGTGACGCGAGGGCGTTGGCCATGAAGCGTTAGCCACTCCCCAAGTTCTGCAGCGATGGCAACAGATCGATGGCGACCGCCAGTACAACCAATGGCGATGGTGAGATAGCTCTTGCCTTCGGTCTCATAGGCCGGTAGGAGTAAATCCAATAATCCATGGATCCGCTCCAGAAAACCCTGTGTCAATGGTCGATCCAACACATAGTCACGCACCGCATCATCCAACCCCGATTGTGGTCGCAATTGTTCGTCCCAGTGTGGATTCGGTAAAAATCGAACATCCAACACCATGTCCACATCAAGGGGGATTCCATGCTTAAACCCAAAGGATGTAACCGACACCTGCATCCCAGAACTTTCTTCACCACTGGAAAATAGTTCGACTATTTGTGATTTTAATTGGTGAACATTCAAATCACTTGTATCAATGATTAGATCCGCCGAACCTTTTACTGGCTCGAGCAATACTCGCTCATGGTCAATTGCTTCAGCAATACTCGCGTGCTGATGTGCCAGTGGGTGCTTTCGACGAGTTGCACCATACCGTTTAACAAGTTCTGGAGTGGACGCGTCCAAAAACAAAATCCGCACCCGGTTTCCCGCTTCTCTCAGTCGATGTACAACGGCAACGGCATTGGATTGATTCGACGCAGTTCCGACAACGAGCGCTAACTGAGACTGCAAGGCCACATTGCTACCTGCCAGTTCGACGACTTTGTCAATGAGCGCAACTGGCATGTTGTCAACGACGAACCACCCCAGGTCTTCCAGGTCATCTGCAGCCTGCGACCTCCCCGCACCGGAGAGACCAGCGATGAGCAATATGTCCGTCACGAACTACAGGTTACTGAGATACCAAATGACACTGCGTATACACCGCATCCGCTACTGACCTAGGTAACCATGTCAGGGCTCGTAAGTCGTCGCGGGTCAGCAGCTTGATTCCTTCGACTCCCCCAGACTCCTCCAACAATCTCGTCTTACGTGCTGAGCCAAGTCCGGTGATACCGTCCAAAAAGCTGGAACGCATTCTCTTGCCACGAAGTTGGCGATGATAAGAATTGGCAAACCGGTGTGCTTCGTCGCGAATGACTTGCAGCATAAATAATGCATCACTTCCGCGCGGGATTTGGACCGGATTCGGGTTCCCTGGGACATAGACATCCTCAAAACGTTTGGCCAGTGCAGCCAACGGAATTTCATTCTCCAAACCCAATTCATGGCGCACTTCTACTGCCACGCCAAGTTGACCTTTGCCACCGTCCACCAATAGCAATTGAGGAGGATAGGCGAACTTGCCTGGGCGATTGCCTCGCTCAGCCACCGGAACTGTGCGCTCTTGAATGTAAGCACTCAGCCGACGAGTCAAGACTTCACGCATGGCCGCGTAATCATCGTTTCCTGGCACATCTCGCACCTTAAATCGTCTGTACTCTTTCTTGGCCGGAATTCCGTCTTCCATCACCACCATCGACCCCACATAATCCGTCCCCTGGAGGTGCGCCATGTCAAAGCACTCGATGCGCAACGGGGCAATCGGTAAATGCAATAAGTCTTGTAATTCTGCCAATGCGCGACTCCGACTGGTGTGATCGGATGCCCGTCTCAAACGATGTCGATTCAATTCTGCAATTGCGTTCTTCGTCACGGTTTCAAGAAGAGCCTTTTTATCTCCTCGTTGCGGAATTCGAATCTGCACTTTTGACTCTCGCCGGCGGGTTAACCATTCTTCATGAATGTGAAGATTTTCAGGCAAAACTGGCACGAGAACCTGCTTAGGAATACCCATTGGTGGCTCGTCTCCATAAAGTAGTTCCAGCATTCGGTCCATTAACTCCGCTGGCGTGACATGCTCAACTTTGTCGATGATGAAGCCGTTACGCCCCACAACTCGACCCTTGCGAACATAAAATATTTGCAGCGCTGCCTCGAGATCATCCTCGGCGACACCGATAATGTCGATGTTCTCGCTCCGTTCGCCGACCATAAGTTGTTTTTCAAGGGCTCGCTGAACTGCAGTGATTCGATCACGCAATCGTGCTGCTCGCTCATAGTCAAGCGAAGTGGATGCGCGTTGCATTTCAATTTCCATACGTTCAATTACTTCGTCGCTATCACCACCCAGAAAAGCGATCAATTCGCGTACGTGTCGTGCGTAGTCAATCGCTGAAACTTCACCAACACAGGGTCCGCTACATTTTTCGATGTGAAACAGTAGGCACGGACGCCCAAGCCGCTGATGTTGATTGAATTTGGATGGTGAGCAGGTTCGTACGGGAAACGTTCGCAACAGCAAGTCAAATGTCTCGCGAATTGCCCAAGCATTCACATATGGACCAAAATATCTCGAGCCGTTTTGTTTGCGACTCCGTACCACTACGGCACGAGGCCATTCTTCGTTTGCCGTGATCGCTAGAAAGGGATAACTTTTGTCATCGCGGAGACTTATGTTGAAACGTGGTTGATGCTCTTTGATCAGAGTAAATTCAAGTATGAGCGCCTCTAATTCACTTCGAACGGTTATCCACTCAATCGAGAACGCCGCTGCCATCATGCTGGCGGTTCGAGGATGTAATGACTTTGGATCAGCAAAGTAGCTACCCACTCTTGAGCGAAGATTGGCCGCTTTGCCGACATAAATTATGCGGCCAAGATCATCCTTGAATTGATACGAGCCAGGTCCGTTAGGAATCTGCTGAGCTGGAGGTTTTTCCATTAGTGAGTCGCCGCAAGAACTGTCTTTAGGTAATGGCCGGTATAACTTTCCTTCACTAGGGACACCGCTTCTGGAGGGCCAGCGGCTACCACCCGTCCGCCTCCGGACCCACCCTCAGGTCCCAAATCGATGATCCAGTCAGCAGTCTTAATCACATCTAAATTATGTTCAATGACAACCACCGTGTTTCCTTGATCAACAAGACGAGCCAGCACAGTAAGCAACCGGCGAACATCTTCAAAATGCAATCCGGTGGTTGGTTCGTCCAGCAAATAGATCGTGTGGCCGGTACTACGTTTGGCTAGCTCACTGGCCAACTTAACTCGTTGCGCCTCCCCGCCAGAAAGTGTTGGCGCTGACTGTCCTAGGCGAACATACCCAAGTCCGACGTCAACAAGGGTTTGCAAGTGTCTCGCAATGCGCGGTTGATTGGCGAAAAACACAACTGCTTCCGAGATCGGCGTATTCAGTACGTCGGAAATATTTTTCCCTTTGAATGTAATGTCAAGAGTATCGCGGTTGTACCGCGCGCCTTTGCAAACCTCACATGGAACATACACATCTGGTAGAAAATGCATCTCGATCTTGATGTTTCCGTCACCTGAACACGCGTCACATCGACCTCCAGAGACATTGAAACTGAATCGACCGGGCATATAACCGCGTACTTTGGATTCTGGAGTCGCTGCAAAAAGCTTGCGAACATCATCGAATACGCCCGTATAAGTCGCTGGGTTCGACCGGGGCGTCCGACCAATCGGCGACTGATCCATGTCGATGACTTTGTCCAAGTATTGAACGCCGTCGACGCCAGTGTGTTTTCCAGGCGCATCCTTTGACTTGTAAATCTTTTGCATTAGGGCGGGCAGTAAAATATCTCGAATCAGTGAGCTCTTACCGCTCCCAGAAACTCCGGTGATTGTGACAAAGCATCCGAGCGGAATCTTTACCGTAATGTTCTGCAAATTGTGTTGCCGAGCCCCCCGAATAGTCAACCATTCCTTCTTGGTTTCTCGTCGATGTTCGGGTACTGGAATAAAACGTTTACCGGCCAAGTACTGTCCGGTTATAGATTTAGTCACTTTGGTAATGCCCCGCACGGGACCGCTATACACAACCTCTCCCCCGTGTTCGCCCGCCCCGGGGCCGATGTCCACGATCCAATCACTAGCCCTGATCGTGTCCTCGTCATGTTCGACCACCAAGACTGTATTTCCAAGGTCTCGTAATCTCATCAAGGTGTCGATCAATCGATGATTATCTCGTTGATGTAATCCAATCGATGGTTCATCCAACACATACAACGTGCCAACAAGTCCGGACCCGATTTGACTGGCAAGTCGAATTCGTTGTGCTTCTCCTCCCGCCAGTGTGGCGGCGGCACGCGACAAGGAGAGGTAATCCAATCCAACATCCAAGAGAAAACCGAGTCTCGCATTGATCTCTTTCGTAATCCGCTCGGCGATTAGCCGTTCTCGCTCGCTTAGCTCAAGAGACGCCAGAAATTTGGCCGAATCGGCAATAGCCATTTCGCACACGTCGCTAATGTGCATTTCGTTAACTGTCACTGCCAAAGATGATGGCTTTAGTCGTGCACCCGCGCAACTTGGACAAGGCACTTCCCGCATGTAACTTTCGTACTGTTCGCGTGATTGATCGCTCTCCGATGATTCATGTCGTCGCTGGATCCACGGAATAATTCCCTCATATGCCGTGCTGTACTCTCGAACACGTCCATAACGATTCCGATACTTCACCATCACATTGTCACGAACTCCGCCCATCACTAGCTTTCGATGCTTCTCGGTGAGTTTCGACCATTTTTTGTCCAGATCAATTCCAAATTCGGTGGCTACTGCCTCAAGCATTCGAGTGAAGTACTGAGTATGTGCTGATCGCCAAGGCGCGATAGCACCTCCGTTTATGGTCAATTCCGGGTCTGGAATGACAAGTTCAGGATCCACCTCATACTTGGTTCCAAGTCCTAAGCAATCTTCACACGCCCCATACGGTGAGTTAAACGAAAAGTTTCGCGGGGCGAGATCGTCATAACTGATTCCACATTTGGGGCAGGCCAAATGTTGGCTAAACGTGAGCGTCTCGTTTTCGAGGCTTTCTAGACGACTCCCTTTTTTCGTAAGATTGGGTTGCGACTTTTTTACTGAGTCACTATCGGCGACCATCAGTTCAACTTCGGCAACTCCGTCCGCCAATCGCAATGCGGTTTCAAGACTGTCGGTGAGTCGTCGCTCGATTCCATCTCGGCGTACTAATCTGTCGACGATAATTTCCAAAGTGTGCTGTTCGTATCGCGCCAATTTTGTATCGAGTTTTAAAAATTCATTGATCTCCACGGTCTCGCCATCTACCCGTGCTCGAGTGAATCCCTGAGAGGAAAGATCCTGAAGCAAGGTGCTATATTCGCCCTTTCGTCCACGCACAACCGGAGCAAGCACTTGAAAGCGCGTTCCAGTCGGAAGTTCAAGAATCCGATCTACGATTTGCTGAGGCGTTTGTCTCTGCAATTTTGTACCGTCCTTGACACAGTGCTGAATACCAATACGCGCATATAACAACCGTAAATAGTCATACACCTCAGTGATCGTGCCAACTGTCGAACGAGGATTACGGGAGGCGGATTTCTGGTCGATTGAAATCGCCGGTGATAGACCCTCAATAATGTCCACATCGGGCTTGTCCATTTGACCAAGAAACTGTCGGGCGTAGGCACTCAGACTCTCCACATATCGCCGCTGCCCTTCGGCATAGATGGTGTCAAAGGCCAAACTGCTCTTCCCCGAGCCTGAAAGTCCGGTGAGCACAATGAGGCGATCCCTGGGTATATCTACGTTGATGTTTTTCAAATTGTGTTCACGAGCACCGCGAACGACTATTTGATTGTGAGACGGTTGATTGGGAGATTGGGACATTAAAGGCAGGCTATCTATGTTCCACTCGGCGATGTTCTAACCGGCGACCTTTTACTCGGCATCGCGAAGCTCGCGTCGCAATTCTTTGACTTCATCTCGTAAGCGAGCGGCGTACTCAAATCTCAATTCGGTAGCGGCAAGATGCATCTCTTCTTCAAGTGTTTGAATTAGTCGAACAAGTTCCTGCTCGGGTAACGATCGCAGCTCACGCACCACTTTGTCTCGCTCGCGATCTTTTCGTTTACCCTTTCCTGGAACCGGAGCCGTGTGATCCGGTCGTAAAAGTGACAAAATGTCGCCGACAGCTTTACGAATGGTCTGCGGGTTAATTCCATGCTGCAGGTTGTATGCAATTTGACGCTCTCGACGACGATGCGTTTCATCAATTGCTGAATCCATGGCCGCAGTCCTCTTATCCGCATACATAATGACTTGCCCATCCACATTTCGAGCCGCCCGACCGATCATCTGGATTAACGAAGTCCGACTGCGTAGGAATCCCTCCTTGTCAGCGTCCAAAATCGCCACTAGTGAGACCTCCGGCAAATCAAGCCCTTCGCGTAGCAGGTTGATTCCCACCAGAACATCGAATTCACCCAATCGCAAGGCTCGAAGTATTTCAATTCGCTGAATGGTGTCGATGTTTGAGTGCAAATATCGCACCCGTAACCCTTGCTCAATTAAGTATTCACTTAGATCCTCGGCCATCTTCTTTGTCAAAGTGGTAACCAAGATTCGATCGCCTCGAGCTACAACTTGACCAATGTTGACAATGAGATCATCAATTTGACCCTTAGTGGGCCTAATAACAACCTCTGGGTCGACAAGTCCGGTTGGCCGGACAATTTGCTCGACTACTTGAGAACTAATCGAAATCTCAAATTTCGATGGCGTCGCCGACAAAAATATACATTGGTTAACACGGTCAATTGTTTCTTCAAACTGCAAAGGTCGATTATCAGCCGCAGATGGAAGCCGAAATCCATGTTCGATGAGGGTAGCTTTCCGACTTCGATCACCGGCAAATTGACCATGCAGCTGTGGAACAGTGACATGGCTTTCATCGATCACCAGAACGAAATCTTTGGGAAAGTAGTCCAACAAAGTGAACGGAGGTTCACCTGGAGAACGGCCGTCAATGTGCATCGAATAGTTTTCGATGCCACCGCAAAAGCCGACTTCTGCCATCATTTCGAGGTCATACTGAGTACGCATTCGAAGGCGCTGCGCTTCCAGCAGTTTTCCATTGTCCTCAAACCAGGCGAGCCGCTGCTGAAGTTCGGTTTCGATGGCAAGGGTGGCGGTTCGCATTCGTTCATCACCCGCCACATAGTGAGTGGCTGGAAAAATCAAGGCCTCACTTTTTTCGTACAGAGTTTCGCCGGTTAGCGGATCGACCTCGGTAATTTTCTCGACGGTGTCACCGAACATTTCAATACGCAATACGGTCTCTTCATAGGCTGGATGCACTTCGATGGTGTCGCCACGAACTCTGAAATTGCCTCTACCGAGAACCATGTCATTGCGGTCATATTGCAGATCAACTAAACGTTTAAGAATACTGCGTTGGTCATAGTCAACCCCGGTATGCAATTCCAATAAATGACCGCGATATTCTTCTGGATTGCCCATTCCATATATACAGCTCACCGAAGCGACAACAATTGTGTCGCGACGGGTCAAGAGTGCTGCCGTGGCCGAATGTCGCAGTCGATCTATTTCGTCATTAACCGAGGAATCCTTTTCGATGAAAGTGTCACTTGAAGCTATATATGCTTCGGGTTGGTAGTAGTCGTAGTAGCTGACGAAATATTCAACACGATTACGAGGAAAGAAATCTCGCATCTCTTGCGCCAATTGGGCGGCGAGACTTTTGTTTGGTGCAAGAATGAGTGTCGGTCGTTGGATCTGTTCGATAGTCCAAGCGATCGTTGCAGATTTTCCGGATCCCGTAATCCCGAGGAGTGTTTGAAATCGATCTCCTCGATTAATTCCATCGGCTAGTTTCTGAATTGCCTGAGGTTGGTCTCCCGCTGGACTGTATGAGGATTCAACCTTAAATCTCTGATCGTGGGTGGTTTCCACTACGGCGACACTTCCCCATGATCAATTTTGGGTGAATGGGGCAATTTAATTATCCAATTCCAGGCCCGCTCAACTTCGTCTCGTAAATGTCCCAGATCCGACGAATTATCAATGATGAAACCAGCAATTGCATTTCGAGTTTCGCGGTCTACTTGACGAGACATTCTGGCATCCACATCGGATCGACTCATCCCCCGAAACTTAACCAATCGGTCTCGCGCAATTTCGGGATCGATATCGACGACGACGACGCCGCTTAAGTCATGACGAGGGTTCTCCGCTAGGAGTGGAAGATCAAGCACTACAACATGGTCGGTGTGGAATTCGGCTTCAATTCGCTTCGCTATTTCAATGGCCAGCGGGGGGTGAACTATCCCATTTAGATCGGCTAGGGCATTTGGATCCTGAAACACAATGGCTGCCAATGCCGCCCTGTTAAGTTCACCCAAGTCTGTAATCACTTTGGGACCGTATCGCTCGATTATCTCTTTCAATACGACAGTGCCGGGCTGTTGAAGCTCCCGAACAAGTGCATCTCCGTCGATGATGATCGCTCCGCGCTGAGCGAGCATTGCCGAGACTGTCGATTTGCCCGCACCGATCCCACCGGTAAGACCAATGAGGATCACTGTCTCTACACCTCTGGGATTGGGCTCGCCTGCGCTGTTGACGCGTCTTGCGAAGTGGCGCTGGCAGTGGCTGCGCTATCAAAGAACTCCGACCATGCTGCTTCACGCGTGGAATCGTCCCCACCAACCCAATTTCCTTGGTCGTCAACTTGGAATTGACCGCGATATTCTTCGGCGAGTTCTCCGCCTTCTGCGGCCTGTTTAATTGACAGACTTATGCGACGACGCGCCAGATCCAAATCGATTATTTTTACCCACAATTCTTCACCCGGAGTGACCACCTGTTCAGGCGCTTCCACATGGTGAGTGGACATTTCAGAGATATGAACGAGTCCTTCAATTCCATCACCAACCTGGACGAATCCACCAAATGGAACTAGTTTTGTAACTCGCCCATAAACTAGTTGGCCAACTTGATGAGTGCCAGCAAATTCTTGCCACGGGTCTTGCTGAGTTGCTTTTAGTGACAGGCTGATGCGCTCTCGCTCCATATCGACTTCGAGTACCTTGACATTAACTTCATCGCCAATATTCACAACGGCACCTGGATTATCTACATGTCGCCATGACAATTCCGAAACATGTATCAAACCATCCATACCACCAAGATCAACAAATGCGCCGAATGCAACAACGCTTGAAACTCTTCCTTTGCGAATCTCGCCAACCTTGAGATTGGTCAAAAACTCGTCGCGAGCGCCGCGTTGATTCTGTTCCAACAATGTTCGACGCGAGAGAACAACATTGTTCCGATTGCGATCAAGCTCAAGAATTTTCGCCGTGATGCGTTGGCCGACATATGGTTGCAAATCACGAACTCGACGAAGCTCGACAAGCGATGCGGGCAGAAATCCTCGTAGACCAATGTCCACAATGAGTCCACCCTTGACGACTTCAATAACGAGACCTTCCACGGTTCCGTCAGCTTCTTTGACCTTTTCAATATCGCCCCACGCACGCTCATACTGGGCACGCTTTTTAGAAAGGAGAAGACGACCTTCCTTGTCCTCAAGAGTGAGGACCAAAGTTTCAATTTTTTCCCCGAGTTTCACAATTTCGTGAGGATCCACATCATTGCGAATTGACAACTCGCGGCCCAGAATTACACCCTCGGTTTTATAACCGATTTCAACCAACACTTCATCTCGGGTAATTCGTACGACCGTCCCGGTCACCAATTGCCGTTCCTTGAGTTCAACGAGAGTGTCGTTGATTGCATCGGCAAACGAAGTAGTGAGATCACGTTCAGTTACTTGGCGGGGTGTGTAGTTACCTTCTGAATCGAAGGTACCCATTGGTGGGGAGATGAGAAGCTGAGAGTCGGACACGAGGAATTCTTTCAGGCGGATAGGAGAGATGGTCACATACGAAACGACAGAATCGTTCTATATAGGTACTACCAACGGTAGAACGGGTTCACGATACCACTTTGTCTACACCTTTGCGCTGGCCCATGAGTCGCCCCACGCCGCATGGACTTCGAGCGGAACTATAAGTGTCGCCGCGCCTGTCATCGCGCTAAGCACCAATTTCTCCACTGCGACTTTCTCATCAACGACTGCCTCCACGATCACTTCGTCATGAATTTGGAGTATCAGTCGGCTTGACAATCGTGCGACCTCAAGTTCGTGGTCTATCCGAACCAATGCGATTTTGAAAATATCCGCCGCCAAGCCTTGAATTCCTGCATTCATCGCCTGTCGCTCCCCTGACTGACGGATTCTAAAATTTTCATTGTGCAGTTCAGGAATTGGTCGACGACGCCCAAAGATCGTTTCTGTAAAGCCCCTCGTTCGAGCTTCTGCGACAGTCGTATCCATATAGTTTTTCACGTTTGGAAATGCCCGAAAATACGCGTCCAGAATTTCGGAAGCTTCCGACACTCCAATTCCCAATCGCTGACCTAGTCCGTACGCTTCCATTCCATAGGCGAGACCATAGGAAATCATCTTTGCTTGACTTCGCTGCTCATACGTCACGTCCGATGATGGCACTCCAAAAACGCTTGCCGCAGTCGCCGTATGTATATCAACCCCGTCGATGAACGCTTTGATAAGACCCGGGTCTTTGGCTAGATGGGCAATGCAACGCAATTCAATTTGGTTGTAGTCCGCCACCAGCAGTTGATGTCCTGGCGAAGGCACAAATGCCTGTCGAAATACTCGCCCCTCCTCCGACCGGACTGGAATATTGTGCAAATTTGGTTGGTCACTACTGAGGCGACCGGTTCGCGCAACCGTTTGATTGAATGTGGCGTGAATTCTTCCGTCGGTTCCGACGGCCTGAACAAGACCTTCACCATAAGTTGACCGCAATTTTTCGAATTCTCGGTACTTCAAAAGCGGCTCGATGAACTCCGGCCATTGCGCCCGAAGTGTTTCCAGAGTCGCCGCGTCGGTACTGAATCCAGTTTTTGTCTTTCTCGGTGGAGAGAGTCCTTTTTGGGCATACAAGATCTCACTAAGTTGCTTTGGGGAATTGAGATTGAATTTTGATCCGGCAACTTGATACAACTCGTCTGTAAGGCGCTCTACTTCATTTTTGAGATGGGCACTTATTGTGCGCAGTTGTTCGATGTCGACGCCGACACCAATATGTTCCATTCGCGCCAGTACCCGCACAAGTGGAAGCTCCACTTCTCGATACAACTTTTCAACCCCCTGGCTGGCAAGAGCATCGATGAGTGGAGCACTCAGATATGCAACCGCCAATGCCTGGGCAGCATTTTGTTCGACAGAATGTACCGACGACAGATCGGCGTCGAAGTTTAATTGCCCGGATTTTTCAGCGCCGCCAGCTACAAGCACGCGATCTGTGTATCGGTTAAGCAATTCGGCTAGTTCGTACCGACTCTCTGATGGATCCAAAAGATAAGCAGCAATAGCTGTGTCAAAATCAATATTCGTGATGTCAACTCCACTGTTCAACAGTTCCCGCAACAGTGGTTTCAGATTGTGTCCCCTCACCGTTGCGCATTGAATTAGCGCTTTGCTAACTCTGCGGTCGACTAAAAGTTGGAGCGGAATCCACGACACTTCGGAAGCGACGACATCGCTAACCACACAAATTCCACTAAGGGTTGACTTGTCAATTAATCCAGTCCATGTCGCGGCGAGGTAGGTGTGCTTGGCGCTATTGATTGCCGAAACTGCCTGATCAACGTCGCCGATGATTCGGACTTGGGCGACAATCTCGGCGATGGCACTTTCGGAAGCACTCGGCGCCGACTCGCCAGCAGCATTATTCAATTCTAAGCCAAGGTATTTCAGCGAATCCATTAGACGTTTTGTCATGTTCCGAAATTCGAGTACCTCGAATAAATTCTTCACCGCCGTAAGATTTGGTCGCGGCGCACAGCCGTGAATATCAATTTCCACTGGCGCGTCTCGACGCAGCACCATCAGATCGGCATTACGAAGTACTCGCTCTCGATGGACACTTAGGGACTCACGTAGTTTTGGGGTTTGTTCCTCGGCATGATCAAATACCGCCAGAAGAGTGTGATATTTAGTAATGAGTTTGGCGGCAGTTTTTTCACCAACTCCGGGAACACCTTCAAGGTTGTCGCTTGGATCTCCACGGAGAGCGGCATAGTCGGAATACTGATTTGGCGTGACACCAGTCCGTTGAATGATTCCCGCTTCGTCGTATAACGCATAATCACTCACTCCGCGCATGTTGTACATCACTCGAACATGGGGATCTTTGACTAACTGGAAGGTATCGCGATCTCCCGTGACAATGAGAACATCAATTCCATCCCGATCAGCCATTTGAGCAATTGTGGCGATGAGATCGTCGCCTTCAAATCCCGCCGCATCTATGGACGGGATTCCCATGGCCCCGAGCAATTCTCGAATGATGTCCAGTTGTTGATACAAAATATCTGGCTGTGAAACCCGTTGGGCTTTGTATTCAGGTGCGACAACGTGACGAAAAGTCGGCTCCTTACGATCAAACACCACGATGACAGAATCGGGCGTTTGATCCTTCATCACTGACAACAGCATCGAGGTAAAACCAAATACGGAATTGGTCACTTGTCCGGCAGCCGTCACCATGTCGGTGGGAAGGGCAAAAAATGCCCGATACGCCAACGAGTTTCCGTCTAGAACCATCAACTTCATGGTTGCAAGTCGCCAGCAATTATCCGTTCAGCGATTTCACGCATCTTCGTTCGGGTGCTCATCGCTGTCTTTTGGATGAAATCAAATGCATCCTGTTCAGATAGTTGATGCGAGTTGATAAGAATCCCCTTGGCTCGGTCAAAAATCTTTCGTGCCTCGAGTTGCTCGCCGAGCGCTTCAACTTCACCACTTAGTGATTTCAATTCACGAAAGCGGCCGATTGCCAACTCAATTGCGGGGATGAGGTCCGTTTTTTGAAATGGCTTCACCAGATATGCGAGTGCGCCGACATCACGAGCCTGCTCAATCACTTCACGCTGACTAAAAGCGGTGAGCATCACCACGGCGCAGATCTTTTCAGCCACCACCATTCGAGCCGCATCAAGACCATCAAGACCAGGCATTTTTATATCAAAAATTGCGACATCAGGTTGATGCAGGCGTACTAGTTCAACTGCGATATCTCCGCGACCAGTATCGGCTACGACCGTGTATCCCTCTTCTTCAAGAGTTTCCCTCAAATCAAGTCGAATGATCGCTTCGTCTTCGGCAATTACTACGCGCAAAGATTCTTGGCCCCTGGTCATCGACCCAACTTGTCGAGCAAGGAATCCTGACGCAATTCAAGCTCGGAAATTTCTTTCAATAAATAGTCGTGATGGTGACTAAGGGATTCGACATGCGACTGAGCATCCCGGTGCTCGAATGCCGCATGAGGTGTCTCGGCCACTAGCGATCGAAGTTCCTTGTCCTGGGCATCATCGGTCAATACCGTCAATTGCTCATCCACAACACGAAGTTCTTCTCTTAATTGACGCAGGGTCAATGAACCGCGAAGTAACCGTCGCTCAATCAGTCGAGTGGAAAATGCAAGCGACATTGTGCTTAGTGTAGGGGTCGCTCTTGAAGTCAATACACGAAACCTTGTTGTGCCCGAGGTGGGAGTCGAACCCACACGCCCTTGCGGACAACGGATTTTGAGTCCGTCGCGTCTGCCATTCCGCCACTCGGGCCGAGTGACCAACATTGTACCGAACACACGTAAGTAATTGTCCGTATCGTGATTTAGGTTCTACGCTGTACCGAGACAAAGGGGAATTGCCGCCACTCATGCTTGCCTTTACTTTTCCTGGCCAAGGGTCTCAACGACCCGGTATGGGTAGACCATGGGTAGACCATGAAAGTTGGGAACTGGTCGCCGAAGCTTCAAGTCTCGCTAGTCGCGATATCGGTGCTCTCCTCTTGGATGCGGATGCCGAAGAACTCAAAGATACTCGTAATGCCCAATTGACCACTTTTGTTTTGAGCCTCATGGTTCTCGATGCGGTGGAACGTCTTGGAATTGAGCCAAGTTATTGTGCTGGTCACAGTTTGGGTGAATACACAGCCCTGACCGCAACCGGTGCTTTGGGATTCGATGACGGTGTTCGATTGGTCGTGGAGCGCGCGGCGGCGATGCACGACGCGGGTTTGCAATCTCCTGGAGTTATGTCGGCAGTTCTAGGACTCGACGATGAAGATGTGGAAATTGCATGTCGACGAGCCGATAACGAAGTATGGATAGCCAATTTCAATGCGCCCGGACAAGTAGTTATTGCGGGGTCACCCCAAGGCGTGGCCGCCGCGTCTAGTCACGCCAAACAATTGGGAGCCAAACGCGTCATAGTTCTTCCTGTATCTGGAGCGTTCCATACTCCCTATATGACGATGGCCCGCGAACGGTTGCGGGAGGCAATCGCAATTGCCCGCCCCCGCGATACGGAAGTTCCGATTGTCTCCAATGTGGATGCCTTACCTCATGTCGACGGTGATGAATGGGCTTCGTTGTTGTCCGCCCAACTGTCAAGCCCAGTCCGATGGAAACATGGTTTGTTGACGATGGCTCAAGCGGGAGTAATTGGATTCATAGAACTGGGTCCTGGTGGAGTACTTACGGGGATGGCCAAGCGCACTCTTGAGAATGCGCGAGCCATTAGCGTCGCCACTCCTGATGACTTGGACAAACTCATCGAATGGGTCGGAACGGTCAATCCGGCTGCCTCAGTTATGGCCGAAATTCATGAGGGTGAGCACTTGTTCGCCGTTGAGCGACTCGTTGTCAGTCCAGCGGCCGGCGTCTTTAAACCAACGGGAACCCTTGTCGATGGTCTTGCTATTGAAGTTGGCGACATTCTCGGGCACGTCGCTGACCATGAAGTGCGGTCACCATTTGCTGGAATTTTGCAGAGTTATATTGCTGTCGAAGGCGAACGAGTCACCTCCCGACAGCCAATCGCCTGGTTACGGACCCATTAAGGACATAGTGATGCCACATATTCCACAATCTATTCGCGGTGCGGTTATTGCAGGTTGGGGAACCGCATTACCAGAAAAGGTGATCACCAATGACGATCTGGCGAAAACAATGGATACATCTGATCAATGGATTCGTGAACGTACTGGAATCGAACGGCGACATATAGGCGGTTCCACGGCAAGTCTTTCTATTGAATCCGGTAGGAAGGCATTACTAATGTCGGGCGTTGATCCGTCTGAAATCGATGCACTCGTTCTCGCCACTACCACGCCCGATCGGGCCGTTCCGGCGACATCGGTACGCGTTCAGCACCAACTCGGACTTCGATGTGGTGCATTCGACATCAATGCGGCTTGTTCAGGTTTTGTCTACGGACTCGTCACGGCCCATGGACTCATTGCAATGGGAGCGCGAAATGTTTTATTGATTGGCACTGACACATTGTCTCGGATCACTGATTGGAGTGATCGCAACACGGCAATTTTATTCGCCGATGGATCGGGTGCTGCAGTCATATCTGTTGTTGATGGACCCGGACAGTTGTTGGCGTGGGATTTAGATGCCGATGGCTCCGCCGAGGAACTTCTGTACGCCGAAATCGGTGGAAATCTATTCATGGACGGCAAGGAAGTATTTCGCAAAGCGGTTCGCGTCATGGTGGACTCGGCAAACAAATCAATGGCTATCGCTGGCGTGACTGCAGATGAGATTGCTCTTGTGGTTCCGCATCAAGCCAATATCCGAATTATTCGTGCCGCATGCGACCGTCTCGGAGTGCCAATGGAACGCACCGCTGTGGTCCTCCAAGAAACAGGCAACACATCGTCGGCTTCAATTCCACTGGCTCTCTTCGATGCTGCCGATCATCAACGGTTGAACGCCGGCGATTTGGTTTTATTGGTTGGATTCGGCGCGGGAATGACCGCGGCAAGTGCAATTATTCGATGGGGTGATATATGAGCGATTCACAAACCGGACAATCAACGGGTCGAGTCATACTTGTCACCGGCGGTTCTCGTGGAATAGGTCTGGCTTGCGCACGCCATTTTGCCGCACTCGGCGATCGGGTTGCGATCACTTACAATTCATCACCTCCGCCGCCTGAATTTTTCTCAGTGAAGTGTGATATCACATCTGCCGATGACATCGAACGCACCTTCACCGAAATTGAGAATCACTTCGGACCGGTGCAAGTACTTGTCTCGAATGCAGGAATTACCCTTGACAGGCTTCTTCTGCGAATGTCTGAAGATGACTTCGCCGAAGTTGTAAATGTCAATCTCACCGCCGCATTTCGTGTCTGTAAACGAGCGACACAGGGAATGCTCAGAGCCCGTGCCGGCCGCATCATCTTGATGTCTAGTGTCGTCGCTCTAATGGGTTCAGCCGGACAAGCCAACTATGCGGCATCTAAAGCGGGGCTGATTGGTTTGGCTCGCTCATTGGCTCGCGAACTCGGGTCTCGCAATATCACCGTCAATGTCGTCGCCCCAGGTCCAGTCGACACTGAAATGACCGCATCACTCGGCGAGAAGAGACTCGCGGAACTCCTAGCAGCCGTTCCACTTGGTCGCACGGCAACCGTCGATGAAATCGCAGGAGTCGTCACCTTTCTCGCATCATCAGCCGGCGCGTATATAACGGGTGCAGTAATCCCCGTCGACGGCGGAATGGGCATGGGCCACTGACTAAACTGAGTAAAACGAATTTCGTATTGAGTTAATTGACCAGGAGAATCCTATGGACCAGCAGTTGTTTGATCGCTTCAAAAAGTGCGCCGTTGAAGTGCTGTCAGTTGATGCATCGAAGATCACGCCGGAAGCCAGCTTTGGGGAAGATCTTGATGCAGACAGTTTGGATCTTGTCGAGTTGGTTATGGCTCTGGAGGAAGAATTCGGTATCGAGGTCCCTGAAGCTGAACTCGAGGGAGTCGATACCATTGGTAAGGCATTCGATCTCGTCACTTCCAAGGTCAAGTAGTCCCGTCTCCGGGTAGTCGAAGCGAGCCACGACGACGATGCAAGGTGCTGGGTTTCGCGTTGCAATTACGGGCTATGGCGTTGTCGCGCCGTGCGGAATAGGCAAACAAGCATTTTGGACCGGTCTGTTAGGACCTGGCTCATCTGGTGTGCGGTCTGTTGAAATTGAGCAATGGGATCCGTTGCCATATTTTGACAGCCCCAAAGACGCGCGAAGATCTGATCGATGCGAACAATTTGCTCTTGCGGCTGCCGGAGAAGCATTCGCCCAGGCCGGAGAACTCGGTTACGACCCGGCCACGATTGGATGCATTTTGGGTACCGGTATCGGCGGCCTTCGTACTTTGGAAGAGCAGGTCATCACTCGAGTTCAAAAAGGTGAACGTCGTGTATCTCCGTTTCTTGTTCCGATGATGATGTCCAATGCCGCTGGCGCTGCAATATCAATGCGTTACAAACTTCAAGGTCCAACGGAGACCGTGTGCACCGCTTGTGCCGCTTCGACCCACGCGATTGGTAACGCCGCGCGACTCATTGCATGGGGGCGTTGTAACGCGGTGATCACGGGTGGTACGGAATCTGCGGCAACGCTCACCGCACTTGCAGGATTTACCAATATGACTGCCCTGTCTTCCACTCTGGTGAGCAAACCTTTCGATGTAACCCGCGATGGTTTTGTTATGGGCGAAGGTGCGGCGATATTCATCCTGGAGCGAATGGACCTCGCCGTAAATCGTGGTGCCACAATTATTGCCGAGGTACTTGGCGCAGCCAGCAATGCAGATGCGCATCACATCACGGCTCCGTCACCAGGTGGTGTTGGAGCCGCGGCTTGTATGAACCTGGCGCTCAAGGACGCCGGAATCGTTGCTTCCGACATCAGACAAATTAATGCTCATGGCACTTCGACGCCGCTTAATGATGCTGCTGAATCGGAAGCCATCGTTAAAGTCTTTGGCCAACAATCTCCGCCAGTGCTATCGATCAAAGGTGTCACCGGACATCCTTTGGGTGCGGCGGGTGCCCTTGAAGCCGCGGCTGTACTGCTCTCATTTGAAATGCAATTGATTCCGCCAACCGCCGGTACGACCATTTTGGATCCGGCAATGAGTATTGACCTTGTGATTGGTAAACCTAGAAAGTGGAATCCTGGTCCAACTATTTCAAATAATTTTGGATTCGGTGGGCACAATGGTTCGGTGATCTTGGCTCCATACGGGGCCTAAAATCACAACAGCACCTGGCGCAATTTCCTACGTGTCGACGACGACAAACAGCAATTCACATTCACAAGCAACTTCGCCGTTCACCTTGGCGATACCAGTGCCCTTTCCCGCCCGTGCCGACATACGAGTTATTTGGGCAGTTATGACAAGGGTTTCACCAGGCAAAACCTGTCGGCGAAATCGAGCAGCATCGAGTCCACCAAAGAGCGGAAGTTTGCCGGCAAACCGCTCATCGCTCAGAATTGCAATAGCCCCAGTTTGAGCGATCGCTTCGCACATCAATACCCCGGGAAGTGTCGGTCGCAGAGGAAAGTGTCCGGCGAAAAACCATTCATCGCCGTGAAGCGTCCAAGTAGTCGTTGCCGATATTCCAGGTGACAGTTCGAGAATCTCGTCCACAAATAAGAACGGGGGTCGGTGCGCAATGAGTGCGGTTGGATGAGGAAATGACATCATTTGCCCAATGCGGTGAGCAAGTTCGTCGGAGTATCCTTCGGCGAAATTTTGTACCAGGCATGGAGAATGACACCATTCCCATCTATAAGAAAGGCTGATCGCTCTATTCCCATGTATTCCCGACCGTACATCGACTTTTTCTTCCACACTTTGTAGGCCTTGGACACCACATGTTCGGTATCGGCAAGAAGTGGAAATCCGAGTGAATATTTATCGTCAAATTTGAGTTGTTTGGATGGAGTATCAGGACTGACCCCGACGATGGCGGTCCGACCAATGTCCTTGCTGATGTCTCGCAATAGACACGATTGCTGAGTGCATCCAGGAGTATCGGCCTTGGGATAGAAGTACACCAATGTTTTTCGTTTGCCAAGACTTTTGAGAGTAAAGGCTTCACCGTGTTGATCAAGAAGCTCGATCGCTGGTGCTTTGTCTCCCGCTTTCAACATCACAATAAATCTAGCGGTTGATAGAAACTGCGTTATCGAGCGCTGTGCGAACTTGGGCTATGTATTCGCCTACGGCATCTGGACCCGACTCCATTAAACGCCGAACCACGGATGCTCCTTGAATGACCCCATCGGCCACGGTCACCGCTTCCGCGGCCTGCGATGCATTTGATATACCAACACCTATAAGGACTGGAATCTCTGTAATCGCTTTGACGCGACGCGCCAACGTCAGTGCCGTTGAGGCAAGTACATCTCGCTCACCTGTCACCCCAAGC
>JANNRJ010000037.1:0-34174 GCA_031401235.1 Actinomycetota bacterium
ACGATGTCTGCTGGTCAAGCCAAGTTGATGCAGTACTTGCCGGTGGCGTTTGCCTTTTTTCAGATCTTTCTCACCACCCAATTGGTTGTCTATTACATGGTGCAGGCCCTAGTGCGCATTGTTCAGCAGTACTACATCACCAAACGGTTCTATGGTCATGATCTGTCAATTGGCCGCCAGGCTCAAGCTGCCAGCGCCCAAGCGCGAGACATGGCCAAGGAAGATAAGGATCAAACATCCAAGAAGATTCAGGAAAAGAAAAAGTCAAAGCCAGGATCAACACCTGCGCCGTTCGTGAGCAAGCGAGTGACGCCGCCTAAAGGTAAACCAACGCCATCGGTCCAGCGTCCACAGCCGCCCGGAAAAAATCGAAGTGGACAAATTTCTCGCCGACCAAAACCACCACAAAACTGATCTATTGCGGTATCACCGCAACTCACACACAAAGGAATATTTATGGAATGGGTAGAAACAACTGCAGCCACAATTGAAGAAGCAAAAAATCTTGCGCTCGATCAACTAGGTGTCGCTGATGATGATGCTGAATTCGAAGTTCTTGATGAACCGAAGCAGGGATTATTCGGGCGAACTCGTGGTGAAGCGCGCGTTCGTGCTCGGATCCGGCCTAAAACACCGCGTGCCAAAGCTGAGCGACGTGAGCGAGGATCAAAAAGTACACAACGGCGAACGGGACCACGCTCTGCAGGTGAGTCAACTTCTCGTCCGCGAAGTAATTCCGCTTCGCGCCCAGACCGAGAAACACGCGCACCCCGTGAACGCACCCCGCGTGCCGATCAACCACATGTCGACCAACCGCATGTGGAGGCGAGCACTGTCAGTGCTGTAGCAACCACATTTTTGGAAGGTGTGCTCCGCTCAGCTGGTCTTGTTGGATCGGTAATGTCGAAGGTAGAAAACGACGATATCGATATTCAGGTTGATGGTGATGATCTCAATGTGTTGGTCGGTCAGCGAGGCACGACACTGATGGCGTTGCAAGATTTAACGCGAGTTGTGAGTCAACGCCGCCTCGGTGATCATGACACCCACCTACGTGTAGATATCGCCAAATACCGTGAACGTCGGCGAGAAGCATTAGGCCGGTTTGCGCTCAAAGTAGCAAATGAGGTTCTTGCTGGTGGCGAGCCACGAGCCCTGGAGGCCATGAATTCCGCCGATCGTAAAATTGTGCATGATTCTTTGGCCGAAATGGAAGGTATTGCAACTCATTCAGAAGGCGAAGATCCACACCGCCGAGTTGTTGTATCGCTTGCAGACGGCGCCAAGTAACAGCGGTCAACGAGTCGCTAACTCGCTTTTCGTTATCTGATCGGCGAGTATCATCGCTGGAATGCAATCGGCCGCGGCGCCCCCGTCCGGTCACGAGGGGCTATTACGGGTATTAGGTGAGGCCCAGCGAATCGGCACTCTGGGTTCGGCCCCGGGTATGGAGATCATTCGTCATTCGACTTGGTTTGCTGATGCTTTGCCCGCCGAAGTGATGCGGGTAATTGATCTTGGCAGTGGAGCGGGGGTGCCAGGGTTGATTGTGGCTGTTGTTCGACCAATGCTTAAAATTACTCTCGTTGATCGGCGAACCAAATGTGCCGACGCACTTGTTCGAGCGGTATCGGTTCTTGACCTTGCCGAACGAGTGAGCGTGCGCTGTGCCGACGCAAAAGACCTGAGCCGCCTACCTGACTGGCAAGGTTGCTTCGACGCGGCAATAAGCAGGGGATTTGGACCTCCATTAACGACGCTTAGCCTGTCAGCATGCTTCGTGCGTGTG
This sequence comes from Actinomycetota bacterium, assembly GCA_031401235.1. GTDB lineage: Bacteria > Actinomycetota > Acidimicrobiia > Acidimicrobiales > Ilumatobacteraceae > UBA3006. The sequence continues at coordinate 1,790 of JANNRJ010000037.1, forward strand.
GGAGGAGTCGTTGTGATCAGCGAGCCACCTGAAGAAATACCCGACCGCTGGACAGGAATCGACATTGCCAGCCTGGGGCTGAGCGGTCCACATCGCATCGGACCTGTTGCAGTGTTCCACGTGGAACATGCTTCACCCGTCATCGAAAAGTGAGTTCTCGGAAGGATGTTCCACGTGGAACATCCTTCCGAGATATCCCCAGCCTCTAAGGTCCTCAGAGATAAGATGAATCGATCATGGTCCGCATGAAAGCCCGAGCGGCTTCCACCCCTGCAACGACGCCCGTCAGACCGATCCAACGTCATCCACTCCCTCGAATCATGGCATTTGCCAATCAAAAGGGCGGTGTGGGCAAAACAACGACTGCGATCAATCTGGGTGCATGTTTAGCCGAATTGGGATATCGGGTACTGCTCATTGACCTTGACCCGCAAGGAAATGCATCTACGGGTCTAGGACTTGACACCCGTGACCTGGAAACCACCATCTATGACGTACTGCTCCATGATGCTCCGCTTGAGGATTGCTTGGAGGCAACCGCGGTCAAGAATCTGTTTGTGGCCCCCGCAAGTCTTGATCTTGCCGGGGCTGAGATTGAGCTAGTTCCAGCAATGGGTCGGGAAACTCGCTTGAAGAAGGCTATTGCTCCGATATCGGATCAGTTTGACTATGTGATTATTGATTGTCCCCCCTCCCTTGGACTTCTCACCGTCAATGGCTTGACAGCCGCCCAAGAGGTCGTTGTTCCGGTGCAGTGCCAGTACTACGCCCTGGAGGGTCTTGGCCAGTTACTCCGAAATGTCGCCCTCGTTAGTCGCAACCTCAACCCAGGTCTGGGTGTTTCAACAATTATTTGTACGATGTACGACTCTCGAACCAAACTCTCCAGTGATGTGGTTAGTGAAGTACGGGAACATTTCGGCGACAAGGTGTGTCCAACTGTGATTCCGCATACGGTTCGGCTTGCCGAGGCTCCGTCTCACGGCAAACCGATTATTACTTTTGACACATCGTCAGCGGGCGCCAAAGCGTACCGAGCTGTTGCACTGGAGGTAAGCGGTGGCCCGCCACAGCGGACTCGGTAAGGGGCTTGGCGCTCTGATCCCGTCGGACATCAGTCCGCAAACGGGTACGACCATTGCTGCCACTTCAGGTCTTCGAGATATTGAAATTAACGCAATTGACCCAAATCCTCACCAACCGCGGGTCCATTTTGATGAAGACACCCTGAGTGAACTTTCGGCGTCGATTAGGGCAATTGGTTTGCTCCAACCAATTTTAGTTCGTCCAGGAAAAGACGGACGCTACGAACTGATTGCTGGGGAACGGCGCTGGCGGGCGGCAACTCGGGCCGGACTCACTGTTATTCCGGCAATCATTCGAGTCACCGATGATGCTTCGTCGGTTGAGCAAGCTCTTGTCGAAAACTTGCACCGTCAGGATCTCACACCACTCGAAGAGGCGGCGGCATACCAACAGCTACTTGATGATTTTGGAATGACCCATGAACACATTGCCAAAAAAGTTGGTCGAAGTCGGTCGGCAATCACAAATTCTGTACGTTTGCTCGCTCTACCGGCAGCCATCCAGCAACTACTGGCAAACGGACGATTGTCGGCAGGTCATGCAAAAGCTTTATTGGGAAGCCCTGATCGTGCGTTTCAGGAACAATTAGCACGGAAGGCCGCCGATGAAAATTGGACGGTGAGAGCAATCGAAGACGCAGTACGCGATCACCAACGTCCCGCCCAGTTGGTGCCAACAACAGGCAGAAAATCAACGACACCTTCGCCGACTTCTTCAACACCAGAACGTCCGAGTCTTCGGGCTCCTGGGCTTTTGGAGCTTGAACATTTATTGGCCGAACATTTGGGAACGACGGTGAACGTAACGATGTCAGGAAAGAATGGCAAAGTAATTATTCATTTTGCTGATCTTGATGACTTAGAGCGGATGTATCGCTTGATGGCTGAAGGTCCAAGCAATCACTAGAGAACAGCATGAAGTTCACTAGGAGATTTATGGTGATGCTCAACTTCACCTTTCACACATACTGTGGATAACCCTGTGGATAACTTAGGAAGGAGCGGTGGATGGTGGTTCTGATGATTCACCGATTATTCCCGAAACCCATACAGAGATTGCCGTGGAAATGGCCCGGGCAATTGTCTTTTGGCTTTCGATGATCATCGCCGAATTTCCAAGCGAGCAGATGATTGCTGGCATTTTAGTTTCGCGCAACACCGGTAGGCGCATGCCACTTATTTGAACAGTTTTTCCGTCAGACCTGGCAAGTTCTTGGGCCACTCGGGTGGCAAGTGACCGACCCCCTTGGGAAAAAAACGTTGGTGTTTCATAGTAGGCGACACAGTTTTCGCTGTCGGCGACATAGTCGATTCCGACATAGGCATGTGCTTCGAATGTGTTTGCGGTTCGAATGTGTGAAGAGACATCGGCGTGATCAATAATTATCACTTGATCTGAATCAAAAAATAGGAGGCGAGAAATTTGTTGAGCAATGTGCAGTAACTGAGGCGAATGGTTGCGCAAAGTGGCGATAACAACACGAGGTGGCGATCCTTTGGCACCAAAGAAATCTCCGCGAAGCAGTTCTTCAAACTCACGAACTGTCACAATTCCCGGACCATCTCCGCCATGTCCAATTACTCGATCCAACGCTCGGAGAGTTTCTGGCCCACAAATGCCATCAGGCGCCAGGCCATAATTAGTTTGAAAATCTACTAAAGCGTGAATTGATTGCGGACCAAGAATTCCGTCTGCTCGACCACAATCGAATCCGAGCTTTGCCAATTGGTGCTGCAATGACGCAACATCGTCACCTCGCAATTGAGGTGAGGTGAAATATAGAAGTCGCGTACCGAGAATCCACGCCGCCTCAACTAAAGCCGACCAAGTATTGAGGTCACAATAGCCATCTGGGGGAAGACCCTGCTGGGATTGAAAGACTATTAGCGCATCGCCAGTGGCGCGACAAAAGCAACCTGGTTCTATTTGGGCATCCGTGAGAAAACCTGCAGCAATTAGACGTTGCTGCAGTTCGCGGACGGAATCGCCGCGCTGACCTTGTGTTAAGGGGAAACTAGAAGAAATTCTGCAAGCTCCTGAAGAAGTTGACCTTTTCCTTTTGCCCCAACAAGGCGTTTTTTCATCTCACCTTTATCGAATACAAGCAGAGTTGGAATGCTCATGACATTGAACCGTTGGGCAATATCACCATGTTCGTCAACATTGAGTTTAGCGATGGTGAGTTTGCCGGCCTGTTCAGTGGCAAGTTCGCTGAGAATCGGCGCGATCGACTTACATGGTCCGCACCATTCAGCCCAAAAATCAACAACGATTGGCGTGCTACTACTTTTAACTGTTTCATCAAAATTATTACTCGTGAGGGTGACGATTCCGTCTGCCATAAGGATTCCTTGGGTGATGGTCATCAGGTGGTAACGCGAGGTTCGCGTGGTCTGAGGACATGACGATGTTACCCACTACAACAACAATGCAGACGGGTTTGTTCCCGACGCGAAAAATTATCTAAGAGTGCTGTGACTCAAGCCACCGCTCACAGTCAATTGCGGCCATACATCCCGATCCCGCTGCCGTTACGGCCTGTCGGTAGGTGTGATCTTGAACATCTCCGCACGCGAACACGCCATCAATATTCGTATAGGTTGACCCAGCTCGAGTTATTAGATAACCACTGTCTTCCATATCCAGAATCTCTTTAAATAGATCGGTATTCGGTCGATGACCTATTGCAACGAACAGGCCATCAATATCAAGATTTGTCTTTGAACCATCAATGGTACTAGTGATCTCTATTCCAGAAAGTTTTCCATCGCCGTGAAGTTTGGTCACGTGTGAGTTCCAGAGAAACGAAATTTTGTCGTTTTTAAACGCACGATCCTGCATAATTTTAGATGCCCGAAGAGAATCACGGCGGTGAATGAGAGTTACGTGCGAAGCGAACTTGGTGAGGAATGTTGCTTCCTCGATGGCTGAGTCACCGCCGCCAACAACGACCACCTGTTGACCGCGAAAGAAAAATCCATCACAGGTTGCACAAGTTGATAAGCCGTGTCCGATGAGCTGGGTTTCCTCCTTGAGTCCGAGCATCAGTGATTGCGCACCGGTGGAAACGATTACGGACTCTGCCGTGTACTGAGTTTCACCAACAAAAACCCGTAACGGGCGTTGAGAAAAGTCGACTTTGGTCACTTTCTCGGTGATGAATGTTGCACCGAATTTGGCCGCCTGTTCACGACAACGTGACATCAATTCAGGGCCCATAATTCCGTCTGGGAAACCAGGAAAGTTTTCCACCTCGGTGGTGAGCATGAGTTGACCACCTGGTTGGTCCGAATTCGATGACGGTTCACCTTCAATGACGAGGGGAGCGAGATTTGCTCGCGCTGCATAGATTGCCGCGGTGAGTCCGGCTGGACCTGAACCAATAATGACAACTTTATGAGATGTGTCGGCGCCTGACATGGGTACCTTTCAGTTGCGTGGTGGTCGGCGTCGTCTCATCAATAACGCACCGGTGACGGTGAAGACTGAGCCAAGAACAATGTACGAGAGCCAAACCGAAGTGGCATGGGCAAACCAGACATCACCAAGTGACACCAGGGCACGCGAACCGCCGATGATTATTAGTGTGATGGCAAGAAATCCTGTTGCTAGTGCCAGGATGCCAAATACCAGACCTCGGGCGATTACAACTAGTGGTTGCGTTGTATATCGACGAATCAGGGCAACGAATCGATCTATCGATTCAACGGAATTAGCCGCCCACCGCGGATCGGTAAATGGGTTAGATGGCATGCCTCAAGGCTAACCCTCGCCGAAGGTGACTCCCGAGAGAATTCCTTGGTACGGATTAGCTTCACTACATTCGCCACTTCGACCTACTTCACGCAATACCACGAGGACATAGTTGGCCGGCGTTGAAATGGCAAATATTCCACGTTGTCGTGTTGCACTAAACGACTTATCAACTGGTTGTCCCCATTCCGAGAGTTGGCCCGGCGCCTTGTCTTGAGCAGCATATATTTCGATCGTCCAAGGCGCATTCGACATTCCGACCCCGAGAGTTCCCGTAGCCAACCGAGATAGATGTAACAAAACTCCAACAAATTCTTTCGATCCGAAGTATTGGTTGCTGTAGCACGTCGTCGTCCATGTTGTTGCCGGATCGCCGTCAAGTAGCGCACTGATTTGTGCTTCATTTTCATGCCCATCATCACCATTTGGATCAAAACTGGCTGCGGACAAAATACTCAGAGGTCCAAGATTGGATGGGGCAACGACCGTGTTTTCGGCGATTGGTTCCCCAGGTTGAGTTTCTTTGACCACCTGCCATAGCACGACTGCGCAAACGACAAGAATTGCCCCGATCAGTCCGAGGAGTCGGCGATTGCTGCCATGGGCGTGGCTGCGAGTGGCGTTCCCAGACGGTACGCGGGTAGGTGCTCGTAGTGGCGAAAGTGTTGGTGTCGGTTCGCCAGGAATTCGAGAACGATTCGGGGTCGGCGAAGTAGTGACACGTTGAGACGCAGTTAGTGCCCCAGTTCTCGTCGAATCCATTCCCGATGGTGGAGTCATTGAGGTGGTGTGATCGTGTTGTCCGGTCCCTGCACTGATCAGTGCGGCGCGAGTCTCGGCTCCCGTTGCAAAGCGATGTTCAGGATTCCGAGCGAGAAGTTTGTGGACCACTTTGATTAGCTGTGGAGACAATGATGGTCGCAATCGCCCAAGATCTGTTGGTTCTCGCTGAAGTCGGGCAAGTGCAGTATCTGCGTCAGTTTCCCCAATGAAAGGCACCCGACCGGCCAAGCATTCATAGAGAACTAATCCCAATCCGTAGAGATCAGCCCGCCCATCCAATGGTTTGCCTCGGACCAACTCGGGTGAAAGGTATTTCGCGGTACCCATCATGATGTTGTCGTTGGTGAGATCATCACCAGTCGCAATCAGCGCTTTGGCTATTCCAAAGTCGGTGAGCAAACATCGGCCATCTGGGGTGAGCAGAATATTGCCTGGCTTGACATCTCGGTGTACATATCCAGCACGATGCGCCGCATCTAATCCAGCGGCAATTGACGCGCCTATGTGTGTGGTGAGTTCGGGTCCGAGTCGTTGGCGTCGATCGAGAATTTCTCGCAAGCTCTTACCCGGTACATATTGCATCACAACTGCTTGTCGGCCGTTGTGCTCGAAACAGTCGTAGACAGCCACAACATTGGGGTGATCGAGACCGGCGCAGGCAACGGCCTCGCGACGGAAGCGTTCGGTAACCACGGGATCGTCAGCCAAATGAGGTTTGAGAAGTTTGACAGCAACTTCTCGTGTCAGGAATGTGTCAGTGGCCAACCACACCTCGGCCATTCCACCTCGGGCGATTTGACGCTCTAAGTGGTAACGACCACCAATCAATTCGGGAAGTGTGCTTTCAATGGACATCGCTGAGACGCGACGCTAGTGCGAACGACCCTTATGTTTTGTGGATATGAGCCGTAACTATTTTGCGACGACGAATCCAACTCCAATTGTGCCGGAACCAGCGTGTGACCCAATGACAGCACCAATGTCGCCAACCACGATGTCGCCTGAATAAATCTCTTTGAGTCCGTTCAACAAAATTTCAGTATCCAAGCATTGAGCCTGAAGTACTGCCAAGCTCTCGATTGGACCAGCTTGGCGAACTTTTTCGATCAGAAATGCAATGGCCTTACCACGTGTGCGTTGCCGACCACCTTCCGCCACCTTGCCGTCGATGATTGCAATAATCGGTTTGATCGACAGTGCCGAGGCTAGGAGTGCTTTGGCACCACCGATGCGACCACCCTTTTTCAAAGCCTCAAGGGTGTCTAAAGCAGCCCATATTTTTGTTCGTCCAGCATGAGAACTAGCCAAATCGGCTACTTCTTCCAGCGTTCCGCCACCCGCTGCCAACTTGGCGCACGCCACGGCCGCCAATCCCTGGCCCATTGATGCTGACCGAGAATCGATAACTCGAATTGGAATCGTGTCGGCCAGAGACTTCGCTGCCACTTCGGCACTTTGCATCGTTGCCGATAACTCTGATGAAAGCGAAATCACCACAATGCCACTTGCGCCTTCGGAGGCAATCTGCCGGAATGCGTTTTCAAATTGTCCCGGGGAAGGCGCGGCAGTCTCAGGTAACACTGGTGAAGCAGCGCATTTCTCCCAAAATTGTTCTGTGGTGAGATCTTGGCGATCAATAAATTCAGCGTCACCAAATCGAATAGAAAGTGGGACGATGGTGATTGAATGCTGCTGGGCAAGATCACGTGGAAGATCACACGCACTATCGGTCACGACTCGGATTGTCATGGGCATTAGCGTACTGCTGGATGCTTACCCATGGATTCATGACGGCGGTTACGTCGAACATGAGCAGCCCACCACGCGATCAAAATGAGAATGGCAGTGCCGCTGACTAACTGGCCAAGACCCGCAAGCGCACTTACTCGTGCCGATAACTGAATTCTCTTGCCAACTTGTGTTGCACCGTCTGGGGTATGGACGACTACCTCAATAGGGAAGGTTCCGTTGGCTCGAGCAATGACGGGTACAACAAGGTCATATGCAGAATCTGGAGGAATTGTGACCAATTGTGAGCCTGTCGGGAACTGCAACTTGGCGCTCACAAGATCAACCACGACAGTGAGCGGTTGTGGTGCAGTGTTGTGAAGTTGAAGTCGTAGATTGCTCTCCTTGCCAGTAAGGGTGAAGGTAATTGATTCAGGAACTTTGATCGAAGTGCGCACACTGCGCAACTTTGAGCGAATTGATGTTACGTATCGATCAAAATCATCTGATGACAACGTGTCTGATGATGCTGCTGCTACTAATGTCGGCCATTCGGTTAGTTGGGGAGATTCCGGCGACAACATTGTCGAGGTTGATTGAATTTCTCTTAGCAATGTTGCCAAAGTGTCTCTCGTCTCGATCAGATCTACCCGAGTTGTGCGGGGCAATGTAATTGCGGTGGTATCGATGCCGGCAATTCGCACATCAGTCAGAGCGGTAAGTGCGAGTTGGGGAGCGTGGTCGAGAGCAACGGCTAGGCGTCCCATAAGCAGTGGATCCTGTACATCGCCGGTATTGGTAGAGAGAACCTTGTGTCGAACAGTTGGATCACCATTTGCACCGATCACTTCGTTGCGTTCAGTAAGCAGTTGGGCGGCAATTCGATAAGCATCAAGAACAGGATTTTCGTGCGTGCCTGATAATTCCTGGGCATAACTGGGGTCGCTAATGAATAGCGTCACGGCGTTTGATGTTCCACGCGATGTTGAATTCACGCGGTAGGCACGCGCGTAATTATCAAAGGTTCCCAGTGGTGCGGCCGCTTGTGGCAGGAGAACTAATGCTTGAATGCCGAAATCACGTAGCAATGTTGCTCCATCGGCATCAACAGTGATTCGGCTCAACCACGTCCGACGGGACGGTACCGCGTCTCCGTTGTTCATATCGACGATGTCTTCACCCAGGCGCAATTGATCGGCGAACTCCAAGTTCATGGAACTACGTTGCGAACTAGATGGATCAAATGAAACGTATGTGGAGCTGAGCAAATCGTGAAATTGAAAGCGACCGCGTAATCGTGTGAGCAACTCGGCATCCTCCACATCGGTGGACCGAGTGAGACCTTCGAGTAGTTCTGGTTGAACCTGTACGGATATTGGCGCAGCATTAACTTCGAGAAGATCAGCCAATCGTTTCAATTGTGTTCTTGCACCGTCAGGTACGAGCGTGCTTCCGTCGGGTTGAAGTGTCGGTTGAGAAGTCACACTTACGGCTATCGAAACCGGCATTTGCGGATATGAAACAGAGGGATCAAACACATTGATGAATGTCGTGAGTTGGCCAAGGACTTCCGTGCCTTGAACAACTTGCACACTGATCGGGTAGATACCCGATTCTTTAATTGAGAGCGCATCACGCCGAACACTTGTTGTTGTCGGAATGGAAAGTCCAAAATTTCCACCCGCCGATTCCACTGTCTGGGAAACCGGGATATCAAGAAACGAAAGTGGTTTGACTGGCGTAGTTCCGTTGCCGATGTCGACGACCCTTGCTCGGGTTGCTATTCGACGTCCGGCAATGATGTGAAATGTGGAGGATCGATCGGCAATCATTGCCGATCTCGCCAAATCATCGACGATTCGAACCACAAGTCGCAAATTTGTCGACTGTGCAATATTGAAATTCTGGGATGTAAGTTTCAAATCCACAGGCACGGTCAGGGCAAAAGTTGGCGTTGTACGGAGAGATCCGAATCCAACAAGAAAGAGTGGAATAACAGCAAATACCTTCAATCGACGCCAAGCATGTCGAGTTTGCACATCTCCTCTAGCCGCTGTCACATTCGAAAAATTATTCATTGTCTGAACCCAAGATTACGGCGCACAGCGGTGAGTGGGTGGGGCAACTGCCCGAATCGACATCTCACTCGGTCTCTTCGCCTGGATAGTCGCCAACGCCTAACCTGAATTAATATGATTCCTCCGCGATTTGCACCAATATTGGAGGAACTCGCTCCGCTGGCCGGGCGCTTTCGAGATGCCGGATTTCGGCTATTCATCGTTGGTGGCACTGTCCGTGACCTTTTGCTCGACAAAGGAACCGATTCGCTTGACTTCGACTTCACCACGAACGCTTTACCTAAGCAAATCAAAACAATTCTTGATCAATGGGCCGACTCGATCTGGACGCAAGGTGAGAAATTTGGAACGATTGGTGCTCTGAAAAATGGGAGAACTTTAGAAATTACGACCCATCGCGCTGAGGCCTATTTGCCAGATTCGCGAAAACCGGACGTTCGCTTCGCTGATGACATCATCGTTGACCTGTCGCGCCGCGATTTCACAATCAATGCAATGGCTATTGAATTAACCACTGATCACCCCGAATTGGTAGATCCGTACAATGGCGCCGTCGATTTGCTGTCTCACATACTCAAGACGCCATTGGCACCAAGTGAAAGTTTTTCTGATGATCCACTGCGAATGATGCGGGCCGCCCGATTCATGTCGTCAATGCACATGCAACCGGTCCCGGAACTTACCTTGGCGGTGAAGAATATGCACGATCGAATCCAGATTGTTTCTGCAGAACGAATTCGAAACGAACTTGATCGACTTATCGTTGCCGATCATCCGAGTATTGGGCTGTGGTTCCTCGTTGACACCGGACTAGCACAGCATTTTTTTCCGGAGTTGCCGGCAATGAGTCTCGAGCAAGATCCAATTCATCGTCACAAGGATGTGCTTACACACACATTTGCAGTTGTCGAAAACGTAAAACAAGACGCCTCAGTGGACTTCGATTTTCGCCTCACCCGTTTGGCGGCATTGTTTCATGACATTGGAAAACCTAAGACGCGGTCAATCAAAGATGGAAAGGGTGTGACCTTCCATCATCATGAAGTCGTTGGTGCGCGGATGAGTCGCGAGAGGTTGAAGGCCTTGCGTTATCCGTCCCATGATGTCGAGGCAATTACGGAGCTAGTCGCTCTGCATCTCCGATTTCACACTTACCAAATGGGTTGGACTGATTCGGCAGTTCGGCGCTATGTCCGAGATGCCGGCAGTCTTCTTGAGGAACTCAATGTATTGACTCGCTGTGACTGCACGACTCGTAACGAAAAGAAAGCAATGATGTTGGCAAAACGAATGGATGAACTTGAGGCTCGGATCGCCGAGTTGGCTTCGCAGGAAGAACTTGCGGCATTGCGACCTGAACTTGACGGGGCAGCGATAATGTCGCAGCTTGGAATTACTCCCGGGCGGAGTGTCGGAGAGGCACTCAGTTATCTGATGGAAATTCGACTCGAAGAAGGGCTACTTGGTGAGACCGAAGTACGCCGTCGGCTGGACGAATGGTGGTTGTCGCAACACAAACCACAGATAAGTGACTAATGTTCGCAGTCATGACTGATCACCGCCGTGTCTCGGCAAGTTGGCTGAGCGCACTTAATATTTCAGGCGAAACCGGTGAAGCCATTGGTGGGGTGATTGATCATCGACTCACCCGTCGAGCACTCATCAATGAATATCGCAAAGGGCGATTGCGAAAGGATCAAGTCTGTGATGCACATCCTGACCTGCTTCGTGCGGCACGCAATTTCGGTAGTCCGACGCGAGTGCTATGCCCCATTTGTGTGGCCGACAATGTGGTACTGGTGACGTATGTGTTCGGTCCTTATCTACCAAAGCATGGCCGCTGTATCACCTCATCAAGCGAATTGGAAAATTTTCGATGCCAACGATATGACTACACGGCCTATGTGGTGGAAGCATGTCGACATTGTGGATGGCATCATTTGTTGCGCTCGATCCCTACCGGTGGCGTCCAAAGTAAAGCCGCTATCGCCGAATGACCCCGCTGATTTTTAACTAACCCTGCAACAGCCCTGTGGCAGGGTGCTTAAGTGCCGTTACACTCGAATTTCCACATATCCACTCTGCCCCCGCGGGGGCTCCAGTCTTTGACTGGATCCGAAGGGAGATTCCACGTTTATGCGTGCGTACGAATTAATGCTTATTGTCAATGGCAGTCTTGAAGACTCCGTTGCACACAGTTGGATCAACACCGTGACCAAGGCAATTGAAGGTGCCGGTGGAACAGTCCACGGCACAGTTAATTGGTGGGGCAAGCGTCGACTTGCTTATCCAATTAAGAAACAAAACGACGGGTACTACGCCATATTCAATGTCACCGCTGCTGGTGGTGCACTTGACGATGTCGAACGTACTCTTCGCATCGCAGATGATGTTCTTCGGCACAAACTTCTCCGTTTGCCAGATGATGAAGCCGCACGTCGCGGTCTATCTGTTACGTCAGCCTAGATACCAAAAGTAAAGGAGCATTCAACATGTCGGATAACACCATCACTCTCGTCGGCAATCTCACGCGCGATCCCGAATTACGTTTCACAACCACTGGGCGAGGGGTTGCTTCATTTGGAATCGCTGTCGGTCGTCGCTACCAAGTAAACGGTGAATGGCAGGAACAAACATCGTTTTTTAATGTCACCGCGTGGGGACAACTTGGCGAAAATGCGGCGGCCTCGTTAACCAAGGGAGCTCGAGTAGTAGTTACTGGACGATTAGAGCAGCGCGAGTACACCACCCGTGACGGCGATAAGCGAACCGCAATCGATGTCATTGCCGACGAACTCGGACCAAGCTTGCGCTGGGCAACGGCTCAAGTTGAGCGCACGCCAAAAAGCGACAACCCTGGCGGGACGACGCGAGGTTCAAATCCAGGCGGCGAAGTCAGTCCGCACGACAGCGGCGAAGAACCCTTCTAAGTCACCATTGCAAATTAGATATCGATAAAGGACCCACAACATGACAAGTAAGAAGAATAAGGCTCGCGCAGCCAAAGCGGCACTTCGCAAATACAAGAAGCGCCCCAATGTGTTGACCAATGAGAAGATCGAATTTATCGATTACAAAGATGTCAATCTGTTGCAACGATTCATGTCAGATCGATCAAAAATACGTGCCCGGCGAATGAACGGCAACACCGTTCAGCAACAGCATGATGTTGCCACGGCGGTTAAGAATGCGCGCGAAATGGCGCTGTTGCCATATACCAAGCGGGTCGCTGCAAGTCGGGCGCCGCGTCGTGGTGATGACCGTGACGGGGGCGAAAGCTATTCGTCTGGTCGGCCATATAAGGGCTCTAAGGGTTCGGCCTCTTCAGTTCCCAATGTCGAAATAGCAGAAGACATAGCGGCAAGTGAACTCGCTGATGTTCATGAACTCACCGATGCCTTCGAACAGACCGATGTGTCGATAACGAAGGAGGACTAAGTCATGAAAGTTCTACTTCGTTCCGATATTGCTGGGGTTGGTCGGCGTGGCGAAATCATCACCGTGTCTAGTGGCCACGCCCGAAATTTTTTGCTCCCCCAGGGGCTGGCAATTGAAGCCACCAAAGGTGCAGTATCTCAAGCTGAAGTTATGCGTCGTTCGCGCGATCAGCGCGAAGTTGCCGATCGTACCGAAGCTCAAAAGATAGGTGCCACACTGTCTCAACAACAATTTGAAATTTCGGCCAAAGTAGGTAAGGAGGGCCGTTTATTCGGTTCGGTCTCGGCTGGCGACATCGCCGATGCAATCTTGCAGCAAGCGAAATTTACGATTGATCGAAAGAAGGTCAATATCACCACGCCAATCCGAACCATCGGCGAACACACGGTAACTGTCGATCTTTTTGCCGATATCGAAATAGCGATCAAACTCTCTGTTGTGGCCTTGTAGTTATCCCCAGCAAAATCACAGGGTTATACCCCTAGCGATCAACAGCCTGATTCGGGCAAGGTAGAGCTATGTCCAGCGACGATGGTTCACGAGCCGACCGCCAGTCAGGCAATCGCAGTTCACAACGTGTTCCACCGCACAATCTGGATGCGGAAGCATCGCTTCTCGGAACGATGTTGTTATCGCGGGAAGCGGTTGGAATTGCTCTCGAGCGCGGAGTGCGCGCTGAAGAGTTTTACAAACCGTCGCATCAACATATATATGACGCAATTCGAGCACTCAACACCGCCGGTGAACCAGTCGACCCCGTGACGGTCGCCGATGAATTGCGCCGAGCGGGGTTACTCGAAGGTATTGGTGGTCTCGACCTCTTGTTGTCGCTACAAAACTCGACGCCAGCAATCACTAGCGCCGAACGCTATGCGAAAATTGTTCGTGACACGGCACGATTGCGTCGACTCATTGGTGCGGCTGGCGATATTGCAGAAATTGCTTATAGCGAACCAGATGATGTTGATAAGGCCGTCGACGATGCAGAGAGTCGAATTTTTGATATCTCGGAGAGTGAAACCGGCGACAATTCAGAACGCGTTGGACTTCTCATCAACGAAACGATGGAGAAGCTTGAAGACCGATTCAACAATAAAGATGCACTCACCGGTGTGCCGACCGGATTCTCCGAACTAGACAAAGTGCTCTTAGGGTTTCAGCCCGGAACGTTAAATATTGTTGGAGCCCGACCTGGAATGGGAAAGAGCGCATTCGCCCTGGGAATCGCCGTACATGTCGCTCAGACCACAAACCTCCCCGTTCTTTTTTTCTCACTTGAAATGGGCAAGGCCGAACTTGCCCAACGTATTCTTGCCAGCGAAGCCAGAGTTGACTCGGTAGTCCTGCGCACCGGACGTCCGACTCCAAATGACTGGACCAAAATTGGTCATGCCGTTGGACGACTCGATGTTCCACTGATCATCGATGACAGTGCTGCCACATCGGTTGGTCAGATTCGAGCCAAGGCACGTCGTACATATAGCCGTGAAGGTGGACTTGGGCTCATTGTTATTGATTACCTGCAATTGATGGGCGGTGAAAGCCGACCTGAAAATCGCCAGCTCGAAGTTAGTGAAATCAGTCGCAAGCTCAAATTGTTGGCGCGCGAATTTAAAGTTCCGGTACTTGCCTTGAGCCAATTGAGCCGTGGGCTTGAGTCTCGCTCAGATAAGCACCCGCTGTTATCGGATCTTCGTGAGTCCGGAGCCTTAGAACAAGATGCCGACGTCGTGATGTTTCTTTATCGAGACGAAGAATACGACCCCGATCCCAACTTGAAGGGATTGGCTGAGGTGAACATTGCCAAACATCGTGCCGGGCCAATTGGTAAGGCGAGATTGGCATGGTTGGCGGCCTATACCCGCTTTGAGAATATGGCCAGTGACAGTTTTGCCGATTCCGCACGGCGCAATTAAAGGTTCGTCGAATGTTTCTTGGCCAAGATTTACTCGCTTGGCTAGTGCTTGCACTTGGTGCAGCAATGTGTGTGGGCAATCTGCTGGCGATCGTACGACCACCGGTCACGAAACGCGAAGCAACTGATTTAGAACGAGCACCCGCCGGTCGAAGCATCACCATGGCAATTGTTGGCGGCATTGCTGCAATGTGGGCAGTGGCCAGTTTGATCCGCGGCTGATTTTTTGTAGTTGTGGGAGTGAATCTCCCAGCTGGACACCGTCGCCGACGAAGGTTGCTAAGTAGCGCTAACTGCTGCGACTAGCTGTGCTTGGAGTGCATCGGCGAGACGGCGTAGCTGTCCACCGGGATCGCCACCAACAATTGATGACCCGTGCATCAACCCGAGCACGTTGGGCTGTAGGTCGGCAAGCCGACGGATTGTCGGCACGGTAAGTGGACCCATCGACATCGAGCCGAACATCTCTTCGGTCGTTAGCGCAGCATCGACAATGTCGGCATCCGTCGTCGCCGCTCGGCCGTCAAGGTGTCCGAGCAAGTCCCCACACAGCAGAGTGCCAGTGACCTCTTCGAATACCACTTGTGCTTCCCAGTTGTGGGGTACGTGCGGTGTACCGATGAAACGCACGCGTCGGCCACCGAGGTCGAGTACCTCGCCGTCGGCCATCGCCCGTGGGGGACGAACCGCCATATCCGTAACCGACAGTTCGCAGCCGAGTGCGTTGAACGCCACGGTTGCATCGGGTGCCGCGGCCAGCCAGTCGTTCATTGCCCCGCTCTCATCGCTTTCGACGTGACCAAAGGTGATCCAGCGCAGGCGCTCAATTGGCATGATTCGCCCAAACGCCTCGGAGATCAGAGGAAACATCGAATGTGGACCGCAGTGGAATAGCAGCGGCTCGTCAGCATCGATCACGAACTGATTGAAGGTGAATCCGGCGGGCGGTGCGATCTCAGGGACATACGTCGACAAACGGTAGATTCCGTCGGCGATTTCGTTGACTTGTGTTTCCATTATGAGGCTCCTTTATAGGGAATTATTGGTTGTCGTTGTTCAAGCCAAGTTCCGAGAACGTCGACGAGAACCTCGGCTGGTGGTTGTCCCCCCTCGCGGAGGAGGCGGTACACCGCTGCGTCGACCAACGCGACAACGATGGCCACTGTTCTGTCGTCGCCGGACGATCCGAGCGCGGCTCGTGCGAATGCGCAAGTTTCGTCGTGAAACTCGCTGATGAATCGATTGATCGGTGCGATTTTGCGGGCGTCGTTGCGAATCCACTCCCAATCGCCGAGTAGCTCCAGTCGCTTACCGATCGATTCGGCGAATATTCGCAGCCGCTCGCGCAGATCACCCACCTCAGCGAATGCGGTCGGGTCGAGCGGTGGGAGCATGGAACGGGACAACTCACCACAGGCCTCAACGATGGTGTCGTAGGTGGGGAAGTGGCGATACACCGTTGCCAGGCTCACATCAGCACGCTCGGCGATGTCGCGGAACGTGGTGTCGGCGATGCCCTTCTCGTCGTGCACCTCGAACGTGGCCATGACAATCCGGCGTCGTGTCTCTTCCACCGAGTCGACTCGCCGACCTAGTTTGTACGCCCTTGGATTCATTGATGAGAAGACTACTTTAATTAATTAGATACGTCAACGGCGTAGTGCGGCTGTCGGGCGCCCCAGATCCAGTTGGGTTGACATTTTCGGTAGTTACACGGATCCCAGATCAGAAAATCCTGGCAGAGCGGGTGACGGGAATCGAACCCGCGTTCTCAGCTTGGGAAGCTGATGTTCTACCTCTGAACTACACCCGCAAATTCGTTGTAAAGAGTAGCAATCGTCTGTGCGTTACGGTCACCAGTCGGTGCAACTAGTGGATTTAGGTAGGGTGCTTCGTTGTGATCCTCTCTGACTTCAGCATTCGTGAGGCACTCATTGCCAAGCGCATTGTGATTGATCCATTTGATGAAGCGTGTCTGCAGCCTTCATCGGTAGATGTCAAAGTCTCAAGTCTCTTTCGAGTATTTCGTAATCACACGGCGGGGGTGATTGATGTCAAAAAGGATCTCACTTATCTCACCGAACTTGTCGAGGTTCCAGACGATGGAGTATTCATGTTGCATCCCGGTGAATTCGTCCTCGGATCCACCCTTGAGCGTGTGGCAATTGCCGATGATTTAGTCGCACGAGTAGAAGGAAAAAGTTCACTTGGGCGCCTCGGGTTACTAATTCACTCCACCGCCGGGTTCATTGATGCCGGTTTTGACGGCCACATCACTCTCGAGTTGTCCAATGTGGCGAACTTACCGATCACGATTTATCCGAATATGAAAATCGGACAGGTGAGTTTCATGACCATGACAACACCCGCGGAAAATCCATACGGTAAAGGTGCTCGTGGCTCAAAATATCAGGGCCAGCGTGGGCCGACTCCAAGTCGTTACTTCGAGAACTTCAACTTTGAAAAATGAAAAGGATGAGATTGAAATGAACAGTGATGTCAGAACTATTGGTCTACTCATTGGGGCAGGCTCGATAGGTAAGCGCCACGCAAAGACATTGGTGAATAAATATCAGCAAGTTGTGGTTGTTGATCCATCACCGGCAGTTGGTGAATGGGTTCGTATCGAACTCCGTGAGGACGATCTTCATTTCAAAACGCTGGATGATGCGTTTGGATATATTGGTGATCGGGCCAAATCGGTAACTGCGGTAATTGCAAACCTAGGACCGGATCACTTTAAGACATTTACCGCACTTGCTGATTTAGGCATTCGTCGGATTTTCTGTGAAAAACCAATGGCTCATTCAGTTCTGTTCGCCAAAGAAATGGTGACTAGAGCCTCGAATGAGGGGATCAGATTAGTTGTTGGGTTACAGAGGAGATACCAAGGGATTGCAAAACAGTTGAAACAGAATTCCGTCGAATTTCTTGGCGGTGCACCAGTGGCAATTGTCGGTCACGGTGGTGCGCAGTGCCTTATAACGACAGGAATGCACTGGATTGATTTTGCTATTGAAGTATTTGAAGTAGCCCCAATCAGTGCAGTGGCAGTTGCCCACCCAAAGAAATTCAATCCCCGCGGGACCCACCTAGATATGTGGGGTGGTTCAGCGTCATGGGAATTCCCGTTGGAGAGATTTCTGTCATTGACGTATTCAAATTCGTCCAGCGTTGACGGAGAGGTGCACGTATATTGCCCCAGCGGAAGATTCGATATTATGCCAGACGGTGCGGTAAGAATGTTTCGAAGAAACGCTGATGAGATACTCGCTGATCCACGGTTGACTCGAGTTGGTGAGGCTCAAATTGATGAATCGTTTTCATTATTGTCTCCTGCCGTCACGCCGATTTCATTGGCACTCGAAGAATTAGACTCGGGAGAGAATTTGACATATTCAACTTTGGATGCAGCAATTTCTCTTGAAGCGGCGATCGGCGCATTGATTGCAGCTGAAGATAGACGCACGGTGCAGTTCCCTATTGCTTCCGAAGATCGCTATTACTCGCATGAGTGGAACATATCTTGAAAGGCAACGCGCGATTAGCAATCGTAGGAACCGGAGAAATCGCCGGATTTCATGTTTCGGCGGCCCGTGAGGCTGGTTTTTTTGTTGAACATGTTGCGGCCCGCCCAAACTCGTCGACGAGCAAGTTGTTTGGACAGGTTCATGAAATACCCCATGTCTGGTCTGACCCGAACGACCTTATTCGTCAAAGCAGTTTGTGGGATGCAATTATTCTTGCTGCTTCAACCGAGGCAATGGTTCCGCTCGTTGAGCTGGCGATAGAAACCGGTAAACCAGTGCTTGCCGAAAAACCGGTAGGAATAACTGCCCGCACACTTTCTCATCTTGTCGATAGCAACGCACCGGTGATGGTTGGTTATAACCGACGATTTTACACACCGGTACAGGCGGCCAAAAATTTCATTGAGTCAGGCGGACCATGTTTGATGCACCTTGAACTTCCAGAAGACGTTCCCATCGATCGACTTACTGGTTTTCGTGATCTCAAGTCAGTGAGACTTAATTCTGTGCATGGCTTTGATTTGGTGAATTATTTAGCATCCGGACTGACCATTGTGGATGTTCATCATGTCCAAGCCGTCAGTGAGAGAAGAGGTGGGGTTCTTGTACTTCGGTCTCTAAGGGGCGATCTCTGCACCATTTCTGCCAATTGGAATGCGCCTGCGAATTTTTCTCTCTCAATTGACCGCGACGGTGAAAGATTCGAACTTCGTCCATTGGAGTATGGTGCAATTTATCGGGGAATGCGTGTTGTCGAGCCAACTACCGACACCCCTATCCGCAAGTATCTCCCGCAGCGCGATATCGAAATATTGCCTGATCAGGACAGCATTAAATTCAAACCGGGATTCGTCGCTCAGTGTCGTGCTTTACTTGACCTCATAGATGGCAAACGCTCGCCGATTGCAGCGGGACTGCGAGATGCGCAGGTTGCGTTGAGTTTCGCCGAAGCTTTAATGGGTAATTCATAGTCGTTCACCGGCTTCAATTGCGTCTAGCAAGTGAATTGCGATATCGGCCACTTTGACATCTGACTCTTCCTTGCCAGCCCCTTTGACGCCGTCATCCATCATGATGTAACAGAACGGACATGCTGTTGCCACCCGAGTAGCGCCAGTGGCGATTGCCTCCGCGGCCCGTTCATCGTTGACTTTCGTGCCGATGTTTTCCTCCATCCACATCCGCGCACCCCCGGCTCCACAACACATGCCATTGGTCCCGTTTCGAGGCATCTCTACGATGTCAAGACCCTTGATCGCGCCAATGACCTTGCGTGGGGCGAGATAGACATCATTATGTCGACCGAGATAACACGAGTCGTGATACGTGATGCGCTCTTCCAGTGTCGCATTGCTCACATCAAGCTTTCCGCTCTCGATCAATTGTTCGAGCAACTGTGAGTGATGAATGACTTCATAGTTGCCACCGAATTGCGGATACTCATTGGCGAGTGTGTTGAAACAATGTGGGCATTGGGTGATGATCTTTCGAACACCCATCCCGTTGAGCATCTCAATATTGGGTATCGCCAACATCTGAAAGAGGTATTCATTGCCGGACCGCCGCGCGCTGTCACCGGTGCACATTTCGCTAGGTCCCAAAATTGCGACATCAATTCCTGCCCGCTTGAGCAACTTCGCCATTGATTGGGCGACCTTTTTATTTTTGTCATCAAAACTGCCGGCGCAACCCACCCAATAGAGGTACTCATTGGCAAAGGGCGCACCTGGATCAAGCACAGTGACGTCCAGGTCTTTGGCCCAATCACCTCGCTCACCTTGATTCATTCCCCACGGGTTACCTTGGTTTTCCATTCCTCGGTATGCAGTTCCAAGTTCGGCAGGGAAATCACTTTCCATGAGCGTGAGGTAACGCCGCATGTCAAGAATTTTGTCGAGTATTTCAATATTTACCGGACAGATTTCGTCACAGGCTTTGCAACTCGTACAGGCCCAAATTTCGTCAGCAGTGATTCGTTCAAACAGCGAGTTAGCCGAAACAGTAATTTGGGCATCAACACCAAGTGGCGGCGACACCTTTCCGCTCGGAGCATGAGATGCAGTTGCCGCCATTACTTCACCGCTTTTCAAAATGATTTCACGCGGATCCAAGGGTTTACCTGTGGCATGGGCCGGACAGACGCTTGTACATCGACCGCACATTGTGCACGCATCCAAATCAAGAAGTTGTTTCCACGTGAAGTCCTCAACGACATGAGCACCAAATGACTCCAGCGAAGTTTCAGTGAGATTAGGCATCGGTCGCATCGCACCCTTGGGTCGCTGGCGATCTTTGAGATACATGTTCAATGGAGAAGTGAACATGTGTCGCAACATGGTGATTGGCAAAATCGCAAGGAATACAACAAACGCCAACACATGAGCGATCCACCAGGTTTGATGCCACGTGGCCAGAGTGGTTGCCGATGCCGAGTTGACCAATTGGGCGAGTGGGTAGCCGATAATGCTCCACTTCTCGTGATCTAGAGAAAGACCGGAGGCTTGACCTTGGGCAATGCGAAACGCTTCGGCCCCAAAACCACTTACTCCAATTGTCAGCAAGACACCGAGAATGACAGCATGCTCGGTCTTTGTTTTGATCCGTATGCGGTACGGACGCTGAACATAGCGACGAAGAATTGCCCAGATCACTCCACCGAGAAAGACCATTCCGGCCACATCGCCGACTAAGGCATAACCGCGATACACGTCTCCATGAAGAAACTTGAGTGCTGGTGGCAACTGATGATCAATTTCAAGCACGGTAGTCACTCCAAGTAAGACGAGAAAACCGAAGTACATCATTGAATGCATCAAGCCAGCGGCACTATCTCTCAAAAGTGTTCGCATGTACACCCCTGCTCGATAATCAGCCAGGCGGCGTTTGATATTTTTTTGGGTTGACTTGCGGCGATCTGGCGCCCCTCGCTCCCAATTACGAATTCGATCGGCAAAGCGGATTGAACCCCAAATGAGCAACATTGGAATCACCGAGTAGAAAGCCACTTGGAGTGCGCCAGGAATTCCACCAAACACGGTTCGCTGAATCGGCGAGTCGCTCTCCCAGTCGGTGAGTTGTGGAATTACGCCAGAAATTACGGTGAAAGTTCCAATTCCAATTCCAAGTGCGATGGAGATCTGGTATGGCTTTATGCGCTTTGGTGCAGTTGTTGTGCCGTTCTGCTTGGTGTCCATGACGCGATAACGCTAGTTGGTTTTACAAGACTGATGCCTGTTCGATCCCGTGTCTCGCTACAGAGCTGATTGCTCAGAGACGCTGCGAGTTGCAGCGGCAATTTTCTCGGGATCGCCAAGGTAATTCACTGCGCTCACGTTGCGCTGAGCATCGAATGTGTAGAGACGGGGCACACCCGTCGGGATACTTACTTTGGCAATTTCGGCCGCTGAAATGCCATCCAAATGCATAAACAATGCTCGCAACGAGTTGCCATGGCCGGTAATCAACACATTGAGATTGTCGGCCAACTGTGGGGCCACGATTTCCTCGAAGAAGGGGACCACTCGGGCCAGCACATCCTTGAGACATTCCGTAGCCGGAAGCAGCTCTGGATCGAACCCCTCTGCTACAAGTTTGATATATATCGGATCGTTGAGCGGATGTTCTGGATTTGATGTCTCTATCGGCGGCGGAGCGATGTCAAAACTTCGTCGCCATTGTTCGGTTTGTTCAGCACCATAAAGCGCGGTGACACTTCTCTTATCGAGCCCCTGCAATGACCCGTAATGACGTTCGTTTAATCGCCAGTCACGTAGAACAACTAGATCGTCTTGGCCAAGTTCGTGAAGCGCTAGGCGAGATGTCTCGATGGCCCGGTTGAGCAAACTCGTATGACCAGCATCAAAATGCAATCCGGCCAGGCGCATAGTTATCCCGGCTTGTCGTGCTTCGATGATTCCCGTGGGGCTGAGGGGGACATCATGCCAACCAGTAAACAAATTGAGTTCATTCCACGTGCTTTGACCGTGTCGGAGAAGCACAAGTGACCCAGTCATTGCCACAGATAATAGTTGACCAGCCAGCTATTGAGGATAAGGCCATACTTGAGTCGCAACGACTCAAGTTTTCTTAGTTCTGAGTTGTTAAGTCTGAAAGGTGAGCATAGAGTGATTGTAGAAAACTCGAACATTTAAATACTCCCAGCAAAGGAATCGCCATGGCCAGAGCAGTAGGAATTGACCTCGGAACCACAAACTCAGTCGTTGCCGTCTTGGAAGCCGGTGAACCAATTGTGATCCCCAACTCTGAAGGTGCACGTACTACGCCTTCAGTTGTCGCCTTCTCAAAAGCTGGTGAAGTTCTTGTTGGCGAAGTCGCCAAGCGCCAGGCAATCACCAATCCTGATCGTACTTTTCGCAGTATTAAACGCCACATGGGCGAAGGCTGGAAATCGGACGATATCGATGGCAAGCGCTACACACCGCAAGAAATCAGCGCACGCACATTGATGAAGCTAAAGCGGGACGCCGAAGCGTATTTGGGCGACACCGTAACTCAAGCAGTGATCACCGTGCCGGCTTACTTCGATGATGCGCAACGCACGGCGACGAAGGAAGCCGGGCAAATAGCTGGTCTCGAAGTGCTTCGGATTATTAATGAGCCAACAGCTGCCGCACTTGCATACGGACTTGACAAAGGCAGTGATGACGAAACCATATTGGTGTTCGACCTCGGTGGCGGAACATTTGACGTCAGTGTGCTTGAAATTGGTGACGGGGTGTTCGAAGTCAAGAGCACCCACGGTGACACCCATTTAGGTGGTGACGACTGGGATCAGCGAGTTATTGACTGGTTGGTTCAGCAGTTCAAATCTGCCCATGGAATTGATTTAGCCGCCGATCGTATGGCGACTCAGCGACTCAAAGAGGCGGCAGAAAAGGCGAAAATTGAGTTGTCACAAACTCAGCAAACCCAAATAAATCTGCCATTTATCACGGCAACGCCAGAGGGTCCATTGCATATGGATGAGTCCCTCACACGGGCGAAGTTTCAAGAGATGACTGCTGACTTGATTGAACGATGTCGCAAACCTTTTGAGCAGGCAATTACTGATGCTGGCTTGTCTAAGGGTCAACTTAGTCACGTCATTTTGGTGGGCGGATCAACCCGTATGCCGGCGGTGCAAGAACTCGTGCAAAGTTTGACCGGCAAGGAGCCAAATCGCTCGGTAAACCCTGACGAAGTGGTCGCGATCGGTGCGGCTGTCCAAGCTGGTGTGTTGCGCGGCGATGTTAAGGATATTTTGTTGCTTGATGTCACCCCTCTTTCGTTGGGAATTGAAACCAAGGGTGGCGTTATGACGAAATTAATCGAGCGCAATACCACTATTCCAACCCGACGGACCGAAGTATTTACCACCGCCGACGACATGCAACCGTCAGTAGAGATTCATGTCCTGCAAGGTGAACGCGAAATGGCGAATTACAACAAGACACTTGGAAAGTTTCAGCTTGTCGATCTTCCACCAGCACCTCGAGGTGTTCCCCAGATCGAAGTGACATTTGATATTGATGCCAACGGGATTGTTCATGTGTCGGCGAAGGATCGCGCAACGTCAAAGGAGCAGTCGATGACGATTACAGGACAATCTTCGTTGTCGAAGGACGACATAAACACGATGGTGAAAGATGCTGAAGCCCATGCCGAGGAAGACCGTCAACGTCGTGAAGAGGCCGAGGTTCGCAACAATGCGGATTCGCTCGTCTATCAGACCGAAAAAGTGCTGCGCGAACAAGGCGAAAAGGTCTCGGCTGAGGAGCGCGCTGCGGTCGAAGGTCCCCTTGGTGAACTTCGTACGGCATTGCAAGGCTCAGATATTGCAGCAATCAAGAGTGCAACGGAAAAACTGATGTCGGCAAGTCAAGGGTTTAGTCAAAAGTTGTACGAGGCAGCGGCCCACGACACCAACGCCGCGGGAACCTCGGCAACCGGTCAAGGTACGTCAGGGGTGAATGATGCTGACATCGTTGACGCTGAAATTGTCGACGAAAAATAACGAGAGGTGTCAACCTCGGCATGGATGAGCAGATGAACGAGATCGAACTTGATGGGATCGCATCCGAACTAGGCGATCAAGTTGAATTGGTTGTTGAAGAATTGAATATTGACGAAGTTGTCAAGGAACGTGATGAATTCAAAGATATTGCTCTTCGAGTCCAGGCCGAATTCGAAAATTACCGGAAACGCGTGTCGGTGCAAATCGCCGCTGAAGTGGATCGCTCAGGTGGGCGAATTGTTGAAGAATTGCTTCCTGTTCTTGACGCATGTGAGGCCGCGATTGGTCACGGAATCGAAGGTGTGGAGCCGGTGTGGTCGTTACTGCTCGGTGCATTGCAAAAGCAGGGACTTGAAGTTCTTGACCTGAACGGCAAAGTTTTTGATCCGGCGGCTGCGGAGGCCGTGGTTCACGAGGAAGGTGATGGAAGTGAAGCCGTCATCACGGAAGTTTTACGTACCGGATATCGCTGGAAGGGTCGTGTTTTGCGAGCGGCGATGGTGAAGGTAAAAGGGTAGTTGTGCAACGCGAGTGGTTTGAAAAAGATTACTACGCGACACTTGGTGTAACCCAACGCTCGACTGACAAGGAGATCACTAAGGCATATCGAAAACTTGCGCGCCAGTTTCACCCGGACGCAAATCCAAATAACGCATCTGCTGAAAATCGGTTCAAAGAAATTTCTGCCGCATACGACGTACTTAACAATGAAGAACGGCGCAAAGAATACGATGAAGTTCGTCGACTAGGTCCGGCTGCCTATGGAGCCCCCGAATCCAATGGCTCGGGCTCGTATCGCTTCGATATGGGGGATATGTCTGGCGCCGGAATGGGTGATTTGTTCGGCCAGATGTTTGGCGGGCGAGGCGGACAACGACGAACCAGTGGTCCCCAGCGAGGGGATGACCTTGAAGCGTCATTGACATTGGATTTTGCCGATGCCGTACATGGCATAACGACTACGTTGCACCTCACCTCAGAAGCCGAGTGTTCATCATGCTCAGGAAGTGGTGCCCGAGCGGGCACAAAACCGCAGCGTTGTCCGCAATGTAAAGGGCGAGGCGTAGTGGATGACAACCAGGGAGTGTTTGCTTTTTCTTCACCGTGTCCGAGGTGTAATGGTCGCGGTGTCGTTATCGAACATCCATGTGTCAATTGCAACGGAACCGGTCTAGAAGTGCGCGCGCGCGAAGTCAACGTTCGAATTCCTGCGGGGGTCGATGATGGGCAACGAATTCGGGTGAAAGGTCGCGGCAGCCCCGGTCGCGGAAACGGCCCGCATGGCGATCTTTTCGTTGTTTGTCGAGTTACTCCACATCCAGTGTTCGGGCGTGAAGGAGCTCACCTCACGACCCGTCTTCCGATCACTTTTTCCGAAGCCGCATTAGGTGCTGACATTGAAGTGCCGACTCTCGGAGGTTTGCCGGTGACCTTGCGCCTCAAACCTGGTACGCAATCAGGTTCACGTCACCGGGTGAAAGGTAAGGGGATTCTTGTGAATAAGTCGCATGGAGATTTGATCGTGACCGTGGATGTAGTCGTACCAAGCAAGCTAACCACCGATCAAAAATCGGCAGTGGAACAAATGGCCCAATCGTTATCTCAGTCGCCTCGTGAAAAACTCACGAGCGAGATGAAGTAGGAGTTGATTGATGGAACGTGAACATCACGCCGTATACGTAATTTCAGTAGCTGCTGAACTAGCAGGATTGCATCCGCAAACGCTGCGTATTTATGAACGTCGCGGATTAATCCGGCCGTCTCGAACTTCAGGTGGCAACCGACGCTACAGCGAAGCCGATATTCAGTGCCTATTGCGAATCGCAAACCTAACCGCAATCGGCATGAACATTGAAGGGATCCGTCAGGTGATGGAGCTTGAGGAACAAGTGCGGAAATTGCGCGATGAATCGTTGCGGTTACAAGCCGAACTTGATCTTGCCAATTCAGTTGTGCAAACTCGAGGTCGATATGAACTAGTCCCGCTTCGACAAGCCTTGATGCTGTTTGGCCAGCGCCCGAGCATCTTCAGTGAGGAGACTCAGCGATGGGAATAGACCCGAAAAAATGGACAACTAAGACAAATGAAGTTGTCGCTGAGGCAATGAAGTCGGCACTGTCCAACAGCAATCCTGAACTCACCCCCGATCATGTCATGGGCGCGTTAACTCGACAGGCTGACACCATTGTGCCGGCTCTGCTCGCCAAATTGGGGGTGGCGATCACGATGTTGGGTGACCGTGCAGATGAGATCGTCAACAAACTTCCACGTGCACGTGGCGGCAATGAGCCGCGAATGAACCGTGAATTGGCAAATATTTTCACCGACGCCGATCAACTCCGAGTGGATTTGCGCGATGATTATCTTTCGGTAGAACATTTGCTCATCGCCATGAACCAGCGAGTGGGAATTGGTACCGAAGAAATGCTGCAGGCATTACGAGAGGTACGCGGTTCGCACCGAGTGACATCTCCAGATCCGGAGGGACAATTTCAAGCTCTTGAGAAATATGGTCAAGACCTCACTGCACGTGCACGCGAAGGAAAGATAGATCCCGTCATTGGTCGAGACGAGGAAATTCGCCGAGTGATCCAGGTTCTTTCTCGTCGTACCAAAAATAATCCCGTACTTATTGGTGAACCTGGTGTCGGTAAGACGGCAATTGTTGAGGGTCTTGCACGGCGCATCGCTAGCGGCGATGTTCCGGAAGGTTTAAAGAATAAGCGTCTCGTATCCCTTGACATTGGTTCGATGCTTGCGGGGGCAAAGTATCGCGGAGAGTTTGAAGAGCGATTGAAAGCTGTGTTGAAGGAAATCATCGATGCTCAGGGTGATGTGATCACCTTTGTCGACGAGATTCACACTCTCGTTGGTGCCGGCGGAGCCGAAGGCGCAATGGACGCCGGAAACATGATTAAACCAATGCTTGCTCGGGGTGAATTGCGCATGATCGGAGCGACCACGCTCAATGAATATCGAAAGTATGTCGAAAAGGACGCCGCACTCGAGCGACGGTTTCAACAGGTTTATGTTGGTGAACCAACTGTTGAAGACACGATTGCCATCCTTCGCGGGTTGAAAGAGCGCTACGAAGTGCACCACGGAGTTCGTATTCAGGACACCGCACTCGTTAGTGCCGCAGTTCTTTCAAATCGTTACTTACCCAATCGATTCTTGCCAGATAAGGCCATCGATCTAATGGACGAGGCCGCGAGCAAATTACGTATCGAAATTGATTCGCTGCCCACAGAAATTGACGTGGTTGATCGCCGTATTTTACAACTTGAAATTGAGCGTGTCGCCCTTGAAAAGGAGACCGATGTTGCCTCGATAGACAGACTCACAGCATTGAACAATGAACTAAGCGAGTTGCTTGCTCAGAGCTCTCAGATGAAACAACACTGGGATGCCGAGCGCCAGGCAATTGGAGCGATTCGAAGTCTCAAAGAGGAGCTTGAGACTCTGCGCCTCCAAGTCGACCGTGAAGCAGATTTAGAAAAAGCCGCTGAAATTCGATACGGACGAATACCAGAAGTTGAACGTCGAATAAGTGAGGCCACCGAGCAACTCGATGTTCTACAGAGCACCACGCGAATGCTTAAGGAGGAGGTCGACTCCGAAGATATCGCCGAAGTCGTTTCTAAGTGGACCGGGGTACCGGTGAGTCGATTAATTGAAGGTGAGATGAATAAACTTGTTCACCTCGAAACCCTTCTTCATCGTCGAGTTATCGGCCAGGATCATGCCGTCACGGCGGTTGCCAATGCTATTCGCCGAAGTCGTGCCGGCCTATCTGATCCACATCGTCCAATTGGTTCGTTCATGTTTTTGGGACCAACTGGAGTGGGAAAGACTGAACTTGCTCGTGCCCTGGCGGAATTTCTATTTGATGATGAACGAGCAATGGTTCGCATCGACATGGCGGAATACATGGAGAAGTTCTCGGTCAGTCGGCTAATCGGAGCGCCTCCTGGATATGTCGGATACGACGAAGGGGGGCAGCTCACCGAGGCGGTGCGTCGACGTCCTTACAGTGTGGTTCTTCTGGATGAAATTGAAAAGGCACACAGCGAAG
Organism: Actinomycetota bacterium; assembly: GCA_031401235.1. Classification (GTDB taxonomy): domain Bacteria; phylum Actinomycetota; class Acidimicrobiia; order Acidimicrobiales; family Ilumatobacteraceae; genus UBA3006. The sequence goes on from JANNRJ010000037.1 coordinate 30,190, forward strand.
TTTTCAATATTTTATTGCAAGTTCTGGACGATGGCCGGTTAACCGATGGTCAGGGACGGACGGTTGATTTCACAAATGTCGTGTTGATCATGACCAGCAACTTGCCAGGTGAACCGATCGACTACTTCAAGCCAGAATTTGTCAATCGCATCGATGACATTGTTCGATTCCGTTCATTGACGCACGAAGATTTGGGCGCAATTGTCGAAGTGCAATTGCAACATCTAATTAATCGGATGGCCGAGCGTCGACTCACTCTGGCAGTCACTCCGGCGGCGCGATCACTACTTGCCGAGCGCGGCTATGACCCAGATTTCGGAGCGCGACCACTGAAGCGACTAATTCAGAAGTCCATCGCTGACCCTTCCGCAATCTTCATTCTCGAAGGCAAAGTTACCGAAGGTGGTGGAATCATCGTTGATGTTGTTGGTAATGAGTTGCGGGTCCAACCGAGCGACTAGACTCTCAATACGTTCTCTACAATTTAGGAGCGTTGCATGCCCGTCGCAGTCGTCGTTGGAACCCAATGGGGTGATGAGGGCAAAGCAAAAGTAATTGATCTACTAGCCAAGTCACACGAGTACGTTGTCCGTTATCAGGGTGGGCACAATGCCGGACACACTGTGGTAGTCGGTAATCAACGCTACGCCTTACAGCTGGTGCCAAGTGGAGTGCTTTACGACCATGTCACTCCGATTATTGGTAACGGTGTCGTTGTCGACCTACCAACCTTGTTTGGCGAAATTGACGAACTCGAGCTTCGTGGAATCTCATGCTCACGACTTAAGGTATCGAGCCTTGCCCAGCTTATTTTTCCATGGCACCAAACCCATGACCTAATCACGGAGACAGCAAGAGGCGAAAATAAAATCGGTACAACCCTAAAAGGTATTGGGCCGGCGTATGCCGATAAAGCATTACGAGTGGGAATTCGTGTAGGCGAAGTGCGTCATCATGAGCGATTCATTTCTTCACTTCGACAGCGAGCCGTGTATGAACGGGATCTTCTGGCGACGCTTGGAGGTCCGGTGCTCGATGTTGATTCCATCATTTGTCAGTTCAGTGAATTGGCACAACGACTTATTCCTTACATTGCAGACACAGTAAGTATTCTCCACGATGCGCGTGAAAAAGGTGCACACATTCTTCTTGAAGGTGCACAGGCAACATTTCTAGATCTCGATCATGGCACTTATCCATATGTCACCTCTTCGAACCCAACATCGGGAGGTGCGTGTGTTGGATCGGGGCTAGGTCCACGACATATTGATCGCGTCATCGGCATTACGAAGGCATACACAACCCGAGTGGGAAGCGGTCCATTTCCCACCGAACTACTTGATCCGACGGGTGACGCAATTGTCGAAATTGGTCAAGAGTTTGGAACCGTGACAGGACGTCGTCGGCGTCCGGGTTGGTTGGATTTGGTGATGTTACGTCATGCTGTGCGAATTAATTCGCTTACCGAGGTCGCTCTGACAAAGTTGGATGTATTGGATTCATTTGACACCATTCGATTGTGTGTCGGTTACACAGTTAATGGCATTCCACTTGCGGGGTACCCGGATGACATTGAGTTGCTTGGACTGGTTGAACCGACATATGTCGATATGCCTGGGTGGAAACAACCGCTGCGCGGAATCAAAGCGTTCGATGACTTGCCCCAAAGCGCCCGGGACATCGTTTTGCGAATAGAAAAGGAGATCCAGGTCCCGGTTCGCATAGTTGGAGTGGGCCCGGAACGGGATGACTGTGTGATGCGGCCATGATTGAGCGTTATTCACTGCCGGAAATGGCGGCAATTTTTACCGATGAATCCCGTTTGAGTCGTTATTTGGAGATTGAACTATTGGCGACCGAGTCACAAGTTGCTCTTGGTGTTGTGCCACGCAGTGATGCTGCCGAGTGTCGAAAACGTGCACCCAAAGTGGACTCCGCATTTATTGCCGAAGTTACTGAACGCGAAAAAATCACCGCCCATGATGTCGCGGCTTTCGTTGATGTTGTTCAACTCCGAATAGGTTTACCGGCCGGCGCTTGGATTCATCATGGTCTTACGAGTACTGATGTGGTGGACACGGCTTGGTGTTGGATGTTGCGAGATGCTTCCGATCTCATCTTGGGAGCTCTCGACGAACTGATAGCAACCGTCGTCGTGCTTGCTCGTACACACCGCGCAACCGTGATGATTGGTCGAACACATGGCGTTCATGCAGAACCAACCACATTCGGTGCCAAGACGGCCCTGTGGGCACTTCAACTTGATCGAGATCGTCAACGAATGCGGTCGGCGAGACAAGCCATTGCTGTGTGCAAATTGTCGGGAGCGGTGGGAACTTATTCAAACATCGATCCAACGGTGGAAGAATTTGTGGCCAAGTCACTTGGCCTGGTTGCGGTTCCAGCAACACAAGTAATCGCGCGGGATCGTCACGCAGAATACTTATGGGCATGCGCGTCACTAGGAACCACGATCGAATCTATTGCGGTCGAACTGCGTCACTTACAGCGCACTGAAGTGTCCGAAGTTCGGGAAGGATTCAAGGCCGGACAAAAGGGAAGTTCGGCAATGCCCCACAAACGCAATCCGATCTCCGCCGAGACGCTTACAGGGCTTTCTCGAGTTCTTCGCGGGAATCTTCAGACAGGCCTTCAAAATGTGGCCCTATGGCACGAGCGTGATATTTCCCATTCATCGGCAGAACGAATCGTGTTGCCCGATTCTTCATTGCTTACCTATTACGTGGTGCATCGACTGAACAGCCTGCTCACCGACCTTGAGGTCGATGCCGTAAGAATGCGAAGAAATTTGGATTCAAGTTTCGGCGTGGTATTTTCGCAACCGGTTTTGCTAGCACTCGTGGATATAGGAATGTCCAGAGATGAGGCGTACCGAGTCGTTCAGCAAGACACTGCCAAGGCATGGGAAACACAATTATCGTTCCGTCAAATTCTCGAAGACGATGATCGGGTCAAATTGTCCAAAACTCAACTCGAGAGTGCGTTCGATGTTCAGCGTGCAATTCACCACGCTTCGAGGACGATCGACGCGCTTGATGCAATTCGTCCATGACTCTTCCACCGCTTGGTCCTGACCGTGACGCCCTGAGAACCCATGTTCTCAAGTACTCGCTGAAGACCGGTAACTTCGTACTCAAGTCAGGCCGGACAAGCTCGTGGTTCTTGGATACCAAACAGACCGCTTGTCGCCCAGACGGGATCCTTCTTGTAGCTAATGTCGCACTTTCACTGTTCCCAAAAGATGTGGATGCGGTTGGTGGATTGACGATGGGTTCCGATCCGATTGCCTTCGGCGTTACAGCGATCGCCGCAACACGAGGACGTTACCTGCGAAGTTTTAGTGTGCGCAAGGAAGTCAAAGACCACGGGATCAAGGGTCGAGTGGCCGGTGCATTACAACCCGGTGATCGAGTCGTGATTGTCGAAGATACTGTTAGTCGTGGCACTTCGTTGTTTGAAGCAGTGGATGTTGTGCGCGAATTCGGTGCTGAGCCGGTGTTGATCACGGTGATTGTTGATCGTGGTGGGACATGTGCGGCAATGGCAGCTCAAGCAGGAATTGGGTACGTTCCGATGCTCACCGCACCCGACCTTGGCTACGAATTCGGATCATGAATGTTGTAGCGCTTGTCGGGCACAAGCTTGTGCAGGAAGGCTTCCACGGATTTAGCGCTTTCACTTCGCCATAAATCAACAGGAAAATTACTGGATTGCGCCGTACCTTCCAGAGTGGCAATAGTCGGCGCAAACGCTCGTTGCTGTCGACGTATGAAGGCGACATTCGGTTTTTTTGCTTGGGTTCGAAGTTGCAATTTTAATAGAAATTCTGTTCGGACGTCACGCAAATGTCTAACGGGTGTTTCTAGCCATTTGCGTGCCATGCTACGACCATGTGAAGTGGCCCGAATCAATCTTCGATCGCCTCCCTTGCCAGCGATAACTCCTCGTCGGCGAACATAATTCA
>JANNRJ010000038.1:0-58441 GCA_031401235.1 Actinomycetota bacterium
ACAATTGATGACGCAAATGGGTGCGGTATTGGGCGGCGCGCTGATGATCAGCGTGCACGAAGGCACACTTGGCTCTGGGGTGATTCGCAGTTACAGCTACGGCATGATGGTCGGTGTGGTCGCCGCAATATTGGCGATGACTGCGGCGTGGATGATTCGTTCATCGAGACCGAGTGGCGCGGGGATTACGACGTAATTGACAAAATCTCTGCGGCGATTTCTTTGCCGATGTCGTCTTGGGGAATGACGGTTTGCATCGCCATCATCTTGACAATGTCACCATCCACTTTGATGTAACCCGACATGAACGCCACCATTGCCGCCGTTGGATCTTGTTCGAGGAAGATCTTGCGCGCAGTTTGATAATCGGTGGTGATCGTGACATCGGCATCGGGGAGCGAACCGAGATCCATCACAACTTCACCAGAAGTGGTGTCAAGATAACTATGTACAGTGCCATCGCCAAAGGGAACAGTCGTGATGACCTGATTCATCTTTATTGACAGGGTGATTCTGGGAGATTTGCCTCGATATTTGACTCGAATTGCCCGGGCCGCCGCCATCCATTCCTCAGACAAAAACGGGTGAACCATCAACCACCTCCAACAGGTGTGAGCAGGCTAATTAATGTTGGCGCGAATCTCATCTCGGGTGTGCATTGCCGCGGCGCGGGCAGAAATTGCAAATGTGGCATCGTCGTTACTTGCGTACAAGATTGACCGCGAGGAGTTGATGATCAGGCCGGTGCCATCGGGGGTGGCGCCGTGTTTGATGACGGCGGCGATGTCGCCACCTTGGGCGCCGATGCCAGGAACGAGAATTGGCATCTCGCCGACGATCTGGCGCACCTGGCGGAGTTCATCGGGATATGTGGCGCCAACGACGAGGGCACAGTCGCCGAGTTTTGACCAAGTTGTGGCGGCGGTTTTGGCGATTGTGATGTACAGCGGTTCGCCATCATGTTCGCGCAATTGGAATTCACCGCTGCCTGGATTGGATGTGCGACACAGCGCGATTACACCTTTGCCTTCGTGGGCAAAGAACGGTTGCAGTGAGTCGGTACCGAGAAATGCATTGACGGTGACGGCATCGGCTCCGTAACGATCGAAGGCTTCACGGGCATATTGGATGGCGGTGTCACTCATATCGCCGCGCTTGGCATCCAAAATGATCACGATGTTGGGGTATGTGGTGCGAATGTAATTGCAAATTCGCTCCAGTTGGGATTCGGCGCCGACGGAGGCGAAATAAGCGATTTGTGGTTTGAATGCGCAGACTAAATCGTGAGTGGCATCAACAATGCTGATGCAAAATTTTTCGATATTGTTTGCCTCATTGCGCAGGGACTCCGGAAACTTGGTGATGTCGGGGTCGAGACCAACGCAGAGCATCGAATTGCTGGAGGCCCAGGCAGTGTGTAGTTTGCGAGTGAACCCCACGGGAGAGGCGACTTAGTCTTCGATGGTGATTGCACCCGTTGGGCACATCTCGGCGGCTTCATTCACCTTGGTGCGCAACTCCTCGCCCGGGTGTTCTTGCAAGATATAGAGGTAACCGTCGCTGCGAATCTCAAACACCTCGGGGGCGATCTGGACACAAGATCCCGTTGATGCACAGACGTCAAAATTCACGGAAACGTTCATGGCTCAAACCTTAGTTCGGCCCTGATTTACGAGAGTCAGACCCGCAATCCTTATTACTAGTTAGAGGCAAAAAGTGTAATAAGAACATTTATATTACGACTTAGCGCCAAAAAGTGGTCTAACTCACCCACTATGCCCCTTCGAAAAGCTTGGATTAGATCAGCTCAGACTTCAATTGTGGGCACACATCCATCACGGTGAGAGGTAGTGTGCATTCACAGTGTAAAAATCTTGCAAAACTATTGCATTTATCATGCAAATCGGGTATGCTCGGGAATGAACTAGGAGATCACATGACGTCGAAAACTCCAGATTCAGCAGTCGGAGCGTCGGCTGTGGCTCACCGCACAACGGTATTCGAATCAGATATGTCAATTGTTGGTTTTCTCGTTGAGTTACTCGGTTCACGGCTCACGGCTTATTTAACTGATGTCGACGTATCAACGGTTAGTCGTTGGAAGGCCGGCAATTCAAAGCCTCATCCTGATGCTGAGCAGCGACTGCGCGGCGCCCATCAGGTTGCCAAAATGCTCCTCACTGTCGACTCTGCCGATACCGTGCGGGCCTGGTTCATTGGAATGAATCCACAATTGGATGATGATGCACCCCTAGAAGTCATCGCAGCCGGCGACACAAAAGCCGCTCTTGCAGCTGCACGGTCGTTCGTCGTCGGTGGATGACTCAGATTTCAACCGCGTACTTGCCACTTAGCGGAGTTTGGCGAATCGAACATAAAACAAAGGATTTTCAACAACTAGGTCGAGTTGAATGGTCAACGATCCGCGGCAGTAACCGATTCGATTCAATTTCCGGGAGTTATGGCACTCTGTACTTCGGAACAACTCTTGAAGTGTGCTTTGCTGAAACACTCGCCCGGTTACGTCCGAAAGCCATATTCAACGTCATCGCGGACCAGGAGTGGAGAATCAACCATTGGATCGAATCAGGGAATATCACCGCCGATTGGCGTCATCGGCGAATTGCGATCAGAGCGAAGATAGATAACGAACTTCCATTTGTTGACATTGATCACCCAGAAACAATCGCAGAATTGAACACTCGGCACGATTTGATGGTCAAGCTTTCTCGCTATGGAGTCAACGAACTTGATTTAGGTATCGTCACTGCCAAAGACCGTCGCCTCACTCGTTGCATCGCGGAATATCTGTATTCCATGAACGACACCCAGGGCCATCCACTGTGGAACGGAATTCGATATGTATCGCGTCATGGAGAAGGTCGAGAGTGCTGGGCAGTATTCGATCATGCTCCGTTGAATGAACTTGAACGGATGGCGATCGAGCGATCGCATCCGGAATTATTGAAGGTTGCCGATCTTTACGGACTGACCATTCACTAACGCCAACAACTCTGAGATGGTTCGTGCTTACGAGTCTTAACTATCTTGACGCTCATGGGCATTGAGTAGCGCACGCAAAGATGCGGTGATCGTGTTCGGATCGACACCGACGCCCCAGCAGATGTTGCCGTCACTATCGGCGGTCTCAACATAGGCGACTGCGGTTGCCTCTGAACCCTGACCGATGGCGTGTTGGCTGTAATCCTTGACGTCAAGTGTGCTGTTGAATCCGTTGCGAAGGGCAATGACGAAGGCATCGATTGGACCGTTGCCTTCACCGACGATTGTGTGGCGCTTTCCGTCGACATCAATCTGAGCGGTGATCAAGATGCGATCACCGGAAGATTCGCTGCGAAACTCGTGACTGGAAAGCAAGTACTTCGGTGCTGCCGGAAGATAGGCGGCCTGAAAAGTTTCCCACATCACGGAAGGCGAAATCTCGGTGCCTAAATCTTCGGCGATGTGTTGAATTTCGCGTGAAAACTCGATCTGCAGACGACGAGGAAGATCGAAGCCGTACTCGGTCTTCATGACGTAAGCAACACCGCCTTTGCCCGACTGGCTGTTGACACGAATGACGGCTTCGTATGAACGACCGACATGCTTGGGATCGATCGGCAAATACGGCACACCCCAGGTGTCATAATTTTTGGGCAAGGCGTCGAACCCTTTTTTGATCGCGTCTTGATGACTGCCTGAAAATGCGGTGTAGACGAGATCGCCGACATACGGGTGGCGCTGAGGCACGGGCAGTCGGTTGCAATACTCGGCATCTCGTCGGACGGCATCGATATCGCTGATGTCGAGCATCGGATCGACGCCGTTGGCGAACAGGTTCATCGCCAAGGTGACGACGTCCACGTTGCCGGTGCGCTCACCATTGCCAAATAACGTGCCCTCCACTCGGTCGGCACCGGCAAGGACGCCAAATTCGGCGGCGGCAACGGCGCATCCGCGATCATTGTGCGGATGCAATGACAACACGATTTTGTCACGATCTTTGATCGTGCGTCCGAACCATTCAATGACATCGCCATACACATTGGATGAATAACACTCAACTGTTGCCGGCAAATTGAGGATGATTTTCTTTTCCACGGTGGGTTCGATCACTTTCATTACTTCCTGACAGATTTCAACGGCGAATTCTGGCTCGGTGAGGGTGAAACTCTCTGGCGAGTACTCGTACCGAACATCGGTGCCCTTGAGGGTGGATTCGAGCCGACGGCAATTGCGCGCGGCGGTGGTGGCGATGTCGATGATTCCTGGTTTATCTAAACCAAATACGACGCGACGCTGGAGTGGGTTGGTGGCGTTGTAGAAATGAACGATTGCCCGAGGTGCCCCCTGGAGGCATTCATAGGTGCGCTCGATGAGATCTTCACGACACTGCACGAGTACCTGGATGATGACGTCGTCGGGAATGAGATCTTGCTCGATGAGTTGGCGCACAAAGTCGAAGTCGGTCTGACTTGCTGAGGGGAAGCCGACTTCGATTTCCTTGAATCCCATATTGACGACAGTTTTGAACATCCGCAGTTTGCGCTCAGGATCCATCGGATCGATAAGGGCTTGATTGCCGTCCCGAAGATCAACCGAACACCAGATTGGGGCTTTGTCGATGGTGCGATTTGGCCAGGTGCGGTCGTGCAAGACGAGGGGAACCTGCAAGGCGTATTTATCAAACGGCATCTTTTTGGGTTGAACTGATGCTGGTGGCATTGTGTTTTTCTTTCGGTTTGGATTTGTGTTTGTGGCGAGAAATAAAAAACCCCCTGGGCCTTGTTGGCGCAGGAGGTTCGACGACAGCGTTATGGGGCTGTCGTCGCTATGTAAGTAGGAGTCCGTTCGATGTGCTCGTCATAACAAAAGCCAGCCTAGCGGGGTGTCGGGGCGAGGAAGTTAGCGAACTGCCACGGATCGGCTTGGTCAATCAGGCTGGTGTCGTTACCAAAACCAGGAAAGAGATTGTTTCGCGCGGTGAGAGGCGTCCAGTCCACGGGCTCGGAATGGATTTTGCCGATGTACGGACTCATGTCGGCGAGCAGTTTTTGCCACGGCAGATCGTCGGGTACACACACGCCTTCGTTCGGGCAGTCAATGAGCCATTGCACCGCGGCGACGACCGAGCCGGCGACTTGCAACGTGGTCGCACTTTGGCCCGGAATAATTCGACGGGCTTCGTGAATTGAGAGCAATGAACCTGTCCACCATCCGGTGTAGTCGTGGCCAAGTAACAACACGCCAAGTTCGTCGCGACCGTCGATTATCTCATTATTTAAGATACGTTCTTCGGGTTGCATTTCCCAATTGCGCATCCGCAACTCGAGCACACTGTTGATCGCCACATCGGCGGGGTGGTAGGCGTAATGCACGGTTGGCCGATAGGCGGGAGTGCCATCTGCATTCCACACAGTGAGGTGATTGCTCATCGTGTATGCCTCGCCGTGGCGAATGACCATGCCGAGGGTTTCGCCAGACGGAACCCAGGTGCGAACCCACGTTTCCATTCCCGGTTGGGCGAGGCAAATCTGATTGCGCGGACCGTCATCGCTGTGCGAGTGCGCATTGGCCGGCATCCAACGCTCGTGTGTGCCCCAACCCATTTCTGCAGGAGCGATTCCTTCTTCGTAGAAGCCTTCGACTGACCATGTATTGCAAAACTCATTGGTCCGTTTTGGCTTGTCAGTTATTTGTGTGTCGCGTTCGCTGATGTGAATGACTTTGGTACCGGTGAGCATCGCCAATTTGTTGAACTGTTGAGCTTCGAGGGCTGAATTGAGATCGTCTGTACGAGCGCCGGCTTTGTCATCTAGGAGCAGCCGTTTGGCGATATCGCTGAGCGCCTGCTTGGCCAGATGACTAACCATTCCCGGGTTAGCGCCGTGTTCCACAACCGCTGATGGGCCGGCATTCGAGCCCCAACGCTGAATCATCTTGCGGATGGCTTGATGACGGACATACAGAGTTCGATCGGTGGGCGGAGTATTAGCGGTGTCGATGTATGGATCCCACAGCTCTACCGAGGTGTTGAGATAGCGCACTCCACGATCACGACACCACTCCAGAATTGTTGGGCAGTCAATATTCCAGGCCAAATCCAGGAGCAAGTCACCGTCACTTAGACGCTCGGAGAGAACCGAATCCAAGTTGTCGTGAGTGATGCGCTGCTGCTCGTAAGTAACTCCGAGATTCAATTGGTCGGCAATTCGGGCACGGTTGTCGCGAAAATCGACAATGGTGATTGAACGCGGATCGAATTTGAAATCACGAATGAGCAACGGCAATACGCATTGCGCAACTGAACCGCAACCAAGTATCAGCGTTCGACGAGGATGTTGCGGGGCTACGGAAGCAGCGGCATTCACTTACGGGTATTGGGCGAAAAGATGTCGCCAGTGCAAAATGAAGTGGTGATCTCAGAGCTGAGCAATGTCTCTATTGATGCTTCAAACACGGTGTCCGAAGGCAACAGCAATTTGTGCCAGTCGTAGGCGATGCCCTTGATGCCGGTGAAGGCGGGCTCATCCGTCGGCTGACAATTCTCTAGGTAAGAGTTGATCGACGTATCAGTCATTGAAGAACTGTTGTCTGTTGGCATGAGCACCTCCTTGGGGTTTTGGAAACGACTTAATGACCATACAGAATTTAGAGGGCTTCGACACATCATCTCGTGACGTGTTTCGCGCGGTGCGAGGTGGTGAGAGCGGGTTGGTAGTCTGAACGTGCCGATGACTTCCCCTCCACGCGTTTCCACGCCGACCGGCTTTGCCGATCTCGGTGTGCCCGAGCACATAGATGCTGGACTAGCAGCCGCCGGATTCAGCACTCCATTTGCAATTCAGACCGCGGCAATCCCCGTGGCTCTTTCCGGTGATGACCTGTGCGGTCGGGCCCGAACGGGCTCAGGCAAGACTCTGGCATTCGGGATTCCGATGCTGGCTCGAATTGACGCACCTGCCCAGAGGCGCAAACCGCACGGGCTTGTGCTCGTACCTACCCGCGAGCTGGCCCTGCAAGTGGCCGAGGTTCTGGCGCCGATCGGCAAGCACTGTGGCAGGCGAGTGCTCGCCGTGTATGGCGGGGCTTCACGTAATCAGCAGGTGGACGAACTGGACAAAGGCATTGAGATTATTGTCGCTACGCCACTTCGGCTGATCGACTTGATGAAGTCAAAGGAATGTGATCTGAGTGCCATCCAAGTGGTTGTCGTTGACGAAGCCGACCGGATGGCCGATGAAGGTTTTATGCCCCAAGTTGAGTGGGTGTTACGACATGTCACCGCGATACACCAGACGATGTTGTTTTCGGCCACTCTGGATGGCCAAGTTGCTCAACTCGTCAAGCGGTATTTGAAATCGCCGCGAGAAGTATCGATCGATGCACCAACCGACACGGTGGGCACAATGCGACATTTATTTTTAGGCGTGCATCACATGGATAAAGATCGCGTCATTGCCGAACTGGCCACTGGTGACCGCAAGACCCTTGTGTTTTGCGATACCAAGCGAGCGTGCGACAAGGTGTCGGAGTCGCTGCAAAAACTTGGAGCGAGGGCGATGGCAATTCATGGGGACCTTCCCCAACCGGCACGGGAGCGGGCGCTGAAGCGCTTCACCAACAATGAATTAAACATTTTGGTGGCCACCGATGTGGCGGCTCGGGGAATCGACATCGACGATGTCGCAATTGTCGTGCATTATGTGCCACCTCTAGATGTGAAGACGTATTTGCACCGCTCGGGTCGAACCGCGCGTGCCGGTCGAGACGGTTGGGCCGTCACCCTGGCGGAATACAACCAGCACACCACGTGTCGAATTATTCAGCGCGGGTTGCGCCTCGAACCACAAGAGCCGATTGCCGTGTTTTCTAACGACATCAGGTTGAAAGACTTGTTTAGTTTCCTCACCCCGTAGCGGACCAATACCGGCACATAATTCGGTGGATTTCGGGCCTCGGTGCAAATTATTATGGGGAGATGGCCGATCCAATTGATAATGACTCAGAATCGTTCCGAACTGATCTTTCGGATCCGGCTATTTTGGATGCCGAAATTGAACGCGTTCGCAGGGACAAAGAGTTCATGGCCATCGTGAAAAAAATAGTTGAACAAGATCGCGAGATCCTCGACCGTCTTGCGGACTGTTAGATAAGGGTTCCCAACTCGGTTAAAAATGGGTCAAATAACCCAAATTTTGGTTGTATTGTCATGACATTGTGCTATCATGATGTCATGACAAAACAGACCACTGTTCGTTTGCCGGACGATCTTGCTGAGAAAGCCGAAGCAGTTGCCAGAGTGCAGGATAAAAGTGTAAATCAATTCATTGTCGACGCTCTCACTATTGAAATTGATCGCGTCCGCAAAGACGCCGACTTTATGGATCGCGTAGCACGGCTAGTCGAGCGCAATCGCGAAATTCTTGACCGCCTCGCTGAGTGATCTATCTCACGCTCACTGAAGCATTAGTGATCGCTGCAGCGACGGTTGGCATTGATGCGAAAACCTTGCGATTGATTTCGCGAGTTGATCTGCTCGATTCAGCGTTGTATGCGCCGCAAGTGACCTTCGATGGACTTGATCTTTACGAGGATTTTCACACGAAAGCTGCCGTCTTATGTCGGAGCGTTGCGATGAATCATCCTCTGCTCGATGGAAACAAACGTCTTGCGTGGCAGCTTTTGGATTATTTCTGTGAAATCAATGGGTATGTACTTGTCTCAACCACGGATGAAGCAGTTGATTTGATGTTGAACCTGGCGGCAGGTTCGGTTGCGATTGAAGAATTGACCGAGTGGATTCGAAACCACACCTCTCAGACAATTTAGTATCTGACACCTAGCGGTGATAGGTGCGCCTGGCTGAAGTAAAACCGGTGAACTGAGAAATTGAGGTCATCGACGGATCGACTTCCATGCTCAAGGTTCCATTGGCGTTCACCTGCAGGGCGACGACACCGGAAGTCATTGCGGTTGCAAGTGTGTATCCGACAGGACGTGGGGCGTACGACCCACGAGGTGGTGACCCGGCTGGTTCGACGAAAGAGTACTGATTCAACTGATAGACGACTAAGCCAGAACTGGCGGTGAGTTTGTCCGGTGTTGGTTGTCCGGCGGCGATCGTAATCAGAAGTTGCTTGGGATCTCCGGCCGGATCCTGCCACCAACCGGTGGAGAAGATCCATTTGCCCGTGTCGACTTCATGAGGCGAGATCGATAGGTGTCCGTAGGCGTAAGTGTTTTTTCCACTGACCGAACCACCAGGAATTGCCTTGGTTGCGTTCGCCAGTTGGGTAATGCTCGCCCCGCTATAGCCGATAGTTCCGGCGAGGTACCAATTACCCGACGCTGCCCCAACTACGTCGTAATCGATCTTGCCGAATCGCGGAGCAGTTGTGCGTTGCATGCTGCGTTCGTAGACGGCGCGAATCTTTGCGGTGAAGAACGGCAAGGGGTCCGCTGTGTACATTTTCCAGGCTTCCCCGTACAAGTAAGAAAATGGCTCGGCATAACCAGTTAGCCACTTTGTGCCGTTCCAGATATTGAAGTCGAGCGGATTATCACGCTGGCGACCGAACTCCTGACCGGCCTTGATCGCCAAATTGATGTTTGCTTTGCCGCTGCGCTTAACCTGCTGCGCATACGGTGCAAGAACGCCTGTCAATTTGTTGACCACCATGAACACCGAAACAAGATTGCATCCGTGGCCAATAATTACTCGGTGTGACGTTGGCGATCCGAGCGATTGAAGTTCGATAATCGTCCCGGCCGCCGGTGCCACGACAGCAACCCAATCGGACTGAGTTCGGGCGGATGGATCCTTGGACAGCGACTTGATTCCGATATATGCATGATCAATCGGAGTGACATGATCGCCGATCACCGCGCCGTAGGGAACGATTGATGTGATTTGGTCGAGCGGCAATACCGAATGGGTGAACTTGATCGACGAAGGTCGGCAAGTGGGTTCGGTCCGGAGGCCCGTCAATTTGGAAAGGGTTGGATACCAGAAGGGACGTTTGGTGTAGCCACCCAAGGGGGCAGGGGGGACATCGCTGCGCATGGCGTAACGAATCACACCTTTCTTGCAAATCAGCAGACCACCTCCGTTGCTGCCGAGAAGTCCTGTGCCGCTGCATTCGCCGCCGATTCGAATGCCGTCGCCGGAGTCTGAGATTCGGTCGGTCAAGGCCGATGCTTGACGACTGGTGCCGAACGAGGCAGTTAGTAAACCGAAAACTATGAGCAGCCGAATCGAACCCGATATGGCGCTATTTTGTGTCACTATGTTGTGAGCCAGCCAGATCGTGTTGCCTCAAACGATGCGATCGCGCTTTCGTGGGTCAGCGTGATGTCAACATCATCGAGTCCGTTGAGAAAGCGTTCCTGAGTTGATGGATCCATCGCAAACTTGGCGGTGATACCGGCGCTGGGCACCTCTACATGTAGTCGCTCAACATCAACAGTTATCTCCGTACTTGGATCAGATTCGATAATTTCCCACAATCGCTTGACGATAGATTCGTCCAGTTCTACTGGGATGAGTCCATTCTTGGCACAGTTGTTGCGGAAGATATCGCTGAAACTCGGGGCGATCACGGCATTGAATCCGCCCTGTTGAATTGCCCACACGGCATGTTCGCGAGACGAGCCGATACCGAACCCCGAGCCGGCGACCAAAATACTTGCGCCAACAAATCGCTCGTCGTTGAGCACGAAGTCGCGATCATCGCGCCAGGTGGAGAACAGACCTTTTTCGAAACCGGTGCGCTCGACCCGCTTGAGCCACTCGGCGGGAATGATTTGATCCGTATCAATGTCGGAGCGCTTGAGTGGCACACCGCGACCGGCAACAACGCGAACTTGTTTCATGTCAAGTCCGCTGGCGAAGCAAAGTAACCAGCAACTGCTGTTGCCGCAGCCACGGCGGGGGAGACGAGATGGGTCCGACCACCTCGACCTTGACGGCCTTCAAAGTTTCGGTTGCTGGTACTGGCTGCGCGTTCGCCAACTGCCAACTTGTCTGGGTTCATCGCCAAGCACATTGAACAACCCGGTTCACGCCATTCCATGCCAGCGTTGGTGAAGATGTGATGCAGACCTTCGGCCTCGGCTTGGGCCTTTACGGCGTGACTACCTGGCACCACCATTGCCCGTTTCACGGAAATATGCCGACCATTAAGTACGTGTGCGGCGGCGCGAAGGTCTTCGATGCGGCTATTGGTGCACGAACCAATGAACACCGTGTCAACTGGAATATCACGAATGCGAGTTCCCGACTCGAGTCCCATGTAGGTAAGTGCGCGGGTAATTGCATCGCGGGCCGTGGCATCGGTGACTTCTTCTGGTCGGGGAACGTAGCCATCGATACCGACAACTTGTCCGGGATTCGTACCCCACGTCACTTGCGGTGTCAGCGTGCTGGCATCGATGACAACTTCTTTATCCCACTTGGCGTCATCGTCGGAGCGCAGTGTGCGCCACTCGGCCACCGCCGCATCCCAGTCGGCACCGGTAGGGGCGAACTCGCGACCTTGGAGATAGTCGAATGTAGTTTCATCAGGTGCGACAAGCCCGGCTCGCGCGCCGGCTTCGATTGACATGTTGCACAGTGTCATTCGACCTTCCATCGAGAGTCCGCGAATTGCCGAACCGCGGTATTCGATGACATGGCCGATACCGCCACCAGTTCCGATCGTGCCGATGATCGCCAGAGTGAGATCTTTTGCCGTGACATTTTTAGGTAACTCACCGTCGATGGTGACACTCATCCACTTCGGTCGTGATTGGGGAATCGTTTGGGTGGCCAGCACATGTTCGACTTCACTCGTTCCGATACCAAAGGCGAGTGCGCCAAATGCACCATGAGTGGAAGTATGGCTATCGCCACAGACGATCGTCATCCCGGGCAATGTGCGACCCTGTTCTGGGCCGATGACATGGACGATGCCTTGGCGTGGATCACCCATTGGGTAAAGAGTGATGCCGAAATCCTTGGCATTAGCCCGCATCACATCGATCTGCTTGGCCGAAATTGGGTCCGCGATCGGCAGATGAATATTTTGGGTTGGCACATTGTGATCTTCGGTGGCAACGGTGAGATCGGGCCGACGCACTCGGCGGTTGCTGATTCGAAGACCGTCAAATGCCTGCGGGCTCGTGACTTCGTGCACGAGATGGAGGTCTATATAGAGGAGATCCGGATCGCCCGGGGCGGAGTGGACAACATGGCGATCCCACACTTTTTGGGGAAGCGTCAGCGGTTCGGTCACACCTCCATTCAACCGTATGGCTAAGCCGTGTACACCCGATGCAGCCCCACGCACACATCGCAGTCATGACAACCCAACACGATATAACTCGCATATCACCAGTTGCCCTAGCCACATGCGTCGAGCACAGTCTGCACACTTCACTTGATGGATTCGACCTCAAGCGAGCGCGATTATATGGCGTCGCGGTCGTTGATCACGAGGGAATTGCCGACAATGTGGATGGCGCACTGCGAATCACGTTTCTTGCCGAACATGGCGATGTGTACGAATTGCTCGATGCACCGACAAGCGCAATTGCCAGAATGTTTGATGCCGCCGTAGTGCTGACGTGCGGTTGGGCGGCACCAGTGAACGACGAAGAATGTGATTCAGAATTTTCTGGGCCGCCAAGTGAGCATCCGTCGCGGCGACGTGTGCGGTTGGTTGTTGCCGTGTGCGATGACGGAGTCGGTTCAGTCTTGCGGTTTGCTGATTCGCCAAATGAGGTCATCTGCGATCCGGGTGCGGCGCGAGGATCGCTGGCTGATGCGGTGACAAATTTGTGGTTCGATCCCAAGGTTGTGTTGGAACGTGATGTCCCGACCAGAGCCCAGACGAGCCCCGATCTGCGCCCGTAGCATGATGGTGTGAGCGCACGCGCCGACATCGCCGGTTCGATGACTATTGGTCCAGAATGGACCGCCGAAGTCAAACGTTTGGCCAAAGAACGCGATGCGGTGATTCTTGCTCACAATTATCAACTTCCCGAGATTCAAGATGTAGCCGATCATGTTGGCGACTCGCTCGGACTATCACGACTCGCCGCCACCGTTGAGGCATCCACGATCATCTTTTGTGGCGTGCATTTCATGGCCGAAACGGCAAAAATTCTCAGTTACGACAAGACCGTGATCATTCCGGACGCCAAGGCGGGTTGCTCTTTGGCCGACACGATCAACGCCGATCAACTGCGGGCGTGGAAAGCCGAACATCCTGGAGCGATGGTCGTCAGTTATGTGAACACGACTGCGGCGGTAAAGGCAGAGACCGATATTTGCTGCACGTCGTCGAATGCTGTTGATGTAGTGCAGTCGATACCGACCGATACCGAGGTGCTGTTTTGTCCCGATCAGTTTCTTGGTGCTCATGTGCAACGCCTCACCGGGCGAACCAACATGCACATTTGGATGGGCGAGTGTCACGTTCATGCCGGGATCAACGGAGCCGATCTGAAGGCGATGGTGGCGGCCGAACCAGAAGCCGAACTATTCATTCACCCAGAATGTGGATGTGCGACTTCGGCGATGTACCTAGCCAGTAGCGGTGTCGTACCTGCCGAGCGAACGAAAATACTTTCTACTTCGGGGATGATTGATGCCGCTCGAACGACTACCGCGAAGAAAGTTCTGGTGGCAACGGAAACAGGAATGCTGTATCAGTTACGCAAGACGAATCCGCTGGTCATTTTTGAGCCGGTGAATCGAGCCGCTGTGTGCAAATACATGAAAATGATTACTCCGGCAAAACTCTTACGTTCGTTGCGCGACGGCAATGATGTAGTTGATGTTCCCCGCGATATTGCCGACCGAGCGCGATTGTCAGTCGAGCGAATGATCGCCATCGGCACACCGTCGCGAACATCTGAATAGGCACACGTTTTGTCGTCAGCGATGAGTCGCACCGAAACACACTCCGTTGCTCTGCCATCTCAATTGGCGACTCCAGATGTCAGTTGGACGCGCGAAGTTGATGTCGTGGTGTTGGGATCGGGGGCCGCAGGTTTAGCCGCGGCTCTTGCCGCTCGCCCAGTGCGCAACGTGCTGTTGATTACTAAAGACGCACTCGATGCGGGAAGTACTGCCTGGGCTCAAGGGGGACTAGCGGCGGTGCTTGACCCGGCCGACACTTTTGCTGAACATGTTCACGACACGCTTGAAGCAGGAGCCGGGCTATGTGATGAGTCGGCGGTGACATCACTTGTTCGCGATGCGCCGAGGGCAATCAACTATTTGGAAAAGCTTGGCGCTGCATTTGATCCAGGGATGGATGGCAATCATGCCCTCACTCGGGAAGGCGGACACTCCCGTTCAAGAATTGTTCACTCTGGCGGTGATCAGTCGGGTGCAGAGATACAGCGAACATTGGATGAAAACGCAATCAATGCTGGCGTTGATGTGTTGGAACATGCCTTTGCTCTGGATTTGGTATTTGGTGTATCTGATAGTGACACTCGACGACAAATTGCCGGAGTTCGTGTTGCCATGTTGGATCAAGATGGAACCGTGAAGAGTGTCGGGCTGATTGCCGCCCGCGCCGTGGTGATCGCCACAGGCGGATACGGGCAGGTGTTTGCCTCAACATCGAATCCGGCCGCCGTAACCGGTGATGGACATGCACTTGCTCTGCGGGCTGGGCTTTGCTTGCGCGATTTAGAGTTTGTTCAGTTTCACCCGACAGTGTTGTGGCAAAGCGCAACATCAACTAATCAGCAAATGCTGATTAGTGAAGCCGTGCGCGGTGAAGGGGCAATTTTATATGACGGTGCCGGAATACGAATCATGAAAGGCGTCCACCCGCAGGAAGATCTTGCCCCGCGCGATGTCGTTGCCGCCGCGATTAGTGCTCGTATGGCTGAAGCGCCCTCAGGGGTAGATGACCATGTCTATTTGGATGCCACGTCAATTGGACCCCGATTCACGGAACGCTTTCCGTTCATCACCAAGGCATGCAATGCCATTGGTGTAGATCCACTTACTCAACGAATCCCGGTTGCGCCGGCCGCCCACTACACCTGCGGGGGGATTTCATCGAACTTGGATGGGACGACAGAAATTGAAGGACTGTTTGCTGTTGGAGAAGTTGCCTACACAGGAGTACACGGGGCAAACCGACTGGCATCGAATAGTTTGACGGAAAGTCTGGTGGTCGGAACTCGAGTGGGCCGAACCTTGGCATGGCAACTTCCGCAACGAGTTGAACCAGATCTGCATAGCAATGACTCGACGACAAATTTCGGCTTGCTTGATGATTCACTGCGAGCGGCCGTGCGCACCTCAATGTCACGAAATGTTGGAGTGCTACGGAGTCCTCAAGGATTGCAACATGCCATTGATGACCTTGAGGTGATTGCGGAAAAAATTGATACCCGGGTGCCAGCCACTCGACGAAATTTTGAGGCCACGAACATTCTCACCGTGGCAACCGCAGTGGCGATGTCGGCGCTGGTTCGAACCGAAAGTCGCGGCTGTCACCGGCGTACTGATGTAACGCATGCACGTACTGACTGGGTATGTCATTTAGGAGTATCAATGCACGATGGTGAAATCATCATTAGCGGAATTCCTCAAGGCGCATAGATACGCATATGCAATATCACTCGTTAAGTGACGGTGTTGCCATTCAATTGGTGGCGGCAGGATTGGATGTGGATGTGGTTCGGCGAGTAATTGCCGTGGGTCTTGATGAAGATTTGGCCAGTGGCCCCGATGTGACGACTGTGGCAACGGTGCCGGCAGACCAACAAAGTAGGGGCAGTTTTGGTACACGATCGGCGGGGTGCGTTGCCGGACTTGATGTCGCTGCTGGGGTATTTGACATGGTGTGTGGCCCAGACACGGTGAAATTTACAAAACTCGTCAACGATGGTGACCGAGTGCCGGCAGGTGCAGTGTTGGCCAACATCGAAGCACCGACTCGCGGAGTGCTCACTGCCGAACGCACGGCATTAAATATTTTGTGTCACCTATCTGGTGTGGCTAGTGCGACTGCGATGTGGGTCGATGCGCTCGCTGGTTCAGGTGCATCGGTGCGCGACACTCGCAAGACGACACCCGGAATGAGATTGCTTGAAAAATACGCCGTGCGTTGTGGCGGAGGAGTCAATCACCGAATGTCACTTTCCGATGCGGCACTAGTGAAAGACAATCACATCGTGGCCGCTGGTGGGGTTTCTCAGGCCTTTACTGCCGTACGAAAACTCCAGCGGGATATCAGCATTGAAATTGAAGTGGATTCACTAAATCAGTTGCGAGAGGCACTCGTTGCCGGAGCCGATCTGGTATTGCTTGACAACATGACACCTGAGTTGATGAGCCAGGCTGTTCACATCGCCAACGAGCACATGTCACGCACAAGCAAGCTGGTGGTTTTAGAGGCAAGTGGGGGAATTTCTCTTGCCTCGGCAAAGGCGGTGGCTCAAACCGGAGTGCGTTACATTTCGGTTGGAGCACTTACCCACTCGGCAGCGGTGCTCGATATTGGATTGGATCTGCAGTCGATTATGTAAGCGAGCGCGCATAGACGCTCGAGCACGCCTCCAGCAGAATAGGTACGAATTGTTCACGTGCCGAATACACCGCATTGTGATCGGCATCAATTTCATATACCTGAACATTTTGTAACTGGCGGTACAGCCGACGCTGGCGTTCAGGTGGAACGACCGTGTCTTGAGTTGTCACGATGACCGAAGTTGGTACATCGATATCGCCCAACCATTGGCGTGAGTTGAATCCGCCGATGGCGCGACCCGCAGCCAGTATGTGTCGCCAGTCGTGGCTCGCCATTTGTTCCAGTGCCCACGGATCGAATCCATCACTTTTACGCTGCAAATAGATCTGGTCGGTTAACCAATCGGTGGTCTGAGTGGGAGTAACCCGAGCCAAAGCGGTCAGCCCAGAGAGACCGAGAAAACTCAATCGCTCTTCGCGTGAAGACGAAAAGTATCCGGCCGTGGAACACAACACCAGACCTCGCACCCGGGTTTGATGTCGATGCCACATCAATTGAGCGACGATTCCTCCCATTGAGTATCCAACCGGAATGAACGTATGAATTCCGAGCACATCGGCAATCGCAGCCACATCATCGGCACAGTCCTCTAAACGAAAGAGTTTCTTGTGTCTGATTCCGCGACCATGGCCACGCAAGTCAGGGGCAATGATTCGAAAGTGTTCACTCAAAGCATCGAAGCACGTGAACCAATTGAGATCGGCGGTCGCGGTCCAACCGTGCAACAGCATCAGTACTGGCGCCCCTGGGGGGCCTTCGACTTCGCGGATGAAGGTACGACCTCGACCGGGAAGGTCGAGATGATATCCGCGTGGCAAAACCGGAGTCACAGCAAATTCATTCATCGTTATTACGCGGTCTGGGTGTCAAGAACCTTTACCTTCAATTTTCCATTGGGGGCTTGATATGACACGGTGGCCCCTTTTTTTGCGCCTAGTAAAGCACAGCCAAGGGGAGAACTTGGGCTCATCACACTCACGCCGGCGTCGGCTGGACGTTCCTCGACATGCCCAATCAGAAATCGCTCGGAATCGCTTTCACCGTCGTATTGCACAGTGACAATTGCGCCAAGCCCGACTATTCCATCCGCTGCCACGGCGACGATCTCGGCATCTTCAAGGATTGATTCAAGTTGTCGGATTCGACCTTCCATGTGGCCTTGCTCGTCCTTGGCGGCGTGATAGTCGCCGTTTTCCTTGAGGTCGCCCAATTCGCGGGCTCGCTCAATCTTTTCTGCAACGTCGATACGTCCGCGTGTAGTGAGGTCGTGGTGTTCGTCGGTCAAACGCTTATGCGTTGCCGCAGACAACTGGTGTGTGGCCATCAATAAAAGGTTATCGGCGGTGATGTGGGTGAATGTGTCAACCTGCGAAGGCTCGTAGCCTGTATGACTGTGACAAGTTCTATTGAAAAAACTCGTACGCATCGAATCGCAGTAATCGGTGGCGATGGTATTGGACCAGAAGTTATTGCCGAAGCACTGAAAGTTGTGCGGGCAGCCGGCGTCAAACTCGATGTCACCGAATTTGATTTGGGTGGTGCCCGGTATCTCCGCGATGGCCAAGTGCTATCTGATGCGACATTGGCGGAGTTGCGCGGATTTGAGGCAATTTTGCTCGGTGCAGTTGGAACGCCACAAGTGCCCCCCGGAGTAATTGAGCGCGGGCTGTTATTGAAACTGCGTTTCGAACTGGACTTGTACATCAACCAGCGTCCGTTCGCCGGAATCGGACCCGGTCAAAGTGCACCTCATGACTTTGTTGTGATTCGTGAAAACACCGAAGGTTCGTATTCGGGTGAAGGTGGAGTGCTGCGCAAGGGCACGCCATTCGAAGTGGCGACACAAGGCAGTGTGAATACGGCCCATGGAGTTGAGCGATGTATTCGTTATGCCTTTGAAATGGCAACACAACGCCTTCGTAAGCATCTCACTCTTGTGCACAAGACCAATGTGCTCACATTCGCTGGCGATTTGTGGCAGCGAACCTTCGATCGAGTATCGACCGAATATCCACACGTCGCCACCGCCTACAACCATGTGGATGCGGCCTGCATTTATTTCGTTCAAGACCCGCATCGCTTCGACGTGATTGTGACCGACAATTTGTTTGGCGACATCCTTACCGACCTAGGCGGGGCAGTAAGTGGTGGAATTGGCATGGCGTCATCGGCCAATCTCAACCCAGCGCGCAGCGGACCATCAATGTTCGAACCCGTACATGGATCGGCGCCTGACATTGTCGGAACCGGTAAAGCGAATCCAATCGCGGCGATTCTGTCGGCGGCGCACATGCTTGAATTTCTGGGTGATAACTCGGCAGCCGATCGTATTCGCCAGGCTTGTTCAGCGCCCGCATTGGGAACTACCACTGAAATCGGTGCACAAATTGCAGGCAGACTTGCCAAGTAGTTGCGATAGTTTGTAACCATGCCAATAACGACAACACCGAAAATCTGGATGAATGGCGCGCTCGTGGATTGGGACAAGGCTCAAGTTCATGTCCTCACTCATACATTGCATTACGGAACCGGAATATTTGAGGGAATTCGTGCCTATGAAACTTCCAAAGGCACAGCAGTATTTCGTCTCACTGATCACATCAAGCGATTTTTCAACTCGGCCAAAATTCTTGGCATGGATATGCCCTACACGATGGATGAGATCATCGATGCTGTTAAACAAACCGTGGCCACGACTGGACTTGCCTCGTGTTACATTCGCCCCCTTGCCTATTACGGCTACGGCGAAATGGGTCTGAACACGTTGCCGTGCTCGGTGGATGTGGCCATTGCCTGTTGGCCGTGGGGCGCATATTTAGGCGAGGAAGCTGCCGACAGAGGGGCGCGACTGAAAATTTCTTCATGGACTCGCCATGATCACAACACAATGCCACCGGCGTCTAAGACGGTTGGCAACTACGTCAATTCATCGCTGGCAAAAGTTGAGGCGTTGAAGGCAGGTTACGACGAAGCGGTGATGCTGGCACCAAACGGTTTAGTTGCCGAATGCACGGGTCAAAACATTTTTTGTGTGCGTAACGGAGTCATCCTTACTCCACCCACCACATCCGGAGCCCTTGAGGGAATCACCCAATCAAGCGTGTCCAAAATTGCTACCGACTTGGGATTTGACCTGCGAGTCGCCGACCTATCCCGGAGCGATCTTTATATTGCTGACGAAATCTTCATCTGTGGTACAGCCGCCGAAGTGGGGGCTGTGGGCTCGGTTGATGATCGGGAAGTTCCGTGTCCTGGACCAATGACCAAGTCGATTGCGGCCACATTTGCCAAGGCGGTTCGCGGCCAAGATTCCCGATATTCCGAGTGGCTCGAATACGCCGTCTGAGGTCAAATTCAGGACTTATCCCCAGTTTCATCCACAGATTTTCCCCAACTCGGCGTGGATCCTGTGGATTTCTGGCTAGTTATGCACAATTTCACAAGAATGAGGCGTTGCCATTACGTCGTCTAGACGAGACAATAGAAGTTGTGAGCATCATCATTATTACCTAGGTGTGTGTCGTCAAGACATACACCCGAGCCGCCCACCGGGCGGCTTTTTTGTTTCCCGAATCGAGATGTAGATGACAGCAAATGACAACACGGTCGAAGTCTTTGACACGACTTTGCGCGATGGTATGCAAGTGGAGGGCGTATCGGCCAGTGTTTTTGACAAGTTGCGTATTGCCGAACAACTTGATTCGCTCGGAGTGCATTTCATTGAAGGCGGATGGCCAGGTGCCAATCCTAAGGACGTCGAGTTTTTTGCTCGGGCTAAACACGAGCTTGTTCTTTCAACTTCGACATTGGTGGCTTTTGGTTCTACTCGTCGACCGTTAGGCAAAGTGGACGACGACGTGACATTGCGCAATTTGATTGACGCCAATACATCAACAGTGTGCATTGTGGCTAAGGCATCCGACTATCACGTGAAGCAGGCTTTGCAGACGACCCTTGATGAAGGGGTAGCAATGGTCGTGGACTCGGTGAAGTTTCTCACCAATCACGATCGTCGAGTGATGGTGGATATGGAACATTTTTTTGATGGCTATAAGAGCAATCCTGAGTATTCTTTGCGAGTACTTGAAGCCGCGGTGATGGCAGGGGCAACCCATCTTGTTTTGTGCGATACCAATGGCGGTTCATTGCCTGATGAAGTGCACGCAATAGTCGCTGAAGTGAAAACACATGTTGGAAATGATGCAATCATTGGCATTCACTGTCATGACGACACGGGATGTGCGGTGGCCAATTCTCTTGCTGCCGTGCACAGCGGGGCCCGACATGTGCAAGGAACGCTCAACGGTCTTGGCGAGCGCACCGGCAACACCAATCTGACAACGGTGATCCCAAACTTGCAGTTAAAACTCGGTTATTCGTGTTTGCCCGAGGGCCGCCTTGAGCGACTGACGGCGGTGAGTCATCACGTTGCCGAAGTGCTGAATCGTCCGCTCAATCCGCAGGCTCCGTATGTCGGCGTATCGGCATTTGCGCACAAGGCCGGATTGCATGTGTCGGCAATTGCTCGGGTCCAAGATGCTTATGAGCACATTGCGCCAGAATTAGTCGGTAATGGAAGCAGATTTGTAGTTTCCGAAATGGCCGGCAAAGCGACCATCACAATGAAAGCCGAAGAGCTTGGATTGTCGATGGATGGTCCAGCGGTGAACCAAGTGATTGATGATCTCAAGCGCTTGGAACACGAGGGATATCACTTTGAAGCGGCTGATGCATCTCTTGAATTACTGATGCGACGTGCCACCGGGTGGGAACAGAACTTTTTCAAAGTTGAGTCAATGCGAGTGATCACCGATGAATCGGCCAACGGCAATTTCACTACCGAGGCGACAGTGAAAGCCTGGGTAGGTGACAAGCGGAAAGTATGTACGGCCGAGGGGAATGGTCCGGTGAATGCCATCGACAAAGCATTACGTGCCGCCTTGAGTACCAGCTATCCACAACTCGTCCGCGTACATCTCACCGATTACAAAGTGCGCATTCTCGATTCGGCTTCGGCAACTGGAGCTGTCACTCGAGTATTGATCGATGCCACCGATGGTGACCGTAGTTGGACGACGATCGGTGTGTCGCCAAACATTATCGAGGCCTCCTGGAATGCCCTCGAAGAGTCGCTGGTGTTTGGTTTGCTGCACGCGACCAACAACTAGGCTTGCAAGACGATGGCAATACCCAAGTTCACACCGACTGATCCAACTAACGGGCCACGGGTGTATGGCTCACCAGATTTCGTGCCAGATCCGTGGCAAAAGAATCGCAAATCAGAAATTGTTGGCCGACAGCCCAAGGGTGACGGCCTTGGTAACCCTGGTCCCGATCAGGGGTATGTACTTTTTTTGGCCGCACGAGTACGAGATCGGATTCGGGTCCAATCTGGCGAATCAATTGACGATGTCATTGCCGGATCGATCACGATTGCACTTCGGCGTGCTGCTCAATTTGGTCGAGCACCAGTTATGGCCGACATTCTGATCGCACTCACTATTTGGGGATGGCTGCTGGACAATCCGCCTCTAGATATCGTCAGTTACCGCCAGAAACTATTTATCGGTCTCGGAAATACGGTCCATCACTATGCGGAATCTCGAGTGATTGCCGACATGGTGCCCGACACTACTTTCCGAATATCGCTGGAGAAATTGACGGCTTCGATGCCGATGTCATGGCGAGCGCTGACAGGCGCAATCAGTACGAATTAGATCGCGTATTTTTCGAGGTCGGCAAGCGAGACAAATTCGAGTGACCGAACATGTGTGGCTCGCAGATCAACTTGAGGTGCCTGGCCCGCCTCGAACGCTTCTTGCCACCGAGGTGCACACAGACACCAGTGATCACCGGCTTTCAATCCGGCGAATCCGTATTCTGGCATCGGCGTGCTGAGATCATTGCCAACTGATTTTGAGTAGGAGAGAAATTTCTCAGTCATCACTGCACATACCGTGTGGATGCCAACGTCATCTCCGCTCGTTTCGCAACAACCGGTACGAAAGAAACCTGTCATTGGCGACGTGCAGCATGTATCGAGCACATCGCCATACACATTGGTTTGAGTGCCGAGAGTCATTGCCAATCTCGCTTGCTAGACACTGACGCCGACGAGGCGACCAATGACGTAGGTGGCACTCGTGGCCAACAGCAAGATTCCCACTTGTCGAGCCGCAGTGACAAACATATGGCGACCGGCAAAACGTCCGATAGCCGCACCAACGAGGGCCGAAGCGATTACTCCAATGATGATCGAGACGAGTCGTGCAGTGTCGCCACCGCCAAAGAACCACGGAATCACCGGCAGCAATGCGCCGGCAAGAAAACTGGCAAGTGAGAGCACACCAATAAATAGTGGATTTGGCAATTTGGTTGGATCTAATCCAAACTCTTCGCGGGCGTGCACAAATACCGCATTTTTGGGATTGAGCATAACTTCAGCGGCCCCAGCAAGGGCTTGAGTTCGCGACATCCCATGAGTTTCATAGATCGCAGCAAGTTCTGCAGTTTCTGCCACCGTATTGTGCTCGAGTTCACCGAGTTCAAGTTTGAGTTCGCGACGCACGAGATCGTTTTGTGCGCTTATCGAGACCCACTCACCGGTGGCCATGCTCACTGCGCCAGCCACAGCTGCGGCAAGGCCGGCAAGTCGAACAACTGATGTGCCGACACCACTTGAAGCAAAACCGATGATCAGAGAAACATTGGAAACGAGTCCATCGCTAAAGCCAAATACGCTGGCTCGCGCCGTTCCACCGCCGAGTGCAAGATGAGCCGGATGATCGCGTGATTCACTGCGTTGCTCGCTCATAGGCATCACGCTAGTGGCGCACTAGTCGTCGGGTGACGCTCAGATAGCCTGAAAGTGAAATGGCATCACCAACACCTCGGTATCGCTTTGCTCCATCGCCGACTGGTTATTTTCACGTGGGTGGAGCCCGCACTGCTCTGTATAACTGGCTCTTGGCCTTGCAAAATGACGGCGTATTTGTATTGCGCGTGGAAGACACCGATGAGTCGCGCAATCATCCGCAGTGGACTCAGGGGATCACTGATGCACTGGGTTGGCTCGGAATAGACAGCAGTGATTCACATTTTGAAGGTCCGTATTTTCAGTCTTCGTATGCTGCCGAACATGTCGCCGCCGCCGAAGCGATTTTTGTCGCTGGACATGGCTATTACTGCGACCTGACAACCGAACAGATTCAAGAGCGAGCCAAGGCATCTGGTCTGAACGGTTACGACGGATACTCGCGAGATCGTGGACTTGGACCCGGCCCAGGTCATGTATTGCGATTCAAGGTGCCGGCGGGGCAAACGGTTGTGCACGACACGGTTCGCGGTGAAGTGGATTTTGCCAACGACACAATCGAAGATTTCGTGTTGTTGCGAAGTAACGGGTCGCCAGTGTTTCTGTTGGCCAATGTTGTCGACGACATTGCGATGAACATCACCGATGTGGTGCGCGCTGAAGAACATCTGCCGAACACTCCGAAGCAGCAAATGTTGTGGAACGCCCTAGGTTCTCCGCCGCCTAGATGGGCCCATGTGCCGGTATTAGTGAATGAGCAGCGCAAGAAACTTTCCAAACGTCGGGACAAGGTTGCCGTCGAGCAGTATCGCGATGAGGGAATATTGCCCGAGGCAATGGTGAATTATCTAATGACACTTGGTTGGGCACCGCACGGAGATACGGAGATCGTTCCCTGGTCGCATATCGTCGAGGAATTCAAATTGGAAAATGTGAATCACTCACCGGCTTTTTTCGATGTCAAAAAATTGAATGCATTCAATGGTGAATACATCAGAATGATGTCGCTAGACAAGTTCATTGAGGCATGTCAGCCAGTGCTCAAGTCTGAACAGGTCCCATGGCCGCCAGAACGATTCAATCCCGATGTGTTCAATTCGATTGCACCGCTCGTTCAGACCCGCGTCGCCGTTCTTGCAGAAGTGCCGGCATTGGTGGACTTTCTGTTCATGGAGGAACCACCCATCGATGATGCTGCGTTCACCAAAGCATTTGGCAGCGATTGGGCGTGTCCCACATTGGTCGAGATTGCGACACGATACGAGACTTGCGCTTGGTCCGTCGATGTGCTCAAGACGGAAGTAGAAGCCGTCGGTGCGAAACATGATTTAAAACTCGGAAAATTACAGGGGCCTTTACGAATTGCAATTACTGGACGAAGTGTCGGCACACCGTTGTTCGAGCCAATCGAGTTGTTGGGTCGGGCGGAGTCACTCCGGCGCATCAACTCAGCAGTGCAACGCGCCAGTCGTTAGGTCCCAGATGTGAAGCGAGCGCTGCGAATTATCGCCGTCACGATTATTGGCGCGTTGTCGTACTTCACTTTTAATTTGTGGCAAGTGTGGAGCGTCGGTCGCAGCGATGAGGCTCGCAGCGTCGATGCGGTCGTGGTGCTGGGCGCGGCCCAATACGACGGGCGACCATCGCCTCAATTAGTGGCGAGACTTAATCACGCGATCGAACTTTGGCACGAAGGTCGATCAGGGTTGATCATCGTTACTGGCGGAAAGCAACAGGCCGATCGATTCACCGAAGCCGAAGCAGCGGCGAAATATTTGGAAGATAATGGCGTACCGAACGAGGTGATTGCTCTTGAAAATGGTGGGCGTACTACTCGCGAGTCGTTACTTGGTGTTCGAAAAATTCTCATCGCCCATGGAATGCACTCTCTACTAATTGTTACCGATCCATATCACGCACTTCGGGCTCGTTTGATTGCCCAAGATTTAGATATTCAGGCATATGTTTCACCAACACGAACTAGCACCGTGCGGGGGAGTGAAAATCTCAGACGTCATCTGCGCGAGGCGGGCGGTGTCGCCCTCAGCAACGTGATTGGCTTTGCGCAACTGGAAAGATTCACTCGCTAGCCTATTAATGCTCCGCTGGGGAGTGGTGTAACTGGCAACACAGCAGATTCTGGTTCTGTTATTCAGGGTTCGATTCCTTGCTCCCCAACTATTGCTAGTTGGTAGCGTGGTGAAGCTACTTGGCCCCATCGTCTAGTGGCCTAGGACACCACCCTCTCAAGGTGGCGGCACGGGTTCGAATCCCGTTGGGGCTGCCAAACCTCACTGATGTTTACCGAGAATTAGGATATCGACACCACCAGGGGCGTCGTAGCCAAATAGTTACAGCGATGAAGCAAATGTTGGACGTCGGTGCGCCCATGGTTGTGCTGTTTCCAATTGAGCAGAGAGTCTGAACAGCACATCTTCACGCCCGTATGCGGCGACAAATTGAATTCCGACAGGTAATCCTGTTGTTGTCCAATGCAACGGTAACGAAATTGCTGGTTGGCCGCTGGTATTGAACGGCGGGGTGAAGGGGACGAAATCGCCGGCTACATCCATCGGTCGCATTGGATGTTGTGGATCGTTGGCAATCGCTCCGAGCTTGAGCGGCAGGCGAGCAACCGTTGGTGTTACGAGAATGTCCCAACCATCGGCCCACCATTGGGCAATATTGCGCCGGTACATCGTGGTCGCATTAACGGCAAGTGCATAATCAGTCGCCGATGTGTGTTTGGCGAATTCCATCATCGTCCAGTTCACCAATTCGATGTCGTCGATGGTGGCAGGGCGACCAAGCATCGTTGACAAACCTTCGCGGGCGACCGACATATTGGTCGACCACAGGGCCGAGAAACGGCGTGACGAATCGGGATCTTCAAGTGCCATCGGCCACGAATGTTCAACATGGTGACCAAGTGATTCGAGCAATTTTGCGGTGGCGTGGACGCCGTCGCGGCATTCAGTGTCGATAGTGCCGCCAATCGGGTGATGGTCCAGAATTCCAATCCGAAGCTTTTCTACCGGCGCACCGACTTCCCTGAGAAAGGGTCGCTTGGGTGATGGTGCGATGACTCGGTCGCCGATACCTGGGCCTTGGGTTGCATCAAGTAAGGCGGCACAATCTCTAACTGTCCGCGTCACACCGAACTGGACACTGAGGTTGGATTCGTCGGCAAATGGTGCCGCACTGATTCGACCTTGACTCACTTTCAACCCAACGAGACCGCAACATGACGCAGGAATCCGAATTGAACCGCCGCCGTCACTGGCATGGGCGATCGAGACGAGTCCGGCGGCAACTGCAGCGGCGCTTCCACCACTTGAGCCGCCCGAAGTTCGGCTGAGATCAAATGGATTGTGTGTCGCACCCCAGGCCAGCGGTTCAGTCGTGGGGACACTGCCGAACTCTGGACTGTTGCCTCGACCGAGAGTGACGAGCCCGGCCTGAATGAAGCGGTTTACCAATTCCGTGTTTTGAGGTGAGATGTAGTTGGCATTTTTGAGCGCGATATTGCCATTTGACATGTGTTGGCCGGCGTAGGCGGCGGAGAGATCCTTAAGCACGAATGGAACTCCTCGGAAAGGCTGCGACTGCTCCGGTGCTTTTTGCGAATCAATTTCCTTGGCCACATCACGAGCATGATCGAACCAAGTGATATTGACGGCGTTGAGTTTGGGATTGATGGCCTCAATGCGCTCAATTGCGCCCTCGAGTAGTTCGGTGGCCGAAACTGTACCGCTACGAACTAATTCGGCTTGGGCAAGCGCGTCGATCCATTGTGTTTGTTGTGCAACTGGTGTCATCACATCTCCGTATCTGTGACTCCGATATTCCATTCGTTAGGGTACTTCAGACGTGAATGACGCACTTGTGCCCAAACAACTTACGGCTCGCGATGTGTTGCGCTCTACCTCGGTACGGCGCTTGCTTGGTAGCAGTCTGGCGTTTTACGTCGGGGTAATGCTGCAGGCCGCCACCTTAGGTAAGCAGGTTTTTGACATCACAGGGCGGGCACTTGATATTGGTTGGTTGGGCCTGGCCGAGTTCGTGCCCATCGTCGTGTTCGTGTTTGTCAGCGGCAGTGTTGCCGATCGATTCAATCGAAAATACGTGGCAGCATGCGCCCTTGGAGGTGAATTGATCTGTGCAGTGTCGCTCAGTCTGTATGCGTATAGCGAACCCACCGCGGTATGGCCGATTTTCGTGATTGCCGTGTTGTTTGGATCCTCGCGCGCGTTTCTCTCTCCAGCAACCAGGTCGATGGTGCCGATGGTCGTTCCGGTCGGTGGATTGCCCCCAGTTGTTGCATTGTCATCGGGCGTGTGGACCTCGGCGATGATTGTCGGTCCAGCCGTGTCGGGTTTTCTCTACAGCATTCATCCGGGAATCGCCTATGCCACGACTTCGGTGTTAATTGTCATTGGCATCATCGGCATCTTGCGAGTGCAATTTGTTCGACCGCCGACACTTCGCGCCACCGACGACAAGCCGACGCTGCATTCGGCCTATGAGGGTCTTCATTTCATCCGTCGTACGCCGATTTTGCTGGCTGCCATTTCGCTTGATCTATTCGCCGTTTTATTCGGAGGTGCAATTGCACTTCTTCCGGCAATTGCCGAGACGCGACTTCATGTTGGCGATGTCGCCTATGGATGGCTACGAGCGTCGGCCGGGATTGGGGCGGCGACGATGGCGGGGTTTCTTGCGATCCGGCCATTGCGGCGAAACGTGGGACGAGTGCTGTTGGTATCCGTGGCGGTTTTTGGGGCAGGAACAATTGTGCTCGGAGCAACGACGTCGTATGTCGTGGCCTTCGTGGCGGTGCTGGTGTTGAGTGCCGGCGACATGGTAAGTGTATTTATTCGAGGTTCGATCGTCCCGCTGGTCACACCTGATGATAAACGGGGGCGCGTATCGGCGGTGGAAAACGTGTTCATCGGTGCAACCAATGAACTTGGAGCCTTCGAGTCAGGAGTGGCATCGCAAGCATTTGGTACACCGGCAGCGGTGATCGCCGGTGGCATCGCCACAATTGGAATTGTTGGTATTTGGTGGGTTGGCTTCCCGTCCCTTCGTGATATCGACCGATTTAGTGATCTGGAAACTCCCGAGAATCCGGCGCAAATGCGTGACAAACTAGACGAATGACGACGGTCAATGAGAGTGTGAATCGGGTGCTAACAGCCTGTCCACTGGACTGCCCAGATACATGCTCGCTTGAAGTGATCGTCACCGATGGGCGAATCACTCGCATCGATGCTGCGCCAGTTACTGAACTGACGAATCCACTCACCGATGGCTGGATTTGTAAAAAAGTGAAACATCACGCTCGGCGTGTGTATTCGGCGGAACGAATTATGACTCCGTTGATCAGGGTGGGAGCCAAAGGATCAGGAGAATTTCGTGCCGCATCCTGGGATGAAGCAGTCAACGTAATTGCTGCCCAAATCCGTGATGCCATTGCCAGTGACGGTCCAGACAGTATTTTGCCGTATCTGTACAATTCGTCGGCTGGAAAACTAGAGAACAAATTCTTGACGCCGCACTTATTTGAACGTCTCGGCTGCCCAGAAATCGAGCACACCATTTGTGCCGGAACGATGACGGCGGCGTGGAAGCAAGTGTTCGGCGACATGTTGTCGGCTGACCCGCTTGACGTGGTCCACTCGCGGCTAGTTGTCGTGTGGGGAGCAAATCCAGGAATTTCCGGCACGCATTTTATGCAACAACTCACGGAAGTTCGCAAATCTGGCGCCCAACTGGTGGTCATCGATCCGCGTCGAACGACGACCGCTGCTAGGGCGGACCTTCACCTTGCCCTTCGACCGGGTACCGATGTTGTGCTTGCCTATGCACTAGCTCGTTGGCTTGCCCACAACAACGGTGTTGATATCGAATTTGTGCAACGTCATGCGACCGGCGTCGACGAATTCCTCGCCGCGGCAGACGAATGGACAGTTGAGCGGGCCAGCGAAGTGTGTGGCGTCAATGGGGACGACATCGTGCGCCTTGGAGAATTGATCTGTGCACTGCGACCAGCGATGTTGCGGGTGGGCTGGGGAATGGAGCGAAATCGAAACGGAGGCAGTGCCCACATTGCCGCTCACGCAGTGTGGGTATTGGCCGGACAATTTGGAGTACTCGGAAGTGGAGTTATTGGCTCAACTTCGTCGGCGCTACAAGCCAAAATGCAAGCACCGTGGCCAAACGGTGTCGAGCGCCCGCCACGGCGCAAGATGAACATGAACCGTGTTGGGCGGGTCCTTCGAAACGAAACAGGCGCCTGGCATGTGCCGGCCAAAGTGCTCATTGTTCAAGGGGCGAACCCAGCCGTGACGGCCGTCGATCAATGCGGCATGCTCGAGGGATTGGGTCGCGATGAGATATTTGCGGTGGTCCATGACCAAGTGATGACCGATACCGCGCTGTTTGCCGATGTCGTGCTTCCGGCCACAACCCATTTCGAAGTAGACGATCTTGTGG
Organism: Actinomycetota bacterium; assembly: GCA_031401235.1. Classification (GTDB taxonomy): domain Bacteria; phylum Actinomycetota; class Acidimicrobiia; order Acidimicrobiales; family Ilumatobacteraceae; genus UBA3006. The sequence continues at coordinate 29,857 of JANNRJ010000038.1, forward strand.
GGTCATACGGTTCGTTCACGGTGCAACGAAATGTTGCTGTGATTGCCCCGATTGGTGAATCCAAAAGCAACAATGAGTTTGCCTCGAGTTTGGCTCGGGCGTTGGATTTTCCAACTGATGAATTTGATGCCTCAGCAGCGCGCATTACTGTGCTCATCGACCAAGGTCTAAAACACCAGGTCACCGAGTCATCGGCAGTGTTACGAGAACCTGATTCGACGGTGCAATTCAGAGATACTTGGCCGAGTCATCGAACTCGCCGAGCGCAATTATTTACATCAGAGTCTGAGTTGCCCCTGCCAAAATTTATTGTTCGTGCAACTTCCGAGTATCCACTCGTACTGCTAAGTTCGGCGACGGCGCACACGGTGAACTCAATGTTTGGTGACACCGATCCACCTGCTGCGATACTCAAGTTGAATCCGCAGGACGCAGACGCTCGCGGAGTGGCGACCGGCGACATGGTGTGCGTATACAACGCTCGAAGCAGTATCAACATTGAAGTTGCCCTTGACGCCACTATCCGATCAGGTGTGTGCTGTCTGCCAAAAGGATTGTGGCGGCGTAGCATTAGCGGCGGTTTAACCGCCAATTCGTTTGTTGCTGACGATCTGTCTGATCTTGCCGGTGGAGCCTGTTTCAACGATGCGACCGTAGAAGTGAAGAAAGTGAGTCAATGATGAACATGAAACCGGATCGAAAGATATTCGCCGTAGGTGGAGAATTCAGGCGTTTTATCAGTCGTGGCAGTGTGGTTGAGCTTGGCGTCGCCTTCGTGATGGGTGCCGCATTCAAAACCGTCATTGATGCCTTGGCTGGAGACGGCAAGACCAATCAGGGAATCCTCGGGGGATTGATTGGCGCGATATTCGGTGGCAATCGTCCCAATTTCAACGACCGAGGTGTTTCGTTGAACGGAAGTTTCATTCCGCTTGGATCATTGCTGACTGCGGGAATCAATTTCTTGTTGGTGGCGGTAGTTCTCTTCTTCGTAATCAAGGCTTACGGTCGGTTCCGCCGAAGCGAACCTGAAGAAACAACGAACGGCCTGCTGGCGTCAATTCGCGACGAGCTGCGCAAGCAACACTGATGATTTCTCGCGTCAGTGCGAGATCCTCGACATTTCGACGGATCGCTATTGGGTGCGCTGCTGTCGCACTCGTGTCGTCGTGCGGTTCATTAGATTTTCTTACTGGCAATGATGGTTTTGTTGATGGCGTCGGACGGCTACCCGGTGGGGACTTCGACTCATTGGTTACGTTGCCCCCTGGTGTGGAGATTTCCTTCCCCGATTTGAACGGTGATGTCATCGGTCCACAGGTTCACGGTCCGCGGATTTTGATGATCGGTGACTCGATACTGGCATCAACATCCAGCCGATACGGAAATGAAATGTGCGACGTGCTGGTACCGCTGGGTTGGCAAGTCGAAATCGAAGCAGAAGCAAGTCGCTTTGCCGAGTTCGGTATCGCCGTGCTGAATCAGCGATTAGATGCTGGCTGGGACACGGCGCTTGTATTTCTGGGAACAAACTTCGATGGCAACATCGACGCATATGAACGCGACATGCGTCGCATCTTTGATCTACTCACCCCACGACCATTCGTCGTGGTCACGACATCGCTATTTCGATCATCACAAAACGATGTCAATGATGTCATTCGAAAATTAGCCGACGAATATGAAAATGTGGCCGTGCTGGAATGGGAAGAGATCGCCAAAAACCCCGGCGTGTTAGGAAATGATCACGTTCACTTGTCGGCAAATGGACGCGCCGTGTTTTCCGCAGCCGTTGCCCGAGCATTCGGATTTGCCCCGCCAGCCACGGGAGCATGCTTACCGTCTATCTTCCATAACGACTCGGCTGGAGCTGGAGTTATGCCCAGCACGACGCTTGATCCGGCAGGTTCAGATACAACTGTCGCTCAAGATCCGACAACAAGTACCACCGCATCCTCGCCGACCACTGTCGCTAGTTCAACTACCACGGTTGTGCTCACCACCTTGCCAATAACCACAACGTTGCCTTAGCGACAGATATTGGGCTTCAACGCACGTTGATCGGAAGTCCAGGCGATGAATTGATCGCGTCAAAAAAGTCGTTGCCTTTGTCGTCGATGACGATGAAGGCAGGAAAGTCCTTCACCTCGATCTTCCAAACGGATTCCATACCCATTTCTGGAAATTCGAGAACTTCAACTTTGGTGATGCAATCTTGAGCCAGACGGGCAGCCGGACCACCGATGGATCCGAGGTAAAAACCACCGTAGGTCTTGCAAGCATCGGCGACCTGTCGGGAGCGATTTCCCTTGGCGAGCATGACAAAACTTCCACCTGCTAGTTGAAACTGGGCGACGTATGAATCCATCCGCCCTGCAGTTGTGGGTCCAAATGAACCCGACACATAACCTCTCGGGGTTTTGGCAGGTCCGGCGTAGTACACGCAATGATCTTTCAAATATTGGGGGAGACCTTGGCCAGCATCGAGTCGTTCCTTGATTTTGGCGTGCGCGATATCGCGGGCAACCACCATTGGACCGGTCAACATCAATCGAGTTTTCACTGGATACTTCGACAGAGTTTCACGAATTTCCGACATTGGGCGAGTGAGGTCGATTGACACCACATTGTTGTCAAGATGATCATCGGTAATTTCGGGAAGGAAACGCGCCGGGTCCGTCTCAAGTTGTTCGAGAAAAATTCCTTCGGCGGTTATCTTGCCGCGTGCTTGACGATCGGCGCTACACGACACCGCCATCGCCACGGGGCAACTGGCAGCGTGGCGCGGAAGCCGAATAACACGAACATCATGACAGAAGTATTTGCCACCAAATTGTGCGCCGATTCCGGTTTGTTGGGCGAGTGCGAGCACCTTTGACTCAAGTTCGATGTCGCGAAAACCTTGACCGGTGGCAGATCCCGTGGTGGGCATGTCATCGAGGTAATGGGTGCTGGCGAGTTTGGCGGTTTCGACGGCGAATTCGGCAGAAGTTCCACCGATTACCACGGCTAGGTGGTACGGAGGACAGGCAGCGGTGCCAAGAGTTTTCATTTTCTCAAAGAGCCACGGTAACAACGCCTTTTCATTGAGCAGAGCCTTGGATTCTTGAAAGAGATAACTCTTGTTTGCAGATCCGCCACCCTTGGCAATAAACAGGAACGAATAACTGTCGCCGTCCACCGCCTGAATCTTGATCTCAGCCGGAAGATTCGTGTTTGTGTTTGCCTCGTCGTACATCGACAGAGGTATCAATTGGCTATATCGCAAATTACTGGTGCGATATGTGTTGTATACACCACGAGCGATTGCTTCCTCATCGGCTCCGCCAGTGAATACAAATTGGCCTTTTTTGGCCTTAATGATCGCAGTGCCCGTGTCTTGACACATTGGCAACACTCCACCTGCCGAAATGCTTGCGTTCTTGAGCAAATCCAAGGCAACATATCGATCATTGTCACTCGCCTCAGGGTCCTTGAGAATGTCGGCGAGTTGTTGGAGGTGGGTCGGACGCAACAAGTGAGAGATGTCATGCATTGCGCGTTCAGTGAGCAGCGTGAGTGCTGAAAGTTCGACTTGGAGAAAACGGCCCTGGGGAGTTTCAAAACTGGAAACTCCATCCTGGGAGATGAGCGTGTAATTGGTGTTGTCGGCACCAAGGGGGAGCATTTCGGAATAAATAAACGGTGGTGGAGTTGGGGCAGGTGACGTCATGTTCACCGTCTGTCTATGAAGTCAGTGCCGAGGAGCCCCGAAACGAAACCGGATCGCCCGGTTCGGGAATGAGTGGCATTTTCCATGACACAGTTTTGGCAATTGCCTCGGCGACCTCATGCCAGGCGCGGGCATTCCAACCTTCCGCTGCGCTTGGCACGGTGCCATCCATTCGGATGAAGACAAAGGCTGGAAGTTCCCTCAATCCAAGTTGTTTGACAATGGTTCGACTGGGATCTGTGAACACGAGGAATTCTTTGGCTAGCGGCCCAAGAAAATGTTTGGCATCAATTGCGTCAGCAGTGACAATGAAATTAACGCGAATCGAAGCGCCGGCGAACTGACGCAAAATTCGCCCCGCAGTTTCAAGGATCCACGCACTTTCGTTTGTATACGGGTCGATAACTACTGAGGCCAGATGGAATGTGGTCAGCCATTCATGCAATGGACGACCGTCCCCAACCAAAGGTTGGAAAGTTGTGTCGAGAGATGGTGCGTTTGCCACAGCAGCGACGGTAGCAAGTCGCCACTAATGTTTCCGATATGCACCCAATTGAGCGCTTGCGGTATGTGGCACATGCCACTGGCGCTGATCCGGCGACCTTGGTCGGAGAAACCGCGATGGCCTTGCGGGACTTACGAATTGAACCGGCCAGCCTTGTTTTGGCGTGTCGGCGGATCATTGAGCGACATCCCACAGTCGGTCCTTTGTGGTGGCTTTGCGCGCAACTTCTAGCGTCATCAGATCCGTTCGAACTTGCCGAGCAGCTGGCCACGGAAATCGCTCAAGATTCAACTGCGACTCATTTGTCCGAGGCATTGCCCCCAGATACCACACTGTGCCTTGTCGGCTGGTCGTACACGGGATTGCGCTCAGTCGTGCAACGTGGCGATTGCCGAGTCCTCGTCATCGATTCACACGGGGACGGTCAGGCGGCTGTTAAAGCACTTGAGCGCGCCGATGTGGTCGCTGAATATGTTGCTCTGGAAAGTGCCGCTGGTGCAATCATGATGGCCGACATAGTGGTCATCGAAGCACTCGCCTGCGGACCGGATGAAGTGCTGTGCGTTGGCGGGTCGCAGGGAGTCGCCAGCATTGCATATTGCGCGTCCCGACCGGCGTGGCTGGTGGCAGGAATTGGAACTAGATTGCCGAATGTGATGTGGTCAGCGATGAAAGAGCGCACTCTTTGTGGACGCGAATCGTGGGAAGTTGGAACCGATGTCGTTCCGCTCGAACTGTTTACCACCGTGGTTGGTCCAGCCGGAGTTAGTGCCATGAGTCCAAGCGCATTTGGGGCCGAGTGTGCACCGATGCCCGAGTTGTTCCGCCGAAGCGCGATGTAGCCATGGAACCCTGGGTTGGTCCACGTGTTGGCATCGTCATTGATTGCAACGACATCGAGGTAATGACCAACTTCTGGTGCGCAGCCTTGCGATACAAGTTGCGAGGTGACGCTGGTCATTTCCGAGCACTGGTTGCACCCAACAACGACGAGCCGCGGATCATCATGCAGCGGGTTGCGGAAAAGCGCGTCGGCAAAAACCGGCTACACATCGACATTCACGCTGATGACATTGAGAGCGAAGCGGTACGAATCGTCGGGCTCGGCGCGAGCCGAAGCGTAGATGCGCCGATTGACGAAGTCGGGAGTCGTTGGATTCGGATGGTTGATCCTGAAGGCAACGAATTCTGCATCGTTGAAGCTCGCGGTTAACTCGTACACCTAGTCGCCAAGACCCTAAACTGACCCCTATGTCCGCACGCTCGCGAGAGTTGCCCCGTCGTTCATGTTTGTCAATACCAGGGTCATCCGAAAAAATGATCGGCAAAGGTCCTTCGATTCCCGCCGACATGGTGTTTTTGGATCTCGAAGATGCGGTGGCGCCAAAAGAAAAGGAAGCATCGCGGAGCAAAATTGCCAATGCGATTCGCACTCTTGATTGGGGCGACAAAGTGATGTGTGTGCGCGTCAATGACTGGACTACAAAGTGGACCGCATTCGACATTCTCGAAGTTGTCGCCAATGCCGGACCACGACTCGACGAAATTATGTTGCCAAAAGTAGAAAATGCGGCACAGATTGTTGCCACCGACTTGTTGCTTCGTCAGGTCGAAATCGCCAGCTCGTTACCAATCGGACACATTGGAATCGAAGCGCAGATTGAAACCGCTCGCGGCCTGATCAACGTCGAAGAGATTTGTGCCGCCAGTTCGCGCCTCGAGACGATCGTCTTTGGTCCGGCTGATTTCGCTGCCAGCATGGAAATGCCGGTGCTCACTGGTGGTGTCCCAATCGCCGAATACCCCGGTGATCACTTCAATTATGTGTTCAGCAAAATCCTGATGGCAGGTCGAGCAAATGGGTTACAGGTAATTGACGGCCCTTATTTGCATGTGCGTGACAGCGAAGGTTTGCGGGCATATAGTCAGCGCACCCGAACGCTTGGATATGACGGCAAATGGGCATTGCATCCCGATCAGGTGACGGTGCTCAATGAGGTTTTTTCTCCGACTCAAGAACAATTTGATAAAGCTTGGACGATTCTCGATGCGTATGAGAATGCGACCGAAGGTGAGGGCAAGGGCGCCGTTATGTTTGGCGATGAGATGATCGATGAGGCAAGCCGCAAGATGGCGCTCAAATTCATTTCGCGTGGCGAGCGTGCCGGTCTAAAGCGCTCACCACTAACCGCGTAGATCTGTTCTCCACATGTCAGCGCGGTTTGATGCAATCTTGTTTGATGCTGGGGGAATTTTTTTAGTTCCCGACCCAATCACCACTGGCATAATTATTCGCCAGTGTGGAGGGGATGGATCGGTGGAGAAACTAATTCGCTCCCATTACGCCGGAATGAGCGCAATTGATGCTCATGTACCGCGCGGTGAGGGAATGTCAATTGAAAAATTCGGTTGGGATTCATATCGTGAGGCCTATGCCCAAGTCGCGGGAGTGCCAGAGCCACAATTGGAAGTAGCAGTAGAAAAGTTGCGCAGTCTTTTTTCGCCATTTTTATGGCGGTTTCCGTTGCTCGACTCAGTTTCTGCATTATGGAAGCTTTATTTGAAGAATGTGCCGATCGGTGTTGTTTCAAATGCAAGTGGTCAAATTGAACAGACGCTGGCCAATCAAAGCGTGTGTCAAGTTGGCCTAGGTGCTGGTGTACCGGTGCTCATTGTCACCGATTCAAGAGTGGTTGGCGTCGCTAAACCTGATCCCGGTGTGTTTACCGATGCGATCGAATTATTGGCTCAACGCGGAATAGCTAAAGACCGGGTGGCTTATGTGGGCGACTCGTATGTAAATGATGTGATCGGCGCAATTAATGCTGGCCTTGTCCCGCTGCTGCTCGATCCATATGACGATCACGCCAATGAAAATTGCGAGCGAATTCATTCGCTGCATGAACTTTTGTCGCTTGTCTAACTCTTGCGTCGTAATTAATTCGATCGCGACTCTTCGACCAAGCGGCGGGCGATGACTTTTAGGCACAAAGTCTCATCGGCACCTTCGAAAATTGATAACACTCGAGCATCTACAAAAAGTCTGCTCACTGTGTATTCCTCGGCGTATCCATAGCCGCCGTGAATTTGCATCGCTTCGCGTGTTACCCACTCGGCCGCCTTGCACACGTATGCCTTAACCATGCTTGCTTGCAGTGAACCAACCCCTGTGCCCATTAATTTGGCAACCGAGTAACTGAATTGACGTGATGCCTGGATGACCACGGCCATCCGACCAAGTTTTGCTTTGGTCAGTTGATATTCGCTGATGTTGTGGCCAAAGACTTTTCGATTGGAGGCGTAATCGAGCGCGGATTCATAAGCCGCCTGCATCACACCTATGGCTCGGGCGGCAGTTTGCAAGCGTCCGTTTTCGAATCCTTCCATTTGGAAGTAAAAGCCCCGACCCAGACCCTCTTGTTCGCCAATTAGATGATCGGCCGGAACCCACCAATTTTCAAGCGACACCTCATACGAATGCATACCGCGATATCCGATCGTGTCGATTGGACGACCTTCCAACTTCCCGCCACCCGGTTGACTGAAAGCAAAGCCTTGGGCATCGCCGCGTACCTTGGGGACGATGAAGACGCTTAGTCCGCGATGCGCCTTGGTGCGATCCGGATCGGTCCGAGCAAGCAACATCAGCACATCGGCCCGAGCCGCAAAGGTGCACCAAGTCTTGACGCCATTGATTACATAGCCGTCAGTTCCGACATCATTTTTTCCAGCGGTTGCGGTTGTTTTGATCCCAGCGACATCGCTGCCAAAGTCAGGTTCGGTCACCGCCACTGCGACCATAACTTCGCCCGATGCGAGTTTGGGCAACCAATAGTGTTTCTGTGATTCCGTACCACCCTTGACTAATGCCCGGGTGAGAATCTCTGGTCGGGTGATCAGTGATCCACCGATTCCCAAAGATGCGCGGGAAAGTTCTTCGGTGGCAATGCAACTGGCCATATATTCGCCCTCGCCGCCTTCACTAAAACCACCGTAACGAGTTGGAATCGACAGACCGAATGCGCCAATTTCGGCCAAGCCAGTAATAATTTCTTCGGGCACATCTTCGTTGAAACGGTGAACATGCTCGGCTCGTGGAGCGATTACCTTCGTGGCGAAACTGCGGAACGTGTCTTGCACCATTTCGAATTCGCTATCCAAGTGGCGTGGTCCGGGTGTTGAACTTAGAGACGCGACAAATTCAGGGTCGCGAAATTTAGTCAAAAACTCGGTCGCGCCTCCGAGAGCACTCTCATCCAAACCCCATTGTTGGTGTCGACCGATTAGCCGTGCCGTTATGTCGTGGGCCATGTCGGCAACGAATGCACAGGTGAGGCGCGCTTCTAGCGATCCTTTGGCACCGTATTGGAGCAGTGAATGTGCTGTCTCAACTACAGCCGCGGAATGGGCGAGATCGTAGGCCAACACTTGGTGCACCTCGGGTCCGCCTGTGGCAGCTAAATGAGTTACACCCTTGTCGACAACGTCGCTTGCCAGGCCGACGACTTTTGCCGCCCACTCAAGGTCGGAAGTCAATTCGGGCGCCATCCTTTAAACGCTAGTTATATCGCCTTGAATTGACCTAACTAAGGGTGGTTTCACTGCTGTGTCTACGATAGAGCGATGAAGGCGGGACGATGATCTTGCCGTGGGTCGGCCATCAACGATGACAGCCACTACGCGTCGAGCACAACTATCTCGACTTCGCGCATCATTCAAGGGATTGAAATACGTGCTGATCGCAGCCGTGCTCTATTTCTTTGTCCTGCCCCTTATTCCAGGATTCCGCAACGCCGTGTCCAGGTTGGGTCAGATCAATGTCTGGCTATTGATCCTCGGACTGGGACTCGAAATTTCGGCGTTGTTGTGTTACTCCCTGCTCACCCATACCGCACTTGGTCCACAAGCAAATAAAGTTTCGGTGATGCGATTATTTCGCATTCAATTGAGCACAAAGTCTGTCGGCAATATTGTGCCAGGTGGAAGTGCGGCGAGTTCGGCGTTGGGCTATCGCTTACTCGTGTTATCAGGAATTCCGGGCCCCGATGCCGGTTTCGCCTTGGCCACCGCCGGTCTCGGATCGGCGGTCGTATTGAACCTTATTTTGTGGTTCGGTCTTATCGTCTCGATTCCATTGCGAGGGGTAAATGCGGTGTATGGAGCGGCAGCACTCATTGGCATCGTCGTCATGGGTGCGGTGGCGGCAATGATCCTTGGATTAATGGATGGACAGGGACGTGCGGAACGCGCACTGCGATGGATCGCTCGGCGATTACGTCAAGATGAAGATCGAATTGGGGAAGTAACTCGTCATTTGGCCAACCGTCTGGACGGTCTAATTCGCGAACCGGTTCTTCTTGTTCGAGTTTTTATTTGGGCTACCGCCAACTGGGTGCTTGACATCGCGGCGCTGTGGGTATTTTTACGCGCATTTGGTGGTTCAGTAGCAATCGACGGATTAGTCGTTTCGTTCGGCATCGCCAATGTGCTCTCTAGTGTGCCGATTACTCCTGGTGGACTCGGCATCGTCGAAGGTATCTACATTCCGACCCTCGTCGGCTTTGGGTTGGGTAGGTCCACTGCAACAGTTGGAGTACTCACGTATCGAGTGGCCCAGTATTGGTTGCCGATCCTGATCGGCGGAATTTGTTACCTAACGCTACGGGTCGGGCCATTTGCCATTGAGAGGCGAGATCGCTTGGTGCCGTTAAGCCGGGTTGCACTCGATCCCAAGTTGAATCGAAGAAATAAAATTGAGTGGATCGAGAAATATGCTCCGCAAGATCGTACTGGTCAATATCCACTGCCAGATTTCAGCGGCAAGGGTCTCGGTGACGACACCCCGGTTCAGCCTGATTCAAAGCGAAGTGAGTAGCGTGATCTGACATGACGACGCATGAACGCCCGTTTGGTCGGACACTTGAAGACTTTGTGGTCGGCGACGTGTATCGCCATTGGCCGGGCAAGACAATCACGGAGGCCGACAACCACTTGTTTTGCATGATCACTATGAATCATCATCCATTACATACCAATGATTGGTTTGCGGCACAAAGCGTGCAAGGTCGCAACGTGGTAGTTGGCAATCTCGTGTATTCGCTTGTGCTCGGAATGAGTGTTCCTGACGTGAGTGGTGCGGCAATTGCAAATCTTGAGGTTGAAACTCTTCAGCACAAGTTTCCAACATTTCATGGCGACACGATTCACGCCGAGACTCGAGTACTTGATGTGCAAGAGTCGAAGTCAAAGCATGATCGAGGAATCGTCACCGTGGAAACGAAAGGTTTCAACCAAGAGGGCAAGGAAGTTTGTTACTTCCGCCGCCGAGTCATGGTCTGGAAACGCGAGTTCGTACCAGTTCGCACCCGCCCGTACGACGGTCACGACGTCTGGACCGATTAGACGACATCGTTGCCCCATTACTGAAATGGGGAATGCCTCAACTTCGTGATTTTCCGTGGCGACGGACGCGCGATCGGTGGCCCGTCCTGGTCAGCGAAGTGATGTCGCAACAAACTCAAATTGAACGTGTGGTGACCAAATTTGGTCCGTTCATCGAGAAGTTTTCGACACCATTGGAGTGTGCCCAAGTGTCGCTTGGCGAATTACTTGTGTTGTGGCAAGGACTCGGCTATCCGCGTCGGTGCAGAGACTTACACACCTCTGCACAGATCATGGTGGAGGAGTTTGGCGGTGAGGTCCCTGGAACGCTGGAACAACTACTTGCCCTCCCAGGTGTCGGTCCCTACACCGCTCGCGCGGTTCTCGCATTTGCCGATGGTGTCGATATTGGTGTTGTGGACACCAACATCGCCCGGGTATTTTCGCGAGTTGTAAATCGCGAACTGCGTAGTCGCGAGTTGCAGAAGTTTGCTGATGAAGCCGTACCTACCGGCCGTGGCTGGGAATGGAATCAAATTGTGATGGATTTTGGGGCGCGAATGTGCACGGCCTCAGCACCGAAATGCACCGAGTGCCCGATTCGCTTACATTGTGCTTGGCGTGGTGGACCAGACGGCGACCCAGCTCCGGGTACCGCCGGGACGAGTAAACCTCAGTCCCGCTTTAAAGGCTCCAATCGCCAAGCGCGCGGCCAATTGATGCGGTCCCTCAATGATGGTGGTGTCAGCGTTTCACGCGCGTCGCAAGTGATGGGGTTACAAGAGCATCCAGATCGTTCGGCACAGGTCGTTCAATCGTTATTGGACGACGGATTGATCGTGGCTAATGACTCGATGTATTTTCTGCCGTAACAGCATTCATGATTTCGTCGAATACCAAATCGGCATAGGCCCGCATTTCGTCGTCTGTTCGGTCCTGAATCGGGTGCGGAACAAACACTCGCTTAAGGTCGGGTAGGCCGAGCGAAGTTGATTGGGCCACCGCCGCCTGAACGAACTCACGCGAAGCCACGAACATACTCGCCACGCCCCGGGATTCTAAATCGACGATGTCGTGCACACTGCACGACGTACAACTGCCTCAATCGGCTAGGGCTTCGATCACCACATTGCACGTCGTGGCAATTTCGTGACGCAGGTCAATCGGTGCCGGTTTAGTGAAAGTTGGTTTTTTGAATCGCTTAACTCGTGCGCCGATGTCTATCAGTCGCTTTTCTAAGCGATCCAGAAAGATATCTCCGCGAGCCTTAGAAATGTCCAATAATCCAACGGTGAGTCCGACGAGAGATTCGGGCCGCGACACAAGTTTTCGTGTGACAAGTCGCCGTTCGTTTGTTGGATCCAGAACTGTCGTGGTCATGTGGTCACTACCTTAGTGATGGGGTCGCTTCCTTTGGGTCCGTTGGCCCAGCCTCCGATGATTGCCGAAAACAGACCAGCGCCTCCGCCAGCATGGGCGAGCAGAATTCCTCCGGGACGAAACTTTGGCAGCGTGGCGTCGTGAAAATGCTGGGGGACACCTTCGGCCATTCCGTGAGCGCCTCGCACAATGTCAACGCCGGCAAGTTGCAATTGTGACTCAAGAAATTGGGTCAGGCGATTGCGGTCCCATTTCGCCTCGGTAAAGACGCGCCCGTGTTCTGGGCCAACTACAAGCAATGCATCAAAGGCAAACGGTAATTTCGGGTGTTGCACGCTGAGCAAACACGTCGCCAGCGAGGTGGCGAGTTGCTCGGGCTCGCGGGCTAGTTGATCCACCACGCAGCGTGGACCTTCGCCGGCAAACACAGTCACTGCATTCATATTTGGGTCAATTCCGCGGGCTGTTGCTAGCGATGTCCAAGGCGATCCTGCTTCGTCTTCGGCGAAACAGAAACTTAATTTTCCAGGCATGCCATGGGCGGCACGATCGATCTCGCCGGGACGCCCACCACCCACATTGCGAATTGTGAGTTGCACGGCCCGACCAATAGTGAGATTGGCGCGGTTGCCTTGCCCAAAAACGTTTACGCCGCTGTTCATCCCAATCGCGCGAGTTCCGGGTCCGTTACAAATGATCACCGGCCCAACAGGCATGGTTGTGGCGAGCACCCCGTGCATATTGAATTCATCGGTACATACGGCTTCTAGGGCGGCAATCACCCACGGCAAATACTCCGGCAAACATCCAGCCATCACCGCATTAATCGCTATTTTTTCAACACTGAGCTCGACAAGGTTGGGGGGAGCAATTGCCACGATCTCTTGGGGCGCTCGCGAAGTTCCACCCAACATATGCATCACCCGTGCTTCAGTGGGTGGTACTACGGGAAGGCCGTCGGTCCAGCCGCGGGCGAACAACGCTTCCATATCGTCTTCGCGTTCAGCAATCTCTAGTCGACGAGCGTGCAAAGGTGAACCCGAATGGCGCACACGCAATTCGTCGGCAAGATCGGGATCCACGCTGAGTGATCCACACCCGGGCCGAAACTCAACGAGGTCACTACCGAGATCACTGATGCCAGTGATTGCTTGCCATTCACGGCTAACCCATCCAACCGTACGTTCGACTTCGTGACCGTTTTCGACTCGTATCAAAGTTGGAACGGTCTCAATATTGTGATGCCAACTCATCGCAAGATCCGAATCGTAAATTGCTTTCACACCTTCTGGAAACGACGGATCGTCTTGAGTGAATACGGTGAACGGCACTGACTCGCTGGCCAGACGTTGGACTACGGGCACCACCATCACACAGGTGGCGCAATCCCGTTTCACAAAAACGACAAGTCCCTCTGGCAGTAGCGGCGGAGGCATGGTCACCTTCTTGTTATCGGGCGATCCAGTTGAGAATCAATTCGTTCACAATTTCCGGCTGTTCCAAGTGCAAAAAATGTCCGACGTTTTCCACGATCCGAACCGAACTGTTCTCCGGTGCTCGCGATGATGCGTCTTGGGCAACTTCGACGCCGATACACCCGTCATTGCGACCGTGCAGGTACAGCGTCGGTTGACTCGGAGTCTCTGTTTGTATCGCGGTCTGGATATCGGCCAATGCCGGATCGCGAAATCCTGAACCAAGTGTGGCGCGGTAATAGCCAAGTGCTGCTTGTAAATGAAGTGGTTCGCTAAGTGCGTCTTTAACATGCTGGCGGTCAACTTCGGAGGCATATCCGGGAGACCATTGCTCCCACAGCATGTCGGTAAAGGCAAAGTTATTAGCCGAGACGACAAAATCTGACAGCGGATGTTGAAAGACGAACATGTACCAACTGCGTTGCAATTGTGTGAGATTGGTAAAAAAGGCGTTACCCATCGCACCCCATGGTGGAACGCTGAGGCCAACAACCCGCTTCCACTTGTCTGGGTCGATGATCGCCGCGCCATACGTTGCCGGCGCGCCCCAATCATGTCCAATAATCACTGCCGTGTCGTCGCCGTCGAATGCCGTGTGAAGTGCATTTGCATCACTGGCTAATGCCGCAGTCTGGTATGCGCCATTTGGCGCCAATGAAGTTGGCAAAAACCCACGCATGAATGGGGCAACGGCGTGGAAGCCTGCATCGGCTAAGGCTGGAAGCAGGTGACGCCATGAATGGGCTGAATCTGGAAATCCGTGCAAGCAAAGCGCCAATGGACCAGTGCCACATTCAAGGACCGCAAAGTCGATGCCGTTTGCCGATACTCGTTTTTCGCTGAGCCTTGACGACTTTGCAAGCGGTGTGCCGACCATAGGCCAAACGTTAGGTCATGGCTCTGAGTAGCATCGCGTCAGTGAGCGTGCCATTTGACAGCATCCATTTTCGTCATGTGCTTGGGCATGTTCCAACCTCGGTCGTAGTCGTAACCGGGTGCGCTGCGGACGGGACTCCTGCCGGAGTGACGATCGGATCCTTCAACTCGGTATCCCTCGAACCGCCGATGGTGGGATTCTTTCAAGGAGTCACCTCGAGGAGTTGGCCACTGATCAAGCAAAGTGGCTTTTTTTGTGTAAATGTGCTCGCCCAATCGCAGGAAGAATTATGTTGGCGATTCGCCAAGGAACAGGTCGAGGGGGACTCCAATAGATTCGACGACATTGAATACACGTTGTCACCAAACGGGTCTCCGGTTTTGCCTGGTGTGGTGGCATGGATTGATTGTTCAATCGAAACGGTCACACCGGCAGGCGATCATTGGTTTGTGCTGGCCAAGGTCAATGATTTACACACGACCGAATCCAGAGAATCGGCGTTGGTGTTTTTCAAGGGAAAAGTCTCGGGCATCGCTGCTCACTAGATTCACGCGATGAATTCTGAATTTACAGTATGGGTCAGCTCTGGCATCGTTGGCGCAGTTTTTGTTTTTGCCGGCGCATCAAAGTTGGCAATCGGTCCAGAATGGAAAGTTCAAGCTGGCGGACTTGAAGTTCCCCTAGTCGTCGTTTCACTTGTGCCGTGGCTGGAAATCACAGTTGGACTTTTACTCATTGGGCGACTTATGAGCGGCGTCGTGAACGTTGTCGCCCTGGTGATGCTGGTGTCGTTCACGGCGATCATCGTCAGGCAATTGCTCCGCGGTAAGCGACCGCCATGTGCATGTTTTGGTCGGCGCTCTACTCGACCAATCGGGTGGTCAGATCTCACCCGGAATATGGTTCTAATTACTTTGATACTTGTGGCGATGTTTGTTTGAGCCGTTGCGAGTTTCACTAGCGTGTACCTTATGCGAGTCTGGATTGATCAGGATCTGTGCACCGGCGACGGACTGTGCGTTGATCATTGTCAAGATGCCTTTGTGCAACTCGAAGACGGTATCGCTTATGTTGCTGAGCGAGGCGTGGCCCTGAACAACCCGGGAAGTTCGGGAAGCTTGGCGGCGGTGAGCGCCCGAAACCAAATTGCAGTCATACGAGCCGCCGAAGGTTGCCCTGGTGAGTGCATTTTCATCGAGATGGATAACGACGATGTGCTCTCGACAATTGAGACAGATGCTGCATAGGGTGTAAACAACTGGCTCGGCGTTAGCATGGCTGGACTATGTCGAAGAAAACAAAGAAGAAAAAGGCGCGTATGCGCCGTTCCAAAGCCAACCATGGCAAACGTCCAAATATGGGGCGTGGCTAGTCACAAACATTGCTGAGTTTGTAGTTGGTGGAATCACCGATCCGTGGACGGCAGTTGGATTTCATTTCAATTCCAATGGTCTCGCCAATGTCGGCAACACTTGGCTTCATTGCGATCCGCAACTGCAATCTGGACTCCACTCGTGGGCGTTGAATGACGCGCCGCAATCTGATAGTTCGATCGATGGTCTCGTCACTACACATGTAGACGAGGTGCCGGCGTTGAATTTGGGAGACATGAACAATGCGAGCAAAAAGTTTCACTTACCGATTGTCGGTGTCGATCATGTGGTGGTGAATACCTCCGATTTGCAACGGACGTCTGGTGCTCTCGTGGCAGCAACCGGGGCTCCGCTCAAACGGGTGCGCGATGCCGGCAACGGGATTCAGCAAGGCTTCCATCGGCTTGGCGGTGTAATCGTTGAGATTGTTTCCACACCGAATTCAAACCCCGGTCCTGCAACATTTTGGGGTCTCGTATTCGTGGTCGATGATCTGGATGCCGTGTTTACATATCTTGGCCCGGATGTGTTGAGCCCACCTAAGCCAGCGGTGCAACCAGGTCGTCGCATTGCCACGTTTCGAAGCGCAGCGCAACTCGGGGTGCCCTGCGCATTGATGACGCAATAATCACGTCGTAACTCACTCGTCGTCGGCGTCTGGATCCTGGCGTCGATTTTTATATGCGATACCTTCGGCGCAGTCACCGATTAATGGGCACCAATAACAAGGGCTACCAGCACGAACACGAGGCTTTCGACCATCACGCTCAAGTTCGACGATGAGTCGAATGCCATCGGTTGTTTTGCGTAGCGCTGATTGCAACACACCTTCAGTCACTTCTTCGACATCGGCCCGCGCGGTGACCAATGAATAAGTGGCTAGGCGTCGCGGAGCCTGACCAGAACGCATTGCTTCAACGAGGGCATAAAAGCGCAACTCTTCGCGATGCGACGGCACGAATCGACCCGACTTGAGGTCAATGATTACTTTTGCCCCCGGCAAGCCAAGAGTGAGATCGGCACGGGTCGAGAGATTAATCCGGCGGTCGAACATTTCGTAGCGCGCAGAACTTTCAAGTACTGGCCGCCATGCAGGTTTTAGTGGCGGAAAACATTCATCAAACTTGGTGAACAGATCGACCGAAGAACTTCGTAATTGGGCTCGCTCGGCGGAAGTTAGTTGCTCTATGAATGGACCGGCACTGCCGCGCTCGTCATCGGCCAGCTGAGCAAGAGCTTCGTCTACGACAACGCTTGGGATAACTTCACCTCGCCAATTGCGGCCCAACTCAACTGCTTTGTGTAATACCGTGCCCTTTACATTGGCAATCGTCCACTCAAATGAGTTGAGGCCAGCCATGTGGTTCGCTTCACACCCATGCACTGTGGTGAGTTTGTGTTTGGTCACCCAAAGAGCGTTTTCTGGAGTGATTTTGTCGGCGATGTCTTTCAATTCATTGTGCAATTCAGTGCGAATATTTTCAATCACGGCAGTCGGCAGCGGTTGCCAGTCGGCTGATTTTCCGAGTGAATCAAGCACCGCTTGTTGCATCGGATTGAGATCAGAAATCACAGGGGAGTCAATAGTCACGCAGAAGTACTTTGCCATACCCCTGTGTCACACTTGCGCCTATGAAGGCCGGTACCACCACACAATTTGCGTCAGCAGCGCGGTTATTGGCCACCGAGGCTCATCGGGTTGGGCTCATTGCCCCGAGTTTTAGAAGTCCACCGCGTGTCATCGGGTTTGATCGCACGGTTCGTCGACGCCAGACCGGAGGCTTAGTGGCGGTTGCCCTACGCGGACGACCCTTTGTTGCCGTGTTAAGTGACATGATCGAAGGTGTCGTTGTCATCAATAGGTTGAAAACACCCCAAGCAGATCGATTGCGCACCGCACTATGGACGATGCTCACTACTCATGGACAACTCGACAACGAACCGCATCTCGTTACCCAAGTCGACACCATCGAACATCTTGGTCTCCAAACGCGCGTAGCCTAAATCCGTCGCCCGGGTGGCGGAATGGTAGACGCGGGGGGCTTAAACCCCCCTGGTGCGAAAGCGCTGTATGGGTTCGACTCCCATCCCGGGCACTGACCGTGCACGGCGCGGTGTAGGAAGGTGACGCGGCTACACACATGCGTGTGTGCGGTTTTCCAAGGGTCGAATAAACCGGCTGGGTGACTCGATCAGAGATGGGATGCTGAGCACAGAAGATATAGAGGTTCTCCATGAGATGCGATCTAGGTGGGATGTGGCGGATTTTCAATTACGACTACAACTACTAGATATTTTTGAACAGGCCGAGTTTGAAGTGACCTCGCGGATCAAAAACATGGGCACGCTTCGAGAAAAACTAATGAGAACCAATCTTCGGTTGAGCGAAATTCGCGATGTTGTTGGGTGTCGAGTAGTTGTCGGGGGTGGGCTTGAGTTGCAGAATGGTGTTGTCGAAAAAATTTGTCTTGCAATCGGCGACGGGAACAGCAAAATAATTGATCGGCGGAAGTCGTCAAATAATGGTTATCGAGCCGTGCATATTGAAGTACGAATCTGTGAAATCATTTGTGAGATCCAGGTTCGCACTACGATCCAGGACTTGTGGGCGACAACAAATGAAACACTTGGAGAGACAGTAGGACGTGGGATTCGGTACGGCGAGTTACCTAACGTGACAGGACATCCAGCATTTGTGCAACAAACACTTCGGAATATACACAAAGAATTGCAGGAATTGTCGGGAGTAATTGCCATGTCGGAGGAGCAAATTCTTCCTGATATGAGCGATATTGAGAGTGTGTTGATGAACTATAAAGTGCTTGTAAATGAGATCAGGCGAGGTGTAGGTTGAAATCATGCTGGTGATCGTCCAATATCAAAGAAAATCTGGAAAACTCATCGGCATCGATCGGTATACGGATGATGAGCAAGATGCATCGCTTCAACGTCTGGAAGAATTGGACATGAATAATCGCGATCCAGATGTTGAGATTGTCCGGCTGGGATCTGCTTCGGAAGCAATGATGGCAAAGACGCACTCGAAGTATTTCTCGGACTACGCCATGAGCGACCTGCGCGCCGCTACAGCGACCAACCAGCTCGCTGAGTAGTGGGTTCGACTCTCATCCCGGGCACTGGTCGCACCATTGTTTGATCCGTTACAGTTTGACGGGGGTTGAGTCATGAATGATGATCTGCTGGTTGATCCTGAAGAGTTACGCGAACAGGTTCGTGGCAAGTATCGCGATGTTGCTTTAGCGCCACATGGCGAGCATCATTTCCATACTGGGCGGCCGCTCACGGTTCGGCTCGGCTACGACCAGACGGTGGTAGAGGCACTTCCCGACAAGGCAGTGGAATCATTCGCCGGTGTCGGCAATCCGTTCTCGCTACGAACTCTCGCCCGAGGCGAGAAGATCGTTGACATTGGCTCCGGAGCCGGGTTCGATTCGTTCATTGCCGCCGGTCAGGTGACGAGTACTGGTCGGGTCGTTGGAATCGACATGACTGAGGAGATGCTCACCAAGTCTCGCCAAACTGTTCACGACCTTGGTCTTACCAATGTTGAATTCCTTGAAGGTCTGGCCGAATCCATTCCTGTCGCCGATGGTTGGGCCGATGCCGTTATTTCCAATGGTGTCATCAACCTATGCGCCGACAAGCGGGCCGTGTTCCTCGAGATTCATCGAGTCCTCCGACCCGGCGGCACGTTGCAGTTCGCCGACATCGCCAATGGACTTCCAGTGCCACCCGATGCGTTGCGGGATATTGATTTGTGGACCGGTTGAATTGCTGGCGGGCTGCCCCGTGCGGGCTGGCAACAGATGCTTGAAGACAGCGGTTTCGTTGACGTTCAGATTGGATCGGCGGTTGACACATTTGGTGGCGCAATCGGTGAGGAAAAGGCTCGCTCGTTTGATGTCTACGGCTACGCGTTCCTCGCTCGCAAACCGGGGTAAGTGTGCAGCTTTAAACCTCTACGCGAGCGACTTGTCGAGGTTTGTGGACTGCCGTCGGAATCATCGGGGACTAGGACAACCCGGAACTTAAACCATGTCCCTCATTGATCGCGCGCACAATTCTTCGATCTGGAATAATCCACAACAGAGCCACACCGATGAATATGAAGTAAGAAACTACGGGTGTCACGAACGCAAAAGTAATTGCAAGGATATAAAGTAGCGGAGAAATTTTGCCCTTGAAATCGCTACCCAATGCTTTAGCAAGCAATGAATCCGCGCCGTGTGTCGCAATGATGGCTTTCTGGAGCAGAAAATAAGCGATTGCAGGCATAAGAAGCAGGAAACCGTAAAGCGCGGTCGGAACTGTGGCGCCACCGCTTCCGCCTAGCCATGAAGTGCCAAATGGGACCAGTGAAAGCCAGAGTAAGAGATGGGCATTTGCCCACATAATATTTCCGCTCGGAAATTGCATTGTCCTCAGTAGATGATGATGATTGTTCCAATAGATGATGAGGTAGACGAAACTAAGCAGGTAGCTCAGAAATTCTGGCCAAAGAGGGGTCAGGTCCTCAAGAGTATTTCCGTCTGGTGGGCGAAGTTCGAGCACCATAATTGTGATGATGATCGCAAATACTCCGTCGCTGAACGCTTCGATGCGACTGGATGTGAGTGTGTGCTCATTCGTTGTCATATGAATTACTTTTTTACTTTATCACTTACATGAAACGCTACATCGAAACACAAACAACAAGGAGAATCACGAGTTACCTTGGAATTATCAAGTGGCGGATAAACAATCGCTAATGCGTTTGAAAAGTTCGTTTCAAACTATTCAGTCTTTTAGATCGTCTGCCTTGCCGCCGAGTACCTTCCAAACTGCAAACGCAGTTATTGCACCAATGATCAGACCTAGCCATGCTCGGTCAGCGAGAAATCCGCTGTATTTTGAATTGAGTCAAGCCATGTTCCAACCTTTGTGGGCAGAATGCCTAACCCGCCACCAAGTGGCTTGTCGTACGGCACAATAGACCCCATGACTTCACCGCATCCCAACCCGTCGATGAGTGATCTGCGTGCGCAGATGGAGGCGCGAGTGCCGGCGATGTTGGCGCAACTAGAGCGGCTCGTCAACACCGAATCGCCATCGCTTAATAATGAGCGACTTGACGAAAGCGCCCGCGTGCTTGCCGAGATCATCACCGAGGTCACCGGTAAGGCGCCAACAATTATTTCAACCGACCGTGGACCACACGTTCACTGGAAGGGCAGTGAACAGACGAATGTGCTCCTCGTTGGCCATCACGACACTGTGTTCCCGCTCGGTGAAGTTGCCAAGCGACCTTATTCGCGCGATGGCGACATTGCCCGTGGACCGGGCATATTCGACATGAAAGCAGGAATCATTCAAGCGATTCATGCACTTAGCGCGATTCCAGATTCATACCACATTGAAATGTTGATTACCGCTGATGAAGAAGTCGGATCGTATGCTTCGCGCGAACTTATTGAACAACGGGCACTGGCCACCGGTGCGGTGCTCGTACTGGAGCCGAGTGCCGATGGTGGCGCGTTGAAGATTGCTCGCAAAGGTGTGGGGACATTTCGAATTGACATCAGCGGGCGAGCCTCACATGCGGGGCTTGAACCGGAAAAAGGAATAAATGCCCTGATCGAATTAGCGAATCAAGTTCAACGTATTGCGGCGATTGCCAATCCGGAGATGGGAACAACAGTCACACCGACTGTGGCTAGTGCCGGTACTACTGAAAATGTTGTGCCGGCAATGGCTCAGATCGTGGTCGATGTACGGGTTGTATTACCTGAAGAAAAGGACCGAGTCGAACGTGAATTGGGTGCACTAACGCCGACTGTTGACGGCGCGACCATCACGGTGTCTGGTTCGATCAACCGTCCGCCGATGCACGAGTCATCGTCGTTCGAACTCTTTGAAGTGGCGCTGCGAATCGCAACCGAAATGAATATCGAAGGATTGACTGGTGTAGCTGTGGGCGGGGGATCGGATGGCAACTTCACTGCCGCACTAGGTATTCCTACTTTGGATGGCCTTGGGGCAGTGGGGGGTGGTGCGCATGCTGATAGTGAACACGTGCTCATTGGTCGAATGGGCGAGCGAACGGCGCTGCTTGCAGGTCTTGCTCGGGCACTCGTCAATCGGTAAATCACAACTAGGGTCGCCAACGTGTTGGATCTAGTGAGTACAACGGCACTCATCGTGTTGCCTTGCCGAGACCTTGACCAGTCACTGGCATTTTTCATCGACGTTCTCGGATTCCGTGTCGATGCGATATGTCCTGCCGATGACCCAAGCACGGCTGTGATCTCGGGTCACGGGACACGAATCAAATTGCGCCGAGATTTTGACAGCGCACCTGGTGTGTTGGAACTTAATTGTGATGATCCAGATTCGATCGCCGCTGGCGTGCTCACCCTTGAAGCGCCAAATGGAACTGTGGTGCAATTACTGCCCAATGATCCACCGATAGTCGTGCCATCAGTGTGTCAATCGTTGGCAATTCAAACTTGGCAAGGCGACGCAAGATGGGGAATTGGTCGGGCCGGGATGCGCTACCGAGATCTCATTGCCAACCGCCAAGGTGGACGATTTATTGCTTCTCACATCTTCATACCAAGTGGTGGTCCGGTACCTGACTATGTGCATTTTCACAAGATTCGTTTTCAGATGATTTACTGCTATCGGGGATGGGTGCGGGTGGTGTACGAAGATCAAGGTGAATCATTTGTAATGAACGCTGGCGACTGTGTGTTGCAACCACCTCGAATTCGCCATCGGGTGTTGGAGAGCTCCGACAATCTTGAAGTCATTGAGATCGGTTGCCCAGCCGAACATGAAACGATTGCCGATCACGGCATCACTCTGCCGACATCGGAATTGCATCCCGATCGCGACTTTGGAGGACAACTGTTCGTGCGCCATGTTGCGACAACGGCTTCCTGGAGTCCGTGGCGTCACGCTGGATTTGAATACCGTGAAATTGGCATCGGGGCTGCCACTAAAGGATTGGCAGGAGTGCGTGTAATTCGATCAACAACCAAGGTCAGCATGTCCGAAACTGCACCAGAGAGTAAGCCCGAGACTCACGCTGGTGAGTTCTATTTTCTATTCATATTGAGTGGGTCGATTGTGGTGACTATTGACGGTACAGAGCATCACTTTCAGGAACGAGACTGTGTGACAATTCCGGCGGTCATGTCTTTTGGGTTCAGCGATCCGAGCGCGGATTGTGAACTGCTTGAAGTTTCGTTGCCTGCAGTTGTCTGACCCGACTTACTCGAGTTCAAGCAAACCGCCGTCAGCAAGGGTGCCTGCGGCGCGGTATTGGTCAATCTTGGCTCGAGTGTCTTGAATATCCAGATTGCGCATCGTTAGTTGACCGATTCTGTCCAATGGTCCGAAGGCCGCGTCATCCACACGTTCCATACTCAAGCGTTCCGCAGCGTAGGTGAAATGGGCGCCAGTCGTATTGAGAATTGTGTAATCGTCGCCTCGACGCAATTGAATAGTCACTTCACCAGTGATCAGCGAGCCAACCCATCTAATCAGCGGTTCACGTAGCATCAACGCTTGCGGATCAAACCAGCGACCTTCATATAGCAAGCGTCCAAGCCGACGGCCCATTTGGTGATAATTCTCGATCGTGTTTTCGTTATGGATTGCAGTGAGCAGCCGTTCGTAGGCGATGTGTAGCAATGCCAATCCTGGCGCTTCATAGATGCCACGACTCTTGGCCTCAATGATCCGATTTTCGATCTGGTCGCTCATTCCTAAACCGTGACGACCACCAATTTTGTTGGCTTTATCGACGAGTTCAATCTGCGAGTCAAATACTTGGCCATTGATTGCTATCGGCCAACCTTCCTTGAATTCGATGACGACATCCTCAGTTTCGATTTTTACCGCAGAGTCGTAATGGGCGACACCCATGATCGGGGCGACAATGTGCATGCTGGTGGATAGTTCTTCCAGTGATTTTGCTTCGTGGGTGGCGCCCCAAATATTCGAATCCGTGCTGTAAGCGTTTTGAGCGGTGTCGCGATATGGCAATTTATGGCTGGTGAGAAATGCGCTCATCTCGGCGCGGCCGCCTAATTCGCGAACGAAGTCGGGGTCCAACCACGGTTTGTATATAAGCAGATTTGGGTTGGCCAGCAGTCCATAACGATAGAAGCGTTCGATGTCGTTGCCCTTGTAGGTACTTCCGTCACCCCAAACATTGACGTCATCATCTCGCATCGCTCGTACAAGCAATGTGCCAGTCACGGCGCGTCCAAGTGGAGTGGTATTGAAGTATGTTTTGCCGGCAGTGGTGATGTGGAATGCACCGCATTGCAAGGCAACCAAACCTTCACGGACGAGTTCATCGCGGCAGTCGACGAGTCGTGCCGATTGCGCTCCATAAGTTGTGGCTCGATTTACTACTGCATCGAGATCAGGTTCATCTGGTTGGCCAATATTGGCGGTGTAAGCAAACGGAAGAGCACCCTTTTGACGCATCCAGGCAACCGCGGCCGAAGTGTCCAGACCACCCGAAAAGGCGATACCAACTCGTTCACCGATCGGCAACGACGTCAGTACTTTGGCCTTCGAGGAAGAATTGGGCGTCATAGTGTTGACCGATAATCACTTACGACAGTGCGTCCAGCGAGTGAAGCAATAGAAATCAGGACGCCAGCGCCGGCAAGAACAAACTCGCCAGTCGCTATGCCAGGAGAGTTCTGTAAATCAAACACGGCCACAACTCCTAGTGCCAATGCCGACGCAATACTCACCTGCGAGGCCCACCGACTAAATCGCAGACTGGCGATGATCGAAGCAAGTGGTGGTACAAATGGGGTCGCCCAGACAAGAAAGAACCGAGGTTGAGACTCGGGTCCAAGCCACCAGGTGGGTTTGCCCAGCGAGCGACTGGAAATTGCCAGCGCAAGCACGGCCAGTCCAAGAACCAACCACGACAGCGCTGTGACGTTGCGCCACGTGCGTGTTAATTGAGAAACCATTTTTGGAATCGGGGCTGGGGGTATTTCAGACATCACCCTGCAGGGTACAACTAGCCGGGTCGCAGTTAGCCTTATCCACCATGGCCGCGACGAAATTCAAGTGCCTGTCGGTATTTTTCCCGATGTGGAACGAGGAAGAGTACTTGCAACGCGCCCTAGATGCGGCCCAAGAGGTGTGCGAAGAACTTGTTGTCAGCGGTGACATTGGTGATTACGAATTGATCATTGTTGATGATGCGTCAACCGATGCCACTTCCCGCCTTGCCGATCAGGCCGCGGCCAATGATCGACGTGTGAAGGTGATACATCACCCCAAGAATCGCAAACTCGGAGGATCGATCAAGTCTGGTTTTGCTGCCGCCAGTGGCGATGTTGTGCTGTACACCGACGCGGACTTGCCCTTTGATATGCGTGAATTGCACAAAGCCCTTCGGTTGATGAAGCAATACGACGCCGATATTGTGGCCGCTTATCGATTTGATCGAACTGGAGAGGGTCGAATTCGAGTCGTCTATTCGTATTTCTATAACCTCATGGTGAGAGCCCTATTTGGAGTGCACTTTCGCGATGTCAATTTTGCATTCAAGTTGGTTCGTCGAAAAGTATTTGATCGCATCACATTGAAGAGCGAAGGCTCGTTCATTGATGCGGAGTTAATGGTTAGTGCCCGTAAGTTGGGGATGAATGTGGTGCAGTTCGGAGTCGACTATTTTCCGCGTACTCGTGGTGTATCCACACTCAGTTCGCCATCAGTCATACGCAAGATTCTCGTAGAAGCATTTGAACTCCGACACGAACTCAACGAATTAGCTTCCACAAAAAAATGAATCACGAACTCTATTATCGTTGGCGTCCAGCGATGGCGGCGTTCGCCGTTCTCTTCAGCGTTGTCGCCGTGGCCACCTTGTCACGAGATAAGAGTGAATCGGAAAGTTCCCATAATTTAAGTCCCGATGTTGTAGTAGAAAGTTCTACGGCTCCGCTAATTACAGTTCCGCTCACACGCACTTTGAAAGTAGACATGAAGGGTGAAGACGTCACACGAGTGCAGCAACGTCTGGCTCAATTGCACTTCGATCCGGGCCCAATTGATGGAGTGTACGGACAAAACACGGTGCAGGCAGTGTGGGCATTTGAGAAATTAGTTATGGCAGTCCCCCGAAAACATGCGACAGGTGAAGTTACACCTTCAACTTGGGCGATCATGCAAAGTGACTTACGAGTCAAACCTCGTCGAGACGCTGATACTGCGACACATGTTGAGATTTACCTTCCTGAACAAGTGCTCATCGTGTTTAAGGAAGGATTTCCGATTCTTATCACACACATTTCATCGGGCACCAATGAGCCGTGGTGTCAGGAAGTGACTATTGACCCTGGCGAGGACGGAAATAATACCGGCGAACAAATAAAGAAAGGTATTTGTGGCGAGGCGATCACGCCACCAGGTATTTTCTACTTCTACAACCGCAAACAGGGAATGATTGAATCAAAACTTGGCTCGCTGTATAACCCAGTTTATTTCAATTATGGAATCGCCGTCCACGGGGCAATCTTGGTGCCGCTCGAACCAGCCTCGCATGGTTGTGTGCGGATGCCGATGTCAGTCGCCAGGTACTTCCCGGCTCTTGTGGCTTATGGCGATCGAGTGTATGTATTTGACGGAATTAAAGAGCCAGAACTATACGGATCACCGGTTCCTCCGTTTGACAAACCCGATCCGAACTACACCACAACAACATCAATCGTTCCGACAACGATTGTGGCGACGACACTTGTGCCTTCCACGACGGTGCCGGCAAGTTCGACGACGCTCGTGAATACCACAACAACCACGTTGCCATGACCGCACCGAAAGCGAATAATTACGACGAGTTCGGACTGTTTGCCGAAAACATCGCCGAGTACGGAATTGTCGCAAGTGCCACGCCCCAAGTCAAGCGAGTGCAAGTTGTCGTGGATTCTGGCCGCAAGCTGAGTGCACTGGTGTGGGGCAAAGGCGATCCACGACTTGTCTTGATACATGGGGGAGCACAAAACGCCCATACATGGGACACCGTTGCGCTCGCACTCGGGACGTCACTGGTGGCAATTGATCTTGCCGGTCACGGACAATCTGATTGGCGCGATGATGGGCTCTACAGTCACGACAACTTGGCCATAGACGTCGTCACTGCAATCGAACAATTGGCCCCCAACGCACAAGCCGTGGTTGGAATGTCGCTAGGTGGGCTCACCGCGTTGGCTTCGGCACATCGTGCGCCGCACCTCGTCCGACACCTTGTGCTGGTGGATATTACGCCCGGTGTCAATGCTCTAAAGGCCAAGGCCGTCCTTGATTTCATCGATGGACCGCAGAGTTTTGCAAGTTTCGACGAACTCTTGGCTCGCACCAAGCAACATAATCCAACGCGAACAGAATCATCGTTGCGTCGAGGCATTTTGCACAACGCAATTCAACTCGCTGATGGCTCATGGCAATGGCGTTACGACAGACGTCATCACGCTCGATCGACGAGCAGTGATGATCAGACCGCTGCTGGTTTGGCTGAATTGTGGGATGCAATATCTCTACTTGGATGTCCGCTCCTCGTCGTGCGAGGCGGGTTATCTCCGGTGGTTGACGATGCCGATGTCGCCGAAGTCAAACGGCGTAAGGCATCCGCAGAAATTGTGCAAATTGAAAATGCTGGGCACAGCATTCAAGGAGATCGTCCACTTGAGTTAGCCGAGCTGTTGCGCCGCTTCGATTGATTGGGTCATCGATGGTTAGGGTCGCAAGTATGACAGCCGATTCCAAGCCGACCAGCCTGGCACCAAAGAAGTTGGGACGACCTGCTGCTTGTGACGCGCTAGAAACTCGAACTCGACTGTTAGTGGAAGCTCGTCGGTCATTTGCTAACGCCGGATTCGATGCCACCACCAATCGAGCAATCGCCGATGCAGTGGGTATTACCACGGGCGCGATCTACCATTATTTTCCATCCAAACTTGAGATGTATGTGGCGGTGTATGCCGAGGTGCAAGATCTGGTGTACTCGGCATTTGAACACGCCTCCGATAGTCACCTACCCTTTGTTGACAGGCTCTCGGCGATTCTTGATTCACTCGTTGATCTCAATGACGCCGACCCATCGCTAACTTGCTTCGTTGTTGGCGTGGCTGCAGAATCACAACGTCATCCTGAACTGATGGCGGCGATCAAACCCTTTCGCCAGCGTAACGCTCAGTTTCTGCACCAGTTGTGTGCAGACGCAGTTGTCCAGGGTCAAATTCATGATGACATCAGCGTTGATGCTTTGCAGGACTTAATTGATGTTTTGCTTTCTGGCTTGGCCAGATTCTCCACGGTGACAAGTGATAACGATCGCGGTAGGGCTGCGATAACCGCGCTTAAGCATCTAGTTGCGGGTACAGCCATACATACCCCTGCCAATCATTAAATGGGTTGCTGCGACGCCTTAGAACTGTTTACAAATAGCGAGTTGGTAATTACTAGAGCCAGACATACCCAAATCAATCCAAAACCAATGAGTTTTGTGGCGGATACATCTTCGTTGTACAGCAACCAACCGAGCAGAAAATTGATCGTAGGGACGAGATATTGCATCGGTCCCAATACTGTGAGTGGTGTTCGGTGCGCAGCACCGGCGAATAACAACAGTGGCACAGTGGTGGCGATACCGAGTAGCAACACGAAGATCCAGTGAAACGTATTGGCAGTAGTGGGAATGCTGTCGAGTCCTCGCCAAGATACGGCGACGAACAAAACTGCCGGCACGCACAACACGAGCACCTCGGCGGTGAGACTTTCCAATGGGGCGAGCGTCATTTGTTTTTTCAGTAACCCATACACCGACCATGAACTAGCAAGCGCGAG
>JANNRJ010000039.1:0-89580 GCA_031401235.1 Actinomycetota bacterium
GGAGGGGAAGTTTTAGATTTCTGGTTAACCCTAACTGGTGCTGTTAACGTTTTATTTCCAACACCACCAACATTCACATTTTAATTTTCTGGCGAAGTCACGTATAATTTTTGTCTTGGGGCGGGCCCTTCCCCCCCCCACTACAGCAAATTATTACTTAAGTGAATTCAGTTAGTGACTTACTTGAACCAAGCCGACCAGATGGCTTCGTTGCTGGCAATCCATTCGGTGGCAACATCGGCTGCATCACGCTTGTCCAGCTCAACTGCTGGCAGCAACCCCAACTGGTCATCGGTGGTCAACATGAAGTTTTTAATGAATGAAAATACCTTGGCATCCTTTGATTCAAGTTTTGCCGAGGCAACTTTGACGAGAATATCTTCTGGATAATCGCCGTCGCATGTTGCCGGATCCTTGGCACAATCACCTGTAGGTGCTGGCAGGGCCACGTTTTTCAGATTGTATTTACCCACCGCAGCCGATGGAGTCCAGTAATACATAAGGATTGGCTCTTCGAGGGCGGCACGGGACTGAATCTCGGCCTGCGTGGCCGCTTCCGAACCCGAGTACTGAACTGTGAACGGCAATGCGAGATTAGTAATGATCTGTTCGTCGTACTGCGAGAATGACGGATCCATTCCTAAGAACCGTCCATTTGATCCGGTCGCAGCCGTAGCAAACGCCTGGGCGACGGCAGGATCTTTGAGACCTTCCCATGTCGCAAGCGACGGATATTTATCGATCGCGTACTGCGGAACGAACCAACCGATTTTGCCGACTGCGCCAAGTTCACCCATATTGACAACTGATCCGTCATCGATGTAAGCCTGCTCATCGGCTGAGATACCAGACGGCCAAAGTTCGACGTTGGCATCGAGGTCACCTGAACTTAATCCGGCGAACATCGCATTTTCGTCAATGTCGACGATTTCAACGGGATTACCCAGTTGCTTTTCGATGAGCTGCTTGACGATCTCGACATCAATTGCCGATGCGGTCCAATTATTGCGGGCAATACGGATAGTTTCCGTGCCACCACCCGATGAATTGTCATCACTTCCGCACGCTGCGGCGAGTAACGACCCAACTACGACGAGACCGACACTGAGTATTTTTTTGCTAGAACGCATTGTTCCCCCTTGTGAAGAATCGATTGTAGATTCCCTAATCGCAACAGCATACCGAACTTTTCCGACCTGGTTGTAAGGGCAACTAAGGTTCCAATGTGCCCGGGGAAGCATCACTTGCAATTGAAGTTCGACACTTGTGGAAAGTGTTTGGATCTGGATCACCCGATTCCGCCATTTCGCAGGCTCAAGGAGGTGCAACTCGTACCGAAATTCTGCAACAACTTGAACAAACTGTCGCCGTACGTGATGTTTCATTTAGTGTCGCCCGCGGGGAAACATTCGTCGTTATGGGACTTTCCGGAAGTGGGAAGTCCACACTCATTCGCTGTCTATCGCGCCTGATCGAACCAACTCGTGGCGAGGTCCTGCTTGACGGCGAAGATTTGCTGGATATGGACGACAAGGCTTTACGCGACGTTCGACGAGGACGAATTTCGATGGTGTTCCAACATTTTGGACTGTTTCCACATCGCAAAGTAATCGACAACATCGCTTATGGGCTTGAAGTCCAAGGAGTTTCCAAAGTCAAACGACTTGAACGCGCCACAAACATTTTGAACATTGTCGGTCTTGAAGGTTGGGGTGAGCACTATCCACAACAGTTATCAGGAGG
Organism: Actinomycetota bacterium; assembly: GCA_031401235.1. Lineage (GTDB taxonomy): Bacteria > Actinomycetota > Acidimicrobiia > Acidimicrobiales > Ilumatobacteraceae > UBA3006. The sequence goes on from JANNRJ010000039.1 coordinate 1,744, forward strand.
CATGCAACAGCGGGTTGGCCTGGGCCGAGCATTAGCTGTCGAGCCAGAGATTTTGCTGTTCGACGAGCCATTTTCCGCCCTTGACCCGCTCATTCGGCGAGAAATGCAAGATGAACTGATTCGTCTGCAAGAAACGATGCATCGGACCATCATCTTTATCACCCATGATTTTGCCGAAGCGCTTCGCCTTGGCGATCGGATCGCAATCATGAAGGATGGCTCGTTCGATCAGGTGGGCACTCCCGAAGAAATTGTCACCAACCCTGCAACTGACTATGTCCGTGAATTCACCACCGATATTCCGCGAGCAAAAGTGCTCAGTGTTCGATCGGTGACAGTTCTTGGATCGGCAAGGCCAGGTGGACGGTCTGTACACGCGAATGATGCCGTCGAACGAGTCATACCGATGCTGCTGGACAACGACGAGCCAATAAATGTTCTTGACGATGCCGGTGAAGTGATTGGTGTCGTGAATCGATTGAGTGTCGCCAAATTGTTACAGGACGAACAACGGTGAGCATTGCGATCACGTCTGCTAAACGCCATATCGGTAGCCGCCAGCGATTAGGAGCAACGGCGCTGAGCATCGCGGCTCTGTGTGCACTAGCCCAAATATTTGGAAGCCGAGGATTTCCCGAATCTTGGAATGTTGGTTTGGCCGAGCCAATCAACAATGTGCAGTCGTGGATTCGGGACAACAGAAGCGATCACTGGCTATTCACTTGGTTCTTTCATCCCATTACCGATGTAGTCAATCTTTCACTTGATTCAGTTACTTCCGTCATCAGTTGGTTTCCGTGGTTCATTGCACCAATTGTGGTTTTTGCGGTCATTGCCCGAACAGGTCGCTGGCGATCTGGGCTATTAGCCGCCTGTGCCGTGATCTACCCCGGTGTCGTCGGTGTGTGGCAGCAAAGCATCGAAACCATTTCGCTCATGGCGGTGGCCGTCGCAATCAGCGTAATTATTGGATTACCCCTCGGAGTTTGGACGGCGATGAACCCGCGGGTGGAGGGAATGCTTCGACCCGTACTTGATGCAATGCAAACTGTTCCAGCAACCGTCTATCTCATTCCAGTTGTGCTTGTATTTGGGATTGGACAAGTGCCTGCTGCAATTGCCACGGTAATTTATGCATTGCCCCCGGTAGTTCGATGCACAGCACTCGGTATCAAACAAGTTTCGCCAAGTGCGGTAGAAGCGTCAAGAATGTTTGGTGCAACCCGACGACAAACATTGCTGCGAGTTCAAATGCCTCTCGCCGTGCCTTCGATCATTACCGGAATCAATCAGACGGTGATGATGGCACTCGGCATTGTCGTCATTGCCACTCTTGTGGGCGCAGCCGGACTCGGTCAAGAAATTATGCAGACCGTTAGATTGCTGAGTCCTGGCCGTGGACTGGTGGTTGGTCTTGCCGTTGTCGCAGTTGCTTTGGTTCTCGATCGATTGAGCAGTGCCATAATCGTCACCCCTGGCTCGCGTCAACGAAAATTAAGTTGGCGAATTGTCATGATTTTCATCATCGGAGTTGCTGTCGTGTCGGTAACAAGTCGGGCAGTTGGGGTACACAATTTTCCATTTTCGTGGGGAACGTCGTTTGCTGATCCAGTCGACAGTTTTGTCCATTGGTTTCGGGACACATTTGATGTTGTCACTCGACCTTTCAACGATTTCGTCGTCCGCGATTTACTTATTCGAGCTCGTGACATTCTTAATAGCGCATTTACTTGGCAACTCGTCGTCGTTGGGGCAACAACAATTGCCCTGATTGTCGCTGGCTGGAAAATGGCGATTGCCACCGCTGGAGGTCTCGTGATTATCGGAATTACTGGTATGTGGGGCGAAGCAAGCAATACTCTGGCTCAAACCATTGTTGCAGTGGCGATTTCAATAGTTATCGCTTTACCGATTGGAATCTGGATGGGCCGACGTCCACGGGCCGAAGCTGCACTTGCTCCATTGCTCGATTCTTTGCAGACAATTCCACCACTGATTTATGCAATTCCGTTTGTCATGATTTTCACCGTTGGACCGGTGCCTGGAGTTCTCGCCGCTGTCGTGTATTCAATACCGCCTGGCATCAGACTCACGTCGCTCGGAATTCGGCATGTGAATTCCGAGTCCATTGAGGCGGCAACAACTTTTGGGGCGACTCAGCGCCAAGTTTTGTGGGGTGTGCGAATTCCATTGGCAATGCCATCGATCATTCTGGCGATCAATCAAATGGTGATGATGGTCTTGGCGATGGCGATTATTGCTGGCATGGTTGGAGGCGAGGGTCTTGGCTACCGCTCAGTTGAAGCACTCACCAGATCCAACACCGGTCTGGGGGCCGAAGTTGGATTGGCAATTGTGATTATGGCCACGATTCTTGATCGACTCACACAAGCCGCGGCACGTCGAATGCAAGCGCCTGCCTCGGTGTAATTAGCGCGGAAATGCGCCAAGCATCTTGGCCGCCTCAAGTGTATTTTCCAGTAAGCAGCCAATGGTCATCGGTCCGGTACCACCGGGCATCGGAGTAATTGCTCCGGCAACTTTCTGAACTTCATCAAAATCGACATCACCAACAATCTTTGATTCCACCCGCGACACTCCAACGTCGATCACCGTGGCACCCGGCTTGACATGATTGGCAGTGATGATTCGGGCGACTCCAACTGCCGAAATAATTATGTCCGACTCTCGACAGACATCCTCTAGATCTGTGGTTAACGAGTGCGCACAAGTGACGGTGGCATCCGTTCCTTTGCGAGCCAGCAATAACACCTGGGGTAATCCGACGAGAGTCGATCGCCCGACCACCACCGCGCGCTTGCCCTTGGTGGCAATTCCGTATCGCTCGAGAAGTCTCATCACTCCAAGTGGCGTGCACGGAACATGACCAGGCAATCCGCGCAAGAGCCGACCCATTGAAAGTTCCGTCAGACCATCGATGTCCTTTTCAGGTGGAACCAGCGAAAGCACTTTCTCTGTATCCAAACCTTTTGGAATCGGCAATTGGACAAGAATCCCATGTATCCTAGGGTCTTGGGCATAGGCAGAAACTGCATCTTCGACCTGGGCTTGAGAGGCTGACCCAGGTAATTCCAGTCCTTTTGAAATCATTCCAGCTTCCTGGGCCTTTTTGTGTTTCCATCCCACATAAATACGACTCGGTTTGTCATCGCCTACTAATACGGTTGCCAAACATACCGGCGGAGATCCGGCGGCTTCGATCTCTTGGCGTAGACGAGCCACAATTTGATCACGGGCCGCTTCGCCATCCATAAGAATTGCTCCGCCTGGAGTGCGTCTGAATTGTTCCGTCATGAAAGACCGACGATTTCGCCGTTCTCGTCAAAATCAATCATTGAGGCTGCGGGCTTGGCGCCAAGACCGGGCATGGTGCGCATTTCTCCGCAAATTGGATAAATAAATCCTGCACCAACGGATGCGCGAACCTCGCGAACTGCCAGGGTATGACCGATTGGAGCACCCTTCAATGATGCGTCGCCTGAAATCGACAAGTGTGTCTTGGCAATGCACACCGGTAAGTTGGCAAAACCGTTATCGGTAAACGTCTTGAGTTGGCGATTGGCCGCAGCCGAATACTCCACTTTTGCCGCGCCGTAAATTTTTGTGGCCACCGTTTCAATCTTCTCCTTTAATGATGCTTCCGATGGATAAAGAACATGGAAGCTATTGGGCTCTTCACATGCCTCGACAACGGCGTGCGCCAGATCAATTGCACCTGCACCGCCATCTTGGAAATGCGTGCACACGGCAACTCGTGCGTTCATCTCGGTGGCAATCCGGCGAATGACATCATGTTCAGATTTGTGATCAGTTGGAAATGCATTAATCGCCACCACTGGCGTCACACCGTGGGCTTGCACGTTTTCAATTTGCTTACGCAAGTTGGCTGCTCCGGCCTCCACGTCGGCAGGATTTTCGGCGAGTAGATCGGCTGGCAATTCCTTTCCGGCAACAATTTTGTATTTCCCCGAATGTGCTTTTAAGGCGCGAACGGTGGCAACGAGAACCGCAGCATCTGGCACAAGACCGGATGTCCGGCACTTAATGTTGAAGAAACGCTCCGCTCCCATGTCCGCACCGAACCCGGCTTCAGTCAACAGGTACTCGCCACAATGAATACCGATGAGATCACCGATGATTGATGAGTTTCCGTGGGCGATGTTGCCAAACGGTCCGGCGTGAACGATGACAGGCGTATTTTCCAATGTTTGCAATAGGTTCGGCTTAATTGCTTCGCGCATAATTACGGCCATCGAACCAGCACCGCTCAATTGCTCGGCGGTAATTGGTGCTCCCTTTGAGTTATAACCAACCACGATTCGCCCAAGCCGCGCCCGCATATCGTCCATTGATGTTGTCAGCGCCAAAATCGCCATCACTTCGGATGCTGCAGTGATGTCAAAACCAGTTTGTCGAACTACTCCGTCTTCCTTGGTGCCCATGCCAATAACAATGTTGCGCAGAGACCGATCATTGATGTCGATCACCCGACGCCAAGAAATATTATGCAAGTCGAAATCAAGTGCATTGCCTTGATGCAGGTGATTGTCGACCATTGCGGAAAGCAGGTTGTGAGCAGCAGTCACCGCGTGAAAGTCGCCGGTGAGGTGCAAATTGAGCAATTCCATGGGTATGACCTGGCTGTATCCGCCGCCGGCAGCACCGCCCTTGATCCCGAATGTTGGTCCCATTGACGGTTGACGCAACGTGAGCACGGCTTTCTTACCGATGTGCTTCATGGCCTGACCAAGGCCAACGGCGGTGGTGGTTTTTCCCTCCCCCAGTGGTGTTGGGGTGATTGCCGTGACCACGACGTACTTTGCTTTCGGTCGCGACTTCAACTCATCAATTGCTTCCAGGCGGATTTTGGCCAGACTCGAACCGTACGGCTCGAGCAAATGTTCACCAATTCCCATTTGAGCGGCAATTTCGATTAGCGGTTTGGCCTTTCCAGCGCGTGCAATTTCAAGATCAGATGGAAATGCCATAACTCTCCTTGCTATTGAATCGCTCTCGTCGTTGAGAGTGACCACTACTCAATCCACTATATATGGAACGCTCCACCAGATAATCGCAAGATGTTTCAGCGCACTAGGCTGATTTGAACATGGCGCAAAAACATCGCTTTGCCCCCCTCGTCCGACTCACTGAACCACTGGTTCGTGACAATGGCGAGTTACGTATCGCCACCTGGCACGAAGCGCTCACCCGCGCCGCCGCCGGATTTAATCAAGTCAAAGATGAATTCGGACCACAGGCAATTGGTTTTTTCTCCTGTTCAAAATCAACGAACGAAATGAACTTCATTGCTCAGAAGTTTGCCCGAGCGGTAATCGGTTCAAATAATATCGATTCTTGTAATCGAACTTGACACGCTCCTTCCGTGGTCGGTCTGGCCACAGTTTTTGGAGCCGGTGGAGGGACATCTTCATATAAGGAAATTGAAGATACAGACGTAATTTTGATGTGGGGTTCGAACGCGAGGGAAGCGCATCCAATCTTTTTTCACCACGTCTTACAGGGTGTTCGTAACGGAGCAAAATTGTATGTGGTGGATCCGCGACGAACCGCGTCTGCTGAATGGGCCGATCTCTGGCTTGGCATTGACGTCGGTACGGACATCGCACTTTCTAATACCATCGCTCGGGAAATCATTCACGCTGGGCTCGCCAATAATGATTACATTTCCCGGGCAACAACAGATTTCGAGGAATATGCCGCGTCAGTTGAGGAATGGACGCTGGCACGCGGAAGTGCCGTCACCGGAATCCCAGCCGAGGCAATTGCCGAGATCGCCCATGCCTATGCATATGCTGCAAAGGCTCAGATCTGCTGGACACTTGGAATAACTGAACACCATAACGGCGTCGACAATGTGCTTGCCTTAATCAACTTGGCCCTGTTGTGCGGACATGTTGGGCGGTGGGGTTCCGGACTGAACCCGTTGCGCGGACAAAACAATGTTCAAGGCGGCGGTGATATGGGTGCGCTCCCAAATAAATTGCCGGGATTTCAAGATGTTGAAGATGATGTTGCACGGGGAAAATTTGAAGCCATTTGGGAATGTGAGATCCCAGCGAAAAACGGTTGGAATCTTTCGGAAATGTTCGAGGCAATGGAACGACGCGACATGCGGGCGCTATACGTCATCGGTGAAAACCCAGCCCAATCCGAAGCCGACGGTCACCATGCAGTAAAAATTCTCAAGAGTCTTGATCATCTTGTGGTGCAAGACATCTTCCTCACCAAAACTGCGGAACTTGCCGATGTTGTATTTCCTGGTTCGGCATCATGGTGCGAAAGCGAAGGGACAGTAACGAACTCTGAACGACGAGTGCAAATGGTGCACAAGGCGCTAACGCCACCTGGTAATGCGCACGACGATATTCAGATTCTCACTGATTTGGCTCGAGTGATGGGTCACGACTGGAATTACCGCTCCAATGAAGATGTTTGGAATGAGTTGCGTAGTTTGTCGCCGATGCACGCCGGCATGACATATTCTCGTTTGCATGAACTGGGCGGAATTCAATGGCCATGCTTTTCGGAAGACACACTTGAACCGTCGTTCCTGCATGGAAGATTGTGGTCTGAGGAACTTGTCGACCGGGGTCGACTTGCCCCATTTAGCGTGGTGATTGACGATCCCCCAGTGGAGTCCACAAGTGTCGAATTTCCGTTACGACTGACCACTGGTCGCCGTCTTGATTCGTACAACACCGGTGTGCAATCGGGAGGCTTTCGTAGCCCGCTGCGATTCGGCGAAACAATCGACATTTCACCAGAGGATGCCAATGACCTCGGGGTTGAAGACGACGAATTAGTGCGCATCACCTCGCCCCGCGGATCATTGCAAGCACCCGTGCGCATTGACGAATCACTTCGCCCAGGACTTGTATTTATGACGATGCATTTCCCCGACGAAGTCGACACCAATGTGCTGACAATCGATGCCACCGATCCCAAATCCGGAACCGCAGAGTTCAAAGCAGCCGCGGTGCGCGTGGACAAACTCTCCGCGCGTGTCCCGGCGGCTGGTCAGTAATTCTATTACGCTTTCCCCGCCGTGGATCTCAAGCTAAACACCTCTATCGCCACTGATGAGGAGCGTCGCGCGGTTGACAACATTCTCGGTTCCGATACTCAATCCTCGCGCGGAGACGAAAGAACCGCCGAAAATCTGCGCACGGCTCGAGCCGGCGAATCGTTTCGACAGATGCGCCATCTACTTCTTCCAGTCCTTCATACCGTCAACGATCAGGTTGGTTGGATCAGTAGAGGTGCGATCAACCACATCGCCAAACGACTCGACATCGCCCCTGCCGAGATTTATGGTGTGGCCAGTTTCTATGCATTGTTTTCCATGACAGAACGTCCGCGTCGACAAATTCACGTGTGCATCGATCTAGTCTGTCGCGCCGCTGGCGGTTACAAAGAGCGCGATCTGCCACGAGGGACACTTGCGTCTCCGTGCCTTGGTGCTTGCGAGCGTGCACCGGCGACACTGGTAATAGAAGCTGGCGATTCTCCGCGCCACGAACTTCTTGCACCTTCATTCCCAGCCGATATCGACGCATTAGTTGCCGGAGGTTGGCCGGGGGCGGAATCGAACGTGGCGTCATCCGTGCCGCAACTCGGTCGGCAAGATGATTCGTTGGTCTTACTTCGTCGCATAGGAACTGATGCATCGTCAGATATAACGGCGTATCAATCCCGTGGTGGTTTTGAGACCCTTAAAAGTGCTTTTGCGATGGGTGCGACGCGGGTCATTGCCGAAGTTACGACTGCTGGACTCGTCGGGCGTGGCGGTGCCGCATTTCCCACCGGACGAAAGTGGGGCGCAGTTGCCGAGCAAAGCGCTCAGCCTCATTACGTCGTTTGCAATGCCGACGAATCCGAACCAGGAACTTTCAAGGACCGGGTTCTGTTGGAAGGCGACCCTTTTGCGGTAATCGAATCTATGACTATTGCCGGTTTTGCAACTGGTGGCAATAAAGGCTGGATCTACCTGCGCGGTGAATACCCGCGGGCGTGGCGTGCGTTGCAACACGCCCTAGAGACTGCTCGACAAAACGGTTTTCTCGGTGAGAATATTCTTGGTTCGGGTTTTTCATTTGATATCGAGATCATGCGAGGTGCTGGAGCGTATATCTGCGGTGAAGAGACGGCCATTTTTAATTCCATCGAAGGCTTTCGCGGCGAGCCACGGAACAAGCCCCCATTCCCCGTGGAGGTCGGATTGTTCGGCAAACCAACTCTCGTCAACAATGTCGAAACGCTCGTCAATGTGCTGCCGATTCTCCAACACGGCGGTGCCGCATATGCAGGCTTAGGCACCGACGGTTCGAACGGACTCAAACTTTTCTGTGTTTCGGGTGCAGTTGCGGAACCGGGAGTTTACGAAGTGGAATTTGGTGTCACCCTTGGCGAATTGATCGAACTTGCAGGTGGTATGCGCAAAGGTTCGACGCTGCGGACAATCTTGCTCGGCGGAGCCGCCGGAGGATTTGTCGGTCCAGATGATTTGGATCTGCCACTCACCCTAGAAGCCACTCGCCTTCTAAGTACCACTCTTGGATCTGGCGTCGTCCTTGTGTTGGATACAAGCGTTGACATGATCGATCAGCTGCAACGCATCGCAGCATTCTTTCGCGATGAAAGTTGCGGCCAATGTGTGCCATGTCGTGTAGGAACCGTTCGACAGCAAGAGGTAATCTCACGATTATCTCACGGTGTGGGAAATGACGATCTGGATCTACTCCGTGAACTCGGTCAAGTGATGCGGGACGCAAGTATTTGTGGGCTCGGCCAAACGGCAAACAGTGCCATCGCATCGGCAATTAGAAACCTCGGAGTCTTTGCGTCATGAGTTCGAATGTCACAACTGGTCTGCAGGTACGACGATCCGTGCAACTGAACATTGACGGAACACCCGTCACGGTGGCCGAAGGCACGACACTTCTTGATGCATGCCAATCAATAGGTAAAGAAATACCGACGCTTTGTTATGGCGACACGATCACGCCGAAGAATGCGTGCCGGGTGTGCATGGTTGAGCTGGACGGTTCACGGGTGCTTATTCCGTCATGTTCGCGACCGGCTGAACCGGGAATGGTGGTGCATACCGACACCGAACGTACGCGACACAGTCGAAAACTTGTGCTCGAGTTGCTCGGATCATCGGTGGATCTATCGCTGACTAAGAATGTGAAACGTTGGAATGAACTTTACGGTGCTGATCCATCGCGGTTCGGTACTCTGGCCGCACCAACCACCGATCGCGATGACGCAATTACTGGACACCATCATGTGGCAGATGGTTCGGTCGTAACCAATGTTCATCAGCCAGTGAAAATCGACAACGAATTGTACATTCGCGATTATTCAAAGTGCATTTTGTGCTATCAGTGCGTCGATGCGTGTGGTGAGCAATGGCAAAACACCTTCGCCATCGGTGTTGCCGGTCGCGGTTTTGATGCCCGTATTTCCACTGAGTTTGCCGTCGATCTCACCGATTCGGCGTGCGTGTATTGCGGAAATTGCATCCAAGTGTGCCCCACTGGCGCACTGATGTTTACATCCGAATTCAATATGCGCAGGGATGGAACTTGGGACGAAGAGAACCAAACCCAGACCGACACAATTTGTCCATACTGTGGCGTTGGCTGTGCGCTAACACTCCATGTTCAAGACAATGAGATTGTCAAAGTGACATCACCGTCAGAACATTCCGTCACACACGGAAATCTCTGTATCAAAGGACGCTTCGGATTTCAACACGTGCAAAATCGCCCCGAATAGAAATACCTGTTACCTGAGTGGGGATCCCAACCGACGACGGACTGCTTCACTGATTTCCTGATCGAATGATCGCATATGAGCTTCCGCAAGTTGTGCGGCCCGATCACCGTCTCCCGCAACAAGCGCAGCATGAATTTCTTCGTGCTCGTTCACGGCGTGCGCCATATCCGCTACATCGGATAGATATAAGTGCCACAAGCGGTCACTTTGGGCATAGAGCATGTCGAGCGTGTCTGTAAGGAAACGATTTCCGGCGGCATCCCACACGATTTCATGGCATGTTCGATCGATTGCCATCAATTCACTGTTCGAAATTCCTGGTCGTCGAGATCGATCCAAAGCAACCGCCATGGCATCCCAATGTTCACTGCGGCCACGGGCGCACGCCAATCGTGTGGCATACGGCTCGAGAATTGCCCGAGTCTCATACAACATCGACAATTCCGTTACATCCACGCCGGACACCATCATTCCGCGGCGAGGAATCACGGTGATGAATTGATCTCGGGCCAAACGCTGGAGCGCTTCGCGAATTGGAGTACGACCAATGCGAAGTTGATTCTGCAATTCATCTTCACGGATGACATCTCCGGGAGCGAGATCAAGACAGACGATTTTGTCGCGGATTCCGTAATAGGCCTGCTCACTTAATGACACGCTCATCGTCTCACCTCTTCAATCGAATCATGTGATTTGAGACCAGTGATATTGCACTGATATACTACCAAAACCAATCCTTGCCATATCCCGCGCCGGTGCTGTGGCAGTCCATTCGGGGGTCCTTAGGTGAGCAATTTTCCAATCCGCGCCAAAGTTGTCGTGATTGGGGCCGGCATAGTCGGCAATTGTCTGGTCGGCCACCTTTCCAAACTTGGTTGGAACGACATCGTGTTACTTGATAAAGGTCCACTTCCGAACCCTGGTGGATCCACCGGACATGCCTCTAACTTCATCTTCCCCACCGACCACAACAAGGAAATGGCCCTACTCACTCTTGCCTCGCAAAAGCAGTATGCCGATATGGGCCTGAACAACACGTGTGGGGGCATCGAAGTTGCTCGCACCGAACAGCGACTCGAAGAATTTAAAAGACGGATGACTTCAGCTAAAGCATGGGGAATCGACGCCCAATTGTTGACGCCTGCCGAAATTAAGGTACTTGTTCCATTCATCAATGAAAAAATTCTTCTCGGCGGTTTTTATACGCCGAGCGTGTCGGTTGTTGACTCACTGCAAACAGGAACTCTGATGCGCGAGGGCGCGCTCAAGGCCGGCCACGTAAGTGTGTTTGCAAATACCGAGGTGCTTGATCTAGAAGTTGAAAACGGATCGATCAAGGCTGTGGTGACGAGTAAGGGTCGAATCGAAGCCGAATATGTCGTGGTCGCATGTGGCGTCTGGAGTCCACGAATCGCGGCGATGGCGGGTGCGACCATCCCGCTTACCCCTGCGGTGCACCAAATGGCCGATGTCGGACCGATCGACGTGCTGCAAAAGTCCAACGCCGAAGTCGCTTATCCAATTATTCGAGATATGGACACGTTTTGCTACGAGCGACAAACCGTTGGGTCGATGGAAGTTGGCTCCTATGCCCATCGCGCTATCTTCCACCATCCGAATGACATTCCGTCGATCGAAAACTCAGCCCTGTCCCCCACCGAGTTGCCGCTAACGCAAGACGACTTCGATCCACAGATGGAACAAGCCATCGAATTGATGGAGATGCTCGGCGACGCCGAAATCAAGTATTCGATCAATGGTTTGCTTTCTCTTACACCGGATGCGATGCCAGTTCTAGGCGAGACCGTTGAGGTGAGGAATTTGTGGTCGGCCGCCGCCGTTTGGATTAAAGAAGGACCGGGAATCGCTCAACTGGTGGCCGAATGGATGACCTACGGATATCCCCATCTGTGCGACGCCCATTCATCCGACATCAGCCGCTTCTACCCCCATGAGCGCACAGAACACCATATTTATGCTCGCTGCGACGAACATTTCAACAAGACTTATGGCATTGTTCATCCGCGCGAACAATGGGCCTCGCAGCGCAATATGCGCCGCAGTCCGTTTTATCCGCGCCAAATGGAAAGTGGCGCCACTTTCTTTGACGCCCGCGGTTGGGAACGACCGCAATGGTTTGCCGCCAATGAGTTCCTTCTCGAAAAGTACAAGGGCAAATGCGACCCTCGTCCCCATGAATGGGATGCCAGATGGTGGTCACCAATCACCAATGCCGAACACTTGGCCATGCGTGAGTCAGTGGGCATGGTTGATCTCACCGCGTTCAACGAGTTTGACTTCACCGGACCGGGCGCCAAAGACTTTTTGCAATACATGACGGTGAACAATGTGGATGTCGCGGTCGGTCGCTCGATCTATACGCCGTTACTCACCCCGGATGGAGGCTTCCGCGGAGATCTCACGATTATGCGCCTTGGCGATGACCACTTTCGCGTCATCACTGGAGCATTCGATGGTGGTCGTGACAACTATTGGTTCAACCGATACATGCCTCAAGATGGCTCGGTGACTTTCACCGACATGAGTTCTGCTTTGTGCACGATCGGTGTGTGGGGACCGAACGCTGAGTCGACAATGGCCAAGATCGTTACCAGTCAACACAAACCATTTGACGTATCGCAGAGTAATTTTCCCTACGGTTCGGTTCGCGAAGTGCTCATCGACGGTGTCCCATGCACGATGTTCCGAATCTCCTATGTCGGTGAAAACGGTTGGGAAATCTACACAAAAATGGAACACGGCCTGCGTCTGTGGGACACCATCGCCGAATCTGGCAAAGAGTTCGGAATAATCCCCGTGGGTATGGGCGTGTACGCCGTAACCGGTCGGATCGAAAAGGGCTACAGACTGATGGGTGCCGAACTGGAAAGTGAATACAGCCCGGTTGAGGCTGGATTGTCACGAGCCAAAGTCAAATCGGCGGACTTTATGGGCAAGGCGGCGTATCTCAAGGCCCGCGACGAAACTCCAGCGGCGACGATGTGCACGTTGGAAATGACTGACCAAATCAGCAAAGCGGGAATCAAACGCTTTCCAACTGGAGGCAATGAACCAATACTCACTCTCGCTGGTGAGCGAATCGTCGATGCCAAGGGTCGAGTATCACGAGTAACAACTGCTGGCGCAGCGCCGTCACTTGGGACATACCTGCTTATGGCCTATTTGCCGCCGGAACATGCCGTCGAAGGAACTGAGTTACGCGTGATGTACATGAACGAACTATTTCCCGTGCGAGTTGCCCGCGTCGGAAGCCGACCGTTATTCGATCCAACAGATGCCCGCATGAAAAGTTGAGACGCTTCACGTTGCGATGAACATTCTTGTCTGTGTCAAACGTGTTCCGGCCCCTGGGGCGCGGATCAACATCACTGATGATGGTCAAACGGTTGATACCGCATTTTTGGGATTCACCGTTAGTCCACATGAGGAATGCGCAGTCGAAGCGGGAGTACAACTAATCGAAAAATACGGCGGCGAAGTTACGGTATTAACTCTTGGTCCAACCGAAGCCGAAGAACAACTTCGTACGGCTGTGAGTGTCGGTGCGGCCAGAGCCGTGCTCCTTGTTAACGATGGTCCGGATTGGGATCCACAGCGAACCGCCCGAGGCATTTGTTTGGCGATCACCCAACTTGAAACTATGCACGGAACATACGATCTCATTTTATTCGGCAACGAATCAGCCGACTCATGTAGTTATCAAGTGGGAATTCGAGTCGCCATCGCCCTTGGCCGACCGATTGTCAACGGCGCCAAGGCGCTCGATGTAGAAAATGGCATTGCCACAATCCGCCGTGAAGCCGATGCTGGCCAAGAGCTGTACACGCTTCCAATACCTGCTTGTATCGGAATCAGAGAAGGCATCAACTTGCCTCGTTATCCGACAATGAAAGGTCGCTTGGCTTCCAAGAAGGTGGCTATCGATCGCAGTGAAATAAACTCCGAACCGGGCGGTCAGCGGATGATTCAATTGCAACGCCCAACCGAAAAAGCCAGTACCACAGTGATTCTTGGAACCGGACCGGACGCGGCCTTGGCCGTGGTCGATTTGCTTGACGAACTTGGTGTTTTGACATGACAGTTTTGGTGGTCGTAGATCACGATCGGGGCACGATTGCACCAGCCACACTTGGTGCCCTTAGCGCCGGGCGTGATCTGGCAACAGAATTGAATACAACAATGGAAGCTCTTACCATCGGCGCAAATGCCGATCAGTTGAGCGACACGCTGTCCGACTATGGCGCAACTGTTGTTCATCAAGCACATCACGAACTTCTGGTCGATTATGGACCAGACGCATGGGGTGAAGTACTTGCTCAAATTGTTAGCGCGACTTCTCCTCAAGTGGTGCTTGGCTGTGGCACCGAACGTGGTCACGAAGTTGTGGCCCAGGCCGCCGCTCGTCTCGATCTTCCAGCAGTCATGAACTGCACTGAATTCAGACCAAGCGATGCTCCCGATGGCGCATTTGCGGTAACCCGCACACGATGGGGTGGATCACTTTTGGAAAACGCCGAGCTTGATTCCCCGATCAAATTCGTCACACTTGCTAATTATTCGATGGCGGCCGTGGAATCAAAGGTAATTTCCCGCTTGATTGAGTTTGTGCCAACACTTGATGTTTCCGTGTCTCACAGCATCGTGCGCGACCGTGTGGAGCGGATCGCCGGAGTCACTCTGGCAACGAGTCCAGTTGTTGTCAGCGGTGGTCGCGGAGTTGGATCAGCAGAAGGATTTGCTCCACTCGAGGAACTCGCCTCGCTGTTAGGTGGAGTTGTTGGATGTTCACGCGCGGTTACAAATAACGGCTGGAGAAATCACACTGATCAAGTTGGTCAAACGGGCACCCGCATCGCACCCGATATTTACATTGCCTGTGGAATTTCTGGTGCAATTCAGCATTGGGTCGGAGCCATGGCATCGAAAAACATTCTGGCCATTAATATCGACAAGGAAGCAAATATCGTCACCAAGGCTGGGTATGCAGTCATTGGCGATCTGCACAAAGTAGTTCCGGCAATCTGTGCCGAAATTAGGCGACGCCGAGGTGAATCGTGACTGAAATTGAAACAGGTGGTCCACGACGACGCGGACGTGAACGCCACTCGGCTGGACCGAGATCCAAAGTTCCGGATCAGAAGCCGTTTCGCCAACCGCGAATGCACTACGCCCCGACCCAAGTCATTAGCGAAGATGAAATTGAGTCAATTCACCACGCCTCACTAAGAATTCTCTCCGAATTTGGAATGGACTTTCTTGATTCTGATGCCCGTGATTTGCTCGTCACTGCCGGAGCCAAGGTCGAATCCGGAACACAACGGGTGCGCTTTGATCCTGAAATGGTGCTCGAACGCATCACGACTTGTCCAAGTGAATTCAAATTGCACTCACGTAACCCTGCTCATACTCTGCATATCGGGGGCAACTATGTCGCCTTCGGGTCGGTAGCAAGCCCGCCCAACTTCATGGAACTCGATGGAACGCGACATGCCGGGACACGAGCCAACTTTCGTGATTTGTTGAAACTATCGCAGGTGTTCAACATCATTCACTTCATCAGTGGATACCCCGTTGAACCGATCGATTTACATGCTTCAATTCGTCACCTTGAAACCACCCATGATGTGCTCACGTATACCGATAAGGCTTTGCATTGCTACAGCCTTGGTCGTCAACGCAATCAGGATGTGTTGGAAATGACACGCATCGCACGTCAGATTGACCATGCAACTCTGGAGCGTGAACCATCCGTTTTTAGCATCATCAACTCGTCTTCTCCGTTACGCCTCGATACTCCGATGTTGCAGGGCATCATGGAGTTTTCGTCACGAAATCAAGTAATCGTCATCACACCATTCACGCTGGCCGGAGCAATGGCCCCGATCACACTTGCCGGTGCGCTCGCTCAGCAAAATGCCGAAGCGTTAGCCGGAATGGTGTTCACTCAGGTTGTTCGCCCTGGTGCACCGGTGGTGTACGGCGGATTTACCTCCAATGTGGATATGCAATCCGGCGCACCAGCGTTTGGAACGCCCGAATACATGCGAACCGCAATGGCCGGAGGACAACTTGCACGGCGCTACAAGGTGCCGTATCGCTCCAGCAATGTCTGTGCCGCCAATGCCCTAGATGCACAGGCCGCATACGAAAGTGTGTTCTCACTATGGGGTGCCATTCAAGGTGGAGTGAACCTACTTATGCACGGCGCAGGATGGATGGAAGGTGGCTTGCATGCATCTCTGGCCAAATTTGTGCTCGATGCTGACTTACTAGCAATGGTTGCCGCCTATCTTGATCCGATCGTTGTCAATGACGACACATTGGCACTTGAGGCGATCAAAGAAGTCGGACCGGGCGGACACTTCTTTGGTGTGCAACATACCCAAGATCGATTTCGCGATGCCTTTTACAAACCGCTGATCTCGGATTGGCGAAATTATGAATCGTGGGAAGAAGCAGGGCGTCCTGAGGCTGCTGGCAAGGCAGCGGAACTTGCCAAATTGTTCCTTGATGAATACAAACAACCAGCGATGGACGAAGCGACACGCGAAGAACTAGATGCATTTCTGGCTCGTCGTCTAGCAGAGGGTGGCGTCGCCACCGACTTTTAGGTGGCGAACATTCGATGAAATCATCCACTCAGGTAGTTGTCATTGGGGGCGGTGTTGTTGGAGCCTCTGTGCTCTATCACTTGACCAAAGCAGGATGGACCGATGTCGTGTTGGTCGAACGAAAAGAACTTACCGCTGGTTCAACATGGCATTCAGCCGGAGGCATGCACACGCTCAACGGAGATCCCAACGTTTCCAAATTGCAGCAGTACACCATTGAGCTGTATCGACAAATCGAAGCGGAGTCAGGACAATATTGCTCCATTCACCTTCCAGGTGGACTGATGCTCGCAAGCGATCGGGAACGAATGGACTGGCTGCGGATGGCTCAGGCCCGTGGTCGCTACCTCGGCATGGAGTTAGAAATAATTTCTGCCAAGGAGGCCAAGCAATACTTTCCACTGCTCGAAGAAAAATACTTTGTCGGCGCACTGTACGACCCCGTTGAAGGTCACGTCGATCCGACAGGTGTTACGAACGCGTATGCGATTTGCGCCCGTAGTCGCGGTGCCGAGATTTACCGCCATACCAAGGTCGAGGAGCTTCGCCAACGTGACGACGGAACATGGGATGTGATCACCGACAAAGGCGAAATCCACACCGAACATGTCGTCAATGCCGGAGGTTTGTGGGCCCGAGAAGTTGGACGCATGGTCGGCATTGAGTTACCAGTTCTGGCAATGGAACATATGTATCTCGTTACCGAAGACATGCCAGAGGTAGCCGCCAATATGGCTCTCACTGGCCAGGAAATGCCGATGGCCCTCGACTTCAAGGGCGAAATCTACATTCGCCAGGAACAGGGAGGTATGTTGCTTGGCACTTATGAGCAGGCCAATGTGCCGTGGTCGCCAAAACAAACACCGTGGAACTTTGATATGGAGTTACTTGAGCCCGATCTTGAGCGCATTGCTCCGGAATTGGAAGTGGCCTTCAAGCATTACCCGGCAATGGGCACTGCCGGAATCAAGAAAGTGATCAATGGGCCGTTTACTTTCTCGCCAGATGGCAATCCCCTAATTGGACCAGTTCGTGGACTGCGCAACTATTGGGTGGCATGTGCGGTCATGGCTGGCCTCTCGCAAGGTGGTGGGGTCGGTTTGGCGTTGGCAAATTGGATGACCCAAGGCGATTCCGGTCTCGACATTTGGGGAATGGATGTGGCCCGCTACGGCGATTACGCCACACTCGCCTACACCAATGCCAAGGTCCGCGAAAATTACAGCCGGCGTTTCCGTATCACGTTCCCCAACGAAGAACTTGCCGCAGGACGGCCACTACATACGACCCCCGTGTACGACAGGTTCTGTGACCACAATGCTGTGTGGGGAGCATCATTTGGACTTGAACACCCATTGTGGTTTCAAGACAAGGGTAAAGACCCCGTCGAAAACGTAACCTTCCGAAGGTCCAACGCATTCACCAATGTTGGCAATGAATCCCGCGCCGTGCGCGAGCGCGTTGGGTTAAGCGAATGTTCCAACTTTGCCAAGTACCACGTGACAGGACCAAAATCAGCCGAATGGTTACAAGAACTTTTCACAAATAGGTTGCCAAAAATTGGTCGCACTTCGCTCACCGCAATGCTCAATCCTGCTGGTCGAATCGTCGGTGAATTCTCCGTATCGCGCCTGAGTGAAAATGACTTCTATCTGTTTGGCTCACAGCCAGCAGAAGTACATCATTCACGATGGTTTTTCGACCATATGCCAATTAATAGCGGCGTGAATTTTGAAATCGTTGCCCTTGGTCTCGTCGGGTTGACCGTCGCTGGACCAAACTCGCGCGATGTACTCCAAAGTCTCACTGATACTTCTCTAATCACGGCAGATTTCCCGTTCATGACATTTCGCCAGATGAACATCGGCGTGATTCCGGCGATGGTCAATCGCATGTCGTACACCGGCGATCTTGGATACGAAATCTGGGTTCGTCCCGAATATCAACGTCAATTGTTTGACTTGTTGTGGAATGCGGGCAAGCCATTCGATATGGCGTTGTTCGGATTTCGTGCCCTGATCACCATGCGTCTGGAGAAAAACTATGGCACGTGGTATCGCGAATACCGTCCGATCTACACCCCACTTGAAGCGAGCATGGATCGATACTTGAAATTTGATCACGACTTCATTGGCCGTGCCGCGGTTGAGAAAGAAATGCAGAGTGGTCCAAGCCGTAAATTAGTGATGTTCGTTGTCGATCCCCTGCCAGATGAACCTGCCGATGTCATCGGAGATGAGCCAATCTGGCATGGCGACAAAGTAGTCGGCTGGATTACGAGTGGCGGTTACGCCCATTACTCAGGAGTGTCACTTGCACTCGGCTACATTCCGGCAGATCTTGCTGTCGCCGACACTACCGGTTTTGAAATCGAAATTATCGGACATCGCCGACCGGCAAAATTGCAACTCGAACCAGTACTGGACCCAAGCGGTTCGCGGATGCGGGTCTAATCAAATTTTCATTAGGGCACCTAATACAGACTTGCTAAAGAATACTAAAAGTAATATAGATTTCTCGAGGAGCAATATCACACAATTTTTGGTTCGCGAACACGAAGACGAGGGAGCGACATGAACAGCCGACTGCTTTCAGGATCGTCACCTTGGCCAATTATCATGAAACAAGTTAAAAACGCTTCACGGCAGGTTGTCGCCGCTGTTGCCTATGTGGGTACAGATGGCCCAAGAATTCTCCCACTTAAGAAGGGCGATATTCTTGTCTGCAACGCCAGTGACTTGGCAATTAAGCAAGGTTCCACGTCGGCCAATGCCTTGGCCAAGTATTCAAAGCGGCGAGTAAGGATCTATAACCAGGAAAGACTGCATGGAAAGGTGATCGTTCTTTCAAAAAAAGTATTTATCGGCTCGGCTAATGCGTCTAAACATTCGATGGAATATTGGAGCGAAGCAGTAATTGAATCAACCGACTTGCTGATAATTGAGAAATCACGTTCATACGTTCTCGGACTTGCATCCGCATTCAAGCGGCTTGACCGAAAGGAAATAGAGAAATTGCAGCGAATCGTAATTACTCGACCACCACCTCTGCCGAAGCCACCTTTGCTACCGCTTTCTATTCCAACGAGAGTTCCACGACTTTGGCTTTTCCCAATGGAATATGGCTTTAACTCAAAGAGCGCCGATCGACTGATTTACAAGGAGAAACGATCTGTCGTTCATGATTTGCAAGATGACGGTCTAGTCGCGGGAGTAGAAGGAATGGAATTTGTATCCGAAGTAATACGTGGAGTAAAGGTAAACGATTGGTGGATCGGTGTATATGAATCCGGCCGACTTCAAAAACCTCGGCAAGTACTAAAAGTCTCTTATGTGACGAAACGCAAGCGTGTTGTATGGTCGGCAATTCCGAAGACTGGAAGCCGATCTGTTTATGAAACAGGCGAACTTTCTATGCACAAGTTTGACTGGAACGACACAAACCGAAAATTACTTAAGGAAAGAGCAACCACCAAATTACTGGGACGCTTCTAACACGAAATATCTGTTACACCCTTGACATATAGTAATACTCATCATCACGACGACCTGAGGGATCCAGCCCATTGAAGGTCACCAACCGAACTCAAATCGGTGGTAACGCTGGGAGCGATGAGGAGGACGGATATGAAGAAAAAACAGAAAGCCAAAAAGTTGTACTTTAAGCCGCCAGAGCCAATTCAAAATATGACAGATGGAGAGTTGGACACCTTTTCGACGGCTATCTATGACAGCATTATGACGGATCTTTTAGGCGATGATACGGATTCGCAAGATATCAGTTGATGTCATCGGCAATGTGTCAATTTAGTCCGAATTGGGCACCTCGATTACTTCGCCGCCCGGTGACTGCAGGTGTACGCATTGGCTTTACCCTCACGAACAAATCCGGCAAGTGCAATTCCAAAACGGGCGGTAGTTTCAACAGCCAAATTTGATGGCGTGCCGACGACGGCAGTGAAACGGGACTGAAATCGAATTGTCAATGGACGCGGCTGGTGTATCCCTCGGTTGCGAAGGGGTTCAGGATTTGACGGTTCCAGAGCATGTTCCGTTCAGCTCCAGTTAGGTGCGAGGATTCGGCTGCATCAATCCACTGATCATTGATTACCAGGAGTTGCAGATCAATGATTTCCCTCGCTTCATTCTCGGTCAGATGATATGCCTCCGCGGCGGTTACGCAGCCTTCGAGTTGACTGAGGCGAAATCCATCACGTCCGATAGCCATCGCCTGCGCGGCTTCACCTCCCGACCGAGTCTGCGGGCAGATGTCGTAGGCAGGGCTGAGTGTCAACATCGAGCCGTCCCAGAATGCTGCATGGTTGCGCGCGTGATCGTCGGTGTTTCCAACACATATGTTGAAAACGATACGGGAGAACAACTCGCGCAGTGTTGCTGACGAAGACGTAAACCGTTCCCTGATCATGTCGGCCAGCTCGAAGTAGGTGGCGTAGCGGCCTCTCATTTCATCGAGTTCGAAGAGAGTGAGAGCCGATACGAGCATCTTGCGTTCACCGGGAATAGAGGTTCGATCAAACCGATCGATGAGAAGTACATCATGACCGAGGCTGGTGGTTATCTCGGTTGCGGCAACATTCAGCCCGACGCGGCGCGCCAAATCCATTGCTACGGCTTCGGCTTTCACCACTGGATACGAGTCTGTGGTTGAAGAGAACTTCGCAATTAATTTTCGGTTGCCATCATCGAGGAGCGCCTTGGGACGCGCCCCGCCAATCGACGAACCATGCAGCAAGGCGCCGTCTAATGCGGGCGAGAACGGTTCGCCAGCCTCCAGCCGGTCGGCAGCGGTCCGGAGTTCATTGAGAGTTCCGCTTCCGGTGCGGGGCACATAATTCTCCGAGTTTGTCTGAAAGTCAAGTGCTCCAATGCGATCCGAGCCAGATTCGAGAAGGTATGTCAATTGACCGAGCTCATTCGAGTCAAAGTCGTTCCCAACCGCGCCGAAGTGTCGATGGATGATCACACGCTGGCCCCATGAATCAGGTCCAGCATCGTTGATGCATCCAGCGACAAGCAGGCCTGAAAATGGTCGGATGCGTCCGCTCCTGAGCGGTAGTTCCGGCTCGTAGAGCGATAGCGCATTGCCACGACCAAGATAACTTTGGGCGTAGTTGAATACGAAAGTATCGCCAATTGGTTCAAGTAATCCAGCGACCACTGGCTCAGTCGCGCCAGGCAACCATACCCAGACATACGCACGCGACGGTGCGCTATTAGAAGTCATCATGTAACGAACCGCTCGGTTCACGGATACGGACTGGGAGTAGAGCGAGTCTATTTCTACCGAGCTCGACCAAATCTGTCAGTGCAGAACGTTCGGCACCGAAAAGGTGAACACCAACGAGGGTTGCGATTTCGAATACGGTCCCGAGCGAAACTGTCGGATCACCGTGCTCAACCTTGCGGAGCGTAACAGCGGAGATGCCGGCTCTCTCGGCCAGCTCCGCGGCAGTCCAACGGCGTTCACGTCTGGCACGCGCAACCTCAAGCCCGAGAACTTGGGCAGCCTCGTAAGCAGCCCTTGACAATGTTTGCTTGGAACGCACTGAAACCTCCATTATCGATATTATAGTATCGATAAAGACTCTTATCAATACTATAGTTGCCATTATATTGACTGTGAAGGGCGATAAGCATCCGGCTCTTTGGCTGCTGATGGGATCGTGAAATAAGGCACAGAGTCTACCTGCCGCGATCCTTTCATATTTCATAAGGGTTTGCGCTCATGGCTACCCGTGGTTTTTGAATGCAGAATTAGGTAACAAAATCACTATGTAATAGGTGACTAAACAAACTCGTAAAACTGTCCAAGTTCTTGGATTGGTGGCGGGTGCCTGCTTAGGTCTGCTATCCGCCTTTGTCAATTCCGTAATTGTCGGCAATATTGCTGGAAAGGGATCCGCCATCGGATGGGCGATTGCAGTTTTCGCCGAAATATTTCTTCGCAGAAAGGATAGCTAAATCGTCCTTTGGTAATTCAATGTTGACCCGCTGTTTTGAGGTTAAAGGACGAATAATCGAGGGCCAAAGCAACACCCAGCAAAAAACGCTAACCCAACTTTCCATCGTCTATCCGGTAAAAATCGACCGATACTCCTGCATGAAAGAATTGACCGATGGACGATTTCGCGAGGCTAATCCACGAAATGACGAAAGTGGATCTGCCTGCACCGTTGAGCGAATTCGTCGCAATAAGGGAAGGCACCAATTATCTGGCCGGAACGACAATTCAGGCGCTCGGAATACCAATACGAAAAACCGAATCGGGACTATTTGTGGTTGGAGAAGCTGAAATCAAACGTTCGGAAATTCCGCACCTAGGAGTTTACTTGACCATTGGTGACTACATCGACTTAGAAACTTTCGGCATCACGTCCCCAGATAAAAATCAAGGACTAATAGTTGAAATGATTTCCAAAGTGCCGCGCGATTACCTATTGCGTGCTCTGGCCGAGATTTCGGCGATGTGGAGCGACAGATCCAAACAGGATCACCTCATCGATCTATTTTCCGCTGGTCTTCAGGCAAATCAGGCTACGAGGCTTCGGATGCAATTGACGGCGGGCAATCCGCCACGAGTATTTCTAACCCGGCAGCTGATTCTTCAGGCGTATTCCGAAATACTTCAACATGGATCCGAATCCAATGAGATCCAAGGTAGTCCGCACATGTTTGCGATAATGATATGCCACGGGTGCGCCACTTTGAATTCCCCTCAAGTAATCGAAGAAGACTACGACGTTGATTTAGGAATATCGGCTCAACTTGCCCTGAACCTTATCTCGAATTTGCGATTCAATTCTACTGATGACCCTCTTACACTGCTAGCAAGAACCATCGAACTTTGGTCCGCTGACATAGTTGAAGTAAATACCCGATTAGGCGACCGAACGCCCTCAATGTTGGTCGAGGAAGCGACTGGATTGACATTTGGTCAGTGGATTGCCGCGGGACTCGCTATTTATTCACGAGTATTTCCACTTGGTGAATTTAATTCGTTACCTAAATGGAAACCCAGTGACGATGACCTCGGAAAAATTGTTGCGATGCAAATTCAAATTTTAACCGGCACTGGCGACGAACTTGATGCGGCCTTAACCGCACCAAGATCCGAATGGGACTTTCTGCGGTTTCAGCAATGTCCGTGCATTCGGCTTACTAGCGGTCAGGTGATTGTTACCGACCCTGTTCTCTTTTTGGAAAAGTTGACCATTGGCCTCTATTGGATGGTATTCGATTCTGAACGCCGAAAGTTGAATAAGATTCCACAGAATTGGACGAGCGGATGGGGGGTGATCGTTGAAAATTACGTGCTCCAGCGATTGCGATTTCTTGTAGCAGAGTTAAAAACTTCAAATTCAGTTCTTTATACCGAGTCCGATATGAAGGCGGCATACCCTGGTGAAGGTATTCGTAGAGCCGATGCAGTTTTCGTTGACGATAATTCTGTTCTTCTATTTGAAGTTATTAGTAGTGGGCTTCGAATCGGTTCATGGCAGATGCAACAAACTGAAAGTTTCAAAGACGATCTCGAAAAAGTCATTTACGAAAAAATAGAACAACTCCACGATGCTGCACTTTGTATTCGTGTTGAACCCAAGGCGCTAATTGGTGACACCAAGTCTCGCAATATGGTCTCAATTGTTGTATCTGGCGCGGGTCTTGCAAATTCATTAGTACTCGACAAGATAATTGATTCGTACTGCTCGAGGATGGGCATATTTATGGATCAGTCGATGTCAAGGCCAATTGTGATTGATCTGGGTGAAGTGGAAATGCTAGAAGCTCTGAGTCAACAAGATGTGAATCCAGTTCACATTCTTAACGAATGGCGGAATTCCAAATTCTGTAACGTTTCTCTCCGCAATTTTCTGATTGAGAAATTCAAGCAAGAACACATTGTGCTTCGGCCACGAAGTTTAGAAACTGGATTTAGAAACGTGATCAACGCGATAGTCAGTGACCTGAAAAACGACCAAGATTCCGAGTGACCCACGTCAACGGCCTCTTAAAATTGAACCGTCACTGGCGACCAGTTCTATCGGGTCTCTAAATGAATCAGAATGCTGTCTGAGGCCAAAAATCTACCGAATAAACAGGAATTTTATTGTCGCATCGTTGAACAATTAAGAATGGCAGGCTTATGAAGTTTTCGGAATTTGAATTGGACTGAATTACATCGACACCCGGTGGCCGTGGGTATAGATATTAGCTTTGCCGTCACGAACGAATCCGGCAAGTGTGACGCCGAATCGATCGGCAGTTATCTAAATCATGTTTGCGTCTTGGAATTATTTTGAATCAAGAATTGCGCGATACGCGCCGTAAGTACACCGAAGACGCTTACACCGATCATCATCGTGAAAACCGCAAGCGTTCTACCTGCAGCGCTTACAGGGTAAATATCACCGTAACCAACAGTTGAAATCGTCGATGCAGACCACCAAAGGGCGTCTCCGAAAGATTTTACCCGCCCATTGACTCCTACATCTTCAGCCAACGTAAATCCAACTGCCGAGGTAATCCACGTAAATCCGGCGACACCGATTGCGAGGGAAGCTGCCCGTCTCGCAAAAATCCGACGCGTCTCCTTGCCAGCCGCGCTTCCAATCGCCACAAGTCGGCCAATGGCAACAAAGAGCCGGAGGGCACGCAACGATCTCAGCGCCCCGAAAAGTCCAAGTGAACTGCTTATGGCAAGTCCCTGAGCCACAACGACAAGCAGGCTTGTCCACTCATGCCGGATGTAGCTCGATTTCTGGCGTGCAATTGCAAGCTCAACCAGATAGTCGACGAAGAACGCCACAAACACAACCACATTGACAATTTGGATGAATTGCTGGTCTGAATTCGAAAGTCGATTAGACACCAATTCCAGTAACAGAATTGGGAGACTGCCAACGGCCAAGACAATTAGAGGAATGTCAGTCCATTTCCTCCAAGTGATAAGAGATTTTCCGATATATCCGGAGTTTTTCGAATTCATGAGCACTCCATTACGAAGTTGCGGGCGGAAGAAGTTTCAATCGTTCGCCTTCTGATTGATGGAAATCTTCGGCTTCAGGTTGCTCAGTGAATTCAAGAATATGACCATCTAACTCCGATAGAGCCTCGCGGACTTCAATTGGGGTGACGTAGAAAAATTCCCGTCGCATATTTACAAGATTGACTCGCTTATCACTGAATCGGTGATGAAGCGAAGTTTCGAGTCCAACTGCGTCGTCGCTAAAGAATAATGCATGAACACCAAAATTGAAGGGGACGGAGGCATCACTTAACTCCTTAACTCGGTCTACTGGATCAAGTCGACGCGTCATCCCAATTTTAACTACTCGGTTTCCAAATGCACCAATATTTGAAATCACATATACATGGCCAGCTCGAGTATTTGCTGCTCTCTCCACCAGACCGCTTAACCCAGCATCAATTTCAGCCAGTTTTTGCTGCATGTCTTGAATACCCTGCAGATTCTGTTCATCTTGAACTTGTGATTCATTTTGTTGCATCTGCAGAAGGGCATTCACATATTTCTGCTTTTCCTTTTCAAGCATTGCTTTTTGCGCGGCTATCTCCTTTGCTACCTTCTCCTCTTCCCGGAGCCTTGCTCTGACTTCTTTTTCTTCTTCCCTTTCTTCCTCCTTTTTCTTTAGAAAATCCGCCGTGGTTCTAATTTCCTGAATTTTTAGATCATGAAATTCGTCAGATATTTGAATCTGCATGACTTTGCCAAGATTGGCAATCGTCGACTTAGTTTTTTCGAGGCGCTGAATCATCATCTCTCGTGTTGACGGCTTGAGCGAACGGATACAGTTATCCGCTTCAGCCACATATGCGCGAAGCATCAACTTCGAGATATCTCTCACCATTTTCGCCCCTTCCTTTTCAGATCCATTCACTGTCCAAGAGGAAACCGATTTAACCGCTACTTTCGATTTCACCAGTAATTTTGTTTGCGTATCAATTTGATCCAACACGGACTTGAATTCCATCGAATTTTGAAGTGGATGCGCATACTGGTAAATGCCAACCTCCTGAAGCATTAATTGATCAGAAACCCGAATCAACTGCGCCTCAACCTGAGAAACTTCACTTCGTGCACTTGAAATCCGTGTTTGAAGCTGCTGAATTTCTTTCTTCAATCGGTCACGCTGTGGAATTCCAATTTTTGTAAGTAATTCACGGAGTTCTGCGATTTCTTCCTCGAGATCTTTCTTTCCGCCAAACAAACCTCGTTTCTTTTCGGAGTCGGGCATCGTCGGGATACCGGACTCAAATGGTTCGACGCTTGTATCAAGTTCATCGAATGGCTCACCGACTGGCGGTTGAATTTTGAGCTGGGTTTGATCGGTCCAAATCGAACCGTTCCAGAAGCGGGTGGTGGAACCTGAAGAATCCAATGGATCGACGTACCAACCCGCAATTGGCAATAATTTGACATCTGACACAAATGCTCCTCAATATTCAAAGTTGGCGATTATCTATCCACACAATAGGTCGCTTTCAGGAATACCTAATCCAAAAGATCTGACTGAGCTAATTACCATGAATGGGACCAATATTATGAGACCCAACCAAAAGTCGAAATGACAACCCTTCGCTCTGGCGGCCAATATCTTCGCGTACCACCTTCGTATTGCCCCGAATAGCAATCGGCCCGACGACGCGCAGATCACGGGCGCTACGAAATGTGGGCTGAACCTTACTCAATGCACTGAGCGGTCAATCTTTCGATATCAATTCATCGCGAAGCAATGTCATACTAGATACATGCACCGGAGAGTTGCCCCATACCTGATTTTCGCAGGTATTTTGGTTTCAAGTTGTTCTGGCAAAGACAACTTGGCTACAAAAGACACGTCAATATTTGGCACCGCCGATATGTCGCTTGTCGCGCTCAATCGCTTGCAACCTGGCGAAGAAGAGTCAATTCAAGCATTAGGAGCTAGTGGCGCCGGCCCGCCATTAGGACAAGTCGGACATTCACATGACATGGAGGCCACAGAAATACCGTTGTCGGAGACCGTCGAATCAATATTTAGCGAACAATGGGCTGCCGCACAAGCTTCAATCCTAGATTACGACACGCTTGAAAAAATCGTTGCGCTCGGATTTGTCAAGGCCTCGAGCACAGTTGCAGGAATTGGCACCCACTGGACACATTGGTCGCAAATTGCCAAACCATTTGATCCGGCTAAACCATCGATGGTTTTGTTCGACGAAACTCACAAGCCTCCGGTCCTGGTCGGATACTCGTACGCACTACAGGCTTGGAACTACCCCGATGGATTCGCTGGACCTAACGATTTATGGCATCAGCACACGGGAATCTGCGTGAACAACGGCTGGGTCGTGCGCGAAATGTCTAAAGGGCCGACTTTCTGTGACGGGACTTTCATTGCCGGCGGTGACTTCTGGATGCTTCATGCTTGGGTAATTCCAGGCTGGGAAAATCGCGACGGGAAATTTGCCCCATTTAACCCGAAACTATGCCCAAGGAAAGAGGGCACGCCCGATTTCGCCCGTTGCGATGAGTGATAATTGGTGTGAGCGTCCAGCAAACGCGGGTGTGAAAATCCTAAATCGCGAGTTCGATCATTTCACTTCGCATCGGCAATTTCCCCAAGGTATTCGTACAGGTCGCCGTGACTTTCGCCTTTGGCAGAACCGACCCCCGCTTTACTAGCCCAAGCGAGTTGGCGACCGCTTTTAGCTGAACTGTCGTGTAGGTGACATTCGCCGTTCCTGCGGTACCGAGAGTTACCGATTTTGAAACTTTTTTGGCACCGTTTGAAAGTACGACAGCACACACACTTTTTGGAACGGACTGGATAGTAATTGGCTCGCCACCAACAAGTATTCCAACTGCTGTGGCGGTTCGCGGCATTGGTCTAAGTATTACAACATCACCCGCTCCTGCATGCAACGACACTCGCATCAGTGATCGGGGTCTGCCGATACTTGGTTGCAGTGATTGTTGAGAAATTTTTCCCATTGTCGATAGATTGCTCACGGCTTGGGTTGTAACGCATTCCGTCTCACCATCAACACATGGACTCGACTCATACTTCGAGCAATCCGGCGCTCCTTCCGGACAGTAAATTCTTTCGTCCCGAACTCGCTCGACGCTCTTGAGCAAGGCGATCCGATCGGCGGTTGCGGCTAGGTCTGGAATTTCGAACGCATCGGAATATGTATACGTCCCAGTGCCTGTTTGTCCCTGTAATTCACCCGTGCCACTAGTGACGGTGACCTTGGAAACAAGATCGATGCTCACACACGACGAACTGCACATTCCAGCAACGCTGGCCCATCCTTCGATTGTGCCGGTCATGCCCATCGACTTTGCGGCTGACGAAACAGTGAAATCACATCCATATGGCACCGGCCCACTCGCACTTGTCACGTTTAACGAAATAAGTCCCGGTGTCCCAGCACCCACAGTTGCGTTGGCGACAATTGAAATTCCTGATTTGGCTGAACAGTTGGCGACGATTACTCCATCAGTCACACCCTTGGACGGAATGGTCAATGTGCCAGACACCTGCTGCACAAGGCGACTGATCTCGACTACCGGTCGGCATGTCATGTTGATTGATCCCGAAAGTCGTGGATCAAAAGCCAAGGCAAACTCCATCGCTGAGAGAGCACCGTATGTGGTACCGCCGTCGACGCAATTGAGCGCTCCGAGGGTTGTAACTCGCGAACTTATTCCCGATAAATCTAGAGCCACATTCAGATCGAGGGAGCCGAGATCTACACTTGGCGCTACACGAGCGGACTGTGCACTGACTTGTGGCACCAGAGGTCCAACGCTCAAACTTATCGCTCCAGCAAATGCTGCCCAACGAAGAAGACTCCGCTTCATGATCCGACCTCCTCGTGATCAGGTTTCCACCGAGTTAAGACGAATGTCTTGTAACTACTACGGACGGTAGTCAATTGATTCTCGCAACAACGTTGACCATCGAGGGTCAGCCGTCACATAGGCATACCTAAGATTTTGTAAGTCACATAGATATGCGATATTCGTGGGTGTACGCATTGGCCTTGCCGTCACGAATGAAACCAGCAAGCGTGATGCCGAACCGGTCAGCGGTTTCAACGGCCAAATTTGACGGCGCCCCAACGGCGGCGATGAATGCGATGCCGGCAATTGCTGCTTTCTGAATAATCTCGAAAGACACTCGCCCACTTACAAGCAAGCCGTGTTCGGTGAGTGGCACGGAGTGATCAAGTACGCAGTGTCCGATAACTTTGTCGACGGCGTTGTGGCGGCCAATATCTTCGCGCACCACCTTCATTTTTCCTTGAGCATCGAACAATCCAACGGCGTGCAACCCACCGGTGCGATCAAATGTGGGCTGAGCCTTACGTAACGCATCGGGAAGTCCAACAAGAACCTCCGTTGTCACAACTGGCCCCGAATCAAGTGAAAGCGGCGATGCGCAGGTGATCAGCTGTTCGATGGACTCGATTCCGCAAATTCCACAACTTGCCGATGTGACCATTGCCCGACGAGCCAAGGCGATGTCAAACGTTTTGGCCAGGCCGACAGTGACGATGTTGTATAACTGTTCTTCGCCTTTGGTAAGTTCGCAATACTTCACTGATCGAACATCACTCGGGTCGGCGATGATGCCCTCGGTGAACAGAAATCCAACGGCCAGTTCAAAATCGTGACCTGGAGTTCGCATCGTTACGGAAATACTCGATGGTTCTACACCAGGCGCTCCAGCCCGTATTTCCATTGGTTCTTCGGTGACGAGCAGATCGGGTTTAGAACCCGTTCGTCCTTGTGCGTTTACTGCCGTCACTGTCCAGTCGGTTGATTTGCGTCGAGCACTGTTACTAATGAGGCTCACATCCCGAGGTTACTAGTCGTGGTCTAGAAAGGAACGCAAGTTGCCGCTGTTGTGTGGATGGCGTAATCGGGCCAGGGTTTTTTGTTCAATTTGACGAACACGCTCACGAGTCACTTTCATACTTTTAGCAACTTCTTCCAGAGTGTGTGGCTGGCCGTTGTATTTTCCAATGCCAAATCGCATTGCCACAATTTCTTGCTCCCGTTCCGGTAAGTCATGCAGTGTCTGTTCAACGGCCTCACCTAGCTGTCGACGTTCTGTCTGTTCGAGTGGATTGCTATTGCCGTCGACACTGGCAATGGTGTCGCCAATGGTGAGATCTTCGGTTTCACTGCCAACTGGTGCATCCAAACTCATTGTTGAAAGTGAAAGTTGCATGACTTCCAACAGTTTTTCGACAGTGAGTCCACTGCGATCGGCTACTTCTTCCGGCGTTGGATCACGCTCTAATTCAGCCATCAATTCGCGTTCGGCGCGATGAACGCGATTGACAACTTCCATCATGTGTCCTGGAATCCGAATGTTCCGACCTTGGTCGGCCATTGCCCGAGTCATCGATTGGCGAATCCACCATGTGGCATATGTTGAGAATTTGAAACCCTTTTCAAAGTCATACTTTTGAGCCGCGTGCATCAACCCGAGATTGCCTTCTTGAATCAGGTCGGCTAACTGCAGCTCATTTCGGTCATAGCGTCGGGCGATTGAGACTACAAGTCGAAGATTGGCGCGGACCATGTGGTCCTCGGCTTTCTTACCTTCACGTTCGACCTTCTGAAGATCCCGTCGTTCGCGCAGTCCTAATTTTCCACCATCTGCTTCGAGTTTCTTTTTTGCCACAAGCCCCTCTTTGATCGCGCGACCCAATCGCTTCTCATCATCGGCATCTAGCAAATCGACTTGACCAATTTCGTTGAGGTACATTCGCACCGCATCCGGTCCCCCGTCGTAATTCACGACTCCACGGGTCATGCGTGATCACCGGCGCGGATCACAAGCCACTCAAGCAATTGAGTTGCGGCGGCATCTGCCGCCGTAGGAACTTCTAATTGCTCTAACAAAACTCGGGCATCTCTATCGATTCGAATTTCGTCTGGATCACTGATCTGTACTCGCCGCAAGAGTTCGCGACGGACTGCCGCGGCCACCAAGTTCCATGCTTCGACGATTGGTCGAACTTCAACATCAGCCACCGCGGCATGCTCAAGAACTTCACGGGCCTCAGGATCGGCCGTTGCCAGCGCATCGATCAAGTTTCCCTTGGACTCCGCCAGAGAAAGAAACGCACGTCGATAAACATCATCGGAGAACAATTCTTCCACTAGCCACGGTGCGATTTCGTCCCATAACTGAATCATCAAGGCAATGGCGACGAACTCGCCATTCTCCTTGTGCGCAGATCCACCCGTCGAGACAATTTGCACGACTGGTCGGCGATCGCCGCGCAGAGCAATGGCGACGAGATCGGCAGCGGGGATACCGACGTGACTTGCTACCTGTCCAGCGTAAATCTTTCGAATGTCAAGGTTGGGGTGTTCATTGATCACCGCCATTGCTTGCTGGGCGGTACGGGAGCGGTCTTCTGGTGTGGCGATCGAGCCGGCATTTAGCACTCGCTGTAATCGGAACCCCAAAAATGGCTGGGCTCCAGTGACTGCCGCAACAAGCGCATCTGGATTACTTGAGGCCAATTCTCCCGGATCTTTTCCTGCTGGAAACTTTGCAACATTCACTTGCACTTGGTATCGATTTTCCCATTCGTAGAAACGTTCAGCTGCGCCCTGGCCGGCAGCGTCGGAATCAAATGCCAACACAATCTTTTTGGCATATCGTTTGAGCAATCGCACATGCTCTTCGGTGAGAGCAGTGCCACATATTGCCACGGCGCGCTTCACTCCTGCTCGATGAAAGCCAATGACATCGGTATAACCCTCGCACACAATCACTTCATCGGCCTTAACGATGTCGCCTTTGGCCCAATTCAATCCATACAACGTCTTTGACTTTGCATATAACGAAGTCTCTGGTGAATTCTTGTACTTCGCCGGGTCGGTGCTTCCGGGCAGAATCCGGCCACCAAAGGCAATTGGGTCTCCCATATCGCTGTAAATCGGAAACAGCACTCGAGCATGAAAGGAGTCTTGGGGTTTGCCGGACTTATTTACGAACGCAAGACCCAATTCTTTCAGTAGTTCAATTTTTACTCCGATTTCACGGCTCATTGCATCCAAATCATCGGGCGCCCAACCAAGTTTGAATTGTCGAGCCACGTCACCAGATAGACCCCTGCCCCGTAGATAGTCGCGTGCCACACGAGCGTCTATACCCTCAAGTAAGCGGTCGTGATACCAATCAACAGCCTTGACCATTACCTCGATGAGTTGCTTGCGGTGTTGGCGATCCTTGTTTTGGCCACCCGAAGTATAAGTAAGTGTTAATCCAACCTTGCTGGCCAAGTGTTCTACAGCGCCGACAAAATCAACATGCTCAATGTCTTGTACGAACTTGAACACATCTCCGGCAGCCCCACAACCGAAACAGCGGTAGCGCTTGGTTTCCTCGCGAACATTGAACGAACCCGTCTTCTCGGCATGAAATGGACATAGCCCGACCCAATTGCGACCTACTCGCCGCAAGGGAACATAACTTTGAACAAGATCTACAAGTGAAACCGTCTCGCGCAAGCGTTCAATATCGTCTTCGGCAATTGCCACGCCACGAAGACTAGTGCTTACGGTCGTGGATAACGGAAGCAACAATTGCAACCGTGAGCACCGAAATGATGAACGCGAGCGACAGCATCGTTGGCAAGTGATACCAATGAGCGATCAACATTTTGATACCCACGTAAACCAACAACACTGAAATTGCCGGCTTGAGATACACGAAACGTTCGCGCACATCGGCAAACAAGAAGTAAAGCGCACGCAGGCCCATGATGGCAAAGGCATTGGCCGCAAACACGATGAATTGTGAATTACTCACAGCCAGGATTGCAGGAACCGAATCCACTGCAAAGACAACATCAGATACTTCAATGATCACCAGAACGGCCAGCAGTGGCGTCGCAAGGCGCCGACCGTTGACCTTGGTAAACATTTTTTGTCCGTCCAATTCATCCGTACTTGGCACGAATCGGTGGAACAGGCGCATTGTGCGTGTATCGGAAGGGTCGGTCGGGTCGTCGCCGCCGGACCGAAAAATGCCAATTCCCGTATAGATGAGGAATACTCCGAAACCGATAAGTACGAAATCGAAGCGCTCGATTATCGCCACACCAACCAGGATGAAAATAAATCGCATCACCAACGCACCAAAAATTCCCCAAAATAGCGTGCGGTGTTGATATTGACGCGGCACTTTGAAGTGACTAAAAATCATCGCCCACACAAAGACGTTGTCGATGCTCAGACTTTTCTCGATGAGATATCCACTGATGTATTCGACCGCGGCGGCGCGCTCGAACATAAACCAAATTACGAATGTGAACGACACGCCCAGACCAATCCATATGGCCGATTCAATTGCTGCCTCGCGAAGTTCAACGACGTGCGCCCGTCGGTGAACTACCAGAATATCCACCAGCAGCAATGTGCCGATTACGCCGAGCAACATCGGCCATCCCCATGCGGGGACCGTGATATCAACAAACTTGTCTCGTGCAGATAGCAACGCAAACATCATGCGCTACTTGGTTTCTGTCTTGCTGCCGCCGATGATGGCTTGGGCCGCAGCAAGCCGAGCAATCGGGATCCGATATGGCGAGCAACTCACGTAGTCGAGGCCGACGCGATAAAACAAGCGGATCGACTCGGGGTCCCCGCCGTGCTCTCCACAGACGCCCATCTTCAGCCCACGCTTAGCCTTGCGACCACGCTTTACTGCCATTTCCACAAGTTCACCCACGCCGACTTGATCCATGGTTTCGAACGGATTGCGCTTCAGCAATCCAGCTTCAAGGTATGCCGGCATCATCCGGCTTTCGACATCGTCACGACTGAATCCAAAGGTCATTTGGGTGAGGTCGTTGGTACCGAAACTGAAGAAGTCGGAAACCTCGGCCAACTCGCCGGCAACCAAAGCGGCGCGAGGAGTTTCGATCATCGTGCCGATGGTGACAAGTGGTCGAGACGGCTTCTTCTTTCCCTTGCCTTTGGCCTTTACTTTTGATTGCAGTTGCTGTGCATGTTCAACAAGTACTTCTTCGACCCAGAAACGAGCAAGCGCAAGTTCATCACGCGTCACCGTCAACGGAATCATCACTTCAATAATTGGCTGCAAACCCTCGGCAACTACAAGATCGGCAGCCTCCATTAGGGCACGAACCTGCATCGCATAGAGGCCGGGCTTAACCACGCCAAGACGCACGCCACGGGTACCGAGCATTGGATTGACTTCGGCCCATGCATGGGCGGCCACCATCAGCTTTGATTCCTCGGCGGTCAATCCAACTGTTGCTTGCTTTATTTCAAGTTCGTCAACACTCGGGAGAAACTCATGTAGCGGTGGATCAAGCAAACGAACCGTCACCGGCAGTCCACTCATCGCGCGGAGGATTTCGGCGAAGTCATGTTTTTGAGCCGCGCGAAGTTCTTCCAGTGCCGAGGCTTCCTCGGCCGGAGAGTCGGCAAGAATCATGCGTCGCACAATTGGCAACCGATCCGCGGCCAAAAACATGTGCTCGGTTCGACACAAGCCGATGCCCTCTGCGCCATATTCGCGAGCCTTTAGTGCATCTTCGCCGGTATCGGCATTGGCCCGAACTTTGAGTTTGCCTTTGCGGATCTCGTCAGCCCACTTCAAAATCGTATGAAATTCTCTTGGTGGCTCTGAAGCGGTGAGTTCCATCTCGCCGACCATCACTTCACCAGTTGTGCCATCAAGTGAGATGACATCGCCCTCCTTGACAACAGTGTCGCCGACCGTGAATTGATTGCCAGCAATACGAACGGCATCTACTCCGACGACGGCTGGAGTCCCCCATCCACGGGCAACAACTGCGGCATGACTGACCAGGCCACCCCGAGCAGTCAAGATCCCTTTAGCAACCATCATTCCGTGAACATCTTCGGGGCTAGTTTCGTTACGGACCAAAATCACGGCCTCGCCACGAGCGACAGCCGAGACAGCATCATCGGCGGTGAAGTACACCTTGCCCACGGCGGCACCCGGTGAGGCGGCGAGTCCCTTGGCAAGTGCTTTTGATTTGTTTTTGAATTGCGGATGAAGCACTTGATCCAAATGCTCGGCGGCAGTTCGCATGAGTGCCTCGCGCTTGGAGATCTTCCACGATCCTTTACCTTTGCCAGATGGTTTGGTCATTTCGACGGCCATTTTCAATGCCGCTGCCCCAGTGCGCTTGCCGACCCTGGTCTGCAACATCCAAAGTTTGCCTTGATCAATAGTGAATTCAGTGTCACACATGTCGGTGTAGTGGCGCTCGAGTCGCTTGAAAATCAGCATTAACTCGGCGTGAATTATTGGAAATTTTCGTCGCAGTGCATCAAGATCCTCGGTATTGCGAATGCCAGCGACCACATCTTCACCCTGGGCGTTGACTAGAAAATCTCCGTATGGCTTGTTTTCGCCAGTTGCGGCATTTCGGGTGAAACCAACTCCCGTTCCCGAGTTGTTGTCGCGATTACCAAACACCATTGCTTGCACGTTTACGGCAGTTCCCAAATCATGGCTGATTTTTTCTCGAACTCGATAGGCAATCGCTCGAGCGCCGTTCCATGATCGGAACACGGCCTCGACCGCCCCACGAAGTTGTTTGGTTGGATCTTGAGGAAAATCACGACCGGTTTCGATCTTGACAACCTTCTTGTAAGTCTCACACAAGGACTTCAGTGTGTTTGCCGATAATTCCGCATCATTGGTTACTCCGGCCAACTTCTTGGCATCTTCGAACGGATGTTCGAATTTGGTGCCTTCAATTCCGAGCACGATTCGGCCATACATGGAAATGAA
Source organism: Actinomycetota bacterium (assembly GCA_031401235.1). Taxonomy (GTDB): domain Bacteria; phylum Actinomycetota; class Acidimicrobiia; order Acidimicrobiales; family Ilumatobacteraceae; genus UBA3006. The sequence goes on from JANNRJ010000039.1 coordinate 38,047, forward strand.
CCGACGATAAGAGTCGTAAGCAAATCGTTGATCGTTGGTGCTTTTGACGAGACCTTCAACACTTCGGTCATTCAGACCGAGGTTCAATACGGTGTCCATCATTCCGGGCATTGAGAACTTGGCACCGGAACGAACCGAAACCAACAATGGCGAAATTGGATCGCCAAGACGGGCTTTCATTTTTTGTTCAAGATTCGTGACTTGCAATTCGAGTTCTTTGTCCAAACCCTTTGGCCAACCACCGTGCATATAGTCGCGACAAGCATCTGTCGTCACGGTAAAACCATGCGGAACGGGCAACTTCAAAACACTCATCATTTCGGCCAGATTTGCACCCTTGCCACCGAGTAATTCCTTCATGTTCATCGGCGACTTTCGATGTTTGTGATCAAAGGCGTAGATGTAAGGCATCGTTCTAGTTTAGGGCGAATAGACCGAACCCAGTCTTGATGTGCGTCGATTACAAGCGAGCGATGTCCACACCACGCTTAATCAAAGCAAGAGCAAACGAGTCCGCAACTGATGTGTATTTACCCACAATTAACCCGTCCAGAATGACATCATCACCCACAGAAACATCGGCAGTGGCGTGAATCACACGAAGCATCCGAGGCGCGGTCGAACCGCGACTGTCCATTCGCTCGACAAGTTCTTGTCTGGGATAACAACCTTTGGTGAAACTCACAGCACACTCGAGGATTCCTGTTTCACCAGGAATCATGTCAGTTGTTAAATCTTGACCCATCCGGGGCCAACCAGCACGAACTCGTGCCTCTTCGAATTCTTCCGGTGATCCGTGGCGAATTCCATCGATTGGCATCGTGCTCGGCTCAATGACATCAAACGCTGACCCGTCGGCGCGCCAAGCCGGTATCGCTTTCTCAATTTCTTCACCGGTGCAATTGCGATAGGCGATTAATGATCGGGACTCGACATTCAGGTCGACTTTGACTCTGATTTTGAAGCGTTGTAAACGCACCATTACGGCATTACCCCAACCTTGATCCACATCAAGTGTGAACAATTCGTTACTCACATGAATCACGCGGACCAACGCTTCAACCTTGCCTGTCGGTTGGAGCACAAATGATGCCAGCGCATCGCCAATAGACATCGCGGAAATGTCTTGACTCAGTTGCGACTGCAAAAATGACTTCGCATCTGGACCGCTCACCGATATGACATCTCGGTCGATCCGAATCCAAAATGCGGACATCGAATTAAGCCTTATTTGACAAGTGCCGCTTGAGTGCACTCATTCTTTGGGCAGCTGGAATCGCGGCCAGCAATGCGGCGGCCTTATTTCGACACTCCATATCTTCATCATCGGGATCGCTATCGGCGACGATCCCAGCACCCGCCTGCAATGAAGCCGAATCTGGGCCAACGAACATCGTTCGTATCGCAATTGCGGTATCGAGATTTCCGCTGAAATCGACATAACCAACGACACCGGCATATGGGCCACGCTTAAGCGGTTCAAGTTCATCAATGATCTCCATCGCCCGAACTTTTGGCGCCCCACTCACCGTGCCAGCCGGAAATGTTGCTTTCAATACATCGATTGGCCCAAGACCGTCGCGAAGAACACCAGAAACCTGAGAAGTGAGGTGCATCACATGGCTATATCGCTCGAGAGTCATTAGTTCATCCACATTCATCGAACCGAACTTTGCCACACGGCCCACATCATTGCGTGCCAGATCAACAAGCATGATGTGCTCGGCAACTTCCTTTGGGTTTTCGCGCAACTCACCGGCCAATCGGCGATCATGTTCATCGTCCTGACCGCGTTTGCGGGTACCGGCAATCGGGCGACTCACTACTTTTCCATTCAGAAGTTGCACCATCGGTTCTGGCGACGAACCAACGATCGTGATTTCGGGATGACTAATGAAGTACATATATGGAGACGGATTCACTTGGCGTAACACTCGGTAAACATCGAAGGGGTCGGCATCTAGTTGCACATCGAATCGCTGAGAAAGCACAACCTGAAAAATGTCGCCGGCGCGAATATATTCCTTAGCCACTTCAACCGCACGCTGATACATTCCGCCCGGCATTGACGAAACCACGGCTGGTAATTCATCGATTGCTCGTGGAGGCTCGACTGCGACATAGGAGAGGGCACCGGCAAGTTTGGTGGTTGCCACAGTGACTCGAGCGACGGCATTGTCATAAGCGAGATCAATTTGTGCGTCAGTTAAACCGAGGAGGGGAACACTTTCTAACAAGTAAGCGCGTTGCCGCCAATGATCGAATGCAGCAAGCGAGCCGATCACGCTGATGATTGCGTCAGGAAACTTGCGATCATCGTGTGGCGCAATGCCAAGTTTCTCTATTTCGCGCACCACGTCGTAACCCAAATAGCCAACAAGTCCGCTTTGAAGAGGTGGCAGATCGGGAAACAGCGGCGCGCGATAGATGTGTAGCAATGACTCCATTGCCGACAGAATTCCGCGATCTAGAGGAACTTCGACTGGAACTATTCCAGTGGCAGTGATTCGACCATTTTGTAATGACAACGTTGCCAAGGAGTCATGACCAACAAATGAAAATCGACTCCACCTTTCGCCGTGTTCCACTGATTCAAGCAAAAAACTAGGTTTGTCGCCGACAAGTTTCATGTATGCCGCCACCGGAGTCTCCAGATCGGCAAGCATTTCTGTCCAGACTGGAACCACCGTGTGTTGTTTAGCCAGCGATCGAAATTCGTCCCGAGTTGGAAAAATCTGCATTAGAGATATAGGCCGGTACTTGCTTCGATTCGCGAAGCGGCAACAGCATGAATGTCGCGTTCGCGCAACATGATGTAGTCATGTCCCCCGACTTCAACTTCATAACGATCATCGGGACTAAACAACACTCGATCTCCCGCTTCGGCCGCCCGAACATTCTGACCCAGTGCAACCACTTCGGCCCATACCAAGCGCTTGGCCACCTGGGCAGTTGCCGGAATAAGAATCCCGCCATGAGTGCGTCGCTCGCCTTCGTTTTGGGGGATGCGGACCAACAAACGATCATTAAGCATCTTGATGGGGAGTTTTTCCTGCGACCCAGTCACGTCAGCAGGGTATCGGTCTACGAGGCGAATTTTGCCTAACTACCCAGTCGCGCCGCACGAAGCACTAATCGATGAGCATTTTTAAGTCCTCGTTCGGCCTCGTAGATCGCCGAGAGCATGTCGTCGCCAACATTTGGGTCGGATTCATTACGGACTTTCATCAATCGAGTGGATGCCAACGATGCAATGCGCTGACAGCACTGATCAATTGTGTCGGCCAACGCGGACAGTTCTGCAGAGTCGTTGCTCGTATTCATAATTCGCGGCGAATCGTATCTCATGACCAACTCGCAAAAATGCCAAAGGCCTTGGGAAATTCCCCAAGGCCTTGTGACACGCGATAGCAAGCGGCGGACCTGCTACCACCTTCAACCAAATTCTAAGAGAATCGGTTGGACGCCAACAGCGTAGAGAATGGTGAGTGATTACGCAAATCAGACTGTCGACGACGGACAAATGTCAGCCAGGTCACATTCGCCGCACCGCGGCTTTTTTGCATCGCATATCCGACGACCATGCAAAATTAACCGCAAGCTGAACTCGCCCCATTCCTCGGGAGGCAACATTGCATTCAAATCGTGCTCCACCTTCACCGGATCCTCGTTGGAGGTGAGTCCGAGTCGACGGGATAGCCGCCCCACGTGCGTATCGACCGGCAAACCAGGAAGTTTAAATGCCACACTGCGCACGACATTGGCCGTCTTGCGACCAACACCTGGCAACGTGATTAAGTCTTCGAGTTCCATTGGAACCTCACCACCAAATCGCTCCACTACCCCTCGCGCCATTCCAATCAGGCTCTTGGCTTTGTTTTGATAAAACCCGGTGGATCGAACCAACTCCTCGACCCGACCGATGTCGGCGACAGCAAGCAATTCGGCGCTCGGATACTCGGCAAACAGGCTCGGCGTGACGATATTCACGCGCACATCGGTGCATTGCGCGGACAAGATCGTGGCGGCCAATAATTGAAACGGACTGTCGTGAATGAGTTCGCAAATTGCTTCGGGGTATATCCGTTTCAATCGTGTAAGAATTTCGGTGGCGCGCACCCGTCGTTGCGATGCATTGCCCTTTGCGACCATGACGCCGAACACTAGCCACTGCCACAGATAACCTTGATTTATGGTGCAGTTGGACATCAAACGGCATAACGCCACCGATGACATGTCCGAAGTTCATGAACTACTCCGTGCGGTGGAACTAGCCGACGGGGTTCGTCCACTTTCCGACCACTTGTGGCTGGACCTACGTCAAGGCGGTCGTCCTGGGTTTGCTGGCCTACTGGCAGTGCAAAGTGGTCATCAACATGCCCTCGCTTATTGCCAAGTATCGCGTGGAAATGACTCGTGGAGCCTTGACCTCATCGTCCACCCCGATCATCGCCACGAAATGGCCGCGATTGGTCTCCAATTACTGGCTGAAGCCGTCCGTATTGTTGCCAACGAGGGTGGAGGTCACGTTCATTGGTGGGTGTTTGAGCCAAAAAATACACACTCGGCACTTGCCCAGTCAATCAATTTCGTACCCGGTCGCACAATGTTGCAAATGCGCGTTTCATTGCCTCTAGCCATGGAAATCATTACTTCGGTGCCAGTAATCACGACTCGAGCATTTCGCGTAGGGCATGATGATCAACAATGGCTTGACGTTAATAACCGAGCATTCCTTGCCCACCCTGAACAGGGTGGCTGGACTCTTGAACTATTGCGATCTCGAGTACAAGAACCGTGGTTTGACTCTCGCGGCTTTCTGCTCCATGAAGTGAATCGCCAACTGGTTGGATTCTGCTGGACAAAGATGCATACGGAAGCTGTCCCAATACTTGGTGAAATCTATGTGGTGGCCGTCGACCCTCAATTTGCGGGCCGCGGTCTTGGACGAGCACTCACAGTGGCCGGACTCCAACACCTGAACGCATTTGGAGCAAAAATAGGGATGCTTTATGTTGATGCGGAAAACACCTCAGCAATTTCGATGTATGACGCACTTGGATTTACGACGAACTTTGTTCAACGTGCCTTCGTTGGAGACATCAGCCCGTCCAGCCGATAGTTTCTGAGCATGTCTTCCACACCAAAGTCCACAAATTCAGCTCTTCCTCGCTGGTCGGTTGCAGATGTCCACGAATCGTTTTCTGCTCGATCCTTCACCGACGCAATGGAGCGTGCAGGTGCACAAGTGAGTCGCCTGGAAGCTTCGTTCAACGAACACAACATTCGTGCCATTGATCCGCGACCACCGACCGATTTCGACGGCACAATTGCCGACTCAATAATTAAGCAAGTCAATGAAACGGTCAAAGAATCAGAAATCTTGGGAGCCTACGTATATGCCACCGTGAGCACCGACACTCGAGACGAGCGGGCCCAGGGATTGCTTAGCGAATTAGAAACTCTGGATGCTCGTGTGTCGCCACTGTTGGCTCGATTTGCCGACTGGATCGCTTCCTTGGGTGCCGATGATTTGGCGACGGTAAGCACTGAGGCTCGCGAACATCTGGGACCACTTCAACGACTGGCCGCTCGTGCCGAGCACCAAATGTCGGAAGCGGAAGAAGGACTATATGCCGAACTCGGTACAACCGGTTCATCGGCGTGGGGACGGCTACAAGGAGATCTCACTTCGCAACTGACAGTCGAAGTTGCGTTGCCGACTGGCCCCAAAACAATGCCGATGGCAGCCGTTCGCGGTTTAGTGAGCAATGGTGACATTGTCGTTCGTAAAGCCGCTTACGACGCAGAAATGCGAGCTTGGCCAACAATTTCCGTGGCCTGTGCAGCGGCCATGAACAGTATTAAAGGCGAAGCCAACACCGTCAACCATCGGCGCAAATGGGCATCGCCACTGGACGCTTCGCTGTACGGCAACAGCGTCAGCCGAGCCACGTTCGATGCGATGCAATCTGCAGTGCGTGCGTCATTGCCAGATTTTCGAGCGTGGATGCGGATCAAAGGTCGGCTCAATGGGGATCAGGATGGCTTGTCATGGTGGAACATAATGGCTCCGATCAGTTTTTCACCCGGTGAAATCTCTTGGGATCAGGGAATCGGATTGGTCCGCGGAGCATTCGCCGCTTACAGCGACAATTTGGCTGGCTTAGTGGATCGATCGCTGAACGAAAAATGGATGGATGCCGAACCACGCGACGGAAAAGTCGGCGGAGCATTTTGCATGTCATTCGTTGATGATCGCTCATTGGTACTCCTCAACTGGAGTGGCAGCGTTGATTCGGCTCAGACAACCGCACATGAACTTGGACACGCATACCACAACACTCAACTTGCACATCGGACACCGTTGCAAAAGCGCCTGCCGATGGCACTTGCCGAGACTGCAAGTATTTTTTGCGAAACTCTTGTGGTGGAAGAAGGATTGCAACGTCTCAGCGGCGACGAGCGGCTCGCTTTACTGGATGTCGACTTACAAGGTGCTGCTCAAGTAGTCGTTGACATTCACAGCCGATTTCTATTTGAGACCGAAGTGTTTGCTCGTCGTCAACGTCGCACACTTGGGGCGACGGAACTCAATGAACTCATGCTTGGCGCTCAAGCCGATGCGTATGGCAATGGCATCGACCAATCGACGGCACATCCATACATGTGGATACTTAAACCTCACTATTACGGAAGTCATTTCTACAACTGGCCATACACATACGGTCTTCTATTCGGCTTGGGGTTGTATGCCCGATACCAGAATGATCCAGAGCGATTCCGCACCGGATACGACAATGTCCTTTCGCGGGCCGGAATGGATACCGCCGAACAACTCGGTCAGGCGTTTGGTTTAGATGTCACCGATGAAGCATTCTGGACCGCGAGTCTCGATGTGTTGCGTGCGCGCATGGCCGACTACGAACGACTTGCTCAGCCTCACCTATAATTTGACCCTATGAGGGTCGCCCATTCATGATTGGCCGATCACTTATTGATTCAGTTCAGGTATCTGATTCATTCGACATACGATTGTCAATCTTCACCGCCGCCGAACAGGTCGGGCTCGTTTTGAAGGTTGGAATAGCCTCGGTGCTCGGCGGCATTATCGGTTGGGAGCGTGACCGAGCCGGCAAAAGTGCTGGCATCCGCACGCATATGATCGTTGCCGCAGCTGCGGCCCTTGCCGTCGGTCTAGGTGAACTGGCAATTAATCTGACAAATAGCGGCGATCCGACCCGAATGATGCACGCAGTATTCACGGGACTTGGCTTCATCGGAGCCGGAATGATTTGGACTTCCAAGAACGCAAATGGACCACTCGGTCTCACCTCAGCGGCAACTATCTTGCTCGTCGCCGGACTCGGCGCAGCAGTTGGACTGGGGGCGCCGACCGTTGGTGTCGCCGTATGTATTCTCGCTCTCGCCACCTTACGAGGTGTACGAGTGTTGGAAATCAAAATGCAAACTCACCGACCCACCGATACATCTGGCGTCATCGGCGATAACTGACAGTTTCACCTTTTCTGGAATACGTAAACACTGTCGCCTGAGGCGAGCGACTTCTTGGAATTAAATCGTAACCCCGAATTTTCGGCTAGTCCCTGAAGAGCCTGTTGATCACGTTCCTTGCCACCATTTGTCAATGCGGCCATCAAAACATCGGCACTAGTGGCGATATCACGACGCGGTCGTCGCGGATGATCATTATCAATGACAAGAACCTGACTTTTCTCAACGGCGGCAGAAGCAATAGTGGCAAATATTTTGCATGCATCATCGTCGTTCCAGTCGTGAATTACGTTGACCAACACGTACACATCACATCCGGCCGGAACTGAGGCAAACATGTCGCCAGCAATCGGGGTGAGTCGCGGATGAGTACGAGCCCGGGAAATGACTTCGGGAAGGTCAAACACAATGCCTTTCAAAGTCGGTTGGAGTTCGAGTAGCCCAAACAGAAACTCGCCAGTTCCACCACCGATATCACATACTGTTTGATCTTGACCCCACTCCAATGCCGAATTGATTGTCAATGCATGCATTCGCGCCCCTGCACTCATCGCCCCATCAAACACGGCCCACCGCGCCGGGTTGTCCCGCATCCACTCAAAGAAAGATTTCACATTTGCCTTGGCAAATACATCACCTGACTCGAGATCCAGATGGGCGATGGAATTGACCACCTCGTCACCTCCGGCGAACTGAACCCACGAAAGCCAACCACCAGGATGATCAGATCGCAAAAACTTCGTGACTCGCGTCGAGCAAACTCGGCCGCGACGATCGAATCGCAGCCAACCTCGCGCCACGGCAAATCGGACTATGCGTTCCAATCGTTCAGGGTCTGCCTCCACTCGACGGGCCAGATCTTCGATATTCATCGGCGATGTCAATGCATCCGGAATGCCAGCGTTACACATCAGCACCATCACGCGATGATCCAAAATTCCAAACAGCGATTCCAGAATTTGTACCGGCGGCGGCGCCATCGCCGAGTGAATCCAACCAATCCAGCCTCGAATTGAGTTGACAACTCCGGTCGCTTTCGCTGGCGGTAACCGCGGAATACCAAGAATCTCCGACGGACTCGGTGCACCCGATTTCACACTCACAGCAAGATGTTACTTCCGAAGTCCACGGCGACATACATGAAAACCACGTCGGTAACCTTGAGCCATGCCCAGTCTTTACGATGCAACTCGCGAAGACTTTGCCAAACTTCTTGATGGCGAACCAAACTATCGGCGACAACAAGTTTGGGACGGGCTGTATCAACAATTGGCCGAGCCATCGCAATTACTGACAATGCCGGTAGCCCTACGCACCGTAATAGCCGACAACTTTCCACCCGCACTAATTCCTGTCACTCAACAAGTGAGCGACAAAGGCGACACTGTGAAGTTTTTGTGGAATCTTGCCAACGGCGGCCACCCTATTGAAACCGTGCTCATGCATTACAAGGAACGGGCCACGGTGTGTGTAAGCACACAAGCCGGATGCGCAATGGCATGCGGATTTTGCGCCACCGGTCAGGCAGGTTTTACTCGGCAACTCACTACCGGTGAAATAGTTGAACAAGTTGTCCGCGCCTCACGGCAAAGTTCGATGCGAAAACAACGACTCGCCAATGTCGTATTTATGGGGATGGGCGAACCGCTCGCCAATGAACTGGCTGTTTGGGGTGCCGTAGAGCGACTTCATCACGACATCGGTCTGTCGGCTCGGCATCTCACGATTTCGACCGTGGGAATTATCCCCGGAATTCGAGCATTGTCGGACCGCCCATTGCCGGTAAACCTTGCCGTGTCTCTACACGCTGCCCGCGACACTTTGCGCGACGAACTTGTTCCGATCAATAAGAGATATCCGATTGCCGATCTGATTGTTGCCTGCACCGATTATTTGAACAAGAAGAATCGACGAATCAGTTTTGAATGGGCGATGATCGACGGAGTCAATGATCAGCCACGCGACGCTCGCGAGCTAGCCAGACTTTGTTCGCGGCTCGCCCCATCGGCACATGTCAACCTCATCCCGCTCAATCCAACACCAGGCTGGTCGACAAAGGGGACCTCAGCGGAAGGAGTGCGCGAATTTGCTCGTCAATTGGAAGAGCTTCGTGTCAATGTCACTATTCGACGAAATCGCGGAACCGATATTGATGCAGCATGCGGACAACTTGCAGCCGGACAACCAGTTACTATCGCCGCTCGTAAAAGTATCTAGTTCGCTTCCGGCACAAACATCGCTAACAATCGGTCACTGCCCTGGCGTATTTGATCGGCGAGGAGTCGTTCCAACACCCCGCCGGTGAACAATAATCCACCGTAGTGAAGATGCATGTGCAACGTGCATCCAGTTGAGGAAGGTTCGACTGTGGCTCGCAAAATCCATGCCGAATGTTGCTTGCCATCACATTCTTGGCGTTCAAAGACCACTTCTCGGGGCGAGTCACATTCAGTTCGAACCATGCGCAGTCGTTTTGAACGTGCGAATGGGCCAACCCGAGCCCGCAATTCGACCTGCCAGGCCGACGTATTGTCTCCGTCCAAGAGAACTTCGGCGCGGTGCACGATATCAAGCCACTTCGTATAGGTGGAAAGATCGGAAACTTTGGAAAATAGTTGGTCCGTGCTTACGTTTGCATCAACCGATGCATGCACATCCACTGCGGTACTTAATTGTTGGCCGTTGCCGGCGGCTCGGGCTCATTTTGCTTGGCGATCGGACGAGTGGCATCCCGTGTGGCGTCACTCAACCCAAATGCACGACTAAGCATTCGACCGCGTGCTTGAAGTACACCATCGAGATCGTCATCAGGATCGAAATGGGCCGTCCACGGAATCGCTTTGGTCTCTTCTAGTTCTAATTCGGGTGCCCCATCGAAAAGTTTAAGTCCCCTCGCACCATGGTTTTTTTGTCTGGGACTGCGTGGTGGAGCAAATTTCACGACGTTCGATCTACTTTTAGGTGAACTGAAAAGTCGTGGAGCGGTCTCCCGGCGGTCATCAATCGACCAGCCTCTTGGCACGGCAAGTGCATCGGCATGGCGTCGGCACAATGCATTTGCTCGCGAACCTTCAGGTAGTGCATCGTGTTCCAACCACACCAGCAATCGGCCCGGATCAAAGCCATACAAAACCTCGGCGATGGCCGAACACCCCGGTCGTTCGCACTGCTTGGTCACGGCTGAACTCTAGTCATTGATGGCATGCCGGCGTGACAATCCCAGTGGGCGATATGGGCCTCGATCCCATGACTTCCACGATGTGAACGTGGCGCTCTTCCGACTGAGCTAACCGCCCGTGATTGAAAAGACTAGCGGTGTGTGCGCAGCATCAGACCTCGTCTGGCTCTGATTGAAACGGGCGAACCTCAACAGGACTCATGCAGGCCGCCGATCCCTTTACAGCCCAAGCAAGGGCTGCATCCAGATCGCGCGCTGTAATAATCCAAAACCCGCCGATGTGTTCCTTGGTTTCCAAGTATGGACCGTCGGTCGTGGTGGTCGCACCATTTTTAGTCGAGACAACCGTCGCCGTGTTGGCCGGGTGCAGGCCACCGCCGAATACCCAAGACCCAGATCGAAACACTTCAATGTTGAAGGCATCAACTTGGGCATACATCTTCTGCTTGTCTTCAGGCGACACTGCATCATAGATTTCTTCGTTGCCGTGAACGGATAGTAAGTATTGAGCCATCGATTTTCTCCTTGTCATATTGGTTCGGCTCGGTGCCGATCCTTGCTATTACAACGATTGGGATTTCGCTAAATCGACAATTAGTAACCCCTTTCTTTGCTGAGTAAACCGATTAGTGGTTCGCCGGCGAGGTACCGCTGCACATTGGCCGTGATTCGCTCCGAAAGCAACGGTGGCACCATCTCCGCGGTATTTCCAATATGTGGAGTGATCACACAGTTTGAAAATTTCCACAGTGGATGGTCATCGGGAAGTGGTTCAGGGTCGGTAACATCAAGAGCAGCTCCGCCAATTGAGTCGTTGCGAAGCGCCCACACCAAGTCATCAGTAACTACATGGCGACCGCGACCGACATTGATCAGCCAGGAATTGGATTTCATCATCTCGAGTTCGGTCTGACCCATGATTCCTACATTTGCTGGCGTGAGAGCAAGTGCAATCACAACGGCGTCGGCCCCTGGAAGTGTGTCGATTAGTCGATCGGGCGTAACTACCAATTCGGCTCCAGGCATGGTTTGGACATGATTACGCACGACGGTGACATGACAATTGAATGGCTTCAACAGTCGAAGCAATGCTGTAGCGATCCCGCCGCCGCCAATAATGGTGATGTGTCCGTTGTGTAAAGATCGGCCGTGTTCGCCAGACCAGTAATTCGTGCGCGAGTATCCAACAATGTGTCGCATTCCACCGATAAGGAATCCCACCACCAACTCGGCCACTGGCTCCGAATACACACCTTTGCCACTGGTCCAGATCCGATCGGCATTGACCAAATGCATAAAGTTCTCGCTACCGGCAAACGGTAATTGAACCCATGATATTGAAGGCGACTCGCTGAGAGTGCGTTGTAGACCTGTCGGATCATACGCATCGCTCCAGATGAGTGCCGTGGCCTCGCCAGGCTCAGCAATAATTGCGCCTCCGGCGCGAACGGCTTCACGAATCCATTGCGGGCATTCAATTGGACCCACCGCAATGCGTGCCCGCGAAGTAACCATTTATGATTAATTAGTTCCGGTAAAAGTGGCGGCAATCTTGCTCGCCGAGTCTCCGCTGCGGCGCAACACAATTGCAACCAAAATTAACGACACCAAAGTGGCACCAAGCAAGACGGTTGCCATTGCTCCAACTTCCGGCTTGACAACGGAACGGGCAAGGCCAAATACATATACGGGATAAGTGCTGGTACCAGGCGACGAAACAAATTGAGCGATAACAACATTGTCGAGACTAAATGTAAAAGCAAGCAATCCCCCGGCCAAGATTGCCGGCGCCACCAACGGCAACGTGATTTGCATAAAGGCCTTACGCGGAGTTGCAAATAAGTCAGCCGCCGCTTGCTCGAGAGACTCGTCCAGTCCTGACATTCGCGCCCGCACAATTAGTGTCACGACCGCACTGGAAAAGATCGACTGGCCCAGCCAGAGCGGTAGCAACCCTGTTCGAAATGGGCCGCCGAGTTTCACGAACCAAAGTTGCAACCCAATCGCATCGACGATTTCGGGAGTTGTGAGGATGAGCAAGACGACCGCCATGAAAATGGCAACCCACTTGCCGGGTCGACGAGCAAGTGCGATTCCGGCAAAAGTTCCGAGCACCACGGCAATCAGAGTTGAGCCTGCGGCGGCCTTGAATGAAACGAGAACCGAACTCGTAAGTTGCGAGTTGTCCCACATTGATGAATACCACTTCGTCGTGAATCCTCCCCAGACGAAGAAGGCCCGAGCATTAGTAAATGAATGTGCAACAACGAACCCGATCGGCACAAAAAGAAACAGCAGGGTCGCAATAGTTATGAGAGCGAGAATTGTGTTGACTCCATTGCGTGAGCGCATCAGCAAATTTCCCGACTAGTCATACAGACACCATTGCGACCGATCGATTACGACGTAATGCTGTAATCGTTAGTTTGCCGACAAGTGCAAACGCCCCGAGTACGGCAAGAATCGCCGCAATCAATAAAACTGCCACCGCCGCCCCGAGGGCCGGGTTCTGCGCTTGCAGAAACTGCGCAGCAACCAGGGCACCGGCCATATTGCCCTTGGCCCCACCGAGGATCGCCGCCGTGATGTAATCCCCGGAAAGTGGCACAAAAACGAGCACAAGACCAGCAACGATGCCGGGCATCGCCAACGGAATGGTCACTTGGACGAACGTTCGCCAGCGATTTGCGCCGAGATCTTTACTTGCTTCGCGCAATGCCGGGTCAAGACGGTCCAAGGCAACGAAAAGAGGAAAGATCATCAGTGGCAAATAGTTGTAGACGACTCCAATTTGGAGTGCGAAGCGAGTGTCCAACAGCATTATCCCGCTATCACGAAGTCCCCAATCGATAAGAAGATTCGAAATAAATCCGTGTGGAGCGAGAACGATTCTCCATGCCATCGTGCGAATTAGAAAATTAGTGAAAAACGGAATGATCAAAATTGCGAGCAGTATCCCGCGACGCGATTCGGAAACTTTTGTGGCAAGATAATAAGCGACAGGAAGTGCGATCAGCAAACAAAGTACCGTGCCGATGACGGAAGTCCGCATTGTCTGTATGAGCACCGTGAGCAATGTTTCGTCAAGTGCCTCGCGATATCGACCGAGTGATGGATGGGAAAAGTCAACTCGACCGGCAGACCCCGGAACCTTGGTTCCAAAACTGGCAACCACAACAAATGCAACCGGCACAAGAAAAAGCACGATGTACCACAACCACGACGGAAACGCATGCAGCATACGTGGCGCCCTAAGTCGGACGCGATGATTTGGCTGAGTCTGGACGACCGAGTTCACCGAAAGTTAGGCGCCTGCCTTGGCCTTGGTCTTGTTGTAGATGTCAACGAGTCGGTCCTGTGCGCTATTAAGTGTTTGCGGTCGCATCCGATCCACTTCTTCATTTGTAAAGAAAACCATTTCTTTATATGACATATCTGCCGCTTTCTCTTCGATTCCCTTCAAGCCGGTGTTGAAACCATGAAATTCAATTTCAGTGAGTGAATTGTCCGCGTCGAGAATGAAATTTATGAAATCGTACGCTGCGTCGAGGTTCGAAGCCCCTTTGGCGATACACCAATTGTCCATCCATAATTCGGTTTCTGGTGCACCGACCGCCCATTTATATCGTGCCGGATCGTCGCCAGCATCCTCAACTGAAATAAGTCCTTGGCGAGCATCACCATTCCAAACTTGAGAGAGCGCGTAATTGCCTTGCGTCAAGTTAATGCCGGGGTAACTATCGAATGCCTTCACATGTTGGGCAAACTCATCGACCAGAAACGTTTCGCAGGCATCTAGATCTTCAGTTTTTTCGGTCGTCCAATCGATTCCATTTGCCCAAAAATAAATGCCTGTCAAATTAGGTGGAGTATCGATCACCGATGTCTGGCCGCTGGCCTCGGTTTGGGCAACTTTGATAAAATCGGCCCAGGTCTGAATGTCTGTCTTGACCACAGTTGTGTCATAGATCCATCCGGTGGTTCCCCAATTTTTACACACAGAATACTTGTTACCCGGATCGAATACTTGGTCGATATACGGTGCATCGAGATTTTTGAAGTTCGGAATGCGTCCAAGATCGATTTCATCCAATAGACCTTCGCGTACCATCTGAGGAATATATGGGCCAGTTGGGACGACGATGTCGAAGCCGCTCACTCCTCCGGCCGAAACAAGTTTTTGGATTGCCTCTTCGTTCGAATTGAAGATAGTGATGTTCAATTCACCCCATGATGCGAGTAGGTCGGGGTCGTCGTACTCGGCCCATGTGAATAGGTTGAGTTTCTTGGCAAAGTCGCCGGACGAATCGGAGCTCGAATCCCCGCCGCTACAGGCCGCCAGGAATGCCGCAAGGGCCGCAGTGCCACCGGCCGCAGCAAGAAAATCTCGGCGGCTCAACTGCCCAACAATTCGTTCGGCGGTGGTACGCGACATCAGAATGCGAGTTTGTTGACTCATTGGCACTAGCTACCCCCAGTTATTGCAATCGAATCCTCGATCGCGAGTGATTTCATTATTTCACACTTGGTTCGGCAAACACAAGTGCGGACTGCGATGTGCCGAACAAATACATATCTTCGCGTAGCCAACTGCACCACACCGAGTCACCTTGGTTCACCTTTGGCGCATCGTTTCTTGAGACAAACACGATGAGATCGGTGTTCTTAGTCTTGACGACATATTGAAGCACATCGCCTAAATGAGAAATACTGATCAAGCGACCTTCCAACATGTCGCCAGAGTCAATCGGACGCTGCGTGGTTACTTCAATCATTTCTGGGCGAACGGACACGATCGCCTCGCCGCCGTCAGCTGGGTGTTCTATTCGGCGCATTGGGGTGAAGACACCGCTGAGTGTCTCAACTTGGTCGCCCCGAACGGTGCCGCGCCAGAAATTATTGCGACCAATAAAACCCGCCACAAATGCCGACGTCGGTTGTTCGTAAATAGTGTCGGGATCGGCTAATTGTTCGATGTGTCCATCAAGCATTACTGCGATGCGATTGGACATTGACATCGCTTCTTCCTGATCATGAGTGACGAAGATAAATGTGATGCCAAGTTGGGACTGCAAAAGTTTCAACTCAATCTGCATTTCTTCGCGCAACTTGCGATCCAACGCCCCCAATGGTTCGTCCAGTAGCAATACGCTCGGCCGATTTACTAATGCACGTGCAACTGCAACCCTTTGCTGTTGACCGCCCGACAACTGAGATGGCTTTCGCGATGCCATTTTGGACATCTTCACCATGCCCAGCGCTTCATCAACTTTTGAGGCGATTTCAGATTTGGGAACTTTCCGTTGACGCAATCCGTAAGCGACATTATCTGCCACATTCATGTGTGGGAATAGCGCATAATGTTGAAACACGGTGTTTACGTCACGCTTGTACGGCGGTACTCCCTGTACGAAAGTCTCTCCGATACGAATAAATCCATCGTCGGGTTGTTCGAATCCGGCGAGCAAACGTAGCGTCGTGGTTTTACCACATCCGCTTGGCCCAAGTAGTGAGAGAAATTCGCCGGGCTTCACTTGCAGGTCAATTGCATCAACCGCAATTACATCGCCGTAACGCTTTGTAACGTTGACTAGTTCAACTGATCCGCGTTCGTGGGTGGCCCCTGAAGTCGACACTAACTAACTCTGCAGATTGATCATGACGTGCTTAATGCGCGTGTAATCATCAAGAGCATATGCCGACAGGTCCTTGCCATATCCAGATTTTTTGTAGCCGCCATGGGGCATTTCTGCGACCATTGGAATATGAGTATTTACCCACACACACCCAAAATCAAGATTCTTGGTCATCCGCATGGCGCGACCAAGATCCTTCGTCCACACCGATGAAGCAAGAGCGTATTCCACTCCATTTGCCCATTTTAAAGCCTCGGCTTCGTCACTGAATTTCTGAACAGTAATAACTGGACCGAAAATTTCATTTTGAATCATCTCGTCATCTTGATGAAGATCGGAAACGACGGTCGGTTCGAAGAAATAACCGTCCCGCTTAACTGTCGAGCCACCCGCCATAACTTTGGCATGATTAGGAGTGCGATCCAAGAAGCCTTTTACCTTCGACACTTGTGCTTCATTATTCAGCGGTCCGTACAGCACGTCTTCGTCTGGTGAGCCAGTCTTTGTTTTGCCGGCTTGCTCGGCTAGCGCATCAACCAGATCTCGATAAATGCGCGGTCCGGCAATTACTCGCGTAGCCGCGGTGCAGTCTTGACCAGCATTAAAATATCCGGTCATTGCGATTATCTCGGAGGCTGCCGCCACGTCGGCATCGTCGAACACGATTACTGGCGCTTTTCCACCCAATTCAAGATGCACGCGCTTCAAACTCTTGGCAGCAGCCGCAGCAACTTCCATTCCGGCTCGAACCGAGCCGGTAATCGAAACCATGCTCGGAGTGTCGTGCAGCACCATTCCACGACCAGTGTCGCGATCCCCGCATATGACGTTGAATACGCCTGGCGGTAAAAATTCGGCGGCAATTTCAGCCAACAACGATGTCGAAGCGGGGGTTGTATCTGATGGCTTGAGCACAACAGTGTTGCCAGCCGCGATTGCCGGAACGAATTTCCATGCCGCCATCATTAATGGATAGTTCCAAGGCGTGACTTGGGCACAGACTCCAATGGGCTCACGACGAATATAGGAAGTGAAGTTCGTCATGTATTCACCGGCACTCTTGCCTTCCAACATGCGCGCCGCGCCAGCGAAGAAACGAATCTGGTCAAGCATCGGCGGAACTTCTTCTGCATACGTGATCGCCCTTGGCTTACCCGTATTTTCGATTTCAATCTCGATCAGATCAGTGATTCGAGATTCCATTGCGTCGGCAATGCGAAATAATGCAAGCGAACGCTGAGAAGGTGTCGTGTTCTTCCAACTATCGAACGCTGACGCCGCAGCCTTCATCGCCTCGTCAATGTCGGACTGACCAGAGAGTGCGGCAGTGCCATATTGCGTTCCGCTCACGGGGTCAATAAGAGTTGTCGTGCGGCCATCGGCGGCATCCAAATACTTACCGTTTATAAAATTTTTGAATGATTTCATGAAACAACACTAACCATTAGTCACCAACTGATTCCAACGATGCGGCTGCGCATACTAGGAGTTACCGCGGCCGATGCGCTATAAATAGACCATGAGCAATGACGCTCCGGCTATTCGGACTCTCGGCGTACCCAAAGAAATCAAAGCATCTGAAGGTCGAGTTTCGCTCACTCCCGACGGTGTTCGTGAATTTGAACGACTTGGAGTTGAAGTATTCGTTGAAACCCAAGCGGGTGATGCTGCCTCGATATCCGATGCCGACTACAAGGCAGCAGGGGCAACCATTGTGCCGACCGCGGCCGATGCGTGGAGCCAGCAAATGGTGGTAAAAGTAAAGGAGCCAAAGTCCGAAGAGTTTGGCTATCTACGTTCGGACCTCACACTATTCACCTATTTACATTTGGCTGCCTATCCGAATGTGGCAGAAGCGTTGGTGCGGGCGAAGACCACTTCAATTGCCTATGAAACAGTCCAGCTCGAAGATTCGTCGCTGCCGTTGCTCGCACCGATGAGCGAAATTGCGGGCAGACTGGCGACACAAGCCGGCGCTTACTTTTTGGAGCGTCCACATGGCGGTCGTGGAGTTCTTATGGGCGGTGCCCCCGGAGTGCGACCGGCTCGCGTTGTGGTTATTGGTGCCGGAAATGTCGGTTGGAATTCCGCATGGATCGCCGGTGGAATGGAAGCGGAAGTCTTCGTATTGGATAAGAACTTGGATCGTTTGCGATATCTCGACCAAATTCTCAAAAGTCGGATCACGACCATTGCTTCAAACCGCGGCGCAATCGAACGCTTCGTCGCTGAGGCTGACCTCGTGATTGGTGCGGTTCTCATCGCCGGTGCCCGCGCACCTGTCGTCGTTACTCAAGAAATGGTGAGATCAATGAAACGTGGTGCGGTAATTGTGGATGTGGCAGTTGACCAAGGCGGGTGCATTGAGACGACACATGAAACCACACATTCCGAACCGGTGTACGAAATGCATGGCGTCTTGCATTATGCCGTCGGCAACATGCCTGGCGCCGTTCCACATACAAGCACTTACGCTTTGACCAACGCCACACTCCCCTATCAAATGACGATTGCAAAACTAGGCACGCAAGCGGCCGCGACGGGCAACACCGCAATTGCCCATGGCGTTAACACCGTCAATGGTCACATCACAAATGAGGCGGTAGCCACTGGCTTGTCAGCAAACTATGTCGAACCACTTGTTGCGTTGAATTAAGCGGGCCTCGTCAACTTAGTCACAACACGAATCACGCCAACCACACGATCTGCATCTGTAGTGAGCGTGTTCGGGCAGTAGGGGTGACTCGCACAACGGACATTGTGAAAAAATTCCTCGCGGTGAAACGCACGCCGAGATCGGTGTGACACCTGACGACTTCGTTGTTGCCACAGATACACCGGCTTCGCTTGTAGCGTTGATCTGATTCACTCCTTGCCATTCTTATCCATCACCTCGTTCGAAATGTGCACTCTCTCACTGTGACTGATACCAGTTCAACACCAATCGAAGATTCGCCGAACCAGCACCGGCCGGGTAGTGCCCGCGCGGCACTTGCCGTGCGAGATTTTCGATATATGTGGTACGGATCGTTTTTGTCGAACATTGGCACATGGATGCAAAACGTGGTGCTCCCCGCCTACATTTATCATCGAACTGGCCGAGCATCGCTCGTGGCATTGCTTGTATTTGCCCAACTTGGTCCACTGCTTGTCCTATCCATCCCTGCCGGCGTTTTTGCCGACCGATTTGACCGCCGAACTTGGCTTATCTCGATGCAATCTATGCAGTTGCTGTTTTCGGTGTTATTGGCATTTTTGGCCCTCGGGACACCTGCGGTTTGGATGCTCTTTTTGGCTGCTCTTGGCGTTGGCGTGGGGAACGCTCTCAATGCACCAGCCTGGTCGGCCGTACTTCCATCGCTTGTTCGTCATGAAGACATTGCTGGCGCAATTTCGTTAAATTCCACCGTCATAAACGGATCACGAGTAATCGGACCGATCATCGTTGCAGTGTTATCGCAATGGGGAGTGTCCACGGCTGAGTTCTTTTTCATGAATGGTGCAACTTATCTATTTATCATTGCCGCATTGCTCAGTGTGCATATTCCTGTTGTTGCCAAAGACCCAACGCAAGGGTGGCGCCGATTCACCCGGGGTATTGAAATTGCTCGTCAACGACCAGTTATTCGTCGTCTGATTTTCACTCTTGCATCGTTTTCATTGTTGTCACTTCCCTATGTCGGACTTTTCCCAGCAGTTGCACGACTGAACTTCGGTATCGACGAAAGCGGTGTTCTTTATAAATGGTTGTATGCAACATGGGGTCTTGGGGCGTGTCTCGGCGGTCTTGCCATTGGCACAGTATGCGTAAGTTTCGACAAGCGGTCACTTATCCGTTACGGGTTCTTCGGTATTGCTATCAGCATGTTTGGGTTTGCTTTGTCACGATCGCCTTTGCCTGCATTTTTGTTCGGATTTGTTCTTGGATTTTTCTACTTCTTTACAACCACTTCGATGATGACGGTTCTTCAGGGTCGGCTTGAACCAGAAATTCGTGGACGGATCATGGCATTGTGGTTTATGGCATTTGGCGGAACGGTGCCGTTGGGGAATTTATTGTTTGGACCACTCATTGATTCCCACGGCGCACAATGGCTATTACTTATGGGCGCGTTGTGGGCCGGATTTCTTGCGTTGTGGTGCAACATTGGTGCCTTGGACTCGCGCGAGAAGTCACTTTCAGTTCACTAATCGATCCACCAGGCGCTCTAAACCGCAAATTCGCGAGCCCTTAACGATCACCACATCTCCATAACCCATTCCGACGAGTTCGGCAAGTGCTTCATCGATACTCCGAGACGGTTCTCCATACAGCGGCGTCCCTACGGCAATTATCCGAATCGAATTTTCCCTAGCCATTGTGGCAATTCGAACATGTTCTGCTTCCGGTTGAGCAAGTTCGGCCATTGGACCCAAGACTGCAATTCGACGACGAGCATCCATTGCGGTCAACGTCGCAAATGCCGCCGCCATTGAAGCCGGGCTAGCGTTGTAGGAGTCATCGAGCACAAGGGCCCCTGACATAACCGTGTGTAGTTGCATTCGCCTTGGTGTCATAGATGCAGAGGCAAGCCCATTAGCGGCTGTGTGAATATCCGCTCCTATTGCGCCGGTCACGGCAATCGCAGCAGCAGCATTTAGTGCCATGTGTCGACCTGGAATCTGCAACGAATAAACACAATTGCCCCAAGGTGTGTTGAGTTGTGTTGTCGATCGACCGTGGTAATCCAGCCGAATTGATTCGATGTGCACATCAGCCCGATCCGATTCGCCAAAGGTCAATACCGTGGCTGGAGTGTTCCCAGCCATCGCCAACACTCTCCAATCATCGGCACAAAGTACCGCCGTACCAGTCGAATCAAGCGATTCAGGCAATTCAGACTTTGCCCTGGCAACCCCTTCAATGTCTCCCACTCGCTCGGTATGTGTCTCGCCAACACTTATCACGACACCGATCACTGGTCGAGCAATGTCACACAGACGTCGAATTTCACCGAACCCGCGCATTCCCATTTCCAGTATTAGGCATTGCACATCGTCGCGTGAATTCAAAATCGCTGTTGGTAGACCTTGATCATTGTTGAATGAACGCTCACTGGCGCTCACCCGAAACTGAGATCCAAGCGCAGCGGCAACGAAATCCTTCGTAGATGTCTTGCCCACCGAACCAGTGATTGCAATGATTCGATTTTCAAGTTGACTCTCCAGTTTGCTGCGTGCCCAGGTTCCAAGTTGCATCAAGGCGCCGAGGGTGTCGGACACCACAATGGCGGTGCGACCCTGGCTTGGTCGAGTCGTCAAATATGCGCCGGCACCAGCCTGAAGTGCGTGCACAATGTAATCATGACCGTCCTTTTCTGCGGTGATCGGTACGAACAATTGCCCAGGCTGAATTGTTCGTGAATCAAACGATGCCCCGATGAGATGGGCATTTTGTCCGACTAATTCACCGCCGGTTGCACGAGCAACGTCGCTGGCCATAAAACGCATACAACGACACTACCTATAGGTGTGAATTCAACACTGATGTACAGCATCGTCAATCGTTTTCGATTTAATTGTGGCGAATCTGCCATATTTAAACCCATCGAATTCGAGGGGTTTAAAAACAGACACCGTCGGACTCGAGTTTGCGCAGCCCGAGACGCCTACTTGGTCTCATTGGGGTGCCGAGCGGTGGCCTTGGTTATCCAGACTGTCTTCTTTGTCTGGTCGATGGCGTACCAAACGCGCCCCCCACCAGCCAATTCGTATTGCCATTGCGGCAGCCACTCTCCTCGAATCTGAGCATGTCCGAGCGCTCCCTTGAGTGGCCCCTGCCTGTCTCGATTATCGGAATGAGTTGGATCTGTCGTGAGTTTGTCGAACAGAGTTGCAATTCTCGACGCCATCTGAGAAGAAAGCTCCTCCCATCCTTTGCCAGTTTCACTGTCCGCATACCGGATAATCCACTGGCCTGGCTGTGGAGGTCGTGTGGCGCGAGCGCCTCGCTTCGTCATGCAGGTCGAGTTGCGAGTGCCTCAACAGGTGTTTCGACACTGACCAGAGATGCTTCTCCGTCGGCCCAAGCTCGTGCAGTTCGACGCCAATCAGCAACTAGATCGATCAGTTGGCGCCAAGAATTCAACGACTCACACATCTCAGCAACGGGACCGATTTCGCGTGCGAAAGCGATCTGGTCCTCTTTCGGGAGCGCCCTTGTCCACGGCCAGGCCACATTGAGTATCTTCATGACGTGGGTGGAATCGTCGTCGTTCACAAGCACTGTTAGGACTCGACACATTTCCCTCAATGTGTCCATGATCGAGCGTTCAGTAGGTACGGCAAGGCTGAGCATCTGGGAACCTCGCACGACGGTGACTTCACCATGAGCGTCAAGTGCGTCGCCGACTTCGCTAGATCGTCGACCCAGATCGGACCATTGAAAACTAGTGGTGGTGGTAGTGGGTGCCATGGCACAGACTGTACTGGTAGGTGACCCACTTTGCAACCATTTTCAGCAAAAAAGCGGTAAAAATGCTGAATAGACTGCCCAGCACGGCTATGCCGCCGGTTCAAGTTCCTCCGACCCCTGCGTCCCAGAGCGTTTTCGTCGCACCGAGATAATTGCCCAATTTCAATAAAGATCCAAAGGCTTGGCTCATAAACCTTCACATCAAAGTGGTTCCACCTTAGGTGCAAAACGCGAACTGATTTCCGAGGCTGGAGGTAAATCAACATCACCTAGTACCGTATTTTTCAATGAATGCAGTTGATGACCAGCGCACACACGTCATTGTTCTTTTTGGTGGCGAATCCGCCGAACATGATGTCAGTTGTGTCACCGCCGCACATGTTCTTCGTGCTCTCGATCCCTTGCGCTACCGCATCACAACCGTTGGTATTACACGGGCCGGCAAATGGGTGCTTGCCACCGAGGCAACCAGGTCACTTGCCGCCGGCAACTTGTCGTTGCCTGAGCGTTTGGTGGCTGACGGTGAGCCGACATCGATCACCCCGATTATTGAGCAGGTTCGAACAGATGAAAACACCGTCGTGCTTCCATTGCTACACGGGCCGATGGGTGAAGACGGAACAGTGCAAGGCGTGCTGGAGCTTGCCAATGTCGCCTATGTCGGTAGCGGAGTGCTTGGCAGTGCGGTTGCAATGGATAAGGGCATTGCTAAACAATTGCTGGCAGCCAAGAATATTGCTCAGCCAAACTTTGTATCGCTTCGAGATGGCTTTGTCACCGAGGCTGAAATTACGAATACTGTTAAAAAACTTGGACTTCCGGTGTTTGTCAAACCGGCCAATATGGGTTCATCGATTGGGGTATCCAAGGCCCACACGATAGACGAAGTCCGATCGGCAATTACACATGCGCTTACCTTTGACGAATGGGTGCTCGTTGAGGAAGCCATCATTGGACGCGAAATTGAAGTTGCGATCTTGGGCAATCTGAATCCGCGTGCATCGGTACCAGGTGAAATCATTCCCAGCCATGAGTTTTACGACTACGAAGACAAATATTTGGTGGATGGTGCATCGCTCGTAGTCCCGGCTCATCTCAGCGCCGCCCAAATAAACGATGTTCAGCAAAAGGCAATCGAGATATTCAAGATTCTTCGTGCCGAAGGGATGGCGCGAGTTGATTTTCTATACGAAGAAAATGGCCGTGGTTTCTTGTGCAACGAAATCAACACGATTCCGGGTTTCACTCCAATTTCGATGTATCCGAAGTTGTGGCAGGCCAGTGGCCTTACTTACAGCCAGTTGCTAGACGAATTGATTTTCTTGGCGATCGAACGACATGGTCGTCAACGTCGCAATACTCAACGCTGACTAAATTAGGCGCTCAAGTTCCAGATGCTGGAATGTTAATGACTTGTCCTGGATGAATAATCACGCTCGAACTACTCCAGCCATTTGCTCCCAAGAGTGAGCTGAGTGATACACAGAACTTCTTACGAATAATATAAATCGAATCATCCTGGGCAACTTTGTACGTACCGGCCGGACGCGGGTCACAACCAGGAGTACTCGGCGCAACTGACACATTTGGCGCAATCGTGATCACCGGATTATTGACCATGGCGGTGGGAGGAATCTTCATCGTCGCACCGGGATACGGAAACTGCGAGGCGGCTACCAGGCCATTCCAGGACAATAACTCCGACACCGTGATACCAAACAGATTGGCTACCGCAATTGGCGAATCACCGGATCGCACAATATAGGACTGCTCGACTCCGACTGACCCAGGCGGCAAAGTTGTGGATACAACGGGCAGCGTAGATTGTGCGGGAGGAATCGTGGCGAAGTCGGTGGGCCCAACCGGTACCACGGTGGTTGCACTACCAGATACTTCGGTACTACACGAGGCAATGAGCAGGACCAAGCTCAATATGGCCGCCGAGGCAGAAACGGCTGTGCGATTTATCGAATTCATGTGGCTTTATCGTAGGCGAAATCGCGTGCAAAAGGCGCTCACCGATTGTGACCAACACTATATAAGCGGACGTAATGAGGCGACAATTGGAGATGGCAATGATGTCGAGCCCATCAAGTACTGATCAATTGAAGCGGCCGCTGCCCGACCTTCGGCAATTGCCCACACGATGAGACTTTGTCCACGACCCATGTCCCCAGCAACGAAAACGCCACGCACATTTGTTTCAAACGCATCGTTTCGGGAAATATTTCCACGCTCATCAAATGCGATTCCAATTTGTGTCAACCACGAACTCTTTTCCGGCCCGACGAATCCAAGTGCCAACAGCACGAGATCACAGTTCAGTTCATGTTCTGTGCCCTGAACAATTTCAAATTTTCCGTTGACGAGTTTTACTTCATTGAGCACGAGCGCACGAACATTTCCATCTTCATCTCCAACAAAGCGTTCGGTGTTGACACTGAACATCCGCGTTCCGCCTTCTTCGTGAGCCGACGAAGTTCGAAATACAGACGACCATTGAGGCCATGGATTATCTGCCGATCGCACATCTGGGGGGCGTGGCATGATCTCCAACTGCGTCACCGACGAAGCTCCCTGCCGATGCACTGTGCCGAGACAATCGGCGCCAGTATCGCCGCCTCCGATGATCACCACATGCTTCCCACTCGCATTAATTGAAGTTTCGACCAAGTCTCCTTCTTGCACGCGATTTGACAGCGGTAGATATTCCATGGCTTGATAAATGCCGGACAACTCTCGCCCTGGAATATTCAGCTCTCTCCATGCTGTGGCTCCACAAGCGAGAACCACTGCATCATGGGAAGCAAGAAGTACTTCGATGTCGACATTGTTGCCAATGCACGCATCGGTACGAAATTCAGTCCCTTCGTCGATCATCTGGGCGATGCGTTGATCGAGGTACTTCTTTTCCATTTTGAATTCGGGGATGCCATATCGCAGCAATCCTCCAATACGATCGTCACGTTCCAACACGATCACGTCGTGACCTGCACGGGTGAGTTGCTGGGCCGTGGCGAGACCCGCCGGTCCAGAACCGATGACGGCCACTCGCTTACCAGTTTTCATTGTTGGAATTTGGGGTGAAACCCAACCCTCGCGCCATGCACGGTCGATAATTTCCACTTCAATTTGCTTGATGTTCACGGGATCGGCATTGATTCCCAACACGCAAGCCGATTCGCAGGGAGCCGGACAAAGTCGTCCAGTAAATTCGGGAAAATTATTCGTTGCATGGAGTCGGTCGATGGCCTCGTGCCAATGCTCGCGATAGACAAGATCGTTCCAATCGGGGATGAGATTTCCAAGTGGACATCCATTGTTGCAAAATGGAATTCCACAATCCATGCACCGACCTGCCTGATGGTTGATCTCGCCATCGGGAAATGTTTCGTACACTTCATTCCAGTCTGCAATACGCACCGGAATCGGGCGACGATTTGGTGTCGCTCGTTTCCATTTGAGGAATCCAGTCGCCTCACCCACGCACTGACTCCATCACTCGTTGTGATGTTGCATCCTCGGAAAGACCTTCTGCCGCAGCGGTCGCCAGTACGGCCAATACTCGCTCATAGTCGCTTGGCATAATTTTGCGAAATGCGAGTGAGTGCGTATTCCAATCGTCAAGAATTGACTGTGCCCTACTTGAATTTGTGTAGTCGCGGTGTCGAGTGATGATCTCGTGTAGCCAAGTCAGTTCACTGGCGTCAGGCTCTTGAAGCGTGACAAGTTCGTAATTCACCCGATCGGCGAAGGATTTGTTCGGGTCGAACACATATGCGATCCCACCTGACATTCCGGCAGCAAAGTTTCGACCAACTTCTCCCAATACGACCACTCGTCCACCTGTCATATATTCGCAGCCATGATCACCAATTCCTTCGACGACCGCGGTTGCACCAGAATTACGTACACAGAAGCGCTCGCCAACAGTTCCACTAAGAAATATTTCTCCCGCGGTTGCGCCATAGGCGATCACATTTCCGGCAATCACATTGTCATGGGCGGCAAATGTTGAACGCGGATGTGGATGGGCGATAATCCGTCCGCCGGACAGACCCTTACCGAGATAATCGTTTGAATCCCCTTCCAGACGCATCTGAATTCCGCGCGGAATAAAAGCGCCGAAACTTTGTCCAGCCGAGCCGATGAAGTGCAATTGGATGGTGGCGTCGGGTAACCCCTCGCCACCCCATGCAGATGTGATCGCATGACCAAGCATCGTTCCAACAGTGCGATTGGTATTGCTGATTGGAAAAGTTTCGTCAACAGGTGAGCGATCCAAGATTGCAGGCGCGCATATTTTTAACAAATGGTTGTCAAGAGCATCAGCAAGTCCATGATCTTGGACTACCGATTGATGCAGTGTTTGGTGATACGGGTTTTCAGGAACCATCAGAATTGGAGCGATATCGAGCCCTTGAGCCTTCCAATGATTCACGGCGCCACGAATGTTGAGTGCCTCAACATGTCCGACCGCGTCTTGTAATGTACGAAACCCCAGTTGGGCCAGATATTCACGCACCTCTTGGGCAATGTATTCGAAAAAGTTGACGACAAATTCGGGTTTGCCATTGAACCGTTTGCGCAACTCTGGATTCTGTGTGGCGATACCGACTGGACATGTGTCGAGATGACATACCCGCATCATCACGCAACCACTCACCACCAATGGCGCCGTAGCGAAGCCAAACTCTTCTGCGCCAAGAAGTGCCGCAATGATGACATCACGACCGGTTTTCATTTGGCCGTCTGCTTGGACCACGATGCGGTCTCGTAAACCATTGAGTACGAGTGTTTGTTGAGTTTCGGCAAGGCCAAGTTCCCACGGCGCCCCGGCATGTTTAAGTGACGTGAGTGGCGACGCTCCGGTACCGCCGTCGTGACCTGAAATGAGAACGACGTCCGCCTTGGCTTTGCTCACCCCGGCGGCAACGGCACCAATGCCAACTTCGGCGACGAGTTTGACATGGATACGAGCCGTTGGATTTGAATTTTTGAGGTCATGAATGAGTTGTTTGAGATCTTCGATCGAGTAAATGTCATGATGCGGAGGTGGGCTGATTAGTCCAACACCTGGCGTGCTATGGCGAGTTCGAGCGATCCATGGGTACACCTTGTATCCCGGAAGTTGACCGCCTTCGCCAGGCTTGGCGCCCTGGGACATCTTGATCTGCAAATCATCGGAATTCACGAGGTACTCACTTGTTACACCGAAGCGACCAGAAGCAACTTGCTTGATTGCCGATCGCTTGGAGTCACCATTTGGCATGGCAACATAACGAATTGGATCTTCACCTCCCTCACCGGTATTGCTCTTTGCCCCAATTCGATTCATTGCGATCGCGAGGTTTTCATGAGCTTCGGCCGATATCGAGCCGTAACTCATCGCCCCGGTTGAAAATCGCTTAACGATTAGCGATACCGATTCAACTTCATCAATGGGAATTGGCTTGCGGTCGGTGGAGAATTCAAACAGGCCACGCAAGGTCGACAGAACCTTTGATTGATCATCAACTGCTTTTGTGTAACTCTTGAACAGGTCGTATCGTCCGGTGCGAGTGGCGTGTTGGAGTCGATACACCGTTTCCGGATTGAACAAGTGATACTCACCTTCACGGCGCCACTGATATTGGCCGCCGAGTTCAAGTTTGCGATGTGTCCGCAAGTTTGGTCGTTGCGGATGGGCAATCGCATGTCGGGCCGCGACTTCCGCAGCGATTACATCGAGCCCGATTCCATCGAGTCTCGACACGGTTCCGGTGAAGAACTCGTCAACCAGTTCGTGACCGAGTCCAATTGCTTCAAAGATCTGGGCACCGGTATACGAAGCAACGGTGGACACCCCCATTTTCGACATCACCTTTAATACGCCTTTACCGGCGGCCTTGATGTAATTCGTAATCGCCTTGTGCGGATCGATTTCTCCGAGACCATGCATACCAATACCGTCGTCAGCAAGAACCATGTCTTCGATGGACTCAAACGCCAGATATGGATTGATCGCGCCCGCGCCATATCCAATGAGTAACGCCATGTGATGGACTTCACGCGCATCACCAGATTCAACAATTAGACCGACTTGAGTTCGTTGTTTCTGGCGTATTAGGTGGTGATGAACCGCACTCGTGAGCAAGAGTGAAGGGATTGGGGCGAACACCAAGTCGCTATTTCGATCGGATAAAACGACGATCCGTGCTCCTTGGCCAATTGCATCGCTCACGGCCGTTCGAACTTCATCCAGGGCCCGACGCAATCCCGATTCACCATCGGCCACTCGATACAAACCGCTGATCACGACTGAACCTAGATGCTTCCGGTCGCCGTCGTCATTGATGTGAATTATCTTGGCCAATTGATCGTTGTCGATAATCGGAAATGGCAGCACTAGTTGTCGACAATTTACTTCTGTCGCCACCAAAAGATTTGCCTCCGGACCAACCGATGAGCCGACTGATGTCACCACCTCTTCGCGTATCGCATCAAGTGGAGGGTTTGTCACTTGGGCAAAGAGTTGCTGGAAGTAGTCAAACAACAATCGCGGGCGCGCCGAGAGAACCGCAATCGGAGTGTCAGTACCCATTGACCCGATGGGCTCGAGACCCGATTTAGACATTGGGGCAAGGATGACTTTCAATTCTTCATGGGTGTAGCCAAAAACCTGTTGACGGCGGAGCACGCTGTCGTGGCTAAACACCACATGTTCCCGCTCTGGCAGGTCATCGAGTTCAACTAGACCGTTGTCCAACCAACGACCATACGGTTCGGCCCGGGCCAGATCTGATTTGATTTCGCGGTCGTCGATGATCCGCTGTTGGGCAGTATCAATGAGCAACATTCGTCCGGGTTGGAGGCGCCCCTTGTACACAACTCGCGCCGGATCCATTTCCACGACTCCAACTTCACTGGCCATGATCACAAGATCATCATCCGTCACCCAGTACCGACTTGGTCGCAATCCGTTGCGGTCAAGAACTGCGCCAATCACCGTGCCATCGGTGAATGCCACGCTTGCTGGGCCATCCCAAGGTTCCATCAGCGATGCGTGATAACGATAGAAATCGCGCTTTTCTGGTTCCATCGTCGGATAGTTTTCCCACGCTTCAGGAATCATCATCAGCACGGCATGCGGCAGTGATCGACCGCCAAGATGTAGCAACTCGAGTACTTCGTCAAAACTTGCCGAATCTGATCCACCCGAGGTGCAAATCGGAAATGCTCGATCCAACCCAGGAATGAGATCGCTACGCAGTAACGACTCACGAGTGTGCATCCAATTGCGATTTCCCTGCACCGTATTGATTTCGCCGTTGTGAGAGATGAAGCGGTACGGATGGGCCAACGGCCAGGACGGAAACGTGTTGGTACTGAAGCGACTGTGCACAAGTGCGAGGGCGGATTCAATTCGATCATCGACAAGGTCAGAAAAAAATGTTGCCAGTTGCGATGGCGTCAACATCCCCTTGTAAATAAGCGTGCGCGATGACAAGGATGGAAAATACGTACGCTGCGTGGCCGGTAATTCGTGTTCGATTCGCTTGCGGAAAATGAACAGTTTGCGATCCAGTTCAATTCCGATCGAGCCAGCCACATCTTGCACAAACAGCTGAGCGATTGCGGGCATGACGTAGCGCGCACTTGCACCCAGACACGTTGGATCCACAGGCACGTCACGCCATCCAAGTATTTGCAAGCCCTCGTCGACGACTATGCGTTCAATTGCCAGAGTAGCCAAACCTCGCTGGGCATTATCTGCCGGCAAAAACGCCAGTCCTACCCCGTATTTTCCCTGCACTGGAAGTTCAAAACCGGCAACGGCACGGAGGAATCGATCTGGGATCTGGACGAGAATTCCGGCACCATCACCCGTTTCCACTTCGGCGCCTGTTGCCCCGCGATGTTTCAGATTGCATAGCGCGCCAATACCCATTGACACGATTTCGTGGCGTGCACGCCCTTTAATGTCAACGACAAATGAGACACCGCAGGCGTCATGTTCAAATCGTGGGTCATACAAGCCACGCGCACGTGGCATATCGCTCAACATTTTCGTCCTCGCAATGCAATTTAAACCAGTACGCAACTGGATGTGGTGAGCTCATGGCTCACCCGGGACGACGTTGGCCCGAGAGAAAATCTCTACCGCACAGGTTACATGGATTACAAGCCGAAGTACAGCAGTTATCTCAAGTCGACGATGTAAATTTTGCGGGTCGCTTTTCGAAATGCGCCATGACCGCTTCAACTTGATTTGGCGTACCGACCAATTGGCCAATTACTTGGCGCTCGTGGGCGAATTGTTCAGCAGCACCGGCATTGGCCATTCGATTCAACAGTTGCTTGGCCCCCCGAATTGCATCCGGACTGCGCAGTGAGATTTCCGCGGCAAGGGCGAGCGCATCGTGAAGCGGATCATTCGACAAACGAGTTGCCACACCCAGTTCCAATGCTTCGCGCCCGCTAAAGATTCGCGCACTGAACACAAGATCCTTTGCAATGTCTGGACGCACCAAACGAGAAAGCATCAACGTACCTGTCATATCCGGGATCAGTCCCCAATGCACTTCTCGAATGGACAGCTGAGTGTCGGGATGCACGATGCGAATGTCAGTGCCAAGTGCCATCTGCAATCCTCCCCCAAGTGCATGCCCATGAATCGCGGCGATCACCGGAACAGGAATTTCTTGCCATACCCAGCACACTTGCTGGGCCAAGTGTGTAATCCGACCATCGGTCATATCTCCGGCATTGATTCGAGTTGTCGGCGTATTTTTAGAATTAGCCATTGCCTGAAACGATCCAAAGTCGAGCCCGGCACAAAACGATGCACCTTGTCCGGAAAGTACAACGGCCCGAACATCTGACATCGTCTTCAGTTGCTCGCCGACAGTGGCAAGTGCGCTGAACATCGCATTATCCAAGGCATTGCGCTTATCAGCCCGTACCATCCGCACATCGGCGACTTGATCCACGACCGAAATGGTTACCCGCTCCGAAATGTCACTCATAAATTCCCTCCACTGTGCCAGACACCATCGTGGCATGGCACACTGAAATCCATGCAACTCAACTTGACAGCCGAAGAGGTCCTTTCCACCACCCGCAGCGTTCGCAAACGTCTGGACTTTGATCGACCAGTCGAGCGCTCAATCGTCGAGAAATGCCTGAATATCGCCTTGCAAGCGCCGACCGGCGGTAATAGTCAAGGTTGGCACTTCATTCTCGTACAAGATCCAGCCACAAAATTGGCACTCGCCGAGATTTATCGTGCCAATTGGGCGATCTATTCGAATATGCCACGGGGTCGCGACACCGGAGACATTCGCGACGCGCAACTGCCCAAAGTTCGCGATTCGGCCGCGTTTCTGGCCGACAACTTCGAACGTGCTCCACTGATGATGATTCCATGTATTACTGGCCGTTTGGAAAATATTAATGTGGCTAGCGGCGCAGCCGGTTGGGGTTCACTGTTGCCTGCCGTATGGAGTTTCATGCTCGCCCTTCGTAATCAAGGAATTGGTTCGGCATGGACGACGATCCACCTGATCGGCGACGGCGAGAAGAAAGCCGCTGAATTACTCGGTATTCCGTTTGAGAAGATCACCCAAGGTGGTCTCTTCCCTATCGCTTACACAAAGGGAACAGAATTTCAGCCAGCGAAGCGACTCCCCCTAGAAAAAGTCCTGCACATGGAAAAGTGGTAACGCACTAGAGACAATTGCTATTCGACCAGTCGCAAGCCGCTCGGCGCAATCGAAGGTGGCGCCCACGGAAGTTCAACTACAAAGTTTGTGCGATGAGCAGGAAAGACATGGTGCGAGAGCAACACTGCATCCCCATCAATGCTTCTCGTGACTCGTTCACAGCGCAATACCGGTGAACCAGCCGGAATTTCAAGAAGTCTGGCCTCTTCCGCGTTGGCCGAATCGGCACCAATTGTTTGGGTCGCACCGCGTAATGCAATATTCAATAATTCATAAAATGGTGATTGCTCGACATCACGACGAGATAAGTGTTGTCCGAGTTCAAATGGACACCACACGGTTACGACAGCAAATGGCTCACCGTCAGCAGTGTTTATTCGCTTTACTCGCAACACTTGATCGGTATTCAATATTTTGGCAACTGATCGCGTAGCTGGTTCAAATGCGAATTCAATAATTCGCCGCTCCGAACGAATGCCGTCGGCTGCCATTTGTTCCTCAATTGTGCCGAGACGACTGAGAGCTTGTGTCACTGGGTCTCCGGTGACAAACCATCCCAAACCTTGTCGAGCACAGACCAACCCTTCGTCTCGCAATACATCTAAGGCGCGGCGAACCGTGACCCGACTTACCCCAAATTCTTCGGAGAGTGCCGACTCGCTTGGCAATAGACGTCCGGCCCTGAAACCATCCGATTGGACCTGTTGGCGGAGGGCTTGGGCAATTTCGTGATATCGGACGCTTCGCACTTGTACTATACTTGTATACATAGCCCACAAATGCAAGCCATATAACGAAAACGTCACTGAGTAGCAAAGGAGGGCCGATGGCCGTCAGTGCAGGTACCCCTAAAGAGTTGGTGGATCACGTCTATGCACGACTCGCCGATCGAGTCGCTCTTGGAACTCGGCGCCTTGGCCGGCCACTTACTCTCACCGAAAAAATTCTTGTCAATCACTTGGTGAAACCTGAAACTCAGGAAATGGAACGTGGCAACAGTTATGCCGACTTCGCTCCAGACCGTGTGGCCATGCAAGACGCAACTGCACAAATGGCCCTACTCCAATTTATGACGGCCGGTCTATCAACAACCGCAGTTCCATCGACCGTGCATTGCGATCACCTGATAATGGCCAAAGTGGGTGCACGCATTGACATGGGCGTGGCCATCGACACCAACAAAGAGGTATTTGACTTCCTCCAAAGCGTCTCGGCGAAATACGGCATCGGATTTTGGGGACCTGGTAGCGGGATTATCCACCAAGTCGTTCTCGAGCATTATGCATTTCCCGGCGGAATGATGATTGGCACCGATAGTCATACCCCAAATGCCGGCGGACTTGGGATGGTGGCGATCGGAGTTGGTGGCGCGGATGCCGTGGACGTAATGACAGGCTTTCCATTCAATGTGCGATGGCCAAAAGTCATTGGCGTCAAACTAAGCGGTTCGATCTCCGGTTGGTCAAGTCCAAAAGATGTCATTTTGGAAGTTGCTCGCGTACTCACGGTGGAAGGCGGCACTGGTGCAATAATCGAATATTTCGGATCCGGCGCCGACACAATTTCGGCTACGGGCAAGGCCACAATTTGCAACATGGGTGCCGAAATTGGAGCGACGTGTTCAGTCTTTCCTTATGACAGCAACATGTCTGACTTTCTTAAAGCAACTGGTCGTGACTTCATTGCCTTTGCTGCCGACAACGTTGCCCAACATCTTCGACCAGACGCTGGCGCACTCTACGACTCTGTGATTGAAATTGATTTGTCACAGTTGAAGCCACTAATCAATGGCCCCCACTCCCCCGATCGTGCCCATCGCACCGGAAGCGATATCTCAATTGCCGCCAAAGAAAACAATTGGCCACTTGAGATTTCATCGGCACTAATTGGCAGTTGTACCAATTCCTCCTACGAAGACATCACTCGGGCGGCATCGATTGCCCGCCAAGCCGCTGCCCGAGGCTTGCGTTCCAAAACTGAACTTTTGATTACCCCAGGTTCGGAGCAAATACGAGCCACGATTGAACGCGACGGTTTACTGGCTGACTTGGAAGCCATTGGGGCCACGGTGCTGGCCAATGCGTGTGGACCATGTATTGGTCAATGGGATCGCGCCAAAGAAATCACGGGCAAAACCAACACGATTGTCAACTCATACAACCGCAATTTTCCTCGGCGAAACGATGGCTCGGCCAACACATTGAGTTTCGTGACGAGCCCCGACACGGTGATCGCACTTGCCCTAGCCGGACGATTGGATTTTGATCCTACGCTCGACACGCTCACCGCTCCCGATGGGACAAAGTTTCGACTGGATCCACCGCGCGGAGAAATTCTGCCGGCTCGAGGATACGAGTCCGGCAATAACACGTTCATTACTCCTCCCCTAGATGGCTCGTCGATCCAAGTCGTGGTCAACCCGACGAGTGATCGCTTGCAATTACTTCGTGCGTTTGAGGCTTGGAACGGAAAGGACTACATCGAGTTGCCGGTGCTGTTGAAAGCGGGAGGCAAATGCACCACCGACCACATTTCTGCCGCGGGCAAATGGCTCACCTATCGCGGGCATTTGGAGAACATATCTGGCAATTTGTTCGCTGGAGTAATTAATGCATTTACCAACATGGCTGGAAGCGGACTCGATGTTTTAGATGGTACATCGCGTCCCTTCCCTGAAATTGCGAAACGATATGGCGATGCTGGAATTCGTTGGTGTGCAATTGGCGATCAAAATTATGGCGAAGGTTCTTCTCGTGAACACGCCGCAATGGAACCACGCTTTCGTGGCGGCGTCGTCATTTTCGCCCGTTCCTTTGCTCGCATTCACGAGACGAATCTGAAAAAGCAAGGCCTGGTGCCACTCACATTTGCCGATCCTAAAACATATGATCTGATCAGCGAACGTGACACCATCAGCGTGCTCGGGTTGCCTCCGGTTCCGGACAAGCCGGTGCGATGTGTGATCAACAAACCATATGGCACCAAGATTGAATTCGAAGCACTACATACGTTCAGCCCTGAACAAGTGGAATGGTTTAGGGCCGGTAGCGCCTTAAATATCGTTCGGCAAAAATTGTCCGGCGTGCACTAATCGGTGCCTGGGCGCCTCACCGATTCGGCCACCGGATCACCTACATAGCCCGAAGGATATGTGCGCTTGAGTTCGTCCTCCGTGGGTACATAAGATTCGCGCGCTTGAGCCGGCAATAATGCACTGATCGCTGTCATCATCTTTGTGGTGTTTTCATCTGCAAGTTCGTCTGGCGTTCCGGAGTAGTTGAGGTTTACTTGAGGCCCAACCGTGATAGTCACCTCAGGAGGATTAGTGACTTGCAAAACATTTGGTATGCGTGCATTTCGCGGCCACACCACCTCGGTGCCCCACAAACCGATTGGAAATACCGGAGCGTTCGTCATCACGGCAAGTCGCGCAGCACCCCACCTGCCGCGAAGTACAGGATCAAAGAAAGCTTGACCGCGAGGAATCGTGCCTTGGGGCATAATTGCCACCATTTCGCCGGCTGAAAGTGCTTCGGCTGCTGCGGCGAGCGGTTCGTTGCTACCCGAGGCACGGTCTACTCGAATCCCACCAAGCGCAGCAGCAATTTGACCGATTATTGGCGCGTCAAAAACTTCTTTCTTGCCTAGAAAGCGAACTGTGCGCCCAGTTTTTGCAATTGCCATCGCAATTGCCATCGCATCAAAATAACTTCGATGATTGCCAACAAGTATGACTGGTCCATCAGCGGGAATAAGTTCGGTTCCAGTGATCGTGAAACGCGCAATTGGGAACATCGCTGGACGCGCAAATGCAAGCCCAACCTTTTGCAACTCGGTTCCAATTACGGGAACTTTGGCAACGCCCGGAGGCACATCAAAGTTTGTAATCGGCCACCGTCGAGCTGCGGCGACCACAGCAAGTCGAGCATCGGGGTTAACTGCCACCGGATGACCAACTGCGCTCAGCAGAGGTAGATCATAAACACTGTCGCTGTAGGCATAACTCTCGCTCAACAACACATCGTTCTGCTCGGCCCATGTTTCAACTGCTCGCAATTTTCCGCCTGACCAAGCAAATGGACCATCCAATTCGCCTGTGTACGAGCCGTCGAGACCAACTTCAAACTTTGTCGCCACAACCGCGTCAAAACCGGCCCGTCGGGCAAATGTTGCAACAAGATCGTGCGGAGTTGTTGTGGCGAGCACGATCTTTCGCCCTTGACTGCGATGAAACTCGATCACGGGTGCGGCGAACGGTTGCACCAGTTTCAGCAACTCATCGGTTGCTTGTGCTGCTGCCGCGACGACTTCATGTCGCTTTCTGCCTTTCATCACCGCCACACCTTGGCGAGCCAGCAACATTGATGGGAACGTTTCGCCAACAATGTTAAAAACTCGGTAGAGCATGTCTTCGGCCGGCGATTTCGAGGAGCCAATGACGCCCGCGGCTCGGAGTGCCGCACTGAAAATCGGCCCCGATGCCCCGGCCAGCAATGTTCGATCCAGATCAATAAATGCGGCACCACGCGGACTAGAAGCAGAATCGGTCACAATGGCAGGGTATTACCTCTCATATGGGAAAGGCCCCGCTTTGTGGCGGGGCCTCTCAACCGTGAATCCGATGGCTGGGGGAGCCATATTTGGATTCAGTCGGGCGGACCTGGGGGAGGTCCACCGCGATATATATCAAGTATGCCATACCTAAAGGTAACCGTTCAAGGCGAACGAAGTGATACTACCTATCTATTTTAGAGATACCCTCCTAATCGCTCATGGAAATTCGCCATCTCACCAGCCTTATCGCCATCGCCGACACTGGATCGTTTTCTGCCGCTGCTCGGGCCCTCGGGACAGTACAAAGCAATGTCTCGGCCCACATCTCGCGGCTGGAAGCTGAACTCGGAGCTACCCTCGTCGAGCGCCACAACGGCGAACTTACCGAAGATGGTGCTCGAGTAGTGGAGCGAGCCCGTCGAGTTCTTCACGACCTCGAAGACATCGCCGATGATATTCAGTCGACGGACATGATTATCGAAGGTGAAACTCGACTTGGTTGTATTGGCACAACAGCTCGTTGGCTGATGCCACGACTTCTACTTGGGCTCAATGAAGCACACCCCCATGTGCATGCCACCGTGTATGAAGGTGCGACATCGTTGCTTGTGCCACGGTTATTGAGTGGCGACTTGGATGGGGCGATTCTTCACTTCCCCATCGACCAACCAGAACTTGCGCTTGAACCATTATTTGCTGAGGACTTGGTGCTTCTCGTGCATAACAAACATGAATGGGCATCACGGCTGTCACTGAGTATTACCGAACTGGCACAAAGACCAATATTGCTTCCTCCGCGATCGAACGCTTTACGACGCATACTCGACCGCGCTGCCGCGTCACATCGAGTCGCTCTTCAACCACTAGCCGAAATTGATGGGATGCGACTACTCGCCTCGCTTGCCTTTGAAGGATTCGGACCTGCTGTAGTCCCAGCCACCGCTATTCCGACATGGTTGACTGGCGACTTTGCCCGAGTCTCGATTCCGGAAATGCCTCGTCGTGTCGTTGGTTGGGCAACTCGGCGACGACCACTCCCTAATCGACCAACACGGGCGACATTAGAAGTGGCCAAAACCGTGATTGGCGAAACGAAATCTCTTCCCCACGGAGTGCACCCAAACTCTGCTTCGGCGCGATCAACTCGGTCTAATCTCTAGACGTGTCGATAACCAGCAATACTTCCGGCGTTCATCTGCAACGTGCGGTTAAAGGTGCGGCATCGGCAGTAGTTCGCCAGTTAGAACCTAGCCAGCGATTGGTGATGTGGATCGATGTGGATTCGTCTCATCATCGTGGAGCTTTGTCTGCCGCAGCGTCCGAGGTAATCGCCTATGCGGCCAAAATTGCACGCGATCAAGGACTCCCCCTCGTGATGTCATTAGGTTCGTCAGGGGCCGACATTGTCGAAGGCGTTGCTGCACTACACGGTTGGGGTCAAGCGGCTCGTGCCATCGCCGATTGTTCCGGAGTCGTACCGGTCATCACCATTGTTGATGGACCTGCAGTCTCTGGCCCGGCTCTACTCATCGGACTGAGCGACTTTGTGATTATGACCGCGGACTCGTACGCCTTTGTCACCGGTCCGACAATGGTCGCCGAATTTACCGGCATCGAAATTAGTAACGAAGAACTCGGCGGAACCGATGCCCACGCCCGTCAAAGTGGGGTGGCCAGCCTGGTAGTCCACGACGCCGATGCAGCCCTGACTTCGCTGGAGCATTTACTCATGTATTTGCCGAACAATGTTGATGAACTTGCCCAGCACGTCGACACCAACGATTCGATCGATCGATTGACGCCACAGGCTGGAAAAGCAATTCCAAGCAGTTCAACTGGTAGTTACGACATTCGAAAAGTAATTCGGATCTTGGCCGACGAAGAGGAAATGTTTGAGCTTCGCGAGCGTTGGGCGCCCAATGTCATTACCGCGTTCATCACTATTGGCGGCGAATCAATTGGTGTGGTCGCCAATCAACCAATGGCACTGGCTGGAACGTTGGATATTTCGGCATCGCAAAAGGCGGCGAGGTTCGTTAGTTTTTGTGATTCCTTCAACATTCCGTTACTTACTCTCGTCGATACACCAGGGTTTTACCCTGGCAAGGATCTGGAATGGCGGGGAATGATTCGTCACGGTGGTCAACTTGTGTTCGCCTACGCCCGAGCAACCGTCCCCCGCGTGTGCGTGATTTTACGCAAGAGCTACGGCGGGGCTTACATTGTCATGGACTCCAAGACGATGGGCAATGACCTGTGTCTTGCCTGGCCAACCGCCGAACTTGCAGTGATGGGCGCGGGACAGGCTGCTGCGATTTTACAACGACGTGCGTCGGTCGAAGAGCGTGCCGCCTTCGAATCTGATTACAGCGAGAGGTTGCTCAATCCTTATATTGCCGCCGAACGCGGATATATCGATGCCGTGATCGATCCGGCTGATACTCGTCGCGAAATCGCTGCCGCTTTTGTCATGTTGCGCGAAAAACGGGAGCGACTAATTTCTCGAAAGCACGACAACACACCGCTGTAGAGCATCGACCTCTAGACTGCATATTGGGAGAGGAAGCTCCCCGAACTAACTAATTGAAGGGAGTCACGATGGCTGAAACAATCACCATCATTGACGATCGAACTGGCAAGAAGATTACTGTTCCAGTCCACGACGGCGTTTTTGCATCATCTGCACTGCGCGCACTTGATCCAAATTTGCGAATGTATGACCCTGCGCTCTTGTCGACGGCCGCATGCGCTTCCTCAATTACCTTTGTAGATGGCGATGCCGGAGTAATGCGCTACCGCGGTTACCCCATTGAACAACTCGCCGAGAAATCCACATTTCTGGAAGTCGCATACCTGTTGTTGAATGGTGAACTTCCGACCAGGGAACAACTCGATACCTGGTCATTTGATGTCACTCATCACACGATGATCCATGAAAACATGCGCAAACGATTCGTGGATGGTTTTCATTACAACGCTCATCCAATGGGCATGTTTATTTCGGCGATCGCCGCCCTTGGCACCTTTTATGAGGACTCCAAGCAAATCTTCGACGAAGACATCCTCAACAAGCAAATTCTTCGTCTCGTGGCCAAGGTTCCGACTATCGCTGCAATGACTTACCGATTTAGTTCTGGATTGCCATTTGTACTACCCAATAATTCAATGGGATACGCCCAAAATTTTCTCAACATGATGTATCGAATTGGCGACGACTATGCGGTTGACCCGATTCTTGCTCGGGCCATGGACGTGTTGTTCATTTTGCACGCCGATCACGAGCAGAATTGTGGAACGACAGCAATGCGAATAGTTAGTTCAGCGCACGCCGATCCATATTCGGCAACCGCAGCCGCCGCGGCAGCGTTGTACGGTCCGCTGCACGGAGGAGCCAATGAACAAGTTGTGCGCATGCTCCGTGAAATCGGCGATATCAAAAATGTTCCCGCATTCATTGAATCGGTGAAGCGTGGCGAAGGCGGCGTGTTATGGGGTTTTGGCCACCGTGTGTATAAGAATTTCGATCCCCGAGCGACCATCATTAAAAAAACGGCCTATGACGTCTTCGATGTCACGGGTAATAACCCATTGCTAGACATCGCTCTAAAAATGGAAGAAGTTGCGCTCAAT
Source organism: Actinomycetota bacterium (assembly GCA_031401235.1). Classification (GTDB taxonomy): domain Bacteria; phylum Actinomycetota; class Acidimicrobiia; order Acidimicrobiales; family Ilumatobacteraceae; genus UBA3006. The sequence goes on from JANNRJ010000039.1 coordinate 78,718, forward strand.
GACGATTACTTCGTCTCGCGCAAGTTGTACCCCAACGTCGATTTCTACTCTGGGCTTATCTATCAAGCCCTTGGCTTCCCAGTTGAGATGTTTACTGTGCTATTTGCCATTCCTCGAACCGTCGGCTGGCTTGCCCATATGAGTGAACTACTCAAGGACAAGGAACAAAAGATCAGCCGCCCTCGTCAGTGGTACATCGGTCAAGACGAGCGCGAATACACCCCTATCGTCACTCGTTAATATCGATAACAATCTTGCCAATATTCGCGTTTGATTCCATATACGTGTGTGCCTCGGCAATTTGATCAAACGCAATACGCCGATCTATTACCGGTTTGAGCGCATCGGATTCGAATAGCGGCAACATCTCGGCAATAAATCGCTGAGTAATCGCAATCTTTTCTTCCAGCGGGCGTGCTCGCAACAAGGTCCCAGATAATTTGCCTCGTTTAGCCATCATGGCGCCAACATTGAATGGCGTGGTCCCACCACCCATCAATCCAACCTGAACAATGTGTCCCTTAAGTGCCAGGGCCGAAACATTGCGATTCAGATAGTCGCCACCGATCACATCGAGAATTGCGTCAACACCCCGACCGCCAGTTTCCACTTTGACAGATTCCACAAAATCGCCACTTGAATAATCGACCACCGCATCGGCACCGAGTGCCCGACATGCCGATACTTTGCCGGTCGAACACGTGACAATTACCCGAGCTCCAATTGCTTTACCGATTTGAATTGCCGCCGTTCCGACACCCGATGCCCCAGCATGAACGAGTGCCCACCTTCCCGATGTGAGACCGCCTTGCACAACAAGTGCATCCCAAGCGGTGATGAATACTTCTGGAATGGCAGCGGCATCAGCCAATCCAACTTGAATCGGTACCGCCATTGCTTGTCGTTCGTGGACAACGAGTTGTTCGGCATACCCCCCTCCACTGACGATTCCCATTACTTCGTCACCGTTGCGCCACTGACGAACACGATCGCCGGCGCCAATGACCACACCAGCAAATTCCAGGCCGGGTACTTCATATTCATCGGGAAATGGATTGGGATAGAAACCCATTCGCTGCAAGGTGTCGGCGCGATTCAAACTTGTTGCTCGAACCCGCACAAGAATTTCCTCTGCACCTGGTTGCGGCGCAGGAATTTCTTCGATCCCCAAAACCTCTGGTCCACCGTGTGCTCGAAGAACTACTGCACGCATAGGTTCCACTCCTTCAGATATCTCAATAGGAAACGACTATTTCGCCATTTCCTGTTTCAGTCGGGAGTCAAGAGCTTGGAGAAATTCTTCCGTGGTGAGCCACGGCTCATCTGGGCCGATAAGTGACGAAAGATCTTTCGTCATCTGACCGCTCTCCACCGTATCGACACAAACCTTTTCAACTGCTTCGGCAAATTTGATGACTTCTGGTGTGTTATCGAGCTTGCCGCGATGTTCGAGACCACGTGTCCAGGCAAAGATCGATGCGATTGGGTTCGTGGACGTTTTCTTGCCGGCTAGATGATTGCGATAGTGACGCGTCACTGTTCCATGCGCGGCTTCCGACTCCATTACCTGACCATTGGGCGTCAAAAGCACCGAGGTCATGAGTCCAAGCGATCCATATCCTTGCGCCACCGTGTCGGATTGCACATCGCCGTCATAGTTTTTGCAAGCCCAGACATAACCACCCTCCCACTTCAACATGCAGGCAACCATGTCATCAATAAGGCGGTGCTCGTAGGTAAGACCCTGTTTCTCAAATGCAACCTTGAACTCGGTATCGAACACGTGTTGAAATAGGTCTTTGAATTGTCCGTCATAGGCCTTCAAGATGGTGTTCTTGGTGCTCAAGTACACCGGATAGTTGCGTTGCAGCGCATAGTTCATCGTCGCCCGAGCAAAATTTTGAATCGAGTCATCGAAGTTGTACATACCCATGACGACGCCAGAACCCGAGAAGTCGGCGACTTTCATTTCCATAGGCTTGCTGCCATCTTTTGGCTCAAATGTGAGGGTGACAGTGCCGGGACCAGGAACTTTGAAATCGGTAGCACGGTATTGGTCACCAAATGCGTGCCGGGCGATCACGATCGGCTTTGTCCAGTGCGGTACAAGTTTGGGTACGTTTCGACAGATAATTGGTTCGCGAAACACAACGCCATCCAAAATGTTACGAATCGTTCCGTTGGGCGACTTCCACATTTGTTTGAGGTTGAACTCCTTGACACGTGCTTCATCGGGCGTGATCGTCGCGCACTTCACGCCTACCCCATGCTTCAAGATCGCATTTGCCGCGTCAATGGTGACTTGATCGTCGGTCTTGTCGCGATATTCAATCCCGAGGTCGTAATACTCCAACTCGATATCCAAGTACGGAAGGATCAATTGATCTTTGATGTAACTCCAGATAATGCGTGTCATCTCGTCGCCATCGAGTTCGACGACCGGGTTCGCTACCTTGATCTTTGATGCCATGTTTGGGCTCCTCACTTGTATCTGACTTGTACACAATAGCCCACAGCCCTACGATCAGGACGTGGATTTCGCCTGGACTTCTGAGCAGATAGATCTTCGCCATCAAGCCCACCAAGTGGCCAAGGATGCCGTATCTCGGTTTGGCAAACACAACGACACTTGGATGAATGGTTACTCCAAAGAGTTTTCGCGAGAACTTGCCTCACGCGGATGGATTGGCATGACCTGGCCGACCGAATTTGGTGGCGGTGGCCGACCGGCTATCGATCGACTCATCGTGTTTGAGGAAATGATCACTCTCGGTGCCCCAATTGCGGCCTCATGGTTTGGAGATCGCCAAATGGGCCCGTCGCTGATTGCCTTCGGCACCTCCGAGCAACAGAAGCGATTTTTACCCGGCATCATTTCCGGCATTGCAACGTGGTGCATCGGCATGAGCGAACCGAATTCGGGAAGTGATCTTGCATCCATATCCACATCGGCCGTGTTGGACGGCGATGAATGGCTTATCAATGGACAAAAGATCTGGACCAGTTTTGCCGCGATCGCCGACTATTGCTACCTCGTATGCCGCACCAGCAACGATGGTCCTCCGCACGCTGGAATCAGCGAAATTATCGTGCCGATGAATACGCCGGGTATTGATATTCGTCCGATCAAAGATCTCACCACCAATAAACACTTCTGCGAAGTTTTTTATACCGATGTCCGTGTCCCCAAGCACAATTTGGTCGGCCACCCAGGTGCTGCTTTCAAGCAAACCATGCGTCAATTGGAATATGAGCGCGGCGGTATCGATCGCTTGATGTCGAATCGCGCCTTATATGACCAAGCATTGGCCCGAGCCGACAAAACTGATCCACTTATTCGTCAAGAAATAGCTGCCCTCGAAACTGGCTACCGGATTGGACGAATCTTGGTCATTAGAGAGTCACTAAAGCAAGCGCCGGTCGGATTTTCGGCGGCAACAAAGTGTTTCTGCACGGAACACGAATGGCGCGTGGCCCAATTTGTTTCCAAGGTGTTCGGCGCACAGGCAATGCTATGGAACGATCTCAGCGAAGGTGTCTGCTATGCGCCCGCCTACACAATCATGGGTGGCACAGCAAATGTGATGCGCAATATTCTCGGCGAACGCGTCCTCGGATTGCCCAAGGAACCTCCAGTACTTAATCTGAAATAGGGTGGCATTATGCATCCACTTGAATTGTCCACAAAAGTGATCGACAGCGGCGTTATCGATCAAGCCCTCAACCGAGTCACCAACGAACTTTCCGAATTGGCACCGGATCTTGCCATTGTTGAAAGTTTCAGCCACAGCGTGGCATGGGATTCGGGTGACGGTGTGGTGTGCTTCGATGCCTCGGGTGTTGGTAGCGGCGGCAAGGTTGTTCAGTCGATTCGTGGTTGGCGATCAAACCCCATCAACACACTTGTGTACACCCACGGACATGCCGATCACGTTGGCGGAAGTGGTGCCTTTGCCGCCGACGCCACATCGCGTGGCCACATCCGTCCACACGTGATCGGACATGAAAAGGTCCGCGATCGCTTGGATCGATATACCGCGACAAGTGACTGGAACCTGATCATTAATCAGCGACAATTCGGCGGTATCAGTTCGGACATGGGCCTGCACATCGGATCGTCGGCGCAATCGTTTCTCCCCCTCAACACACTTCGACCAGACGAAGTATTCCAATCAACGCACAGTTTCACCGCCGGTAACACTTCAGTTGAACTGCATCATGCTCGCGGCGAAACAGACGATCACTTATGGGCCTGGTTTCCCCAAAAGAAATGGCTATTTTCCGGCGACTTCGTGATTTGGAATTTTCCCAATGCTGGCAATCCGCAAAAAGTTCAACGATACGCATTGGAGTGGGCTCAAGCGTTGCGCCGGATGATCGCCCAAGGCCCGGAGTTGCTCGTACCAGCACATGGTTTACCGATTGAAGGCAAAGCACGAATTGCCAGCGTGTTGGATGACATCGCCTCGTCACTGGAAACGCTTGTCGCTCAAGTTATTGAAATGATGAACGCAGGCGCGACCCTTGACATGATCATTCACACCGTCAAAGTGCCACAACAAATTCTCGACAAACCGTACTTACGACCGTATTATGACGAGCCCGAATTCGTGGTCCGAAATATCTGGCGTCTCTACGGTGGCTGGTGGGATGGCGCCGCCTCGCGACTCAAGCCGGCCCCAGATGTCGCAGTCGCGGCCGAACTCGCTCACCTTGCCGGTGGCGCGGAAGTTTTGATGCGACGTGCCGTTGAACTAATGAACTCGGGCGAGATTCGATTGGCATGTCATCTCGCCGATCTTGCCGGCTGGGCGGCGCCTGATGACGCGGCAATTCACGCCGATCGTGCAACCGTATATGACAAACGTCGCGAAGTTGAGATGTCGTTGATGAGTAAGGGAATCTATAAGGCTGCGGCCCGCGAATCTGAAGCAGTGGTCAACAGAAAGGAATAGAGTTCGATCATGAGGCGAGGACTGGTGAAAAGGTCCGTCGCCACGCTGTATTTGAGCGTCCTGTTAACTGCGAGTCTCATCTCGCCAGCAAACGGAATTATCGGCGGAGTACCAGACACAACATCGAACAATATTGTCGTCAGATTGGTACGTCCTTCAGGGTATTACTGTTCCGGAACGCTTGTGGCACGGACATGGGTGTTGACGGCTGCCCACTGCCTTGCGGATAGTTCGGGCCAATTGTTTGGCGACCTATCAAACGCCGTTGTAGCCACAGCAGATGGCATTGCGGGTCGCAGCGGGGCCATCTCAAAAGTGTTGGCCGTTGTCGCCCATCCAGACTATAACCCCTCGACTTTTGTCAACGATATTGGATTGATCCAAGTCAATGACGTCTTCGGCGATGTCTATGCTGAACTTGCGACTGCAGATGAACTGAAAGCGGTTGAAGATACTTTTTCAACTGGAATTGCCTCGGGCTTTGGCAGAACAACTCAGAATGGCTCTGGGACGAGTTCGCCACTGGAAGTGAAATTGGCCTTGTTGGCACAAAACTATTGCCGTTCGAATTGGTCCTATAACAGCCCATACGAATTTACGTATGTTTGTGCCCAGGTTTCGACTACGTCAACAACTTGTCAAGGTGACAGCGGTGGTCCGCTGTTTGTCATTGCCGGCGGAACTCGACGAGTGGCTGGGATCACCAGTTTTGGTGCGATCCGATGCGGCGAAAGTTACTCGGTATTCACTCGGGCTTCGAGTTATCTCCCATTCCTTCAGAGTTATGGTATTGGCACCCCAGATGTCGTAATTCCGGAACTGCCAGCGCTACCACCACTGAGTGTTGTTGTTGCCGCTCCCGTTCTCCCGAGTATGCCTGGAACACCCAATGCTCCGCTCCCGAAGTTCATTACCACAAGAATTTTTCAACTCGTATTGGATAGTGCTGGTTCGAATCGATGCGTATGGGATATAGACGGTCCGCAAGCCCTTCGCGGCTACAAAGTAAGTATCTATTTAAAGAAAGTGGCGACGAAGCCAACATTCCGCAAAGTCTTGAATGAGTTTGGTGATACAACTGGGGTGTTTAAGATGTCGTGCCGAAATGTACGCACGGCTGGAGTCTTCATAACTACAGAAAGTTCTGGCGTACGAACCAGGGTTCCAGAATGAAACGACAACTTCGAAAGCGCTCCAAGGGGATGCCTCTTGCCGTGTTGCTTCTCCTGTTGCCGATGATGTCACTGATTCCTGCCAGCAGTGCCAGCGCGAGCAAAACGTATGAAATCTTTTCCGTCTACGACTCCAGCGACGGCCGAACCGACCCCAATTACGATTTGAGCTATATCTCCGTAGCCGAATGGTCCGAATATCCGGGCGACATTTTTTTCTATTTGTTCTTTGAAACCCAAATTACACGGTTCATGTTCAACGACGGTCGAGGTTCGTGGGGCGGAATATTTCTTGACACGAACTTTGACGGCAACGACGACATCAGTATCGTGACGAATGATCAGACCTACCCACTCAACAATACGCTGGTTTCGGCGTACGCGGAGATCAACGGTCGAAGTTCCGGCTGCACCGCCAAGACGTTTAGCAACATCAATGAATCGGCCTATTGGATTGGATTCAAAGTCAGTAAATCTTGCCTTGGTCTTCCGAGTTCATTTAATGTTCAGGGATACGCCGACTACACAGCGGACGATAACTTGGGATTCGATTACGCACCCGAGACACCTATGAAGTTCAACTTTTCAAGTGGCACAACAACTACAACGACGACTGTTCCCGGAGTCCAGGTGCCGAACGCCCCGTCCTCGTTGGCTATCACCGCAACTTCGGACAGTTCTTTGCACCTGACATGGATCGATAACTCGACGAACGAGGATGGTTTCCTCATTCAACGAAATGATCTCCCGGTTGCGGCCGGCACAAGTACCATAAACTGGCCATACAAGACTGCCGCCAACAAAGCCTTCTGGGATGTGACAGGACTGGCCAAAGGTGTGCGCTACTGCTTTGCGATTTCCGCCTACAACACGGCTGGCGTATCGAATCCCACCGATTCGGGATGCATTGATTTTGTTGGAGGAACAACCTCGACAATCGTCGGCATCGCGGCGCCCCAACTTACGTGCGACGCCACGCGGGGGAAAAAGTCTGGCACAACGATTGCGCTCACTGTTCAAGCAGGAAGCGCGAACGCTGGTCGGAAACTTTCCTTCGAAGCCTACATCAGTGGAAAGTGGCTGACCTTCGGTTCGGCTCGCGTGACGGCCACTGGTGTCGCAACTCTGAAGGCCAAAGTGTCGGTGGTTAAAACAAAAGGCGTCATTACGATTCGAGCGACTCAAGGCTCTCGTTTCATTTGCGAAGGAGATCTGAGCGGACTTGCGCGTTAGATTCCGCGAAATCAATTTCGGGCAGTCGGTAATCTTGCAGTCGCGTTTACTTAGGCTTCTGGATCGCCTGATTGAGGCAACCCACAACATCGTCATCTGTGACTTGCGTGAAGTTGGAATAAAACTGACCAACCGAGGAGAAATTCACTGGCGTGGCGACGCAAACGTACTCATCGGCGACACCTGCAAGATCTCGCTCCCAGTTTCGTGGGGCAACAGGTACGGCCAACACTATGTACGACGCTCCATGAGCGCGGGCCACTTGACACGCAACTCGCGCCGTTGATCCGGTGGCAATACCGTCGTCGACAATTACCACTGCACGGCCCATTAGTGAGACGAGTTCACGACCTGAGCGAAATAGTTCAACACGACGTTCGAGTTCAATTCGTTCGCGGGCCTCGATCCGCTCAATTTCATCCGCAGTTACACCGGTCAGTTGAACTACCTCGGCGTTCAACACGCGCACACCATTCTCTCCGATTGCCCCCATACCCAATTCTGGATGGGATGGGACGCCAAGTTTGCGAACAAGAATGACATCAAGAGGTGCGTTCAACGCTTTTGCCACCTCAGCCGCCACCGGAACACCTCCACGCGGTAGCCCAACGACGACAACATCTCTATCGAGCAAGTGCATTAGACGCCCAGCGAGACTGCGACCCCCATCAACTCGATCCACAAAAATCACGACGACATCCTGTGACCAATTTGTTGTTGGCCGAAATTATCTCAACTATTTATCCAAGTAATTTTCGGTGCTCGTACTCGAAAAACCGAAAATTGATCAGTGATCCGTTGCTGGCGAACGTAACTTCGTAGTCGATCCTGTCCATATACAGCGCACGATCGTAAGGAAACTCGTATCTCTGGGCAGGAAGCGAACCGGTATATGTGCCATCGCGGTCGGAATCGTGCAGAACTACGTGCCTGACTTGCGGCGTCGCGTCTACATAAGACGGATACGTTTCATCAAACTGCACTGTGTTGCCTTTGAATACAAAGTTGTAACTGATATCAAGGCAATTCGTACAGCTATCTAGCACGGTGCCCGTCCCAGCGACCGGTGCCCACACTGGTCCCCATAAGGTGTAGCCGCCTTGTCCTGAGCCGTCCCAGTTGACCTCGATAATGAGAAAGAGCGGAATGCCGTTGCTTTTCCCACCAATAGCTATTCCTCGTGCCGTAGACGCCATTGCAGGACCGACCGTCGAGATACCGACGAGTAATCCTGCCAACGCGACAGACTTCAAGAGACTTCGTAATCGGATCAAGTTGGACCTCGCAATTTGTGAATCGCTACTAATTGTACTAACCCCAGATCGTGTGAATGCAACATGCAGTTGTGGGCGCGACGGGGCTCGAACCCGCCACCTCCACCATGTCGAGGTGGCGCCCTACCAACTAAGACGCTTCGCTCTTCGCCTTGTTTCTCTTGGTTGTTGCTCTCAGTTTATCACTTCGAGACAACCAAGGGACAGGCTCACTAAGCGCCCCAGAAAAATCTAGTTACGAATTGAGCCATCTGGCATTGTCGTGTTAGTCAGGTTTACATCAAACAAGTCTGCCCACTTCAGATTTGATACTGGCGGCAACAAAAGTTGGATTCTGTTGTCGCTTCAACTGAATTCATCCAAACAAAGAGGTCTGACTTAAAAATATATTTTTAAACACTTCTGGGTCCTTATCAAATTTAATTACCCAACACTTAATGAGACCAGTTTCTGATAGTGCACAAGAACCTGAGACTTTTTTAACTGCGGGGTTGAAATAGATATCGATTGGACAGCTTCCCGGTAGTCCGCAGGGAAAAGCATTGATGTGGCCAGTATTGCAATGTGCGTCGGTTGCTGTCCATGAGAATCCTTCACCCCAAAGTTCATATATGCCCAATAGACCACTACGAAAATCACTTTTTTGATTAAGTGTCCAAAGTCCCCAGCAGTCAATTTGAGTAGTCGTAAGGACACAGGTGCCAAGGTGTCCTGTAGCAACTTGGATGGCACCAGCGGTTCGCCGAACCACAAAAGGCGTAGAAGTCGTCAGACTTTCTGGGTTGCCGCTCCCCCAAGTTGCGCCCCAACACCAAACATCACCGCTTGTGGCTGTCGCACATGCAAAATCATCGCCCGTGCTCACAGAAACGAAAGACGCGTTAGCTGATATTTGCTCTGGTGACCGCGGCCAATCATATGCTCTACGTGTCTTCCCATCACCAATCAAGCCCATATCGTTCCTACCCCAACAAAGTACCTTGCCATTAACGGTCAGACCCCTGCAAACACAACCTGATGGCATTCGTAGTCATCCCAATCAGTGAGGATGGTAGATTCGAAATCTTCCGCTGTCGTAAGTTCACTCCAGGTGACTATTAGGGGTTTTTAGTTCCATCGGGCATTGTGGCATTTCTCAGGTTGGTCCCAGTCAGGTTGGCACCAGCCAAGTTCGCCCCTAACAAGTTGGCCCCATACAGTACGGTCCCAGTTAAGTTGGCACCAGTCAGATTTGCACTAGCCAGATTGGCAAAGTTCAGATTGGCACCAGTCAGATTGGCACCAGTCAGATTGAAACTGTACAAGTTCGCACCGGCCAAATTAAAGCCGACCATATTCGCACCGACCAGCCGAGTACCGACCTTGGTGGAGCCGAGAATTATCCGTGCACAGATATACCCACTCTTTTCCGTACCCATATAATGGTGACCAAGACTCTTTTTATTAAGTTCAAAGACCGCAGCATTGACTGTCGCATACGAGTATCCGACACTCGCAGCATTCTTTGCAACACCTAACGGAAAATCTTTATTAAGCGCGTCACACGACTTGTATTTCTTTGGTCCTGCGTCCTTTGCGTGGGCCGCTCCGAGTGGCGACACGACAAGCAAACACAGCGCAATACCACCAACACGCATGCTCATTTTCACAACTAAATCCTAGTCGACGAGTCAACCAAATCGACTAGAACTTTACAATACTTTGCGCTCTAAAACTTATGTAGTTACTTTGAAGGCACACCGAGGCGTTGCAACGGCAAACGAATTGCATTTAGTCTCATGTTAAATACTGAGCCATATGTTTGCGTAATGCGTGACGCGCACGGCTTGTCCACGCTTACAACACCCAACCATCAAGTCCATCGATGCAAACGATTTCTTTATATTCGCCAATGTTGGTTCAGTGAATGCATCCAGTAGCTAGTTGAAAGTATCGACATAATTGTTTGCAGTTTGTGTTGTCTTCCCGGGACAGGCTCAACACCAAGCGAACCGCGTCGGTAATTTAGAACAACGACATCGTGGAGACCGCGCAACCGCGCGGCTCCACTGGCTTGCCAGTGGGCGCGACGGGGCTCGAACCCGGGACCTCCACCATGTCGAGGTGGCGCTCTACCAACTGAGCTACACGCCCTAAAGCGAAATTGAGCCTATCCGCATTACAACCCGGCAACCGAGCCAATCACCGTGCGCGGGTCGGCGGCGCCGGCAAGCATTCCCGTTGGTTCGA
>JANNRJ010000040.1:0-3429 GCA_031401235.1 Actinomycetota bacterium
CGAAAGTTCATTGTCTCGAAGAACTGCTCGTCGTGTCAAACGATTAATCTGCAGATCTCCCACGATCATGTTTGTGTTCTCGGGCGCATCGGAAACACCCGTACGACGAGTGACCGCTCGAATTCTGGCAATGAGTTCACGCAGTCCAAACGGTTTGGTGACATAATCATCGGCACCAATATCTAGTCCGAACACTCGATCGAGTTCGCTATCGCGCGCGGTCAACATAATCACTGGAACTTGGCTCACCGCGCGTAATCGGCGACACACTTCAAAGCCATCGATGTCCGGTAAACCAACGTCGAGCAGAACTACATCTGGTAATTCAGCACGAAGCGCATCCTCTCCTCGGCTAACGCGTCGTACGCTCATTCCGGCGGATTGAAGACCTGCAATAAGTGATGAAGCGATGGAGTCGTCGTCCTCGACGAGCAATACATCCATAGCTCCATTGTCGCCGCCAAACGCGGCGAATGCCGATTCTTGGACAAATCTTGGATGGCTCTTGGACTTCCCTTAGATGACGCATTTATAACGTGGGAGGCATGAAAACATCCCTTGCAACATCACTTTCAATCATTGGAGTTCTTGCTACCGGTGGGGTCGCCATGGCGGTAAACACCACCATATTGGACTCAACACTCTCTTCGGTTGAAGAAACGCCTGCGATGGCCGAAGCAAATGTACCCGTGTCCGCACTGTCTTTAGATTCGGCCACGCCGGCTTTTCTCCCAAATCAGGGTGATGCTTTTCCTGCCGTGTCGGAGATGATTGTCACGTCCGATTTCAACATTGAGGGGGTTGGAGTCGTAACTCTCGAGCAAAGCGCCACTGGCCTCGCCGTCGCGTCGATAAGTCCGCTAGCTGGATGGACATACGAGGACGAGACCGAAAGCTTGACTCGCATTAAAATTGAATTTGCAAACGGTTCGCAACATGTGAAGTTCCAAGCTGTACTCCTCGATGGGCGCATCGTTACAGCAGTTGACTTCGACACCATCGAATCCAATGGCACAAGTGATGTGAGCGGTGAAGACAATGGTGACGAAGCTGAAGACAGCGACAGTTCAGATGACAGCGTGGACGATCACGAAGACGAAGATCACGAAGACGAAGATCACGAGGTGGAGGAAAGTGAAGACGAAGACGACTAACGGTCGCGTTACCCCAAAACGCGACAAGCATGTGGCACGTGGTGCCCGAGTTCTGACAACTGGAATATCAATTGCATCGGTACTTGGCTTGACCTCGGCCTACGCAATTGCTGCACAACACGCCACGGCCGCTTTGGCTAACGATCAAACCGCTGTATTGCCAGACATCAATCAACTGGTCGCACCGCCGGTCATAGTCCCAGTAATCGCCCCATCGCAACCGGCACCCGCCACACCCGCAACTGCTGTGGCCCCGGTTGCGACAACCCCTCCGACTTCGGCCCCAACAGTGACGCGCACGATCAATATAAAGGCGCCACAACAGAAACGGACTGCGACAAAGAGTGGTGGATCAAAGTAACTCAACCCGACATGTTTTTCCCGTAATGGGAAATACCGCCGAGGTCACCATTGTCGACGGCGCCGGTGATTCTCACGGATATGCCGAACGGCGATTGCTCGAATTGGAGCAACTTTGGAGTCGATTTATTTCAACCAGCGACATTTATCGACTCAATATGTCGCGCGGCATGCCAGTTCTGGTTCATCGCGACACTATTACCCTTGTTAAATACCTTGTAAGTGCCCACAAGGATTCCAATGGGTATTTTGATCCAACGTTGCTTCCGACACTCGTTGATCTCGGGTATGGCTCCTCACGAAGTGATCCGTCAATGTCCACGATCCTCCCATCGAACCGTCCATCATTTACTTATCCCCTCTCTCAAACACAAATTGATGACGTCAACTGTGTTGTGCAATTGCCAGTGGGGATCACGCTCGATCCAGGTGGTCTAGGAAAGGGACTCGCCGCCGACATCGTGGCCACTGAACTTGTTGAAACCAGTGCAATCGGTGCTTGTGTAAATGTCGGAGGAGATCTTCGTTGTGTTGGATACGGACCGAATGATGCTGCGTGGGAAATTGACATCGAGTCACCCTTTGACTCCACCATCACAATTGCTGAATTGATGCTCCGCAACGGTGGAATTGCTACGTCATCGACACGCGCAAAGCGCTGGAGCACTCGGCGCGGGCAATTTCATCATGTGATATCTCCTGCAACAAAAGAGCCGCTCATCGAATCTGAAAATACCCCAGTTCAAGTCACGGTTATCAGCGCCGAGGCTGTTTGGGCCGAAATTTTAGCGACGACAATTCTTGTTGCCGGAACTACCGAAGGAATGTTGCTCGCCCATCAGTCGCAACTAGGAGTGCTAGTAGCATTAAACAATGGCGATGTGATGTTCAATTCTCATTGGAAAGAATTTCTTCGATGTTAAACCCGCAATTTTGGTGGTATCTCACCCGTGCCACCGGAATCGTGGCATGGGTTCTACTCACCGCATCTACTCTGTGGGGCATTTTGCTTTCAACACGATTGCTCAAACCATACGATCGACCGGCATGGTTGCTTGATCTCCATCGCTGGCTGGGATTGCTCACAGTACTTTTTGTTGGCGTGCACCTCGCATCAATCGTTGCCGATAGTTATGTGCATTTTGGTACTGCCGACATTCTCGTCCCAATGGCTACAAATTGGAAACCGCTCGCGGTCGCCTGGGGAATCATCGCCATGTATTTGCTCGTTGCGGTCCAAGTTTCTTCGTTAATGATGAAGAAACTACCCAATTGGCTATGGCGCGGGATTCATCTCTCTAGCTACGCGATGTTCGTAAGTGTGTCGATTCACTCATTCACAGCAGGAACAGATAACGGAGTTCTACTCTTCCAAGCATTGGGCGTGGCGCTGATCACGCTGACGATCGCTTTCACCGGTATTCGTATGATGTATAGCGGCAAACCGCGAAGTCGTGACGTGCTCTCCAAAATTCATCAACCGCTCCCGCCGCCAACGAGTTAATCACCAAACCGACTAATCAAGTGAGCGAAATTGACTTAGTCGATACTCTGTTCGGCGCGATTCTTGACCTTGGCCTGAAAATAGTCCCGATTCATCAAAGCAATTACGTCAAGGGAGATTTCCTTCGGACAGGCGGCCGAACACTCACCGGTATTTGTGCATGAACCGAAGTAGTGGTCCATCGTTTCCACCATTGCTTCGGTGCGCTTAAAACGCTCGGGTTGGCCCTGTGGCAGCAAATTGAGATGCGCCAGTTTGGCACCGGTAAACAAATTCGCTGCACCATTTGGGCACGCCGCGACACAAGCGCCACAACCGATGCATTGTGCCGAATCCATCGCCGCCTCGGCCACTGTTTTGGGCACCGGTATCAGATTCGCCTCGGGTGCACCGCCCGTCGGGGCCGTGATA